>JAFLVD010000009.1:2770-67751 GCA_022508485.1 Clostridiales bacterium | reverse complement strand
TTTAGCGAACGATGTCCGAGGGACCGAGGACATCACGCGTTTACGCGTGCCCCCCACGAGGAAGGCGAATGATATTATGCCGTAACACCACAAATTTGCCAAGCCTTTGATTTGCCCACGGGGAAAGTCTTATACCTATTAGACTTTACCGCTTTGCGTCCGCCTAAACCCATCGACTTCGCTCGGGGTGATGCGCGGCGTGTTAAGGTGTTAACGCTAAATTTAGCATAGTTGCTTTTTCTGCCGTCCATTCATCATTTTGACCGAAGCGAGCTTGCGAGTGAAGCGGAGAAATCTAGGCGTCAGCCGCACAATTTGTTAATAATTACCGCTATGCGGCGGTTCGCCTAGACCCCTCGACTTCGCTCGGGGTGATGCGCGGCGTGAAAAGTCGTTAACGCTAAATTTAGCATAGCCGCTTTTCCTGCCGCTTACCCATCATTTCGACCGAAGCGAGCTTGCGAGCGAAGCGGAGAAATCCAGGCGTAGCCGCACAACTTGTTATTTTTTTCACTATGCGACGGTTTGCCTAGATTCCTCGACAAGCTCGGAATGATGTGCGGCATGTAAATGCGTTAACGTTTAATTTGAGCGTAGTCGCATTTTTTGCCGTCCACACATCATTTCGACCGAAGCGAGCCATCGGCGAGCGTAGCGGAGAAATCTAGGCGTTAGCCGCACAACTTGTTATTATTTTTCACTTTGCGTCCAACTGCCTTCCCCCGGGAGAAGGTGGTGCGAACGCAGTGAGCGACGGATGTGGGCATACCCTCGACAAGCTCGGAATGACGGGCGGCGTGAAAAAAAGCCCCCTTGTGTAAGGGGGCTGTAAATAAGCAGTAAGTAACAGTGAATATTTAAGTAGTATAATAAATGTTAATATTCTTCTCTATTCACTTTTTAATCATTCTTCGAGTATACTTCCGATTTTTTCGAGAAAATTTACGTTTTTCTCGTACTTTTCCTTGCTTGCCTCGTTAAATTCCTTGTAACGCGTTTGACCGTTTATTACGTCGCGAAGGCTGATAAACTTACTTCCTATATAATCTATGTAATCTATAAACTCTATCCCGACGGCGTTAAGCGGCTTTATGATTTCGTCAATATACCTTAATTCCGGTTGCCCCGGCGGATTTTTCTTCTCTCGTCTGCCGTAATCCACTATCGCCATTTTTGCTGCGTTTATTCCGCACGCTATTCCAACCGTCTTTTTAATGCTTTCGTTTATCATTTTTTCGCATTTTATTATTTTATCGTTAGCGTCCGTGTATATGTGCACTCTGTATTTTTCGGCGCTTTCCGTGTCCATTGCGATTGCGAGATAGATTAAATCGTATTCGCTTGTCGGCTTTATATCCTTTACCGCGCGCTTTAATGCCTGCCTAAACTCGGCAACTGCGGAGGAAAAGAACGCTGTCGAGGTTTCCGTCATGCCCTTTACCCTAAGCAAATCCTCTTGCGACGCGCGGAAAATCGCTTGAAAAGATCCGAACCTTTTTAACAATTTTTCCGCCAACTCTGCTCTTGGCCCACTGTACAGCGCCTTTAATATCGCATTAAGTATGTCTACGTCGTTATCGTATTGTCCGACCTCTTTTCTCATTGGTTGCCTTTACTTTTTTCGGTTATTGTATACCTTTTTATTTTCTTTTGCAAGCAAATACCCGAGCTTTCCTCGTTTGCTGCTCGGGTATTTTTTTAATGTAGAAGATTATTTGCAATTCTTTGTGGAAGTCGTCTTCTTCGACTTCGTTCCGCTTACAGTCTGCTTCGAGCTGTTGCCGGACTTAGACGATTTGGTATTCTTAGTCATTTTTGCACCTCCTATATATTCAAACCTACCTCTCGTTCGCTTCGGCAACATTTCCGAATTAAACTTCCGTTTTAGGCTTGTGATTATAGCTTTTGTTTATTTATTTGTCGTTATACCCCTTTGTACCATTTCCATGTAATTTTGTACGGTTTATCTCATTTTTCCGTCTCACGACGTCTCACGTCTTCTCTAATTGTTCTGCGATTTTTTGCTAAAAATCTTGATTTTCTAAACCGACGGTTTAGCTTAACGTCGAGCGTCCGAAAAATTTTTCTTTTTCGAAAATTTTCTGTCTCAGCGCGCCGCCTTTTTTGTGGATTTTTCGCCGCTCGCCTCCTTCATGATAAATTTATCTATTTGTTTATCTTTATATAATTATTATAATATCATAAGCAATCGCGTGGCTTGGGTTGTTATGTTTAAAATTTTTATCGTTGGCGATAATTGGCTTTGG
Organism: Clostridiales bacterium; assembly: GCA_022508485.1. Taxonomy (GTDB): domain Bacteria; phylum Bacillota; class Clostridia; order Christensenellales; family Pumilibacteraceae; genus Anaerocaecibacter. Next base: position 65,484 of record JAFLVD010000009.1, on the reverse strand, counting down.
AGGTGAACATGAATCCGTTCAAAGAAAAATCGTACTCATTAGAAAGATGTACTTCCGATTGGAAGAAGCTCTACCCGACCGCTTACAACAAGCACGATACCGACGCTTACACAAAGGTCCGCACCATTCTCTTAAACGGGACCGAGTTCGAGCAATGCTGGTTTATGCATAATCTCGCTCGCAACACGACAAACAACGACCTGCGGCGCGACGTCGGGCTTCTTCGTCGAATGGAGCAACAGCAGCAAAAACGCATTTCGTTCTTTAAGCCGAAGGACGAGTCAATGCTGGAAACGACGATATCCTACGAGCAGCTTGCGGTCGATCTTACCGCTATTCTCGCTCAAAACGAAAAGAATAAGTACGTTAAAGCCGCCCTCGACTTTGCTCTTCTCGAGGACTTCGACCACCTATACCGTTTCAGCGATCTTCTCGAAATGGAGCAGGGCGTTGCCGGCGAAAAGCTTGTCGGCTCTTACACCGAGATTATGCCGGGCAGACCGACGATTGCCGAACACCGACACCCTTTTGACGACGTTCGCCGCGCGATTCCGCCCACCTCGCCCATATCCACCAAGCTGAACACTATGATTATTACCGCGGCCGAGCAGCAAACAATGAACTTTTATATGAACCTCGGCACGTTCTATCCCTCGTCCGATCTTGGCCGAAAGCTCTTTTTGGAAATCGGAATGGTGGAGGAACAGCACGTTACCCAGTACGAGTCGCTTATGGATTCTACCACAACGCCGCTCGAATGTCTGCTAATGCACGAGTACGCCGAATGTTACCTTTACTACTCGGCAATGACGGAAGAGAGCAACGACGTCGCCAAAAAGATTTGGACCGCGCACTTTGAGCAGGAATTGTCCCATCTGCATTACGCCGTAGAGCTTCTTCAAAAGTATGAGAAGAAGGAATGGGCACAGGTTATCCCCGACGGAGAATTCCCCAAGCTCTTAACCTTTAACGACAACTACGAAAAGAACAAAAACTATATCCGCAACATTCTTAAAAACACAATTACAAACACCGCTGTGCTCGAAGAGTACACCGATATCGCCAACGTTCCCGACAGCTACGAGTATTTCAGATATAACAACGCCGTTAACAAAAATCCGTCCGTTGTGGCCAGCCATAAGGTAATCGATTCCTATATCGCCGAATTCGGGGAGGACTACCGCTATACCGTTTCAGAACACCCCGTAAAAGCTTTGCGCAACCGTAAAGAGGACAATATCGACATCGGCCGTAAAAAGTAGTTATTATCATCGCTATTTTATACGTGCGCATTCTTTCCTATATGCACTCGCTTATATGGATACCTGCGCATATATAAATAGGCAAAATGTTTCATGTGGAACAATTATATTTTACACTGCGCTTTGGATTTTTCGGCAAAAAATAAGGCTCGACATTTAATTTTGTCGAGCCTTTTATCTTGACCGATTTAACTTAAAATGTTCCATGTGGAACATTTTGTTTGACGGAAAAGTTACTTATTGTAATTATTTTCCAAGAAGGAAAGCATGCTTTCGAGACGAGCGAGGTCGTCGGGATTATAGTAATCTATAAATATACGCCCTTTATTGTCATTACCGAGCAGACTGACTTTTGTTCCGAAGGTGCGCTGCATACGCACTATCATGTCTTTAAGTTCGAGGCCGATCTGCGGCGTGGGCTTTTGTTTTTGGGGGTTTTTAGTGTTTTTGACAAGCTTTTCAAACTCGCGCACGCTCATTTTGTCGTCGCAGCCTTTTTCGGCAAGCTCGAGCTGCTTGTCGGGGTCGGAAATAACTACCAGGCAGCGCGCATGTCCGGCGGAAAGCCTGCCGGAAGAAACGAGCTTTTGAACGGCGTCCGTAAGCTCTAAAAGTCTTAAAAGGTTGGCGACGGTGGGGCGCGCTTTGCCGATACGCTCGGCGGCGCGTTCCTGAGTATAACCGTAGTCGTCCATCAGTTTTTTAATCGCCTGCGCGACTTCCATAGGATTTAGGTCCTCGCGCTGAATGTTTTCTATCAGCGACAGCTCGTCAATTTGAACGGGCGTACAATCCCTAACGCACACGGGCACAGTATCGAGGCCGGCGGCCTTAGCGGCGCGGTAACGGCGCTCGCCGGCGATAATAAGATATCTGCCATCGGGCTTGGGCGTAACGACAAGCGGCGTAATAACGCCGTGCGTTTTAATACTCTCGACGAGCGCGGAAAGGGCGTCGTCGTCAAACTCCTTACGGGGCTGGTCGATATTGGGATCGATTTCCGAGATGGGAAGCTCGTTAACCGGGCCGTCGGGGCCGCCGCCGTACGACGACTCGTTTTCGATATCGCTTAGAAGCGCGCCCAGCCCTTTACCCAATCCGCCTTTTCTTACTGCAGACATAATAATCCTCCGTTAATGTAAGCGTTTGCGTTTAACACAAAAGCATTAGTATAAAATAATTATATCGAAGCGCATAAAAGATGTCAAGCGAAAATCAGAGCGCAACGATAAAAACACAGTCAAATGAACTATAAAACTAAATACCGCCGTATTCAAATAAATTGTGCGTTGAAAATTATTTAGACGCGGCGGTAACGGGCAGCAGAGCGTAAATAGAGCCGAAATATCGAGCGCCACGGCTTGACGGCGGCAAAAAAAGGATAAAATTCTATGGGTTATGCAATGCTTGACAAACGAGAAAAAAAGGTATATAATTGCTAAAATTCGGTAAATAGAGGCGTTAGCTTGGAAATTACGGGAATTAGCAGTTTGTGGAAGGATTATGAGGTTACGGCTCTGCCGCTCAATCCCTACGCGCTGTCGGAAAAACAAATAAACGGCAAAAACGTACGCGAGTACTATTTCGACGGGTACACCACTTTGGACGGCAAGGTGCGCACCTATTTAAAGATATACGAAAACGAAAAATCGGACGGAATCGTCCTATTTTTGCCCGACACGAACGGTAACGAGGAACCTGCGCTCAAGCTCTACGAGCACGGGTTTACGGTTGCGATACTCGATTACAGCGGAAGGAACAAGGACGATTCGCGCTACACGATTTATCCTAAGTCGCTTGAAGCGTGTAATTGCCGCGGCGAAACGGAATTCGTTGCGCCCGACGACACGCTAAACAGCCGCTGGTTTGCCTGGACGTGTATGGCTCGGCGCGCATTAAAGCTGCTAAAAGATAAGTACGAAAAGAAGAATATCTTCGCCTGGGGTATAGGGCTTGGCGGAAGCACGGTATACAAAATGTGCGCGTTCGAGGACGGATTAAAGGCTGCCGCCACGTCGCTGAACGTTCTGCCCAAGGTAAGCGGAACGGGAAATCCTTTAATCAACTACCGCGCGGCACTCGATAACCACACATACGCCGCCGCAACAAAAGTGCCTCTGATGATGTCCATATCGACGAACGACGAGGACGGCTCCCTCGACGAGATGTCAGAGCTTGCGTCGCAAACGGCGTCGCTTAAATGCTTCAGAATATGCGAACGCGCGTTTAAATCCGGCATAAAGGTAACGTACGATCAAATAGCGGCGTATTTCCGCGACACAGCAAAAGCGGTAAGCACGGCAAAACCGCAACTGAAAGCCACCAATTCCGAAAACTCGTTATATTTTAATATCAATACCAACGAAAAATCCGACGATTCGGACAAGAACAGCACAGTTGAGCTGTTTACGGCTTATGGCACAGAGGATTCACGGTTCAGAAATTGGACCAATATTCCGCTTATAAGCCTCGGCGGCGGCGAGTACATGGCGCGTATAAACGTTTTACAGGACACAAGGCCCATGTACGCGTTTGTCAATGTAACCGACAAAAACGGTTTTGTATCGTCCAGTACTATGGTTACGGTAATTCCCAAGTCGCTTAACATAACGGCGTCGACCACGCTCAAACAAAAGCTTATTTTTGACGGAAATGCCGGCAAGGACGTATGGACAAGCTCGGACGGGGGAAACATTACGGTAAAGACCGGCCCGTACGAAATCCAGGGAGTTTCGAGCGATTCAAAAACGCTTATTTCGTTTAAACTGGGAGATTTGCTCTATACGGCGAATAACGACTCGCTCTTACAAATTATCGTATGCGGCGAGCAACAGAGCGTGTCGGTTGTTTTAAGCGACGGCAAGGAAACGTACAAAACAAACGTAACGATAGCCAATTCTTCGGAATGGCACAAATTTACCCTTTCCAATACTGATTTTAAGAGCACCGCCGGTGCCGTACTACCGAACTTCTCAAAAGCAGTATACATTAAATTCACCTCGGAAAAAGAATTTATAATCAGCTCGATGCTGTGGGTGTAGAATGAACGTGGCAATAGCGGAAGGCGACGCCCTTCTTGATAACAAAAAAAACAAAACCCCGATTGTGTTTGATATCGTACTTTTGGGGTTTGTTTTATTATTTTCGGGGCTTGTCTTTTTCTATTACCTATATTCGTTTTCACCGATTAAGGGAAACAGCATGCTAAACACCATAGAATCGGGACAGTGCGTGCTGCTTCAGCGGCGATACTACTCGCTAAACCGCGGCGACATCATAACGATAGACGTCCCGACGGACGAAAAGGAAGAAAGCGCGGAAGAGGCGCATATCCTCATAAAACGCGTAATCGGACTGGAAGGCGACAAAATTCTGTTCGTTAAAAGTCAAAACGGAATATATGTCGATATGTACACCTGTAAAGCCGGACAAAACAGATTTACTCTTGCGGAAGAAAAATACATCTTGGAAAAAATGCGGTGGGTGGACGATCCCGACTCGTCGCTGCGCAAAAAAATCTCGATAATCGAATACAAGCCGACCGAAAAAATAACCGAAATAAAACTTAATGAAACCTACGCCGACAGCGAAAAATCGGCGCTGCAAACGGAAATCACCAAAAACTGCACAACCGTTCCAAGCGACGAAATCTTTTTCCTCGGCGACAACAGAAATTATTCAAGCGATTCAAGAAACTACGGAACGCGCCCTTTAAATAACATTATAGGCAAGGTCGTAAAAATTATCGACCGAGGAAGCACGGCGGAAAAATTTTTTCGCTTTATGTTCAACAACTACGAATCGACGTAAGGTAAAAATGGACGAAAATCTCAAAAAACAAATCACATCGTCGCACGGACGAAAAATCCTACTTAATTTCTTAACGGAAAAAGTAAAAGCGCCCGAGTTAATAGACGATTTCGATAATATCACAAACATATACCTGCAAGTTAACGCCGTAGTAAACATTTCGGCAATAAAGTCAATCGACGACATTTATATAAAGCACTACCTCGACAGTATCTACCCCTACGAACTTTTTACCGGCACGGTATGCGACGTGGGGTGCGGCGGAGGCTTTCCCACATTGCCCCTCGCACTCACAACAAAGCTAAACGTAACCGGGGTTGAAAGCGTGGGAAAGAAGCTGCGGCTCATCCACCGTTGCATATCCGAGCTTGGTATTAAAAACGTAACAACGGAATACGCTCGGTCGGAAGAGCTTGCCAAAAACAACAAAAGCTACGACACGGTTTGCGCACGCGCCCTCGCCGACGTTGACAAAGCTCTCGCCCTGTGCGCGCCGCTAACTAAAAACGGCGGACAAGTTATTTTGTACCGAACCCAAAACGACGAAACGGCAAAAACTTCGACCTTAAACAAGGTCAAAATGACTCTATCGGACCAAATCGACTATGTTTTGCCTGAAACGGATATAAAACGAAGAATATTCGTATACAAAAAGTAGCTTTTGTTTTTTATATAATATATATTTAAAAGATAAAAGCAATATATAATAGGCGGTGTCAATATGTGTATAACCGTCAACACCAACAAAATACGGTGGTGAAAGGTAAAACGAAGCACAATAAAGCGATAAGGTTATAAAAATATCTATGTGCGTAAGCTGTATAAACACTGTTCAAATAAATGTAAACAACTTAAACATATAAACATCGTCCGTTTTTTGGCTAAATAATAAATCAACCGAAAAGGAAAAAAACGGGACAAAATTTAAAAAAAATATGGAGATATAAACAAAAAGTAGAAAAATTATGAACACGGTATGTTCAAAAAACGAAATAATTGTTGCACTTGCGACGCCGTACGGAAAATCGGCGATCGCCATTATCAGAATGAGCGGAAAAGGGAGTAAAGAGTTAGCGGAAAAGTTTTTAAAGAACAAAATAAAGGCCGGACAAATAAGATACAACGTGTTCACTTACGGTGAGTTTACCGAAAATTTAATGGCGGCGTACTTTAAAGCGCCCAAAACATATACCGGCGAGGATATAGTGGAACTGTATCCGCACGGAAATACTCTTATTATAGATACGATTATTAAAGCGCTTATCGCCGGCGGCGCGCGAGCGGCGGAACGAGGAGAGTTTACAGAATGCGCGTTTAAGTGTGGAAAGCTCGATCTTACCGAGTGCGAAGCGCTTGCCGATATAATAGACGCCGAAACACCCGAGCAGCTTACATACGGTAACGCCAGGTTCAACGGGGTAAAGAGTTTAAGCGACGTCGAAATAGCTCTGAATAGGGCGCTTAGCACTATCGAAGCGGTAATTCATTACAGCGACGAATTAGAGGACGGTGAGACGGACGAAAGACTTCTCGAGGACGTTTACAAGTCGATTGACAAAATAGCGGAACGGCTCGAAAACGAGATAAAGGGATACGCCGGAGGAAGAATTTTAAAGGACGGGTTTAAAATTGCGCTTGTCGGAAAGCCCAACGTTGGAAAGTCGACGCTTCTTAACGCGCTTTTGGGCGAGGACAGGGCAATAGTAACAAACATTGCAGGTACGACGCGCGACACGGTTGACGGAAGCTATATTTACAAACGGCGCAAATTTACGGTTACCGATACGGCCGGGTTGAACGAAAATACGCGCGACGAGGTGGAAAAAATCGGAATCGAGCGCACAAAAGCGGCGGCAAAGTCGGCAGACGCGATAATTTTTGTGTCTGAGAGCGCCAAAACGGACGATTTACCCAAGTTCGACAAACCGACAATTACCGTTATCAATAAAAGCGACAGCGTAAGCGACGTCGGCGCCGACTATAAATCCGCAACAGACGGCGAAAAAATTAAAATAAGCGCCAAGTACAATATAAACATAACCGCGCTTAAAGAACGCATTTACGACCTTTGCCCGAAGGAAGTGGGTGGAATCTGCAATCATAGGCAGTTCGATTGCGTAAGGCGGTGTCTCAACGCGGTTAACGCGGCTCGGGAGGAAAGCAAAAAGGCGAACGGGCTTGAGCTTGTGGCCGCGGCGCTTTACGAAGGGTACGGCGCTATAACCGAGCTTCTCGGCGAGGCGGCGGACGAAAAGGTAATATCCTCCGTTTTCGAAAGGTTTTGCGTGGGAAAATAGGAATTTATGAAAAGCAAGGTCGAGAGAAAGAATAATAAAGTAAAAAAAGCCGAGAATAAGGTCGTGGCGGTCAATAAAAAGGCGGTATTCGATTACTACTTCGAAGAAACGTTTGAGGCCGGGATTGCGCTCGAGGGTTCCGAGGTTAAATCGGTCAAAAAGGGCGACGTGTCCCTTCGCGACAGTTTTTGCCACGTCGAAAACGGCAACCTCGAGCTTAAAAACTGCCGAATCACCCCTTACGCAAAAGTGGGCGCGTTTCCGCCCGACCCGACTCGATCGAGACGACTTTTACTGCATAAATCCCAAATCGAAAGGCTGTGCGGCAAGGCCGCGGAAAAGGGATACACAATCGTCCCTGTAAAAATGTATCTTAAAGGTCGTTTTGTCAAGGTGGAAATAGCTCTCGCCAAGGGCAAAAAGAACTACGAAAAGAAGCAGGTCAAAAAGGAACGGGATATAAACCGCGCCGCGGCAAGGGAAATCAGTAATTATAACAACCGATAGCATAGCTAAAACGCTCTGAGACAGAAAAACCCAAATAAAATTCGTCCGCTCGTGCGGAAAAGGAGAACAAATGATATTTATTTCGTCTGACGCATTCAATAATCCGAACAGCCCGGTGTACTATATCGTCGGCGTCGTGTTTTTACTGCTAATCGCGGCGCTTCTTGCAGGGTACCTGCTTTTATCAAAATACCTCGAAAAGAAAAAGAAAGATAAGCCGGAAGTAAAGCCCGATAATAACGACGTGCCGGTCGAGGACGAGAAGCCTACCGTAACAGCCGACGAACAGGTAGCGGAAGAACCTAAGGACGGTAATACCTAATAGAATAAATACAAAGCATTTACGCACCCCCGACGGGTGCGTTTTTGTTTGAAAAAACGGCGTTCTGAGACAGAAAAATACATGTAGGAAAGAAACTTCCTGATACCCTACCGTATAGCTAAACCGACGGTTTAGTAAATCATGATTTTTTAAAAAAAGGACAGAGCGCCCGTTTTTTAAGCGAGATAATGAAGTCGACAATTTTGAGAGAATCCGCGCGTAAAAAAAGGATCGAGAAAAATAAAGAAAAAGAATAGGGCGACTCGGAAAACCGAATATTGCTCTCGAATAATAGAAAATAAAGTCGGCGCAGAGAAATTAAAAAATATACGCATGCGATTTTGCTTTGAATTATGGAAACGCTCTCAAAACGACGGCGCTATGAGACAGAAAAAATCAACATGGATAAGGATTATCGGATACCCTACCGTGTAACTAAACCGACGGTTTAGTAAATCATGATTTTTTAACATGGACGACAGAATAAAATTTTTCGTCGTCGGGAAAAGGAAAATGCAAATATAAAGTTAAGAGGCGACGATCACGAATTAGTCGATAAGGAAAAAAGTGTATCGGTGGAAATGGTAGAGATTGGGGAAAAATCAGGTAGTCAATACTAACTATTCGCCTTTAAATATTTTATAGCCCCCTGTCGCCCAAAAGCTCGGGGTAATGTACGGCGTGTTGTGGCAGAACAGCGCAGATAACATGTTGCAATAGCTTATTATCTGTTATGCCATCATCCACCACTTCGTGGTCCCTTTTCCCCCGGGGAAGGTCATATACCGATTGAACTTAGACGTTCTGCACATAATTTACATTTCGCGTAAGTACAAATTGCGGCATAACAACAAAATAAAATTTCGCATTCCGCGTGGGTGTACGCGTAGAGGTGTGGTGTCCTCGGTCAATCGCTCGTTCACATAAAAAATGTCAGCACGATAATATTATTAACGCTCACGCGTAGTAACGGCTTTGCCGTTGACGTCGGGGCGACCGAAAAATGAAAAAACAAAATAAAGTAAAGCGCCTACAATCACCAAACGGATGAAAAGGGAAATATGGTAAAAAAATAAATTATAGATAATACAATGAGGTTGTAATGCGGAGAGGAAGGTAAAAGCAAAAAGCCACGATCACAAAATAGACGATAAGGAAAAAAGCAAATAACCGAAAAAAAATTACAAGGATACGATCACGAGGTTGTAGAAAAATAACGAACGAAAAAGAGCGAACGAACAAATAACGGACGGCAAAAATAAAACAAAAAATATCTGAGAAAAAAAGGTTGAGAAAAAACATAAACACCGAATTGCGGAAAAGAAAAAATGCGAGTTGTGGAAAAAAGAGCATGCAGAAAAATAGAACATCAGAAAAAAGCATGCAAAAAATGTGAATTGCAAAAAAAGAGTATGCGAAAAAGAAAAACCGCTGAGTTACAAAAAGAAATAATTTTAAGTTAAAAAGGTAACCGAAACGGAAATAAGAAAAAACCCACCGAAGTGGGTAATTGAATTATATAAAAAGCATGAGTTACTCGATATTAAGCTTTTTTAGACTGTCGGGCTTTATGAGCATTACTTCGTCATAAGTGGGGGAGTAGGCGATATAGACGGATTTGTTAACGTACTTATAAAACACGGGGCTGAATATGTATATATCTTTGTATTTGCTTTGGCGGCACAAATTAACGCCGTTATAGGTAAAACTCACTTCCAAAGAGCAGCCTTTACAATAAAAAGTGTTACGAAATACATAAGGTTCCCCAAGTGATTTTGCTTGTGCGTTAAGCAAAACGGCGTCATTAAGAAAAAGTTCTGTCTTTTTAACAATCGAGCGGCAATACAAGCGAATAAGGGTAACAGAAATAACAATTAAAAGACCGGCGCCGCTAAAACATACAATCGTGATAATTATGTCAAAATCAAACTCGCCGACCGATAAAGGAACGCCGATTAAAAAACCGATAGCAACAGCAAAAAGTAAACCTGCGAAAATATAAAATCCAATAAAAAAATTTCGCCAAAATTTACCGGCGCAAATTTGGCCGCGACTTAGTAGGGCGTCTATATCTTCTACATTAAGATTGTCGATCATAAAAAAGTAAAAAATCAGCGAATTTTTTTGATTTTTAGAACCTTAAATCAAGAAATTCGGCTGTTTTTGGCGGAAACGGTAAAGTTGAGCGCGACCTTCTTGTTAAAAAGACGGGATGTAATCGCTTCGCCGTAGCGACCGATAATTCCGTCGGGTGTGAGATTGGAAGTAATAACAGTGTATTTGTTTGCACGAAATCTTTCGTCAAAAACTATAAAAAGATATTCGAGTGTTATGTTTTTTAACATACTTTCTTTGCCAAGGTCGTCGATTACGAGAAGCTCGCAGTCTATCATCGGCGTGAACCTATCGGCGTAGTTTTCAGTGGAAAAATGAGTGTGATAATCGCGCGCGCGCCTTACGGAATCAAAAGCAGAAACGGTAACGACGGAAGCGCCGTTAGCTATAAACGACGAGGCGATCGCCGCGGCGAGAACCGACTTCCCTGTACCGGGACTGCCTATAATGTTAAAGAAAAACTTGTCGCCGTCGGGGTAAGAGTCGATATACTTTTGTGCCTCGCCGTAAAGCTTTTTTATCGCAGGTGGGGCGGATTTAGCGTAATTATCGAAGTCGATTATCGGCAAAGTAAGGTTGGATTTATCTTTTTGAATAGCGGCGCGGATAACGCACTTACAATACTTTCCACCGACGTAACCGGTGTCGTTACATTTTTTACAGTGGGGCGGAGGGTTAAAAGACGATTTGTCGAGGCCAAGTCTATTAAGCTCTGAAATCAGTTTTTCCTGCGTTTTTTGAACTTCGCTATGCTCGCCTTTGGCGTTTTTAATCATTTCTTCCTGATAATCGGAAAATGCGGCGCGTAAGCGTTCGTCGGCGCGAAGCGCGTCGTTCCACAGCATGGCGGCCGCGTCGAGATCCTCTCGCCTGCGATTTACAATATCTCGAACAATCCTATCGCAACTATTCATCGTCATCCTCCGTTATTTCAGTAAAAAGGGAATTTAAAGTACCAGCAGAAATAATTTCTGCGATATTTCCTCTAAACGCTTCGGGTATTTCTCTTTCAGGCTTATAACCAGAAGACCTCGCCCCATCGATTGAAGTAATGCCTTCGTTTTTCCAGGCGGCAAGGATGCCGGCTATATATGCAAAGGATTTGCCGACCGAAAGGGAAGCGGCGTAGGAAATAACCTCGTCCGAAAATCCCCAAGCTTCCGACCAGTTTTGATAAAACGCGCGGTACGCCGCCTTAACCGCGCCGGGAAGCCCTATTATTTTCATTAGCTCTTCTATTGCCGAGTCGTTGCGTTTTTCATTACCGAGCTTTTCTTTGACGCCCTTTTCTGTGAGAACGTTGTCGGCAAGGTAGGTCCTTACGATGGCGTCGAGGTCGGGTAGGGTTTTAAGCCCGAGCATAAAGCAATGTTTTGCAAGCTCGATAATCGCCTTTTTTTCAAAACCGAGGTCGAGCCACGGCCGCAAAAAGCTGCTTATTTCGTGATCACTGTTTTCGTAGTAAACGCCGAGTTCTTTATTAACCGCGCGCGCGAATTTGTACATTTCGGCGCGATCGGTCTCGTAGGCGTCGATTGCGGCAGGCGTAGTTAAACCAAGTTCCATGTAAGAAGTCAGTTTTGTGTCGAGAGTGGCAATTCCGCCTTTTTTCACGTAAGATGCGGCGTGAAGAATGGTATCACGATTAAATTTATACGTTTTGAGCCATTTTTTGTAAAGCTCGAAAGCCTCGTGGTCGGGGCGTTTTCCGCCCAATGCGGAAAGAAGCTGTTTAAGCTCGCCGTAGTAAACGCCGTATTCCTCGAGGCGCGCTTCCACCTCGTCGTACGTGCGGTAGCCGTCCTGCGCGAGGTTGCGCGCTACGGCTACTATGTATGTGGACGAAACGTTATCGCCTTTAAGGTCGACGCAATACTTAACGACAAGCGTCATCGCCTGCCATTCGATTTTCAGCTTTTCCATTAAAGCGTAGTATTCGTTGTACTCGTTGGGGGTAATCTGGCGCGACGAGATAAAAAGCTGAGCCTGACGGTTAAACTCGCGGTAAAGGTCGACGTCGTACTTTTTGATTTTTGCTCTTGCCGAGCGCAGGGAAAGATATGTAATGTCGTCGCCCAGTCTCGACATGAGCCCGTTATCGCACCAATAGTCGATAGCGGCGTCGACGGTCGCGCGGTCGAGGTCGAGCCTGCGCGCAAGGCGGTCGATTGTGTCGTCGGAGTCGCTTTTTCTTCCGGCAAGCGAAAGGCCGTAAAGGTAGACCTTTACGTAATCCCCGTCCGCATACGGAAGGTATTCGATGATAAATTTGTTTTCGACGGTAATGGCGCCGTCTAAACTGGCTTCCGACGAGAGTTTGAACATTATGTACCTCTTTACGTACCTCTTTCGCTTGAAAAACGAAGCAAACTGTATTATAATTAAGTAGATAAAAACAGTAAAAAGCGGATAGATTCGCCGCCGGCTTCGGTAAGCACGTTTAATAATACCAAAAAAATACAAAATAATCAATACTTTATCGGGACAAACAACAAGAAAAATCGACAATAGTTTTTGGGGGAATGCACCGGAATGAAAATCCTACATACCGCCGACCTGCACCTCGGTAAAAAGCTTGGCAGAGTGTCAAGGCTAAACGAGCAGGAAGAAGCGATTAGGGAAATAGCACAAATAGCCGACGAACGCGAGGTAGACGTCATACTTATCGCCGGCGATATTTTCGACGCGTCCGTGCCGGCCGCCGACGCAGAGCGCGTATTCTACTGCGCGCTTAACACCTTTTCCGAGCGCGGAAGGGCGGTAGTCGCGCTTGCCGGAAACCACGACGACGAAAAGCGTTTGTGCGCCGCAAAGCCGCTTGCCGCGCTTCACGGAATTGTGCTTGCCGGCGAAATCGATTACAGCGAGCTTAACGAGCAGAGCTATTCCGACCCCGTTCCGCCGGCTTCGCTGTTAGAAGTTGCCGCCGCCGCCGACTACCTGCAAAAACAGCGTTGCAAGGTTTACGGCAGATTCGGTGGTATAACGGTAGAAAAAGACGGGGAAAAAGTGAATATCGCGCTCGTTCCTTATCCGTCGGAAGCGAGGTTAAGCCGATGGTTCGACGAGATAGACTACAACATTCCGTACCCCGAGCGCGTAAAAGACACGATAAATAAAGCGTGCGCGTTCTTTGACGACAACTATAATATACTGTGCACGCACTTGTTTTTGACTAAGTCGGAAGGCGAAACGCTCGGCGGACTTCTCGCGCTGCCCTTTTCCGTTCTGCCCGAAAACGCAAACTACGTTGCGCTCGGCCACGTTCACAAGCGGTACACGGTAACAAAAAAGCCGCTTGCGGTATACCCCGGCGCGCCGCTTCAATATGCGTACGACGAAACGCGCGACAAGTCGGTAACGATTGTAGACACCAAAACGGGACAGATTACGCCCGTTCCGCTTGCAAGCGGAAGAAAGCTGACCGAAACGGACGCCGATAACTTCGACGAATGTATGCAAAAGCTTGAATTTTTCAAAAAGGACTACGTTAGGATTAGATACGGCGGCGAGCCGCTCGGCAAGGACCAAACGCTCGAGATTAAGGATCATCCTGCGTTTAACGACCTTGTGATTAAAGCGTCGTCGCACGAAAAGCTTAAAAAGGAAAACCGCGCGCACCTATCCGACGGCGAGATTTTCGATATGTATTACAAGGCGCGCTACGGCACGGATCCGACCGCGGAAATGAAAGCGGCGTTTGTCGAACTGATGGAGGAACTTAAAGGTGAGACCGATTAAACTCGTTATCGAAGGAATAAACTCGTTCGACGCGGCACAAACGCTCGATTTTGAGGCGGTGGGTCGCAGTAACCTGTTTTGCATCTGCGGAAAGACCGGCGCCGGAAAAACGACTATTTTCGATTCCATTCTGTTCGCATTGTACGGAAAAAGCGGCCGCGGCAATATCGCCGACATAGTCAATCTTTCGAGAATGTCCGCTTCTGTGTCGTTTGAGTTTGAAGAGCGCGGCGAGATATATAAAATAGACCGCACGATAAAATGCAAATTCGAAAAGGACAGCTACGGCAAAAAAACGGATAAGCGCGTTTACGGCGGAACGGAAGTCGTTTTGTATAAAAACGGCACCCCGGTCGCAACTACGGGCGACGAGGTGGCAAGTCTTGTCGATTCGGTAATCGGCATAGATATGGGCGAATTTAAAAACGTGTATCTTCTCGAGCAGGGCGAATACGCGGAATTTTTAAAAAAATCGCCGGCAAAGCAGTCCGAAACGGTCGGAAAGATATTTTCGCTTATGCGGTTCGGCGAGGTGTATAAGCGCGCGAAGGAAAAGGAAAAGGACGCAAGAGCCGAGGCGGAAAAGGCGGAAGCGGCAATGGGCGCGTACCGCGACAGCGCTGACGGCAACATAAAAAAAGTAAAAAGCGATCTTGCCGCCGAGCGCACCGCGCTTACCAATACGACAAAGGAAATCGAGTCCGTTCGCGCCGAGCTTGACGGATTAAGCAAAGCGCGCGACGAATACATTTCGGCGGTCGAAAAGTCGAAGGCGGTAAAACAGCAGGCGGAAAGGTTGGAGGAAGCCAAGCTTTTACTTGACGGCGCGACGATTGCGCTAAACGACTTCGAGGCGAAAAGAGACAAGGAAGCGGCGGACAAGCTTAAAGCGCTAAGGGAAAAGCTTATCGGCTTGTCCGAGCTTAACGCACTCGACAAGGAATACTTTGCGGCGGAAAAAGAGCGCGAGCAAAAACGCATTGCACTCGAAAACAAATTAAAGCAAAAGCAGTCGGCGGCAGAACAAATAGAAACGTTAAAACAAAAAATAAACGATTGCGTAAGCGAATTCGACTCTGCGAAAACGCAATTTAATAAAGCGGTATCTACGCTTAAAAATCCGTCCGCCGCGGCGCTTAACGCGGTAAAAGAACTGGGTGCCCAAAACGAAAAAGAGCGAATAAACGCCGTTTTTGAGATTATTCACGCATTAAAAGACGAAAAAACGGCATTTGACGGCATAATTCGAGAAGTGAGGGAAGCGGAAAGCAGAAGCGCCGACTTAAAGCACGAGCTTGAAATTACGCTCGCAAAAATAGAAAAATTATCTTCCGAAATAAAAGAACTCGAAGATAAAAAAGCGCAAGCGGAAAAGGAAGAAACGTCGGCTAAATCCGCGCTCGACGAGGCGACCCTTCATTCCCACGCGGCGGCGGTCCGCGCCGAGCTAAGTAAAGGCGACAAGTGCCCGGTGTGCGGCGGCGTTTACGACGGCCACGGCGGAGAGGGGCCATGCAACGTGGAATCGTGCAAGCTCGCTCACGCGGCGGCGGTCGAAAAGGTAAAAGCGGTTACGGCGGAGTTGCTGGACGTAACAAAGCTTGTCGACGGCGCCAAAAGCGCTTACGACCGCGCCGACAAGGACAAAAACGCCGTCGACGCGAAAATAAAGGAACTGTCCGAAAAGGCGGAAAAAACGGGCGTCGAGCCGGAAGCGTACGCGGAAATGTCGGTCGCTATGGGTAAAGCCAAAGCCGCCGCCGAAGGCTACAAATCGCTCGACGAAAAGCTTTCGGCGTTAGAACCGAGCTTCGCGGCGGTTTCCGCCGAGTGCGACGGCGCCTCTTCCGCGCTCGACGAGGCGGACAAAAAGGCTACCGAGCTAAAAGAAAAGTTAGGCGACAACCTCGGAAAAACGGAAGGCATGATTAAGTCCGTTCGCGAGGAAAGCGCCGAGCTCGAAAAAAAGACGGCGGACGAGGAAAAGAAACTCGGCGAGCTTACTAAGGCGCAAAACTCTGCGCTCTCGTCGGTGGAAACGCTCAAAAGGGGGCTGGAAGACGCGCAAAGGGCTTGCCCCGTCGATATGCCGCAGTTCGACGAGGAATACTACAACGGTCAAAACGGCAGGTGGAAAGCGCTTATAGAAAAGCAGTCCGAGCAAAAATCAAACATTTCCGCGCTCGAAACGCAGCTTAAAACGCTAACCGAGCTTGCCGAAAAAATGAAGGAATACGAGGCAATCCGCTCGGAATACAACAAGCGCGCCGACCGCTACGCCGCAATAGCGGACATGACGAAGGGTAAGGCGATGCTGAATTTCGTCGCCACCGAGTATATCGAACAGTTCACCGCGATAGCGAGCGACATTCTCGGCGAGCTGTCGCACGGCAAGTACACAATGTTCTACGATTCGGAAAACGGCTTTACCGTGTCCGACTTCCTTAACGACGGAAAGCCGCGAAAGACGGACACATTGTCGGGCGGCGAGCTGTTTTTAACCTCGCTGTGCGTGGCGATAGCGATTGCGCGCGCGGTTGGCAGAGGAAATAACGCGTTTTTCTTCCTCGACGAGGGATTCGGAACGCTCGACGACGAGCTTATCGACACGGTGTACGGTGCGCTCGAATCGCTTTCTCGCGATTGTCTTGTCGGCGTGATTACGCATGCCGAGGCGCTAATAGACAGAATGCCGTCGCGCGTGGAGGTTATCGCCGCGACCGATACGACGGGAAGCCGCATAGAATACTAAACCGTACCATGTTAAACCATATTATATTTAATTGGTAATAGTCGGCAAAATCGACAATAAAAGGGGATAAGAATGTTTTTAAACGAAGTTATCGCGCAAAGAGTGTTCAATCATTTATACGTATATCTCGACTCGGTGTTTTTGGTCGCGCTGCTCGCCCTGCTTATTGTACGCAAAAAGTATTTGACGGCGATATTCGGCGTGCTCGGCGGACTGTTGTACTTTGTCGTCGATTACGGCATTTTCCACCTCGCGCTCGGCACGAGAACGATAGAAGGCGGCAATATGGCGGCGGTGCTGTGGTGGATGTCTATGAGCTACGGTTTTACCAACTTCGTTTGGATTTGGCTGTGGTTCTCGCGCGACGAGCATAAATTCGAATGGACGGGACTTATTGTGCTGTGGTGGCTTGCTTGCCCGATGATAGCGCAGACCTTTGGGGAAAACAGCGGACAGATACTTATTCAGCGCACGACGGGATCGTACCACGGCTATATGGCGCTTATACTTTTGGTGGGGTACGTTTTTGCGTTGGTGTTTAATATAATAGTGCGCGACAAGAAAAAGCGTTTTCCGCTCGGCTGGCTGCTCGTAACAGGAATTGCGGTGCAGTTCGCCTGGGAATTTATGCTGTTGATAGGCGGAATACGAAGCGCGGAGATAGAGTCTGTTGCAGACAAGCTGACGACGCTCGTCGTAAATTCGCTGCTCGAAACAAACCTCGGCACCGTTCCGCTGTACCTTATTTACGTGGCGGTGTCGTCCAAACTGACCGAAAACCTGAAAATTCGGGAGGTCGGGTTTTGGGACCGCATGGCAGAGCTTAACGCCGTTCCGCTGTTTAAACGCGTAAAGCCGGAGGATATCTCGGCGACTGTCGCCGCGGCCGAGCCTAACGGAACCGTCGACACGGTAGCCGCGACAATAGACGAACCGCTCGCCCCTCCGCCGGACGAGGAACAGAATAAAGAGGGTTAACGAACGCGGGTTTTGTCTGCGAAAAATAAAAAACGAGGAAAATATGGAAAACAATAACAACGGCTTTAATTTAAAAGACGACAACGCGTTTCTTTTTAAAGAGGCGACGACAAAAACGGACATAAAAGACGGGGGCGGAGGATTCGAGGATTTTACTTCGGCTTTCGGCGGCGTAAAAAGCGACGCCGCAATCGACGCGGTAACGGCAAAACCCCAAACGCCCGAAAAAACGAGAAAGAGCAAAAAATCCGCGGCAAAAAACGAGCCGAACGACCCGGTAGCTATTCCCGTTGCGATAATAATTGCGATTATCTACGCCGCCGCCGCGGTTATTTGCGTGCTCTCCCTTACTACCGATATAATATCGGGGCTGTTTAGTCAATCGGACTCGTTTACCGAAGAATCGGCGCAGGCGTTTTCGCGGCTTCACGGGTACATGATACTCGTTCTTATTCCGTCGATTTTCATTCTCATTGCAAACAAGGCGCCGATAAATATGACAACGGGGTTAAGAGTGCTGTTTTGGATAATCGGCGTTGCCGGCATGGCCGGACTTGTCGTACTGTTCTTTTATATCTCGGCGGCGCCCGAATACAAAGCGCTGTTGGGCGACACGAACAAGGATTTATACGGAATACTGTGGCTACGCGTTTCGACGGTTGTCGCCGCGGTGGGCGCGCTTTCGATAAACATTCTTGCCAACCTCGAACCTAATTTCAATCTCGATAACGCGTTTGCAAGCTTTCTGGACGGGGTGTGGATGTTTGCGCAAGGGCAGGTAAGCTTGATTATTTTCACGATTTTATCCTTCTCTGTGCTGCCGTGGGCGTTTTTAATAATTCCGGTCGCCGGCATAATGACCTTCGTCCTCGTAACCACGTTGGTTTTGTATCTTATGTACTTAACGAACGACAACTGATTAAAAGATAAAACAACACGAAAAAACCTTTACGTTTAAACAGTAAAGGTTTTATTTTTCGGATTTTATTGAAAAAAGCAAAAAAGCGCGTTATGCCGTCAGTGTTCTTGATTTATTCGGCGGCAGGTGTTATAATAAAAAGGATAAAGGAAAAAAGAAAAGCAGGATAAAATTTTAAAGCGAGCAGAAATGGAAACTCAACCGACGTTTTTCGAAAGTGAATATTCCCAGCCGCTTGCGGCAAGGCTCAGGCCGAAAAGTCTCGACGAGTTCTGCGGACAAAAGCATTTAATCGGTCCGGGCAAGATTTTGCGTAGGCTTATAGAAAGCGACAATATCGGTTCTATGATATTCTGGGGTCCGCCCGGCGTGGGCAAAACTACGCTCGCGCGCATAATCGCGCACACCACCAAGTCGAAGTTCATCGATTTTTCGGCGGTAACGAGCGGAATAAAAGAGATTAAGCAGGTAATGGCGGAGGCCGAAAACAACCGTCGTTTCGGCGAGCGCACCATTCTTTTCGTCGACGAGATTCACCGCTTTAACAAGGCGCAGCAAGACGCGTTTTTGCCGTTTGTGGAAAAGGGCAGCATTATTCTTATCGGCGCGACGACCGAAAACCCCTCTTTCGAGGTTAACGGCGCGCTTTTATCGCGCTGCAAGGTGTTTGTGCTTCAAGCGCTTGCGACAAGCGATCTCGTAACGCTTCTTAACCGCGCGCTTACCGACAAGCGCGGTTTCGGCGACGAAAAGGTAACAATCGACCCCGAGCTTGTCGAGGCGATAGCGACCTTTGCAAACGGCGACGCCAGGTCCGCGCTTTCCACGCTCGAAATGGTCGTTCTTAACGGCGACGTTTCCGAAAACGGCATAACCGTTACCAAAGAGACGGTGGAAAACTGCACGTCCAAAAAATCGCTGCTCTACGATAAGGGCGGCGAAGAGCATTACAATCTTATTTCCGCATTGCATAAATCAATGCGCAATTCCGATCCCGACGCGGCGGTGTACTGGCTTGCGCGAATGCTCGAGGCAGGCGAGGATCCGCTGTACATTGCGCGGCGCGTAACGCGGTTTGCAAGCGAGGACGTGGGACTTGCCGATCCGCGCGCGATAGAAATTTCTGTTGCGGCGTACCACGCGTGCCATTTTATAGGCATGCCCGAGTGCGCGGTTCACCTTACGCAGGCGGTTATATATATGTCGCTTGCGCCCAAGTCCAACGCTATGGACGTCGCGTATAACGCGGCAAAGTCCGACGCGCTCACTCGGCTTGCCGAACCTGTTCCGCTCGTAATAAGAAACGCGCCGACTCGGCTGATGAAAGAGCTTAACTACGGCAAAGGGTACGAGTACGCTCACGACACGGCGGACAAGCTGACTACCATGCAGTGCCTGCCCGACGACCTGCTCGGACGGGAATACTACCGCCCGACGGACGAAGGGCTTGAAACGCGCTTTAAAGACAGGCTTAAACAGATAAAGGACTGGAAAAACAAACATAAAAAGGACAAGTAAACTATGTTGGAATACGTTTTATTCGATCTCGACGGCACGCTTCACAATTTGGATCCGCTCGCGTTTGTAAAGGCTTATCTCGGCGCGGTCGGCGGACACATGTATAAATACGGACACGACCCCAAAAAGCTGAGCGCGGCGATACTTAAAGGCACCGACGCAATGGTGGCAAACGACGGAAAACGCACCAACTTCGAGGTTTTTTGGGATTACTATAATTCATGCTTTCCCGACAAGGCCGACGAGGACAAGGCGCGGTTTGACTATTTCTACGACAACCTTTTCGACGGGCTGCGCTCGACGAGCGCGGAAATTGTCGGCGCGGCGCAGGCGGTGCGGAAAATTAACGGCATGGGGTTAAAAACAGTGCTTGCTACCAATCCCGTTTTTCCCATGACCGCGCAGTTAAAGCGGCTTAATTGGGCAGGGTTATCCAAAGACGACTTTTGTTTAATCACGGCGTTCGAGCAGTTTCACTACTGCAAGCCCAATCCGCTCTACTACACCGAGATAGCCGATATTTTGGGTACTAAGCCCGAAAACTGCCTTATGGTAGGCAACGACTTCCGCGAGGACATAGTAACCGCCAAAAAGGCAGGCATGGACGTGTTCCTTTTGCCCGAGTGCTTACTTAACCCCGACAATGCGGATATTTCGTCGAGCAGGCAAGGAACCTTTTCCGACCTCATATTATACATACAAAACGTGCTTTCGGGTGCGGCTAAATAGAGGAAGGGTTATGACTGCGGGATTTTTCCTTCAAAATATAGGGCTTGGCGCAGGGCTTAGCATGGACGCGTCCGCCGTGTCCATGTCAAACGGGCTGAACGAGCCGAAAATGAAGGTGGGCAAAAAAATACTCATGGCGGCAACGTACGCTTTTTTTCAGGCGGCGATGCCTATCGCCGGGTATTTTGCCGGACATGCGTTTATTGACAAGATCGGACCGTATATCCCGTGGATAGCGCTCGTGCTGCTTTTGTTTCTCGGCGGCAAGATGATTATGGACGGAATTAAGGACGGGCGCAAAAAAACTGCCGAAACCGCGGCGGACGGTGAGACCGTAGCGGCGGCGGAGGTAAAGCCAAAGCTCGGCGTAAAAACGCTTCTCGTTCAGGCGCTCGCTACCTCTATCGACGCGCTGAGCGTGGGACTGTCCATATCCGACTACGAGATTTACGAGGCGATGATCGCCGCGGCGATTATTGCGGTAATGACATTTTCACTGTGCATGATCGCCGTGTTTATCGGGCAGAAGTTCGGCGACAAGCTTGGGGCTAAGGCGGTTATTCTCGGCGGAATAATACTTATTATAATAGGTATAGAGATTTGCGTTACCGGAGTTCTCGGCGTAGGGTTTTAGTTAAGCGAGGACGGTAATCCGCTAAGGCGCGGTTTGTAGTAAAATCATTGACTTATGCGGCGGCACGGTATATACTGTACCTACCGCAACAGACTACCGAAAAAGGGAAAAGGTATGCAATTTTTATCAGTAATTCCGCCGGTGCTTGTCAAAGTACTCGATAATATCAACTGGGTTGTCGTTACCATTGCCGGTGCGTGCATGGCGCTGCCCATGATATATTGGGTGCTTATGATAATTCCGCAAAAGAAATATCCGGAAGCGCGCGTAAACCATAGGTTTATCGTCGTAACGTGCGCGCGCAACGAGCGAAATGTAATAGGGCATCTTATAGATTCCATTCGCGCGCAAAACTATCCGCGCGAGCTATTAGATATTCTCGTCGTCGCGCATAACTGCAAGGACGACACGGCGGAGGTCGCGCGGAAGGCAGGCGCGGATTACGTTTTAGAGCTTAACGACCCCGATCCTAAGCACGGGCGAAAGGGGTACGCGCTTCAACTCGCGTTCAGAGAGATTCTCGACAACCACCCCGAGTACGAGGGGATAATGGTCATGGACGCCGACAACCTTATGAACGTCGACTTTGTAAAAGAAATGAACAAGGCGTTCGACGCCGGCGTAAAGGTGGGAACCGGCTACCGCAATTCCAAAAACTACGACGACAACTGCATAGCCGGGTCCAACGGCATGACGTTCCTGCGCGATTGCAGGGCTAACGGCCACGGCAGAACGCGCCTGCATTCCACCGTTCCGCTCGCCGGCACCGGATTTTTTATTCGCCGCGAGATTGCCGCGGACATGGGCGGCTGGAATGCGTTCAACCTCGTCGAGGACTTTGAATACACGCTTCAGCTTATCGACAAAAAGCACCGCGTGCAATACGTGCCCAAAGCCGAGTTCTTCGACGAACAGCCGCACGGGCTTAAATACTCGCTCGTCCGTCAGACTCGACTCGGCAAAGGCGTTTTTCAGCTTTTATGGCGGTACGGACCGAAAATGCTGTTTAGGTTTTTCACTCGGTTCTGGCTCGCGTATATAGACATGTTCTTGTACCTGCTGTACCCGTTCGTGGCACTGCTCGCCACGTTCTGGTTCCCGGCGTATTACATATTTAAAGGCGTGCTCGCGTTTATGGCGGTCGACCCGACGACGTGTATGAACGTGTTCGGCAGGACAAATATCTTCGAGATAAACGATCTTTACGGCATAGGCCCGGTGTCTATGTTTAAAGACGGGCTGTACGTAATGGCAAGCGACATCGACCCGGTGGAAAAGTTCATTTGGAATTTAACCGGCAATCACACCGGCTGGTTCTACGTTTTGTGGAGTATCGGGTACCAGATAATCGTATACGTTATCGGACTTATCACGATTCAGAATATCGTGCTGCTCATTGTAGAGAACAAGCGCGTCAATTACACCAAGTGGTACCGCGCCCTGACCATGATTATTCTGTACCCCTGGTATAATTTGCTCGTCGCCGTCGCGCTCGCAATCGGAATACTTACGCCCAAGCTTACCTGGCGCCCGACCATTCACGACAGAGCAATGTCGCTTAGCGATATAACGGGGAAGAGCGTAAAATCCGCTACCGCCGCCGAAAGCACGGAAATAAAAACGGAATAGGTAAAAACCGATTACAGTCAAACAATAGATAGGAAATAGTAATGCAGCAAAAACTTTGCTGCTTTATTATTTTTAATAGGAGGTTAAGATAATGATATTGCGCACAATGACCGCGGATGATTACGACAAGGTTTACTCGCTTTGGATGTCGTGCAAAAATATGGGGTTTAATAATTTGGACGACTCGAGAGAGGGCGTACAAAAGTTTTTAAAACGCAATCCCGATACGTCCTTTGTCGCAGAGCTGAACGGCGAAATAGTCGGAATTATTTTAGCGGGGCACGACGGACGGCGCGGATACATTTATCATATGTCCGTTGCCGAGCGGTATAGACGGCAGGGAATAGGGTCGAGGCTTGTCGAAAAATGCTTAGCCGCGCTAAAAGGCGAAGGCATCAATAAGGTCGCCCTTCTTGTATTTAACAGAAACGAGGAGGGTAACGGCTTTTGGGAAAGCCAAGGTTTTACCGCAAGGGGGGATATTACGTACAGAAATAAAGAGCTGAACAAGATTATAAGAATCGATACGTAACGTTAAGTAAACAAAGATGAAAGAAGAATCCGATTTTTCAAACGCGCGGAAAAATCACACAAAAAAGAACTTCCCAAACGGGAAGTTCTTTTCTTTTACGATTATTCGTGCGTTTCGCTTCGTGCGGAGGACTAATTTTTAATAAACGCGCTGAACGCTTTGTGGGCGGAGTAGACGTCCGCTTTGCTGACAAGCTCGTACGGCGCGTGCATGGAAAGGACGGGCACGCCCATATCCACCGTGTCGATATTTATGTTTGCAATGTACTTAGCGACCGTGCCGCCGCCGCCGAGGTCGACCCTGCCTAATTCGCCGGTCTGCCACACGACGCCCTCCTTTTCGAACGCGGCGCGAAGCGACGCGATGTATTCCGCGGACGCGTCGTTGGATCCGGACTTGCCGCGCGCGCCGGTGAATTTATTCATGCACACGCCGTGGCTTACCCTGCCGACGTTGTTCTCTTCGAACGCCGACGCGTAGTCGGGGTCGTAGGCCGCGGTTACGTCTGCCGAAATGCAACGCGACGCGGCGCGGACCACGGCCGGGTTAGCGCCGTACGCTTTGGCTATTTCGTTTAGAATGTCGCTTATAAGCACGCATTGCATGCCGGTGTTGCCCTCCGAGCCGATTTCCTCTTTGTCGGCGAGAATGGTGAGAACGGTCTCGTCGGTCTTGGTTTCGAGCGTCGCCGTTATCTCGGGATAGGCGCAGACGCTGTCGTCATGACCGTACGACGCAAGGAACGCTCGGTCGAACCCGACGTCGCGCGCCTTTACCGCAGGCACCGCCTCTATCTCGGCGGAGAGGAAGTCCTCTTCCGTAACGCCGTACTTGTCGTTAAGGATTTTGAGCACGCCGGATTTAACCGCGTCGGCGTCCTTGCCTACGGGTATGCCGCCCACGACGATATTAAGGTTTTCAGCCTTGAATCCGTCGCTTATGGTCTTGCTGTTAATTTCCTGCGAAAGGTGGGGAAGAAGGTCTGTTATATAAAACACGGGGTCGCAGTCGTCCTCGCCGATATTTATATCGACGGTCTTGCCCGATTTTAACGCGATAACGCCGTGAAGCGCGAGCGGAATAGTAAGCCAGTGATACTTTTTTATTCCGCCGTAGTAGTGGGTTTTAAAGTACGCGGTGTCCGCCTTTTCGTAAAGCGGAACCTGTTTAAGGTCGAGCCTCGGGCTGTCGATGTGCGCGACGAGTATACGAATACCGTGCTTGGCTATGTCCTTTTTGCCGGCGCGAAGGATAAAAAGCCCCTTGCCGCGGTTGTTAAGATACAGCTTGTCGCCCTTAGCGATTTTGTCGCCGAGCGCGTACGGCTTGTATCCGTGCTTTTCGATAAGCGAGATTGCGTATTTAACAGACTCGCGCTCGGTCTTGGCGCAATCGAGGTATTTTTTGTACTCCTCGCAGTAGTCGAAAATACGCTTAATCTCGGCGTCGTCGGCTTCCGCGAACACATTCTTTCTTTTATAAGTCAGTTCCATAATAGCCCTCCGTTTCTATCATTATAATATATATACGGAAAAAAAGCAAACGGATAAGCGCCACTTCGTGGCGAGTGAATAGGTAATAGTGAATAGTGAATAGGTAGCCGCCTGCGGCGGCATTAAGGTCGCCCCGACGCCACTTCGTGGCGAGTGAATAGATAATAGTGAATAGTGAAGAGGTTGCCGCTGTCGCGAACATTTTCATTCTTCATTATTCATTTATTTTCGGTCGCCCCTCATCCGCCCCCGTTGGGGGCACCTTCCCCCACGGGGAAGGCGTTATACCGATTGAGCGTTAAAGTTTAATTAGAGCATAGGTGCAACTTCCAGCGCGCCACATCATTTCGACCGAAGCGAGCTTGCGAGCGAAGCGGAGAAATCTAGGCGTTAGCCGCACAACTTGTTATTATTTTCCACTATGCGGCGGTTCGCCTAGACCCCTCGGCTTCGCTCGGGGTGATGTGCGGCGTGTTGATAAAAGCCCCCCGTGTAAGGGGTCTCTTGTGCCTTAAAGGGGCGCGCTACACAATATATAGTCCGCGGCACGCCCGAGTGCGTGAAACGGTATAAAATTTATTAAAAAATATTCAAAAAAGGGCATAAAATCGTTTGACATCGTTTTAACCGTAGTGTAAAATAATTTAGCTACAACGCTATGTGGCTGTTTTTTTGTCCTAAATTGCGGAGAGACCCTCCGCAAAATAAAGACAAGGCGGCACGCCCGAGCGCGTGAAAGCCTCAATGCGAGGCAACAAGGAGAAAAGTATGGCCAGTCAGAAAATACGAATTAAGCTTAGAGCTTACGACCACGAGCTTGTCGATTCTTCCGCGCAGCGGATTGTCGACACCGCAAAGCAGACCGGTTCTAAGGTTTGCGGTCCCATTCCTCTGCCCACGCAGAAGGAAGTGGTTACCATTTTGCGTTCCGTTCATAAACATAAAGATTCGAGAGAGCAGTTCGAGCTTCGTACTTACTCTCGTCTTATCGATATTTACAGTCCGTCCGGAAAGACGGTAGACTCGCTTATGGGGCTTGATCTGCCTGCCGGCGTGGACGTCAAGATTAAGCTGTAAAACGCGAAAGGAGCATACCATGAAAAAGGCTATGATGGGCAAAAAATTGGGCATGACGCGCATTTTCGACGAGAACGATATTTCCGTTCCCGTTACCGTCGTGCTTTGCGGTCCCATGACCGTAGTAGATAAGCGCACTGTCGAAAAGAACGGGTACAGTGCGGCCGTATGTGCTTTCGAGGAGATAAAAGAGGGCAAACTCAACAAGCCGGAGTCCGGTCTTTACAAAAAGGCCAAGCTTAAACCCTGCCGTTATCTTCGCGAATTCCGTTACGACGACGCAGACGCGCTCGAGGTCGGAAAGGTTCTCGACTGCACGATGTTCGAAGCCGGCGATATGGTCGACGTTTCGGGCACCACAAAAGGCAGAGGTTTTTCCGGTGTTATCAAGCGTTGGAACCACCACCGTCTCAAAATGACTCACGGTACCGGCCCCGTTCACAGGGAAGTCGGTTCTACCGGTGCGAACTCCAACCCTTCGCGCAGGATTAAAAACCTCAAAATGCCCGGACAGTACGGACACGAAAAGGTTACGATTCTCAACCTCAAGGTTGTAAAAGTCGACAAGGCACGCAATGTTCTTCTCATTCGCGGCGCCGTCCCCGGTCCCAAAGGCGGACTTGTTACCGTCCGCGAGACCGTGAAGTAATCGGATAAGGAGATAAAAATGCCTACTATTAAAATATATAAGCAGGACGGCACCGAGGCCGGAACGATGGACCTCGACGAAAGCGTCTTCGGAGTAGAATATAACGAACCGCTCATTCACCAGGTTGTGGTTGCCCAGATGGCAAACGCAAGACAGGGAACCAAGAGCACGCTCACTCGTACCGAGGTGCGCGGCGGCGGCAAAAAGCCGTGGCGCCAAAAGGGCACGGGTAACGCGAGGCAGGGATCCATTCGTGCGCCGCAGTGGAAGGGCGGCGGCGTAGTGTTCGCACCAAAGCCCCGTTCGTTCCGCCAAAAGGTGAACAAGCTCGTCAGGATAAACGCGATTACGAGCGCGCTTTCCGCGAAGCTGTCCGACGGAAACCTTATAGTTCTCGACAAGCTCGATATAGAGCCCAAGACCAAGCAGATGGCTGCGGTGTTAAAGGCGCTCAAAATAGAGAGCAGAGTGCTTTTGGTGCTTCCCGAGGGTAACGGCAACGCGCTTCGCGCTTCGGGCAACATACAGCAGGTGCGCACCGCCGCGTGCGAAACGCTCGGCGTGTACGACGTGGTTGCCAACGCGGTTATGCTTACAACCGTCGACGCCATTAAGGCGCTCGAAGCAAAATACACGGCAAAGGAGGTCGCGGCACAATAATGTTAGCGGAAGATATCATCATCAGCCCGGTTTTGACCGAAAAATCGAGCGACGGCATTGCCGCCAAGCGCTATGCGTTTTACGTTGACGTCCGCGCCGGCAAAAAGCAGATTAAAGCGGCCGTAGAGCAGCAGTTCGGCGTAGAGGTCGAAAGAATCAACGTCGTAAACGTTCGCGGCAAGCTCAAAAGGCAAGGCAGGACACAGGGCTACACTGCAAAGCGCAAAAAAGCGTACGTAACCCTCACCGAGGCTTCGAAGGCGATACCGTTCTTCGAGACGCTGTCCTAAGGAGTAATCATGGCTATTAAGAGATATAAACCGATAACGCCCGGCACGCGGTTCAAAACCACGATTGTCGCGAGCGAATTGACAGGCGATAAGCCGTACAAGCCGCTTCTTAAAGAGCAGAGCAAGTCGGGCGGCAGAAACTTTTCGGGCAAGATAACCGTTCGCCACATCGGCGGCGGCAACCGTCAAAAGTACCGCGTAATCGACTTCCGCCGCAACAAGGACGGAATCCCGGCTAAGGTCGCCACCGTAGAATACGATCCCAACCGCACCGCGTTTATAGCGCTTCTGAACTACGCCGACGGCGAAAAGAGATACATTCTCGCACCGCTCGGACTTCAAAAGGGCGACACCGTAATATCCGGCCCGGACGCGGACATCAAAGCGGGCAACGCGCTTCCGCTTTCCGCCATTCCCGTAGGTACGCTCGTTCACAACATCGAGATGCTTCCCGGCAGGGGCGGTCAGATGGCGAGGACGGCAGGCGCCGCGGCGCAGCTCATGGCTAAGGAAGGCAAGTACGCAACGCTTAGGCTTCCTTCCGGCGAAATGCGCATGGTGCTTCAAGCGTGCAAGGCGACGATCGGCCAGGTCGGAAACCTCGACCACGAGCTTGTTTCCATCGGCAAGGCCGGCAGAAAGCGCCACATGGGCGTTAAGCCGACCGTCCGCGGCGTGGTCATGAACCCTTGCGACCACCCTCACGGAGGCGGCGAAGGCAAGAGCCCGATAGGAAGACCGACCCCGGTATCGCCGTGGGGCAAGCCGGCGCTCGGTAAGAAGACAAGAGCCAAGCATAAGGCGTCCGACAAGTTCATTGTCAAGCGCATAAATTAAGGAGAGCTTTAAGATATGTCAAGATCGACAAAAAAAGGATACTATGTTGACGCCAAACTGCTGAAAAAGGCGGAGGCGATGGCAGAAACGGCGGACAAGCGCCCGATTAAAACTTGGTCGCGCGCGTCCACCATATTCCCGCAGTTCGTCGGGCTTACTTTTGCGGTGCATAACGGCAAGAAGTTCGTCCCTGTATACGTAACCACCGACATGGTCGGACACAAGCTGGGCGAGTTTGCACCTACGAGAACATTCCTCGGCCACGCCGGCGAAAAGACGACGAAGGGCAAATAAGGAGAAGCTATGGCTACAAGAATGAAGGAAAAAACGGAAAGAGTCAAAGAGCTGCGCGAAAAGCGCCCTCACGCGACCGCCAAACACGTCCGTATCGCGCCCGACAAAGTGCGCATCGTACTTGCGCTTATTCGCGGCAAGTCGGTTAACGAGGCGATGGCGATACTCCAAGCCACGCCCAAAGCGGCGAGCGAGGCCGTATTTAAGGTTCTTAACTCCGCAGCCGCCAACGCAGAGCACAATTTGGATTTATCCATATCCGATTTGTACGTTGCGGAAGCGTACGCGGACCAGGGTCCGACGCTTAAGCGTTACCAGCCGGTAAGCAAGGGCAGAGCGCATCACATTTTAAAGCGCACCAGCCACATTACCGTCATTCTCGACACCAAGGAGGATAAGTAATCATGGGTCAGAAAGTCAATCCCCACGGTTTACGCGTCGGCGTCATCGAAAAATGGAATTCGCAGTGGTTTGCCGGGAAAAAGGAATTTGCCGCATTCGTACTCGAAGATCATAAAATCCGCGAGTTTATCGAGCAGAAATACAAATCGTGCGGAATAAGCAAGGTTATTATCGAGCGTCAGCAGGGCAAGGTGCTTGTGTACATTCACACGCAGTCTCCCGGCAAGATAATCGGCCAAAAGCACGCAGGCGTAGACGAGCTTAAAAAGAACCTCGAAAAGCTCACCGGCGGAAAAAGAATTTACGTCAACATCAACGAGGTCAAGCACCCCGACCTCAACGCCAAGCTTCTTGCGGAAAGCATCGCGGCACAGCTTGAAAAGCGCGCGTTCTTCCGCCGCACGATGAAGCAGGCGATGAGCAAGGCCATGCACGCAGGCGCCAAAGGAGTCAAGGTTCAGGTAGGCGGACGTCTCGACGGTGCGGAAATCGCGCGCGCCGAGCATTACCAGGAAGGAAGTATTCCTCTGCAAACACTCCGCGCCGACATTGACTACGGCTTCTGCATCGCCAAAACGACGTTCGGCGTGCTCGGCGTAAAAGTTTGGATATACAAAGGCGACGTTCTCGGCAAGACCACGGTCAAGACGACGGCCGCCGATAAGGAGGGCGAATAATGTTAGCTCCCAATAAAGTAAAACACCGCAGAGTTCAACGCGGCAGAATGAAGGGCAAGGCGACTCGCGGCAACACGTTCGCTTACGGCGAATACGCGATTATAAGCCAAGACCCCGGCAGGATAACCTCCAACCAGATAGAGGCGGCGCGTGTTGCGATGACTCGTTACACCAAGCGCGGCGGTCAGGTTTGGATTTGCATTTTTCCGCACAAGCCGTATTCCAAAAAGCCGGCGGACACCCGAATGGGTTCCGGTAAAGGCGCACCCGAGTACTGGGCGGCGGTCGTAAAGCCGGGCACCATCATGTTCGAGATGGCAGGCGTTGCCGAACCTATCGCGCGCGAAGCGTTAAGGCTCGCGTCGTACAAGCTTCCCGTCCGTTGCAAGATAGTCTCGCGCGCGGAACTCGAAGCGGCTCAAGCGGAAAAGGAAGCGTCCGCACCGGCCGTAGAAGTTAAGGAGGGCGAATAATGAAAGAGAAAGTTCATGAATTAACAGACGCGGATCTCACCGAAAAGCTCGCGTCGCTCAAGGCCGAGCTGTTCAACCTCAGATTTTCGCACGCAACGGGGCAGTTAAGCAACCCCATGCAGATTCAAAATGTTCGCCGCGACATCGCGCGCGTAAAAACTGTAATAAGAGAGCGCGAGCTTAGAGCGAACAAGGAGGTTAAGTAATGGAAGAGGTTCGTAACGACAGAAAGGTCCGCGAAGGACTTGTCGTATCCGATAAAATGGATAAAACGGTCGTCGTGTCGGTCGTCGAAAAGTACAAGCATCCGCTTTACAAAAAGACGGTTACGCGCACAAAGCGCTATAAAGCTCACGACGAAAACAACGAGTGCGGTATCGGCGACAGAGTGGAAATTGTCGAAACCCGACCCATCAGCAAGGATAAATGCTGGCGCGTAAACCGCATTGTGGAAAAGGCCAAATAATTTTAGTGCATGCGTTTGTTTTCCGACCTTTTAAGATAAAAGGGTATGTTAAACGGAACGAAAGTATGTAATATCGAAACGGGTGGAAAAACGCACCCAAATAGGAGTAAATCATGATACAGTCTCAATCGTATCTCAAGGTTGCCGACAACACCGGCGCGAAAGAGATTATGTGCATACAGGTAATGGGCGGCTCGCTTAGAAAGAGCGGTAATATCGGCGACATCATCACGGCGTCGGTCAAATCCGCACAGCCTGGCGGCACCGTCAAAAAGGGCGACGTCGTCAAGGCCGTTATTGTTCGCACGCATCAGGGCGTAGGCCGTCCCGACGGATCGCATATCCGCTTCGACGACAATGCCGCCGTTATTATAGACAACCAGAAGCAGCCGCGCGGCACCCGTATTTTCGGACCGATTGCGCGCGAGCTTCGCGACCGCGACTTTACAAAGATCATATCTTTGGCACCCGAAGTAATCTAACGGAGATAAGACAAAATGAATCTTAATGTGAGAAAGGGCGACAATGTAAAGGTTTTGACCGGCAAGGATAAGGGCAAAACCGGAAAAGTTTTGGCAACCGATCCCAAGACCGGAAAGGTTCTCGTCGAGGGTGTCAATATGGCTACGCATCACCGCAAGGCGCGTTCCGCAAGCGAACAGTCGGCTAAGGTAAAGGTCGAAGCGCCGCTCGACGTGAGCAACGTGCAGATAATCTGCCCGGCGTGCGGAAAGAGCGTTAGGGTCCGTCATCAAGAGATCGACGGCAAAAACGCGCGCGTCTGCGCCAAGTGCGGCGCAAGCTTGGAACCGGCGGTAAAATCCGACAAGTCCAAGAAGAAGTCTGACAAGAAGGCGAAGGACGAAAAGGCGGAAAAGACCGAAAAGACCGAAAAGCCCAAGAAGTCGACCAAAAAAGTTCCCGTCGCAGAAAATGACGACGGTAAAACAGAATAAGGAGTAATCGGTAATGGCAGACAAATCGACCAAAACCAAAAAGGCGACCGAAAGTACCGCCCCGAGCGGCAGACCGGTCAAATCGACGAATCCGGAGCGTTACCGTCTCCGCCGTCGTTATCGCGAGGAAATAGTGCCTCAGCTCATGGCTGAGCGCGGCTATAAGAACGTCAACCAGGTCCCCAAGATCGAAAAAGTCGTTCTCAACATGCGCCTCGGCGATATAAAAGACAACAGCAAGAGCATTCAGCTCGCACAGTCGGAGCTTGAAGCCATTGCGGGACAAAAGAGCATTCTCGTAAAAGCGAAAAAGTCGGTCAGTAACTTTAAGCTTAGAGAAGGTCAGTCGATAGCCATTAAGGTTACGCTTCGCGGCGAAATGGCTTATGAGTTTATCGACAAGCTCGTGTCCGTTGCTCTACCGCGCGTCCGCGACTTCCGCGGCATATCGGGCAAATCCTTTGACGGCAGAGGCAACTACGCCGTCGGTATCAAGGACCAGACGATATTCCCCGAAATCTCGTATGAGCTTATAGAAAAGATTCGCGGCTTTGACGTGGATATCGTAACGACCGCCGAGACGGACGAGGAAGCTAAGCTTCTTTTAACCAAGCTCGGCATGCCGTTCAAGAACTGACAGCGTTAAGCGAGTTCGTCAATCAAGGATTAACAGGAGTAAAAGACATGGCTAAAAAAGCGATGATAAACAAACAGCAAAGGGTGCCTAAGTACAAGACGCGCGCTTACACGCGTTGCAGTATCTGCGGCAGACCGCATTCCGTTTTAAGAAAGTACGGTATATGCAGAATTTGCTTCCGCAATCTTGCGTACAAGGGTGAAATCCCCGGCGTAAAGAAGTCGAGTTGGTAAGGAGGGTATAAGTTATGGTTACAACAGATCCTATCGCGGATTTGCTCACAAGAATTCGCAACGCCGTTACGGCGCGCCACGAAACCGTATCGATACCTGCGTCCAAGATGAAAAAGTCCATTGTGGACATTCTCGTCGAGGAAGGCTTCGTTACTTCGGGTGAGGTTGTCGAAGAAAACGGTCATAGCAACATAAAGGTCGTGCTCAAGTACGCCGGCAACAAGAATGCCATTACAAGCTTGAAGCGCATCAGTAAGCCCGGTCTCCGCGTTTACTGCGGCTGCGAGGATCTTCCTAAGGTTCTCGGTGGGTACGGCATTGCAATAATCTCTACTTCGCGCGGTGTAATGACCGACAAGAAAGCAAGACAGCTGAAGGTGGGCGGGGAAGTTCTCGCTTACGTTTGGTAGGAGGGCGGTATGTCTCGTATAGGAAGAAAGGAAATCGCCGTACCCGCAGGCGTTACCGTCAACTTTGACGGCCGCGTGGTAACGGTTAAGGGCAAGCTCGGCGAGCTTAAACAAGAGATCGTCAGCCCCGATATCGACGTTAAGGTAGACGGCGGCGTCGTTCACGTCGAGCGCAAAAACGAGCAAAAGCAGACTCGTGCGTTCCACGGTCTGTACCGTCAGCTTATAGCCGACATGGTAAAGGGTGTACAAGAGCCGTTCAAAAAGACGCTCATCGTCGCCGGCGTCGGTTACAAATGCGCTGTTACCGGCAACAAGCTTGTTATGAACATCGGTTACAGCAAGCCGGTAGAATTTATAGTTCCCGAAGGCATTACCATAACGTGCCCCGATCCGCTTCAAATAGTGGTAAGCGGAATCAACAAGGCGCACGTCGGTCAGGTTGCCGCACAAATCAAGTCCAAGCGTCCGGTCGAGCCGTACCACGGCTACGGGCTGCATTACAGCGACGAGGTCGTCCTCCGCAAAGAGGCTAAGACCGCAGGCAAGAAGTAGGAGAGCAGCACATGATTAAGAAGATTGATAAAAACAAAATCCGCATGAAGCGCCACGCTCGTCTCCGCCACAACCTTAAAGGCACGGCGGATCGTCCGAGGCTGTCGGTATACCGCTCGACGAGCAATATCTACGTTCAGGTAATCGACGACGTTAAGGGCGTAACCCTCGTTTCCGCCGGAACCAAAGCTAAGGGCTTTGACGGCAAGGGCAAGACCAAGACCGAACAGGCTGCGGTTATCGGAAAGCAGATCGCGGAAAAGGCGATTAAAAAGGGTATAAAGGAAGTGGTCTTCGACCGCGGCGGATACCTTTACACCGGCAGGGTTAAGGCCCTCGCCGACGCGGCAAGAGCCGCCGGACTCCAGTTTTAGAGGTGAATCATGGCACGCGAAGACTTCAAAAAGAAAAGAGAAAAAGACACCGTCGATGACGGCATCAAGACCAAGCTCGTTACTACGCGCCGCGTCTGCAAGGTCGTTAAGGGCGGCAGAAACAGCAGCTTTGCCGCACTCGTCGTTGCCGGCGACGGCAAGGGCAAGGTCGGTATCGGCATGGGCAAGGCCACCGAAGTTCCCGAGGCTATCAAAAAGGCAGAGCAGGCGGCACGCCGCAACATGCAGGTCATCTCGCTTAACGGAACTTCCATTCCGCACGAAGCGCTCGGCAAATATTCTTGCAGCACCGTTCTTCTCCGTCCGGCGCCCGAAGGCCGAGGCGTTATAGCCGGCGGCAGCGTTCGCGCCGTGCTCGAGCTTTGCGGAATTAACAACATCACAACCAAGTGCTACGGCTCGCGCAACCCCATCAACGTCGTAAAGGCGACGATGAACGCGCTTACCAGCCTTCGCACTCTCGACCAGGTTGCGGCACTCCGCGGCAAGACCGTCGAGGAAATACTCGGTTAATCGAGGTGAGTCATGGCTAAGAAAGAGAAAAAGGAAGAGCAGAAGATGCTTCGCATAACGCTCGTAAAGAGCACTGCGGGCAGGCTTGTAAAACAGCAGCGCACGGTAGAGGCGCTCGGGCTGAAAAAGATTCGTCAGACGGTAACGCTTCCCGACAACGCGGCAACGCGCGGTATGATTTT
This sequence comes from Clostridiales bacterium, assembly GCA_022508485.1. Lineage (GTDB taxonomy): Bacteria > Bacillota > Clostridia > Christensenellales > Pumilibacteraceae > Anaerocaecibacter. The sequence continues at coordinate 30,540 of JAFLVD010000009.1, read as the reverse complement.
CACGGTTAAGCACTTAGTGTCCGTAGAAGAAGCGTAACTCCGTTTTCCGCGCAACGCGGAGACGAAACACCAGGAGGTTTTATTATGAAAATGCATGCACTTATGCCGGCCGACGGCGCGCGCACTAAGGCAAAAAGGCTTGGTCGCGGCATAGGTTCGGGGCTTGGCAAAACGTCGGGCAAAGGACATAAAGGTCAATGGGCACGAAGCGGCGGCGGTGTAAGGCCGGGCTTTGAAGGCGGTCAGATTACGCTTATGCGCAGGCTTCCCAAACGCGGCTTTAACAACAAGTTTAAAAAGGTGTTTACGGTTATCAACGTGTCCGACCTTAACGTATTTGACGACGGCACCGTTGTCGACCTTAAACTCTTGGTCGAAACGGGCGTGGTCAAAAAGGTCGAGCCGTACGGGCTCAAGGTTTTGGGCGACGGCGAACTCACCAAAAAGCTTACCGTAAAAGCGGCTAAGTACACCGAATCCGCCAAAGAGAAGATCGAAAAGGCGGGCGGAAAAGCAGAGGCCGACGCCAATGTTTGAGACTCTTAAAAACGCATTTAAGAATAAAGAGGTCCGTACCAAGATACTAATCACGATCGGACTCCTCTTTATTTATAGGCTCGGTTGCTGGATCCCCATTCCGGGGCTTAACTTCGGCGCGCTCGACTCCGCATTTACCGCCGAGGGCGGCGCGTTTGCCCAAAACGGACTGTTGGGCTTGCTCAGCGGCGTTACCGGTAACGCGCTTAAAAACGGCGCATTCTTTGCGATAGGCGTTACGCCGTACATTAACGCTTCCATTATACTCCAGCTACTGACCGTCGCCATACCTAAGCTTCAGGAATATTCCAAGCAGGGCGACGAAGGAAAAAAGAAAATAACGCTTATCACGCGCATAATCACGTTAGTACTCGCGATTGCGCAGTCGATAGCGATTTCGGTATCGTTCTATAACGCCGGCGCGTTTTACACCGACGTATTCGGACCGCTTCACAACCCCGGATTAGTAGGCTTTTTTATCTCGGTCCTTATGGTTACGGGCGCAATGCTTACCATGTGGTTGGGCGAGAGAATAACCGACTACGGTATCGGTAACGGTATAAGCCTTCTCATTTTCGTAGGTATCATATCGTCCGCAGGTCTTGCCATCGTCGCTAAGTTCCGCGAATGGTTTACAGATACGACAGGGCAATCGACCGCGCCGTGGGAGCTTCTCGGTTTCCTACTCCTCGTCATTGCGATATTCATGCTCATCGTGTTTGTCGACACGGCAGAGCGTAGAGTCCAGGTCCAGTACGCCAAACAGATAAAGGGCAGAAAGATGTACGGCGGACAAAGCACGTATATCCCCGTCAAGCTCAATGCGAGCGGCGTTCTTCCCATAATCTTCGCTACGGCGCTTATCACCTTCCCGCAAATGATTGCGCAGATGATAAACCCGGCGTCCGGCTTCTCTCTATGGTGGAACAAGTGGCTGGGCGCAGGCACGCCGATATACTCCGTCCTCGTCGCGCTCTTAATCCTCTTCTTCTCGTACTTCTACGCGCAGATCGAGTTTAACCCCGAGGACATTTCGAGAAACATTCAGCAGTACGGCGGCGTCATAAAAAGTGTTCGCCCCGGCAAGCCGACCACCGAGTACCTCAGCAGAATAAGCAAGCGTCTTACGCTGTTCGGCGCGATATTCCTTGCGTTTATAGCGCTTGTTCCGTCGGTTATCTTTGCGGCGGTGCTGCAAGACGCAACGCTCGTAAACGCGTTCTCGGCAACGGGTATGCTAATCGTAGTTTCGGTCGCGCTCGAATTGAATAAGCAGCTGCAAAGCCAGCTTATGATGAAGCAGTATAAGGGCTTCTTAAAATAACCAACCGGGTGCGTATACATCGCGTGATGCGCTACGTTTGGCTCGGTGGCAAGCAAAAGAAAAAAAGCAACAAAAATACAACAAGGACACGTTATGAACATTGTTATAATGGGCGCGCCGGGATCGGGCAAAGGCACTCAATCGGCGATAATCTGCAAAAACATGAACATACCGCATGTTTCGACGGGCGATTTGCTTCGTAAGAACATTGCGGACGGCACCGAGCTTGGAAAACAAGCCAAGTCGTACATGGACGCAGGCAAGTTTGTTCCCGACGACCTCGTGATAGCGCTTCTTGAAAACCGCATAGCGGAACCGGACTGCACGAACGGGTTTTTGCTCGACGGCTTTCCGAGAAATCTCGCTCAGGCGGAGGTGCTTAGTAAGTCGGTCAAGGTAGACGTAGCGCTGTATCTCGAAACGGACTTAAACAAGATCGCCGACCGCATGGCAAGCCGCAGGGTTTGCCCCAAGTGCGGATTCACGACGAGCGTAGACAAGGTCCCGGACGGAAAGTGCACGGTGTGCGGCGCGGCGGTAATAATCCGCGACGACGACAAGCGCGAAGTGGTCGAGGACAGACTCAAAGTATATGCCGAAAAAACGGCGCCGCTAATCGACTACTACAAAAAGCAGGGCGTACTTAAAACGGTGGACGGAATGAAGTCTATCGACGAGGTGTACGCCGAGATAGAGGCAGTTCTTAAATGATAGTCAAGACCGACGCCGACAGGGTGGGCATGCGCAATGCAAGCCGCGTGGTAAAGGAAGCGCTTTGCGCGGCGCAGAACTTTATAAAACCGGGCGTTACGACACTCGAGATTGACGCGGTCGTCGAAGAGACGATACGAAAAATGGGCGCAATCCCGTCGTCGAAAGGGTTTCAGGGCTACCCCAACGCAAGCTGTATTTCCGTGAACGACGTCGTTGTTCACGGCATACCGTCGCTAACCCTCGTCAAAGAGGGCGACATAGTGTCTGTGGACATAACCGCACTTTTAAACGGATATCAGGGCGACGCGGCAAGGACGTTTGCCGTCGGCAAATGCGCCGAGGCCGACTTAAAGCTGATCGACGCCGCCGAAAAAGCGTTTTTTGCGGCAATGGAGTACGCAGTCGCAGGCAAGAGAATAGGCGATATATCGAGCGCCGTCGAAATGTACTGCACGGTCCACGGCTACGGCGTGGTGAGGGCGCTTACCGGCCACGGCATAGGCCATAAAATGCACGAGCCGCCCGACGTTCCCAACTTCGGCAGAAAGAACACGGGGCCGGAGTTGAAAAACGGGCTGTGTATAGCGGTCGAGCCGATGATAACGCGCGGAACGTGGAAGGTGTACATCGACAAGGATAATTGGACGGTTCGCACCGCGGACGGAAGCAACGCCGCGCACTACGAAAACACGGTTATCGTAACGGACGGCGAGCCGGAGATACTCACGCTGTGAGGTGAACATGCACCACAACGAGCCAAAACTGGGCGATACGGTCGTATCCCTATCCGGGCACGACGAAGGCAAGTGCTTTGTCGTAACCGCGGAAGTGAGCGCGGACTTCGTACTGATAGCGGACGGAAAGAGCCGCACGGTGGAAAAGCCCAAGCTCAAACGAAAAAAGCATTTACGGGTCGTCGCGGAAGGCGGCGAGATAAGCCCGACAAACGCAGCGCTTAAACGGCGCATAAAAAAATTCATTTCGGAAAGGAGTGTTTATGCCGAGAAGTGATAATATCGAAACCGAAGGCGTCGTAGAGGAATGCCTTCCGGGCACCAAGTTCAAGGTCAAGCTTGATAACGGGGCGATAGTGCTTTGCACGATAGCGGGCAAAATGCGAGTCAACTATATAAAAGTATTGCTCGGGGACCGCGTAAAGGTAGCGATATCGCCGTACGACATTACTAAAGGCATCATTACATTCAGAAGCAAGAATTAGCTCTCAAACCGAACCCAAAAAAACAACCGTAAACAAGGAGTACAATCATGAAAGTCAGATCCTCGGTAAAACCCATGTGCGACAAATGCAAGGTTATCCGCCGGCACGGCAAGGTAATGGTAATTTGCAGCAAGAACCCCAATCACAAGCAGAGACAGGGTTAATTTGCTCGTACAGGGTAGACAAGTATAAAAACAACGCGGCGGACATAGGCGCGACATTCCACACGTCTTAACCGCGGCGAGAAAATAAACTCTAAACCCAAAACAAAAATCATTTAAGGAGTCAAAAAAGTGGCAAGAATTGCAGGTATCGATCTGCCTAAGGAAAAACGTATCGAAATCGCCCTTACTTACATTTTCGGCATCGGACGTCCCACGGCAGGTAAAATTCTGAAAGCGACGGGCGTAAACCCCGACATTCGCGTAAAAGACCTCACTGCCGAACAGGAGAACGCCCTTCGTACCTATATCGACAAAAACATCAAGGTGGAAGGCGATCTTCATCGCGAGGTCGAGCTTAACATTAAGCGTCTTAAAGACATAGGCTGCTACCGCGGCGTAAGACACCGTAAAAATCTGCCCGTTCGCGGACAGAACACCAAGCAGAACGCTCGTACCCGTAAGGGTCCGAAGCGCACCGTGTCGCGTAAGAAGAAGGAGAAGAGGTAATAATGGCAGTCAAGAAAAGTTCTTCGAGAAAGAAGATTACCAAAAATATCGACAAGGGTTGCGTTCATATCCACGCCTCGTTCAACAATACGATTGTTACCGTAACGGACGAGCAGGGCAACGCCATTGCGGCGTGCTCGGCGGGCGCGCTCAAATTCCGCGGCTCGAGAAAGTCCACGCCGTACGCCGCGCAGATGGCGGCGGAGGAAGCGGCGCGCCGCGCAATGGATCACGGTCTGCGCTCGGTAAAGGTCTTTGTAAAAGGCCCCGGCTCGGGCAGAGAATCCGCTATCCGCGCTATGGAAGTAGTAGGGCTTCAGGTAACCGAGATAAGCGACGTTTCGCCTATTCCGCATAACGGTTGCCGTCCCCCCAAACGCCGCCGTGTATAATTAAGAGAGGTCAAGGACAATGGCAAGAAATATTTGTGCAGATTGCAGACAGTGCCGCAGGGAAGGACAAAAGCTGTTCCTTAAAGGCGAGCGCTGCGTATCGAAAAAGTGCGCTATGGAACGTCGCCCCGTCCCTCCGGGACCGCACGCCAACATGCGCCGCAAAAACAGCGAGTACAATACTCAGCTTCGCGAAAAACAAAAGGTTAAGCGCGCTTACGGCGTGCTCGAAAAGCAGTTCCACCACTACTACGAGCGCGCGGAAGCGAGCAAGGGCGTTACCGGCGAGAACATGCTCGCCATGCTCGAAAAGCGGCTTGACAACGTTGTGTACCGCATGGGCATCGGCGCTTCGAGAAAGATGTCGCGCCAGATCGTTAACCACGGCCACATTCTCGTAAACGGCAAGCGCGTCGACATTCCCTCGTACGAGGTAAAGCTGGGCGACGAGATTTCCGTTAAAGAGACGAGCCGCGACAACGCGCTCTTTAAAGAGCTTCGCGGCGCGAAGATAGTCATGCCCAAGTGGCTTACGTTCGACACCGAAACCTTTGTCGGCAAGATTGTCGACAATCCCAAGCGCGACGATATCGATCTTAACATCAACGAACAGCTCATCGTTGAGTTGTACTCTAAGTAATAAGGAGATTACGCCCTATGATGGAAATCGAAATGCCGAAAATCACTTTGGAAGAGACGGACAGCTATCGCACCGGAAAGTTCGTTATCGAGCCGCTCGAGCGCGGCTACGGCCACACGCTCGGCAACGCTCTGCGTCGTGTGCTGCTCTCCAATCTCCCCGGCGCGGCGGTCATAGGTATTATGATCGAGGGCGTCGACCACGAGTTTTCGACAATAAAAGGCGTTAAGGAAGACGTTACCGAGATTATTCTTAATCTTAAATCGCTTAACCTTAAAGCCAATTATTCCGACAAGACGCTCGTAAAAGAGCTTCACCTCACCAAGAGCACCGCAGGCGTCGTAACCGCCGCGGATATCGACGTGGATCCCGAAATCGACATTCTCAACCCCGACCTGTATTTGTGCACGCTCGACGCCGGCGCCAAGCTCGACATGACGCTGTACGTAGGAAAGGGCAGAGGCTACGTCGTTGCGGACAACCTTAAGGACCCCAACCGTCCCATCGGCTATATCCCCATCGACGCAATTTTCACCCCCGTCAAGTTCGCGTCGTATTCCGTAGACCCGACTCGCGTCGGCCAGTCCATGGACTTCGACAAACTGACGATAAACGTAAAGACCGACGGCTCGCTGTCCGCAAAAGACGTTCTGTCGCTTGCGGCTAAGGCGCTCGAAGACCACGTTAAGCTCTTCGTCGCGCTGTCCGATACGATATCGGGTATGGACATACTCGTTTCGCGCTCGGAGGACCGTCAGCAGAAAGTGCTCGAAATGAACATCGAGGACATGGACCTTTCGGTAAGAAGCTACAACTGCTTGAAGCGCGCCGGCATTCATACCGTTGCCGACCTTACGCGCAAGACCGAAGAGGACATGCTCAAGGTTCGCAACCTCGGCAGGAAATCGCTCGACGAGGTTATCGCAAAGCTTCGCACTTTCGGGCTTGACCTCAAAGCGTCGGAAGACTAATAAGGAGACTAATTCGAAATGGAACAGAGAAAACTTTCCCTACCCACCGATCAGCGCAACGCACTGCTCAGAAGCCAGGTAACCGCGCTGCTGTGGAACGGCAAGATAACGACAACCTACGCGCGCGCTAAGGAAGTTCAGCGCATTGCCGACGGGCTTATTCAGCTCGCCGTGGACACCGTTCTCGACGTTAAAAAGACGGTCAAAAAGGGCGTCGACAAAAAGGGCAAGCCCATCGAGATAGAAACCATTCTCGACGGCGAAAAGCGCCTCGCCGCGCGCCGTAAGATTATGGCGGTCGTGTACGATCCGCCCGAAGTAAGAAAGCCCGACGAGACCGCGCCGGCATTCCGTGAGCGCACTAAGGATATCCGGCATCCGCTTGTCGAGAAAATCTTCAACGTGTATGCGATTAAGTATTCCCAGCGCAATCACGACACCAATCAGCAGGGCGGCTATACCCGTGTATTAAAGCTCGGCCCTCGTCGCGGCGACGGCGCAGAGGAAGCCCTCGTCGAGTTGGTGTAATAATTAAATAATACAAAAAATAAAAAAGCTCTCGGATAATCCCGAGAGTTTTTTGTTGCATATAAAATTGAAGATTAAACTAAATTAGAATTAGTATTTTTAAAGCGACTTTTCTGTATTTATAATTGACGGTGAACAGACCGGCGCCGTCTGCCACAACCGATACAGCCCTTAAAATAGAAATAAATAAGTATGCCGTTTTATACGAGGATGACGGGGAAAACAAATCTCCGTGCATTGTTCGTAACGTTGGGAATTATGGTAATGAGGAATAAAACAAAGGAATGGTATATCTATCCGGCGTTTATATATTAAAACCGATTTCTTTTAGTTTTTCGATATAGTCCGACACATCCGTAAACGGCGCTTCGGTCGGAAGCTCGATAGGGAATAGAGAACCCGAGACGTTATACAATTCACGCTTGCTGTTATATTCTTCTGCCTCTCGTGGTAGTGAGTATCTAATATAGCCAAAAGCCATTCGAAACTGCGTTCTGATTAGGTCTTCTTCCGATTGATTACCATATATATGAATGGATTTATTCTTCGTAGTTGCATAAACGGTTGGACACATAATCGTTTCCTTAAAGTCATACCATTCCACAGCAATGGTTACTGTTTCACCATTGTATGAAGAGGCGACCTCGTCAAACATTAAAGCGCCACTTTCCGTAAACCTAATCTCTATGGCATATCGGTCATTATCTTTTACAATGTGCGTATAGACGATTTCCTTACCTGTAACAATTGTTTCGAGTGTATAATCACATATAAACAAAAGGTCTCCGATAACAGGATCATTGCCGTAGATTTCTTTTTCGTCTTTAATCGCCGATTCGACCTTTTCGTACAGTTCGAAAGACTGTTGATAATTGCTAAGTAAGAGTGCAAGCTCATTTTGTGATTCATCAATAGAGGTGGTGCTGATTCCACATGCCGCGTTACCAATCGCGAACACCGCGCAAAGCGACGCGCTTACAATGCTGCAAATGTTTTTAATACTTGCTTTTTTCACAATCCACCTCCAAAGGTGGATTTATTATACACAAAAACTAACAGCAAAACAAGTACTACGGAGTAAAAAACGGAAAAAGACAAAGTTAAATTTTCGTCCAGCAACAGCGAGAGTGATGGAATAGTATTCCGTAATTCTCGAATGTACCAATAAAATATTTCAGTTAAGCCTCCAACGTAATCGAAAACTTTTCGTCGCGTTGTATAAACTTTGCAATAGCACGGCGCATAAAAATCTAACTATTTTAGACTGTTGCGGCGCATACTAAGCGTATGGTGCTATTCGATAGATACGGTGGGGCAGCAGGCGCACTGTGCAACGCGCTGTCGGGCGACGACTTCGTTATGCGGCTTAGGGAAAGACTTAGCGTGTATTTCGGTCGCAGTACGCTTGCCGTTTGCTCGACGGACGCCGCGCTTCACACCGCGCTAAGAATTTGCGGCGTAAAAAGCGGCGACTATGTGCTCGTGCCGACGTACACGTACTATCCCTATATAAGGTCGGCGCTGAATATCGGCGCGGTGCCGGTGTTTATAGACAGCGACCCTATAAATAGGTGCATGTCGGTTTCGGCGCTCGAGACGGCGCTTGTGTGGTGCCGCGTGCAGGAAAAAATGCCTCGCGCCGCCGTTATCGACAATGCGTTCGGCGCGGTCGCGGACTACGACGCGCTTTTGCCCCTTCTTACAAGCTACGGCGTGCCGGCGATTGAGATTGCGTGCGACGCGCTCGGCGGCGACTACAAGGGCGCGCCGTGCGGCGGCAACTGCGAGCTTGGCGTCGTCGGGCTTAACAAAAGAATACCGGGCAGCGGCGCGGCGCTCGTTTGCGGAGAAGATATCTCGCGCGCGGAAGAGCTTACGCGGCTTAGATATTCGGACGGGGAAAACTACGACTACGGCATGAGTAACTATATCGCCGCGCTTAACCTCGAGCTTTTCGACTCGCTCGAAGCCACGGTGTCTCGCGCGCGAAAGAACTACGCCGCGCTTGCGGACAGCTTTGAAAACGTCTTACCGCCGTCGCCCGGCGACGCGGCGGCGTACGCGCCCGTAAAAATTGACTCCAACTTCGATAACGGATTTTCGGTTAAAAGAATAGCGCCGGCACACGCTCTGCCGATGTTTTCGGGTGCGCATTTTTTCGAGCACGAGCAAAACTTCTGCGCGGCGGCGAAGCTCGCCGAATATTCGCTCGTGGGAATGGATATTTCGTTTTTCGGGCGGCTAAGGCTTATGCGGCGGATAAAGCGCGAGGGTTAAAGGCAGGCCTTCCGATTGACAAAACCGCCTCGACGCGTGTATAATTACCTTAAAAGCACACGGAGGGAATGAGACTTGGCACAAGCGACGCGACAAGGTAGCGTCGGAAATTTTTGCGATATAAAGGATATGCGTTGCGGTCGTAGCCGAAATCCTACGGCAAAACGCATAGACGAACGTAGCGCGTAAATTTACAGCAAGAATGCGTGTAGTGCCGAGTCTTATTGAGGAAACATGGATAACTACATAAAAATAAGCGGACTGCAAAAATTGACTCTTCTCGACTACCCCGAACACACTGCGTGCACGCTGTTTGTGCCCGGCTGTAATTTCCGCTGTCCGTACTGCCATAACAGCGAGCTGCTCGCCCCTTCCGTCGAGTTTTACGACGAAAAAGAGATTTTTTCGTTTTTAAATAAGCGCGTGGGCGTTCTCGAAGGCGTTTGCATTACGGGCGGCGAGCCGACGATATATTCCGACCTCGGCAGGTTTATAGCCGATATAAAAGCGCTCGGCTACAAAATCAAGCTGGACACGAACGGCTACAACCCGGACAGGCTTTCCGAGCTTTTCGAAAAAAATCTTCTCGACTACGTGGCGATGGATATAAAAAACTCGCCGGCGCGCTATCCCGAGAGTATCGGCCTTCCCGTAACGGCGTTCGATATAACGAAGATAGAAAAGTCGATTGAAATTATTATGAACTCGGGCGTTGACTACGAGTTCCGCACGACCGTCGCCGCCGAGCTGTTTGACGATAAAAGTATGGAAGATGCGGCGCGGCTTATTTCGGGCGCGCAAAAATACTTTTTGCAGTATTTTACAATGCGCGACACCGTTCCGTCCAAAACGCTGAGTAAACCCACCGAAGGTCAAATGACACGGTTTAAGGACATAGCGAGCAGGTATGTTAAAAGCGTCGAGATACGAGGGGAATGATGCGCCGCCTAAAAGTGCCGCCTGCGGCGGCTAAGATAAGAGATAAGATTGAATAGATAAGAGATAAAAAATTAAGGACCGCGATGCGGTCTTTTTTATTTATATAGCCGCGTTTAACATTTACATTTTATCTATTCGATATTCTTTTAGCCGCTTGCGCCTTTAATTCCTTGACTTATATTCTTGTGGGGGGTATAATTAAAGTGTGGAAAAACACGAGGCGGACATGCTTGCCCCGACGGCGCTTGCCTTTGTCGGAGACGCGGTACATACGTTGTATATACGGCGCAAAACGGTGGAATGCGGATACGGTCAGTACACCCTTCACCAAAAGACGAGTAAGTACGTCAACGCCAAAGCTCAGGCGGCGGTGTTCGACGCGCTTGTAGAACAAGGGCTATTCACCGACGAAGAGCTTGAGTTGGCGCGGCGCGCAAAAAACGCGCATCTTCATTCCCGGGCAAAAGCGGCGTCGCCTGCCGACTATCATAAGGCAACGGCGTTCGAGTCGGTTATAGGCTATCTCGAGCTTACCGAAAACTACGCGCGGCGCGACGAGCTGCTGTCTCTCGCAATTAAGGTTTACGACGAAAAACAACAAGTAAAAGAGGACGATAAATAATGAAGGTTTCACCCAAAGTAACTCTCATACGCTACACGACCGATCCCGAAGCGACGGTCGCGCTCGCGGCAAAGCTGTGCTATTCCGAGTCCGAGCTACCCGAACTTACCGAAAACATTCTTGCCAAAGACAATTCCAAGTTTATAAGTAAGCTTATAGAAATGGGGCATCTTTCTCCTATCGAGCACGCGTCGTTCACCTTTACTATCGAGGGCGTGTCGAGAAGCTTCCTCGCGCAAATCACGCGGCACAGAATAGCGTCGTTCTCGGTGCGGTCGCAGCGCTACGTTTCCGAGGACTCGTTCAACTTTGTTATTCCCCCGGCAATCGAAGATCTCGGCGCGGCGGCGGTCGCCAGGTTCAAGGGTCAGATGGACACTATTATGGACTGGTACCGAGACTGGCAGGCGGCGCTCGGCAGGGGCGAAAAATCCAACGAGGACGCGCGCTTCATTCTTCCCAATGCGTGCGAAACCAAAATGGTCGTAACCATGAACGCGCGCGAGCTTATGCACTTTTTCGAGCTTCGCTGCTGCAACCGCGCACAGTGGGAAATACGCAACGTGGCGTGGCTCATGTTTGAGGAAGCGTTAAAGGTCGCGCCCAACCTCTTTAAGGAATGCGGACCGGGGTGCCTTCGCGGCGCATGCCCCGAGGGCAACAAGTCGTGCGGCAAGGCTAAGGAAGTCGCGATTAAGCGCGACGAGCTTTTAAAAAAAGCAAAGGGTGCTAAAAAATAAAAATCTTCGGCAAAAACGCCGTTCTCGAACGGCTTAAAAGCGGCGGCGGCTTTAATAAGATAGAGCTACTGTCGGGCGGCGCGCACGACGACAGAGTAACGGAAATACTGGACCGTGCCAAAAAAGTCGGCGTTACCGTAAGGTTCTGCGACAAAAAGGCGCTCGACCGCGCGGCGGAAGGCGCAAGGCACCAGGGCTGTATCGGGTATGCGGTGGACTTCGAGTACGCAGAGCTTGACGACATATTCGAGCGAGCAAGCGCCGAGGAAGTTCCGCCGTTTGCGGTAATCCTCGACGGAATAGAGGATCCGCACAACTTCGGCAGTATACTTCGTTCGTGCGAGTGCGGCGGAGTGCACGGCGTAATTATCGGCAAAAACAGAGTGGCGCCCGTAAACGACACCGTCATAAAAGTGGCGGAGGGCGCGGCGGAATACGTAAAGGTAGTCCGCGTAGTCAATATAAACGACGCGATTCGCGAGCTTAAAAGCAAAGGCGTTTGGGTGTATGCGCTCGACATGGACGGGCATGACATCTACGCCGAGGACCTCTCGGGCGCTGTGGCGCTCGTGGTCGGCGCGGAAGGTAAGGGCGTGTCCCGTCTTACGCGCGAGCTGTGCGACGGCGTGCTGTCGCTTCCCATGCGCGGCAAAATAAACTCGCTTAACGCCTCGGTCGCGGCGGCGCTCGGCATCTACGCAAAGCTTCAATGCGACATCAAAAAATCAAAATAAAACACCCTATCGCCTTGCGCGGCTAATGCTCGGCAGGGAATAAAGGAGAGGACCATGAGAAAACCTATTATTGCAGGCAACTGGAAGATGAACAAAACCGCGTCGGAATGCGCCGAGTTTGTTTCTAAGCTCGCGCCGCAGGTAAAGGACGCGACTTGCGACGTCGTGCTTTGCGTGCCGTTTACCGATATTGCGACAATGTCGGCGCTTACCGAAAAGACTAATATCAAGGTGGGCGCGCAGAACGTCGCCTGGGCGGACAGCGGCGCTTTTACCGGCGAAATCAGCGCGGCTATGCTAAAAGAAGCCGGCGCCGAATATGTTATTATCGGGCACAGCGAGCGCCGTCAATATTTCGGCGAAACCGACAAGTCGGTCAACATGCGGCTTGTTCAGGCGCTTAAAAACGGCTTAAAGCCGATAGTCTGCGTAGGCGAAACGCTCGACGAGCGCGAGGGCGGCAAGACCGAGCTTGTTAACAAAACTCAGGTCGAGGGCGCGTTTAGCGGTATTTCCGCCGAGGACGCCGCCAAAGTCGTTATCGCGTACGAGCCGGTCTGGGCAATCGGCACGGGCAGGACGGCAACCGACGAGCAGGCAAACGAAACAATCGGCTATATTCGTTCGGTCGTAAAGTTGCTTTACGGCAAAAAGATAGCGGACGGCATGCGCATACAGTACGGCGGCAGCATGAATGCGAAGAACGTAGCCGGGCTTATGGCGCAGACCGAGATAGACGGCGGTCTTATCGGCGGCGCAAGTCTTAAACCTGACGACTTTGCGATTATCGTAAACACCGCCAAATAACGGCGCGACAGGCCCAAAAGAAAATAATTCGGAGATAATATCATGAACGCACTGATCATACTCGACGGATTCGGCTACAATGCCGACGAATACGGCAACGCCGTAAAATTAGCGAAAACGCCCTTTCTCGACGCGTTAAAGGCTAAATATCCCAACACGCTTATTAACGCTTCCGGCTACGAGGTCGGTCTTCCCGAGGGACAGATGGGCAACAGCGAGGTGGGACACCTTAACCTCGGCGCCGGCCGCGTCGTGTATCAGGACATAACGACCATCGACGACGCTATAAAGGACGGCACGTTCTTTAACAACGAGGCTTTTAATAAAGCAATCGAAAACGTAAAGGCGAACGGTTCCGCGCTTCATCTCGTGGGATTACTGAGTAACGGCGGAGTTCACAGCATGAACACCCACCTTTACGCACTGTTAAAGCTTGCCAAGCAAAACGACGTCAAAACGGTGTACGTGCACTGCCTTATGGACGGCAGGGACGTTCCGCCCGACTCGGGCAGGGGCTTTGTCCGCGAGCTTCAAGAAAAAATAGACGAGATAGGCGTAGGCAAAATCGCCACGGTTTGCGGCAGATATTACTATATGGACCGCGACAACCGCTGGGAGCGCGTCGCTCGCGGTTACAACGCGGTGTTCGCGGCGCAGAGCAAGCGCTACTCGACCGCGGACAGCGCCATTGCGTCGAGCTATGCGGCAGGCACCTACGACGAGTTTATCGAGCCGGTCGTAATAGGCGACTACCAGGGCGTAAAGACGGGCGACTCGGTTATCTTTTACAACTTCCGCGCCGACCGCGCGCGCCAGATTTCTCGCGCAATCACTTCGCCGAGCTTCGACAAGTTCGACAGAATGGGCGGATATAAAAAGGTGTGCTACGTCGGAATGACGCAGTACGACGTTACGCTCGAAAATATCGAAACGGCTTTTCCGCCGCGCCATCTCGACAACACGCTCGGCGAATACCTGTCAAAGCTCGGTCTAACCCAGGCGCGCGTCGCCGAAACCGAAAAGTACGCGCACGTAACCTTCTTCTTTAACGGCGGCGTGGAAAAGGCCAACGAGGGCGAGGAAAGAGTGCTCGTTCCCAGTCCCAAAGTGGCGACCTACGACCTTCAGCCCGAAATGAGCGCTTACGAGGTCGCGAGCAAGGCGGTCGAGCAGATTAACAGCGGCAAGGACGTGCTTATACTTAACTTCGCAAACTGCGATATGGTAGGACATACCGGCGTGCTTCACGCGGCGATCAAGGCGGTCGAGGCGGTGGACAGCTGCCTTAAAACCGTAGTCGAAGCGGTGTGGAGAACGGGCGGTACGGCAATCGTAACCGCAGACCACGGCAACGCCGAGGTCATGCAGTTCGAGGGCGGCGCGCCGTGCACCTCGCACACGACCAACCTTGTTCCGTTTATCGTCGCCGGCGATAAGTATATAGGCAAAAAGCTAAAACCGGGCAAAGCGCTTTGCGACGTCGCGCCCACGCTTCTCGATATCATGGGCGTAGACAAGCCCGCCGAAATGACCGGCGAGAGCATTATCGAAAAATAATCGGTTAAAACCGCCTTATGCGAGACAATTCTACGGATAAGACGGTTTTATTTTAACGAGATTTACATATAGGCATGTAGGTATAGTATTATGGCGTTACGGGACGATCTGATAGAACAAAAACGCAAGGAAAAAGAGAACAGGGAAAAGGCGTTAAAGCAGAGCGCTGCGCCGCAGCAAAAACCCGAGGAAACGGAAAAACAGGAAGCCAGCACGGCGGAAAAGGAAGCGGCGGCGCGGTTTGCCGAGCTTAAATCCGACGTCGACAAAGGCAATCCGCCCGAAGAGTGGGTTAAGCTGTACGATAAATATATCGCAAAAATTAAGGCGGAGTTGTCCGGCGCAAGCGAAGAGTTTTCGTTTACGGACGCCGTTACGCAAGAATACTACGAGCAAAAAGAACTAATCCACAGCGGCGGCGAGTCGGAAAGGACGCTTCTTAACGGCTACATGGTTAAGCGGCTTAAAAAGGAAGGGTTTAAAAACGTGGTGTTCGCGCTTCGCCGCAGGACAGAGCGTTATTCCACGCCCGAGGACTTCGAAAACCAGCGCCGCTTGCAAGAGGAATACGACGAGGAAGCCAATCTCAAATATTATGCCGCCGTCGAAAAATACAATAGCGACTACCTCAATATGGACGCGCCCAACCAAACGGACAGAGCGTACCGACCGAGGCAGGCGCAGCTGCAAAAAAGCGGCGTAAGATACCATTACGAAATCGTGGTAAGCGGTAGCTTGTACGAGTTTAACGAAAGCAAAAAACGCCGCGGCTCGGCCATGAGCGGACTGGTTTTTCTGCCGCTTATTCTGGGCGCAATCGGTTTTGTCGGTGGATTTTACTTTTACATTAAAGGCGGACTGTTCGGAAAGGACATCGGCGCGCTCGCCCCGTTTATCGTGTTGGCGATGGGCGCGGTGCTCGGGCTTGCGGTTGTCGGCATTGAAAAGTGTATCCGTAAAATGTACGTTTGCATCGCCGATGACAGAAACGCAAAAGGCAAAAAAATAAAAACGTCGCTTATCTTTACGTTATTGATTATATTGCTTCTCGCCGCGTTTATAGCAACGGCAGGCGCAATAGTATATGCGGTTATATTAACGTTGTAAATAACCGTTATGGAAAACCTCATTAAAAAAGCTCTCGTGCCGAGAGCTTTTTTGTTAATAACATTTAAAGACGGAACGGAAAGTCCGTTTAACGCTATGCTTCTTTTATGGCGCTAAGTGTTGCGCGCGGTGGCGGAAAAGGACGATTCGGGCGGAGGGTCGTGTTTTTCTTCCGTCGTTATGTATTCGCCAATCTGCGAGTAGAACACGGAGGGGTCGACGTTTTCGGCGCGGATAGTCAGCTCGTCGCCCTCGCGCACCGTCGTTTCGCCGTCGGGTACCAGCTCGTTGCCGTCGCGTTTCAGTCCGGTTACCAACGAGTTGTACGGCCAAAGGATATTCCTTACACGCTTATCGGCAATGGGCGAGCCGACGGGGATAACGCCTACCGCCGTAATGTTTTTTGCGGCGGCGGATAATGGCGCGGCGTCTCGCATGGTTTCGAGCATGCGTTCGTAGAGCGGCTCGGTTTTTGTAAAATCGGCGATTATAGCCGCGACGGCAACCGCGGTTACGCACGGCAGAAGTCCCACGAACGAAGCGGAAAGTTCGACGGAAAGAAGTATCGCCGTTATGGGCGCGCGCGTTATCGCCGCGAAAAACGCGGATATGCAAACGAGTACGACGTTGGGCGCGAACGCAGGATCCATTCCGCACATAACGCAAATTTTGGCGACCAAAAACCCGGTTATTCCGCCGAGCGACAGCATTGGTATAAAAAGTCCGCCCGTAGCGCTCGAGCTGCTTGCCGTTACCGTGGAAAGCGAGCGCATAACGAGCAGGGTGAATAGCAGGGTGTACGCCGAGTTTACCGAAATGCCTGCGAGCGTGTGTTCGCCGCTTCCCACCGAAAGGTGAAGTATAAGTCCGAACGCCGCGGCAAGCATAAACGACGGTAAAAGCCGCAAAAACGGCGTTTTGATTTTGGAAAGCACGCCGCCGAACGCCGCGATTGCGCGGTTAAAGCCGACGCCCATCGCCGCGCACGCCGCGCCGCAGAGCGCGGCAATACCGCAAAGTTTAAGAAGGTTAATTGCGTCGGGCGATGCCGGTTTTAAAAAGCCGAGCGCGGCAGAGCCTGCCGCAACGCCTACCGACGAAAGATAGGGGATATGCGAAAACCCGTACAACAGCGCCTGTGAAACAATTACGCTCGATATAACCGCGGAAAACGCCGCGGCAAGTATGTATGCGGAAAACCTGCGGTGCGTTTCCTCAAAGGCGAAGCACAATCCGGTAAGCGGCGCATTAAACGCGACGGCAAGACCGGCGCAGGATCCGCCCGTAATAAGATACCGCCTGAACTCGGTCGGCTTTTTTGCCGCCTTTCCTATTCCGTCGCCTATAAGACCGCCCACGCCGACGGACGGGCCCTCGCTGCCGAGCGGCATTCCCGCCAAAAACGCGAGAAGGCTTCCGGCGACGAGCGCCGCGGCAGAGCGCAGCCACTTAACGCGCAGCATTCCGCGCGCCGCGCCTTCGGCGAGGGGGATTCCGCTTCCCTTCGCGCTCGGACAAAGATACTGAATAACCGCCGTCAAAAAGCAGCAGAGCAGAGCGAGAATAAGAACGCACACTATTACAAGCGGCGTTTCCGCCGAAGAATACAGTCTTAGAGTAAACGCAAAAATAACCTTTGCGCACACCAAAAACAGCGTTATAATAACGCCCACGGCAATTCCCGTGATTAAGCCGAATAAGAGAGTGCTCAGTACCGAGCGTGAAAACTTGTGTTTTAGAGTTGTCAAAAGCTCACCTTAAATAAATATTTCAGTCGAGCGGCGTGTTCAGCACCTGAACGATAGTGCGCATCGACGAAGCATACTCTTCCTCCGTCGAGTTGTAAAACAAAAGCAAGTCGTCTTTTACTTCGGGGTCGGACAGCGCCGAGGGAACGGAAAAGTCCACAGTTTTAACATATTCCGCCCAGTGCGTGATTTTGTACACGTCGCGGTCGGAGTTGCGTTTTATCATGCGCCTACGGCATACCTCGGGGTCTGTCATAACCCAGATTACGGCAAGCCGAGCGTCGAGAGAAGCAAGCCTATTTTTAAGCTTTTTTATGTAGTCGAGGTCGTTCAGCTCGCGCGTGAACGGCGCGTTAATAAGTACGTTGTCCTCATAGATAAGCGCTTCGAAGGCAAGGTCGAGTATTACGTCGTATTCGTAATCGCGGATATTTTCTTCGAAAAAGTCGCTGCTTCTGTCGTAAGGCTTTTTGGCTACGCGAAAAATTTGCTTGGATAGGGGAATGAGCGTGTCCTTGTCGAGATATACGACGTGGTTTAGGTTTTTGGCGAGCTGTCTCGATATGTACGTCTTTCCGCACGCCGGCGGCGACGAAACAAGTATCATTCGTTTCATAAAAATATCCTAAGTAAAAATACCCATAGTAAAGCTAAGGGTATTTTAACAAACTTTAATTATATTGTCAACAATATATTTTTCGACTTACACTCGCAAAAAGTGCTTCATTTCGTCGATATTCTTCTGTTCGACGTACAAAAGCTTGTATCCGATGTTTTTAATGTCGTCGGGAACGTCGGAGTACTCGGTGAGCCGCGCCGTGCATTCCGTAACGCCCTTTGTCGTACCGTCGATAATCATTTTGGCTATTTCGCTTTCGGGCGTGTCGTCGCTTATCTTCATGTCGATTATCATGCCTGCCATTTTGCGCGCGAACGGTCCTACGCTTTTGGGCTTTTCGCCGCGCGATTCGAGCTTCTCGCCGAGCTGAGCGCATACGTCCGAATAGTCGAAAATATCCTTTTCCACGGCGTCGCGCATACTGCCCGGTCCGATATTTCCGTTAACGTGTTCGAGCGTGTCGCGCCCCATTTGCGCGGCTTGGTGCAGGCTTTTAAGTAGCTCTACCTCGCGCTCGCGCAGCTTTTCCGCTTCCTTAGTTGTGTTTTCCATAACCGTCTCCTTTTTGTATAGCTTGCGCGCCGCACATTAAAAATATTCGCCGCTAAAAAAATCTGAGCAGGGCGCAGCCGATTATGCAGCCACTGTACGTGGCGACGAGCGCTACGGGGATTGCGTAGCGCAGATTTCTTACCTTCGATTGCGAAAAGTAAATGGTGGATATGTAGAAAACAGTTTCGCTTGAACCGTAGATAACCGACGCGCATCTTCCGATATAGCTGTCCGCACCGTACGTTTTGTAAATGCCGTCGAGTATGGCGAGCGAGCCGGCGCCCGACACCGGGCGAAGAAAGAGCAGTTCCGCAAGCTCTTTGGGCAGTCCCACCTTTTCAAGCACCGGCGCTACGGCATTTGCAAGATAGCCCGACGCGCCCGACACCCTGAACGCTTCCACCGCGACCATGATTGCGAGAAGGTAGGGGAATACGTTTATCGTAAGATCCACCGCCTGCTTCGCGCCGTCTATAAATCCGCCGTACGGTTCTTTTCGGCGTACGAACGAGGCGAGAAGCACGACGAGAAATATTATGGGGATTATGTATGCGCTCATGCCGACACCTTGTTCTTGCGGCGAAGGCGGCGTGGTTTTCGCGGTTTTTCGGACTTAGGGGTCTTGGGTCTGTCGAAAATTTTCGCGCAGATTTTTACGCCTATTATGCCAATGAGCGTGGACGCCACGGTCGCGACGAGCGAGGGGAACAAGAAATCGGCGGGGCTTACCGAGCCGGCGGTTGCACGCATTCCGATAACCGTCGTCGGCAGGATTTGAAGACTCGTCGCGGAAATTACCGTGAGCATTATCATATCGGTAGACGCCTTTTTGTCGCCCTTATCCATTCGTTTTACCGCCTCTATCGCCATCGGCGTCGCGGCGTTTCCAAGCCCGAGAAGGTTGGCGGACATATTCATGGCAATGTACTTTCGGGTGCCCTCGTCGCTGCTCGGGAAAAGTCGGGTTATTACGGGACGAAGCAATTTTTCAAGCCCCTTAGACAGCCCAAGCTTTTCGATAAGCGAAAAAAATCCGAGCCAAAACGCGTAAAGAGCGAGAAGGTTAAGAGAAAGTTCCACCGCGCTGTGCGCCCCGGTAACCATCGCGTTAACCGCCGACGACGGATCGGTGAATATCATAAGACCGAGCGACGCCGCAATCATTATAAGCCATATTATCGCCATGTTTTAGTATATGACGAACCTTCGCGAAAAATATTGTTTTGGGACAAGTTTTGCCGCCCTCCGCGCACGGTATTGACATTGAATATTATACATTGTATAATAATCGCGTGGATAAAATAGAAAGCTTTAAAGTAAATCATTTAACGTTGCTGCCCGGACTGTACGTTTCTCGGCGCGATAAAAAGGACGGCGTAACCGTAACCACGTTCGACATGCGGCTTACCGCGCCCAACCGCGAGCCGCCCGTCGACACTCCGGCGCTTCATACAATCGAGCATCTCGGCGCTACGTTTTTGCGCAACGGCGAGCATAAGGACGACGTGGTGTACTTCGGTCCGATGGGGTGTCGTACCGGGTTTTATCTCGTCATGTTCGGCGAAAAAAGTGCGTCGGACGTTTTTCCGCTCGTCGTCGAGCTTTGCGATTTTGTGCTCGGCTTCGAGGGCGATATCCCGGGCGCGACGGCGCGCGAGTGCGGAAACTACCGCGAGCAAAACCTCGATTCCGCCAAGTACTACATTGCGGCGTACAAAAATCAACTGGTAAAGAATAAGCGGCTTACATACCCCGATTAAAATTATGCGGAGAAAAACGAATGGATAAAAATACGAAAAAGGCGGCGCAGCGCGAGCTTGCCTGCATTTGTGCGGCGCTCGACGAGCGCGGCTGGGAATACGACAAGGACAAGGAAAACTATGCGCTCGGCTTTATGTCGGACGGCAAAGATATGCGGTTTTCGATTACCGTAAAGCTAAACCCCGACCTTAAAATCGTGTCGGTATTCGTTACGCTTCCTTTTCTTGTGCCAGAGGATAAGGAAGGGCAGCTTGCCGTCGCGCTCTCGTTTATAAACGGCGAGATTGTTCACGGCAGCTTCGAGCTTGATAAGCCGGCAGGCAGGATTTTGTTCCGCATATCGACAAGCTATCTCGACAGCACGCTCGACAAGGACGTGTATTTTTATCTTATCGCCGCCGCGTTCGGGACGGCGGACAGCGCCGCGGCGACGGTAAAATCGATGTGCGAATCCGCGGCGACGGCAGAGCAAGTGGTTTCCGCGCTTACGAGGTGAACATGGAAGAGCTTAATATGAGAAAAGCGCGGTCGGTGTACAGAATACTCACCGAGGCGCTCGATAAAAACGGCTGGGATTATAACGGCAACGACGACGAACTAACCGTTACGTACGCAGTAAAAACAGACGGCGACAGCGATCCCGTCGGCTTTACTGTCGCCGTGGACGCGGAAAAAAAGCTCGTCCTTTTAAAAACGCAGCCGATGATACGTTTCGGCGCCGAACGGCTTGTCGAAGGGGCAAAAGCGGTGTGCGCCGCCAACGCCTTTCTCGTAGACGGCAATTTCGACCTTAGACTTAAAGGCGGCGCGCTCACGTATAGACAGGCACTTGTTTTCCGCGAAACGACGGTGCTTTCGGTCGAGGCGTTAAGGTATTTACTCAATTATTCCGTTTTTGCAGTCAATATGCTTTTGGATAAGTTCAAGCTCGTGAGCGATGGAAAAATCGACGGCGCGGAATTTATCGAAAAAATTTCGGAAATTAAATAGGTTCAGTCGTACAGCGACGAATGAGGGCGCTTGAATATTTCCCCGAGACAGGATATTACAAGCCCCAAGTGAATATCGGAAAGGCGAACGGGCACGCCCGTAAGCGCGGTAAGCATTTGCGGCATTGCCGGCGATTGAGCTACGCAATAGCTCATTTCGCGCATTACCGTCTTTGTTTTCTTGCGGTGCAGTTCGCCTATTATTCGGTATATTTCGCAAAACGACTGCGCCACACCCGATCCGTACAGAATAACCGCGTCGATTAAGTGCGCGTACCCTTTTAGGTCGGGGCGCGCGCCGCTTTTTGCGACCAGCAGTCCGGCGGTCAGTCTAAACTCCGCGTCGCATACTATATCCGAATATAAAAATCCTAAGTCGGGCATATCTCCGTTTTACCACACGTTTCGGATATAAGCAAATCCGTTCGACTTTTTTCGACAGGGAATAATATTTTGTTTTTTTGGAAAGCGCGTAAAAAACGACATAAAACGAAACATAGCCGCCCCGACGCCGCTTCGTGGCGAGTGAATAGGTAATAGTGAAGAGTGAATAGTGGAATAGCGAAAAAGTAACTGCTTTGCGGCATTTCGATTATTCATTATTCAATTTTATCTCTTATCTTTTATAGTGGCGCTTACTTACTTGCATTTTAAGCGGCAATATGGTATTCTATAATACGAAAAAGATATAATCGGAGGACACAATGAAAGCGAATATTAACAATGTTTTAAATAAGCTTATCGCGTTTGCCGAGGATAACCTTATGCTCGACTCGCTCGACGCGGTTTATACCCTTAACAAGCTTGCGACGCTTGTCGGCGCTAAGCCCGAGCTTTCCGAAGCGGACTACGGCGACGCAACCTACGCCGAGCTTATCGACGAGCTTTTAAGCCTTACGTCGGTCGACAAGGCGGCGGTTACGGATATACTTCTTCCTCTGCCGCATACGGTAAACTACTACTTTAACGACCAGTTCTCGCGCAACCCCAAAAAAGCGTTCGAGTTTATTTTCGACC
Organism: Clostridiales bacterium; assembly: GCA_022508485.1. GTDB lineage: Bacteria > Bacillota > Clostridia > Christensenellales > Pumilibacteraceae > Anaerocaecibacter. Next base: position 8,075 of record JAFLVD010000009.1, on the reverse strand, counting down.
TTTATGCGCAGGTTGGCGGCGTAACAAATTCCGCCTCGGGCACCGATAACGGCTACACGCACTACGAGGCAGGCGGCGACGGCGCGCACTCGGTTGCAATCCCCGTCGGCGGCGATCATCTTAAATACACGCCGCTTTCGACAGGCGCGTGCGTCGGTAAGCTCGAATGCAAGGACTTTATGTCAGAGGACGTCGCCTCGCGCATGGCGGCTTTTGCGGAAGCGTACAAAATGACAATAGCCCATTCGTCGGGCGACGGCGATTACTACACATGCTGCGGAGAAACGGCACTTTCGACGGCGGCGGTAAAGGCGCAGCTCGACGGCGGCGCCGTTAAGGTTGCGCTTCTCGATTATCCGGTTCCGGCGCTTTCGGTTACCGGCCCCAAAAACTCGACAATCCGCGAGGCGGCTAAGCTGATTAAAGCGGCGGCGGACGGCGGCATCCCGTGCGTTGTTGCGTGCGAGGCCGGACAATGGACAAAGTTTTATCTCGTGTTCGTAGGACCCACCGAAAAAACGGACGTGTTCGCTCACTCCACGCCTCTTTCGGCGTGCGGCGTGTACGGAACGGTAAGGTTGGACGCGCTTCTTTCCGTGCTCGAAAAAGGCACGGCGCTGTCCACCGATCTTTTCCCGTTTAAGGCGATTTACTCGGCTATCGGCGGAGTAAAGCACGGCGTAAAAGCCGGTGCGGTTCTTGCCGCCGAACTTGCCAAATCGTATAAGGCTATCCTTTCCGCGGCGGCGTCGTGCGACGAGGCGGCGGTTAAGGCGCTTGCGACGGCAAAGACCGATGCCTGATATTTCGGAAGAGCTTTTGCGCCGAGTGCAGGGTAACGAGCCTGCCGCGCTGTGGGAATATTCGCGGCTTATCGAGGCGGACAGTCCCGACGAGGCGTATAAATTCGCCGTGCTTGCGGCACAGCTTAATCAGCCGGACGCGGCTATGTATTTGGGCGACAGGTGCGCGCAGGAAGAAAAGCCGGACGACGCCGAGCGTTATTACCGAATAGGGATAAAGGCCGGAGTCGCGGTCTGCGCCGTAAAGCTTGCGCTTATTCACCTGTCCAAAGACGAGCCGACGGGGCTTGTCGAGCTTGAAGAGCTTGCCGAAATGGGCGAAATTTCGGCGGCCGAGGCGCTTGCCGATTACTACAAGGCGCACCGAAACGAGGTTCAGTACGAGTATTGGAGTTTGCGCGTTAAAGATGAATAACGAAAACGAAAAAAACGTCGAAACGGAAACCGAAAATCCCGAGCCGACTACCCATGACCGACCGAAAAAGCAAAAAAAGCAAAAGTATTCGGGCGCGTACTGGTATTTACAGCAAGCCGACGAAGACTTGACGCGGTTATCGTTTACGCGCGCGCTGCTGAGCATTATCGCGTTTATGCTTCAGCTTGTGGCGGTGTTCATGCTCACCGAAACGGAGAGCGGCTTTCTGCTGAAAAACTATCCGTCGTATGCGTACTCTTACACATTTCTGTTCTTTATTACGCCGGTTGTGGCGATTTACACAATAGTTATGAACTTTACGCGCAATAAGCTTATTAAGCGAATCCCCGTCGAGCGCGCGCCCAAAAACGGATTTAAGTTTTTTGCGTATATCCCCGAGGAATTGTTTGTCGCATTGCTTTTGGTCATGTTCGTAATGAAGCTTTCGTTTGTTTGCATGGCTTTCGACGGGCTGGGGCTTGTGGGAATGTTTTTGGCGCTCGCGTCTCTCGGCACGCAAATCTGGTCGAGAACTATCGCCGTCAAGGTACTAAGAACCGCCGAGCGTATCCCTGCGGAAGAAAAATAAAAAAAAGCAAAACCTCGCTACTCGCGAGGTTTTTTGTTCGGGGTTTTTTTCGTTAATCGGTATGTTATAAGGTAGCCCGAAAACAGCGCGGCAAACATGTACGGGGCGAGCACCGCGCCCGATAGAATGACGTACGCGATAAACGCGCCGCCCACCGTGCAAGCAAACAAAAAGTCGAGGACGACGGTTACCGGGATAAGGTTTGTTCGCTTTGCGAGCAGGCTTACCGCAATAAACAGCGGTCGCGCGGCAATGCCCAGCCCCAGACAGAACAGAAACGAATACAGTTCTATCACTTGAATAACCGTTTGATAAACGACTGCTTGGGCGCGGCGTACTTAACCGAGTCGATATTGCCGGTAAAGGTGAGGTTGCCGTCAACCTCGTCGAACTTGACGATTTTAAGCTCGCTGCCTTTAACTTCGAGCTTGCCGAGTACGGTTGTAACGGTAAGCTCGGACGACGTGGCGCCGTCCACCGATTTTACGCCGGTCAGAGACGCTTTTTTGCGGTCGGTCATGTCGAAGCGGTGGGATTTTTGTATTTCGGTCGAGACGGGATTTTGAAATTCTTTCATATAATTACGGTATGCGGCATGCATATAAAAAAGTACATTAAAATTAGCAAAAAGGATTGATTTTACGGCGCGGATATTGTAAAATATTTTTGCTGCGATTTTGCGGCAAAATGATACAGAGGCTTTTATGGACATCAAAAAACAACTTGCCGAAGAGTTCGGCATCAGGGAAGACCACGTTTCCAACATTGTTGGAATGCTCGACCAGGGCGACACCGTTCCGTTTATAGCGCGCTACCGCAAGGAAATGCACGGCTCTACGGACGACCAGACGATTCGCGAAATCGCGGACAGATACGAGTATCTTAAAAACCTTGCGGAACGCAAAGCGGAAATTCAAGCGTCTATCGAGAAGCAGGGTAAATGGACGGACGAGCTTGCCGTCTCGCTCGAAAACGCAAAAACTCTTACCGAGGCGGAGGACGTTTACCGTCCGTATAAACAAAAAAAGAACACGCGCGCTTCCGTCGCTATCGCAAAGGGTCTCGAACCGCTTGCGGATATCATCGAGGCGCAAGAGCTTACGTCTTACGACGAGACCGAGCTTACCGCGCCGTACATCGACGCGGAAAAGGGCGTCGAGGATGCCAAAGCGGCAATCGACGGCGCGTGCGATATTATAGCCGAGCGCATTTCGGACGACAAGGATATTCGCGGTGCGCTGAGAGAAAACGCATTTTCCGCCGGCAGGCTTGTGGCGGTCCCGGACGAAAAGTGCGAGGACGCCGAAAAGAAAAAGATTTACGAAACGTATTTTAAATTCAACGAGGCGGCTTCCACCGTTCCCAGCCACCGCGTGCTTGCGGTAACTCGCGGCGAAAAAGAGGGCTGCCTTAAAGTCAGCGTAGCCGTAGACCGCGACAAGTGCATAAAGATAATAACGGACGCCAAAAAGAAAAGCTCGGCGTTCGATAAGCTTATAGACAGAACTATCGAGGACAGCTACGACAGACTTCTTTCCTCGTCGATCGAGAGCGAAGTAAGAAAAGAGCTTTTTACTCGCGCTTCCGAGCAGGCGATTAAAACGTTCGAGCGCAATCTTAAACCGCTTCTTTTACAGCCGCCTTTAAGGGGCAAGGTAATACTCGGTATCGACCCTGCGTACAGAACGGGCTGCAAGGTCGCGGTTATCGACGCGAGCGGCAAGTTCCTCGACAAGGCGGTTATTCACCCGACTCCGCCGCAAAAGAAGATTGAGGAAGCCAAAGCGATATTAAAACCGCTAATCGAAAAGCACGCCGTCGACTGTATCGCTATCGGCAACGGCACCGCGTCTAAGGAAACGGAAATCTTCGTCGCCGACCTGCTTAAAGAGCTTGACCGTCCGGTAACATACGCGATTGTGTCCGAGGCCGGCGCGTCCGTGTACAGCGCGGACAAAATCGCCGTAGAGGAATTTCCCGATCTCGACCTTACGATACGAAGCGCAATTTCTATTGCGCGCCGCCTTCTCGACCCTCTCGCCGAGCTTATCAAGGTGGACGTGCGCTCGCTCGGCGTCGGGCAGTACCAGCACGACATGCCGCAAAAACGGCTCGTGTCGTCGCTTACCGCCGCGGTCGAGGACTGCGTTAACAGCGTCGGCGTCGACCTTAACACAGCGTCGTACTCGCTGCTGTCCTACGTGTCGGGACTTAATATCGGCACGGCGAAGAATATCGTGGAATACCGCTCGCACAAGCCGTTTACTTCGAGAGCGGAATTGTTAAAGGTGCCCAAGCTCGGCGCTAAGGCGTTCGAGCAGTGCGCGGGCTTCTTGCGTATACGCGACGGCGAGAGCGTACTCGACAACACCGCCGTTCACCCCGAGTCGTACGAAGCGGCGCAAAAGCTTCTCGACAAGTTCGGGTACAGTGCGGACGACGTAAAAAACAACAAGCTCGGCAGCCTTGCGGACAGAATAAAGGAAGCAGGCGAGGAAGCGGTCGCCGCCGAGATAGGCGTAGGCGTTCCCACGCTTTTAGACATTGCGAGCGAGCTTACTAAGCCGGGCAGAGACGTTCGCGACAGCCTGCCTCCGCCCGTACTTCGTTCCGACCTTATGGATATGAACGATCTCACCGACGGCATGCAGCTAAGCGGCGTCGTCAGAAACGTTACCGACTTCGGCGCGTTTGTGGATATTTCGGTACACCAGGACGGACTTTTGCACATCTCGGAAATTTCGGACAGCTTTATTCACCACCCGTCCGACGTTCTCAAAGTGGGCGACAAGGTTAACGTGTGGGTGCTTTCGGTCGACAAGGAAAAGCACCGCATCGCGCTTACCATGATAGACCCGGCGCTTCGCGAGCAAAAGAAGGCGGATTACGAAAAGCAAAAGCAAGAGCGCGCCGAGCAGAGAAAAGCCGAACGCGACGCCAAGCACGAGGAATACCTAAAACGCAAGGAAGAGCGCGAAAAACGGCACGAGGAATACCTAAAACGCCAAGCCAACCGCGAGGCGCGACAGGCGGCGGCTTTGGCGGCGCACGAGGAAGGGCAAAAGTACGAAAGAAAGGAAAGACCGCAGGACGGCCGTCCGCCGCGTAAGCCGTACGACCGCGACCGTAACGGCGCGCGCGGTAGCGGCTACCACGAGCGCGTGGAAAGAGAAAACTACTCGACCGGCGCCACCGTCGAGGAAAAGCTCGCCGCGCTTATGAATAAGTTTAATAAAAAATAAAAATTTTCCCACGGTCCGGCCGTGGGAATTTTTTATAATGAAGCGCCGCATGCGGAGGCAAAGATAAGAGATAAAAGATAAGAGATAAGAGATAAAAATGAATAATGAATAATCGAAATGCTGCAAAGCAGTTACTTTTTCGCTATTCACTGTTACTTATTACTTATTTACAGCCACTCTTGCGCAGTGGGGTCTTGTTTACACGCCGCGCATCACCCCGAGCAACGTCGAGGGGTCCAGGCGAACCGCCGCAAAG
>JAFLVD010000009.1:0-2670 GCA_022508485.1 Clostridiales bacterium | reverse complement strand
GCGCATCACCCCGAGCAACGTCGAGGGGTCCAGGCGAACCGCCGCAAAGTGGTAGCTATTAACAAGTTGTGCGGCTTCGCCTAGATTTCTCCGCTACGCTCGCAAACTCGCTTCGGTCGAAATGATGAGAGGGTAGTCGAGATAGCGCTTTGCGCGCTCTTTTATAATAAAAGCTCACCGCGAAGCGGTCCATAATTATTATCTTTTATCTATTCAATCTTATTTCTTATCTATTATTTATTTAGCTGTTTGAATCACGTGAACGGCGATTTTATCATACACCATAATAGAGGTGTTGTGTCGTGAGGCTCAGTTTAACCATGATCGTAAAAAACGAGGAGGACGTGCTTGCTCGCGCACTGTCCACCGCGGCGGTGTACGCCGACGAAATAGTAATTGTCGATACCGGCTCGACGGACAAAACGGCGGAAATAGCGCGGCGGTTTACAGACAAGGTTTTTTCGTTTCCGTGGGTGGACGATTTTTCGGCGGCGCGAAACTACGCCGTGGCAAAGTCGACGGGCGATTATTGGATATGGCTTGACGCCGACGACGTTGTTACGCTCGAGTGCGCGCGCAAAATACTTAAAATCAAGGACGCGCTCGACGGCAAAACCGATATAATAATGCTTCCGTACGTTCTCGACCGCGACGAAACGGGCAGGCCGCTTTTTTCGTACTACCGCGAGCGCATAATACGAAGAGCGCCGCAGTTTATGTGGAAGGGCAGAGTTCACGAGGCGATAGAGCTAAAAGGGACGGTTGTAAAAAAAGCGCCGTACATTTTACACGCCAAGCCGTCCGAACGAACGAGCGGAACGCGCAATCTCGATATTTATAAAAAAATGGCGGCGGAGGGCGAGGTCTTTACGCCGCGCGATTATTACTATTATGCCAGAGAGCTTTTTTACTCGGGCGATATGTCCGCGGCGGAAAAGGCTTTCCGTAAGTTTATCGACCTTCCCGGCGGATTTTCGGTAAACAAGGTCGACGCGTGCATAATGCTTTCACGCTGTTACGTTAAGCTCGGCGATACGCTTTCGGCAAAAAGAGCGCTTTTCGAAAGCTTTACGTTCGGAATTCCGACGGGCGAAGCGTGCTGCGAGATAGGCATTCGGTTTTTAAGCGAAAACGACTATCAGTCTGCGATATACTGGTTTAAGCGCGCACATTCCGTTAAGCCGGATATTAAGTCGGGCGCGTTTATCGATACGGATTGCTACGGCTTTATCCCGTTCGTGTGGCTTACCGTGTGCTACGACCGCTTGGGCGACATTGAAAATGCGTACCGATATCATCTTCGCGCAAAAAAGCTTCGCCCCGACCACCCGAGCGTTATAAACAACGACAGGTATTTTTCGGGAATTTTAAAATAATAGGCGGTCCTCCGTTTATTCGTACGGCACCCCTTCGGTTTTTCCGCCAAAGGCGCGCGGAATAAAAATCGCTTTACATATCGATTGAAAAATGCTATAATGGGGAAAATTCGGAACGGAGGTAACTATGTATCCTGAACCGCTGTTCGAAGTTTTCGGAAGAGGGGTGCATCTTTACGGCATTTGTATCGCAATCGGTATTGCGGCGTGCTTTGCACTGCTTATTATTACTATGGATAAGCTTAAATTTAACGACTACTCTTCCAACGTTATCGTTATTATCGGCGTGCTGAGCACGGGTATAGGATTTTTGTTTGCCGCTCTGTTCCAGGCGACCTACAACTATATCGCCAATCCCTCGGCCGGCTTCCAATTCGGCGAAAGCATTACTTTCCTCGGCGGACTTATAGGCGGCGCGGCGACGTTTATCGGCTTGTACATGCTTTTTATGAAGGTTATTCGGCCCAAAAACACGGTTAAGTTTTTTTCGGGCGAGATGAACGCCACGCTCTCGGACGCGCTTCCGTTTATTCCTATCGGCATTGTGCTGGCACACGCCTTCGGTCGGCTCGGCTGCTTTTTCGCAGGTTGCTGCTACGGCGTCAAGACCGACGCTTGGTTCGGCTTGCCGTGCGCACTCGTGGACGACGCCAACCGAGTACCTACACAGATTTTCGAAATGGTGTTCCTGTTTATCCTCGCCGCGGTTATGGCGCTGTTGTATTACAGAAACAAGTTTAACTACAACTTTACCGTATATCTTATCGCCTACGGGATTTGGCGGTTCGTGCTCGAATTCTTCCGCGGCGACGGCGACGCGCGCGGCAAGTTTTTGGGCGACGCGCTTTATCCGTCGCAGATTTGGAGTATCGTGCTCGTGATAATCGGCGTGGCGTACATCTTCCTGTACAGAAAGTTTTTCGCGAAAAGCATGCTTCACCCGGAAAGAGCAGTTGCCGCCGCAACCGACGGAAAGGGCGAGGTTGTTATTGAAGGGGTGAAGCCGGCAGGTCCCGTCGTTAACGCGGACGAGCCGGACTCTCCCGTTTTGCCCAAAGAGACCGCGCCCGAAAAACAGGAATACGTCGACGAGGACGACTGACCGCTTTCGGCGAGTGAATAGGTAATAGTGAAGAGTGAAGAAGTGAAACAGCACCTCGGTCAAGCTTTGTGCTTGACAGGTCAGACCCTTTACTCGCGCAGGTGTGAAATTTAATGTTAAGGACCGCTATGCGGTCCTTTTTAATAAGTAGAAAGTAATAGTGAATAGTGAATAAGTAGCCGCTTCGCGGCA
>JAFLVD010000008.1 GCA_022508485.1 Clostridiales bacterium | reverse complement strand
GGTGGGCAATGAGGGACTCGTGCGGTTTTGTAAACAAAACCGCCGTGCTCGCAATTATAAATTGCTCGCACCGCTCGGCTAAAAATATGCCACAGGTATATTTTATTAACGCCTCGCGCCCTCGCGGGTTCTCGTCCATCAGATATCATACCACAAAAAAACGCACCGACAAGCGGTGCGCTTTTTTGTGGTGGGCAATGAGGGACTCGAACCCCCGACTTTCTCCACGTCAAGAAGACACTCTCCCAGCTGAGTTAATTGCCCGTAAGGTTTTTAGCTTAATAAGTTTAATATATTTTGGTGTTTTTGTCAAGCGGTTTACTTGTATTTATCGCACGATTGTGTTAAAATGTCGGTATGAAAGCGGTTATTCAACGCGTATACGGTGCGAAGCTGTCGGTTGACGGCGAAATTAAGGCCGAGATCGGGCGAGGGCTTGTCGTTTACGTCGGGGTCGAACAACCCGACGAATATTCCCACGCCGATGCGCTCGCGCAAAAGGTTACGCTCATGCGTATATTCGAGGACGACGGAGGCAAGATGAACCTCTCGGTTTCCGACCTTAAAGGGGATATTCTTCTCGTATCCAACTTCACGCTCTGTGCCGACATTAAAAACGGACACCGCCCGAGCTTTTCGGGTGCGAAGCGGCCGGCGGCAGACGCAAAAGAACTCTTCGACTATTGCGTGAGAGCGTTCCGCTCGTGCATGGATAAAATCGGCTGCGGCGAGGGCGTCAAGTGCGGCGTTTTCGGCGCGGATATGAAAATCGACCAGGTCAACGACGGGCCTGTTACCATTATTTACTGATATGCTGTTCGACGGAAACATTGCCGGAAAAAAAATACTGCTTCACGCCTGCTGCGGTCCTTGCAGTCTCGGGGCGATTGAGCCGCTTCTTGACGACGGCGGCGTTATTACGCTGTTCTACTATAATCCGTGCATTATGGACGGCGAGTTCGAACGGCGGCTCGAAGCTATTTCCACGGTTGCCGAGCGCTATTCTCTTCCGCTCGTCGTTCCGCCGCACGACTACTCGGCGTATCTGTCCTACGCTCTCGACTACTCCGCGCTGAAAGAAGGCGGCGAGAGGTGTACTCTCTGCTTTTCGGACAGGCTCAATGGCGCGGCGGAATATGCCGCCGAAAACGGCTTCGATATGTTTACGACGACTCTTACCGTGAGTCCGCACAAGGATTTTAGGCGTATTTTTTCTATCGGCGACAAGCTGTCGGACGAGTACGGCGTGCCGTTCCTTCCGCGCGACTTTAAAAAGCGCGACGGATTTTTGCGCTCGACGCGGCTTTCCCGAGAGCTGGGTATCTACCGTCAAAGCTTTTGCGGCTGCGAATTTTCTTTGCCGTCCGAGGTGAAGTCGTGAACGACCGCATAGCTCAAAAACTGAAGGACCTACCCGATAATCCCGGCGTTTACATTATGCGCGATTCGACGGGTAAGGTGATTTACGTCGGCAAGGCAGTCGTGCTTAAAAACAGAGTGCGCCAATATTTTCAGCATACCGAAAAGCCGGTTAAGGTGCAGGCGATGGTTGATAACATCGCCGACTTCGAGTATATCATCACCCGTACCGAAAAGGACGCGCTCGCGCTCGAAAACAACCTCATAAAGAAGTACAAGCCGTACTACAACATTCTTCTTAAAGACGACAAAACAAGCCCGTACATTCGTATCGACATGCGCGACGAGTACCCGTCGATAGAGGTTACACGCAAGGTGAAGCGCGACGGCGCGCGGTACTTCGGGCCGTTTATAGGCGTATCCGTTCGCGACGTGATTGCTATTCTTCGTTCTGTTTTTCGACTTCGCACCTGCCGCGGCAAGCTTAAAAAGCGCGCTCGGCCTTGTCTCGACTACGACCTCGATATTTGCCTTGCGCCGTGCTGTGAGCGCTGTGATAGGGCGGAATACATGAAGGCTATAAGTAGCGCGGCTTCCTTCCTTTCGGGCGGCAGCGACGATATTTCGGGCGTTTTAACGCAAAAAATGACCGCCGCCGCCGAGAGCGAAAACTTCGAGCGCGCCATTTCGTACCGAAACCAGCTTAAAGTTCTCAACAACCTAAAAAGCAAGGTGGTGGGCGAGCTTGGAAGCGTTGTCGATATCGACACGTTTTATTACACGGATAACGGCATTTACGGCGCGGTGAGCGTTTGCATAGTTCGCGGCGGCAAAATGATGGGCGTAAAAAACTACATCATTAACGAGCCGCAGGTATTCGGCGGCGACATGACATCATTCCTGCCGCAGTATTATTCTATGACGAACGAGCTTCCCGACGAGATTTGCTTGCAACAAGAGATTGACGTCGAACCTATTTCCGAATACTTCCGTTCGGTGTTCTCCAAACGGCCGCTCATATCTTTCCCGCAAAAGGGAATGAGGAAAAAGCTTCTCGACACCGCAAAAAGTAATTGCACCGACTTTTTGCTGAAAAGCTCTGACAGACAAAAGCGCGAAACGGATATGACGATCGGCGCGTGCGAGAGACTTAAAGCGGTGCTTAATCTTACGAGCGCCAGGCGGATAGAATGCTACGATATTTCCAATATTTCGGGCGTCGACAAGGTGGCGTCGCAGGTCGTGTTTATCGACGGTAAGGCGGACAAGGCGCAGTACCGTCGGTACAGAATTCGCACCGTCGAGGGCGCGGACGATTTCCGCTCGATGTACGAAACTCTCACTCGGCGGTTTATTCGCTATATAAACGGCGACGCCGGGTTTAACGAGCTTCCCGATCTTATCGTCATAGACGGCGGACTCGAGCAGGTGGAATTTGCTTGCCGCGCCGCCGAGGAAGTCGGCGTGTCGGTGCCTATGGTCGGGCTTGCCAAAAAGGACGAAGAGATTTATTTAAGAGGCAATCCCGTTCCGATTAAGCTTACTCGCGACGACTACGGCTTAAAGCTTATGCAGCGCGTTAGGGACGAGGCGCACCGATTTGCCATAATGTACCACCGCACCTTGCGTTCTAAGCGGTACGAGAGCGAGCTTAAAAGCGTGCCGGGAGTGGGCGCCGCCACCGTCAAAAAGGTGCTCGAGGCGTTTAACACGCGTACCGTTGTCGAGGCGAGCGTGGACGAGCTTGCGGAAAAAGCAGGGATAACAAAGACCGCGGCTAAAAATATTTATACCTACTTTCACGGCGGTGAGGAAATGAAAGAAAAAACGCTCAAATACAAAATGGTTGCCGTCGATCTCGACGGAACAATGCTAAACGACGAGCTTACTGTGTCTAAGCGCAATCTCGACGCGATTGCGCGCTACCGCGATGCCGGCGGAATATTTACGGTGTCCACGGGACGTTCTCCCGAGGGGGTCGAGCCGTACCGCAACCTTTTGGGGCTTGATAAGTACCCGGTAAAGATGGTTTGCAACCTCGGCTGTATGATTGTCGATTCTTCTACTATGGAAGCCGATTCGGTAGTCAGTATCGAAAACGACACGGCGGCGGCGCTTATAAAGTATGCTCTTCCGAAGAGCGCGCTTGTGCAGATGTATTCGGTGGGCGGCTTGAAGGTGGAAAAAATCAATTTCAAAACAAGGCAGTACTGCGAGGCGGTCGGCGTTTCCGCAGAGCCTGTCGGCGACCTCGTTTCGTACGCGGCCGGTTCGCCTAAGCCTATCGTTAAAATCCTTCTTATAGTGGACGAGCGCGTCGTTACCGAGCTTATTTCTTCGCTTAATATCGAGTTTCCCGAGCTTCACTTTATCCAGTCGACGGCGCCGCTTCTTTTAAGGCTGAAAGAGGAAGGCGAGGACTTTCAGCCGACCATGATAGAGTGCTTAATGCGCGGCGCGGACAAGGGTACCGGCGTAAAGGCGGTTGCAGAGCATTACGGGCTTGATATGTCCGAGGTTATGGTTTTCGGCGACAGTTTTAACGACGTGGATATGATTAAGGTTGCCGGCATGGGCGTCGCTATGGCAAACGCGCGCGAGCCAATCCGCAATCTTGCCGACCTCGTCGCCGAAAGCAACAACGACGACGGAGTCGCAAAGGTAATCGAGGAATACATTCTCGCGCGGTTAAACGGATAGGAGGTCGGCTATGCCCAAGAAGAAAGCTTCTAAACAAGGTGAAAAAGTAAATAAGTCGGATGTTATCGAAAACGGCGATAATAAGCTTGCGGACGAAAAAGACGGCGCCGCGAGCGGTGCGCCGAGCGGAAAAGCTTCCGCCGAAATCGAGGAATCGGAAGCGGTCATATCCATTGACGAGTTTACTTCGGCAATGGAACTCGAAACGCTGTATCGCGGCGATAACACTACGATAAAGTTTTCCACGTTTAACATAAATAGGCCGGGACTTCAGCTTGCCGGATACTATAAGCATTTTTCGGCGGAAAGGGTGCAGGTTTTCGGCGAGATGGAAACGACGTACCTTTTGCAGATGATGCACCAGGCTCGGAAAACCGCGTGCGAAGAGCTTATGAAGCAGCCCATTCCGTGCTTAATCTTAACCTCGACAATGGCGCCTTGCGACGAGCTTATTTACGCCGCGCAAAAGTATAACAGGGTTTTACTGCGTTCCTCGCTTCGTACGACGATGTTCGTAAACAAGCTGTCGCTCTATCTTAACGAAATTCTCGCGCCCCAAAAAACCATTCACGGCGTGCTAATGGATTTGTACGGCGTGGGCGTACTCGTTGTGGGTGAGTCGGGGATAGGTAAAAGCGAAACCGCGCTTGAACTTATCGAGCGCGGACACCGACTCGTTGCCGACGACGCGGTAACTATCCGCCGTATAGGAAACAGACTGGACGGAACCAGTCCCGACGTTATAAGATATTTTATGGAACTTCGCGGCATAGGCATAATCGACGTCAAGGCGATGTACGGCGCCGGCGCGGTTCAGCTTACCAAAAGCATAGACATGGTCGTTCGCCTCGAAACGTGGAACGACAAAGCAAACTACGACAGACTCGGTTCGGAAGAGCAGACGTATTCTATGTTCGGGGTAAAAGTGCCGCTGTACGTAATACCGGTTAAGCCCGGCAGAAACCTTGCGGTTATACTCGAGGCGGCGGCAAGAACGCACAGACTTAACGACCTCGGTTTTAAAGCGGTGGACGAGCTTAACGAAAGGTTGAGGTCTAAGTTCCGTAAGGAATGACTTAAACACACTGTTCTGTACGATAAATAATAATTTAGAGGTTTGACAAACAATGAAAAAGAAATGCAAACTTTCTTTATATTTACTTTCCGCACTTATCGGTTTGAGCTCGATAATCATTTCAATCATTATCGAAGTCAAATTCTTAAACAGCAAAGTAGTATGGCAAAATTTGCTTGGAGCCGGTTGGACAATACTAAGTATATTTATTGTGCTTTTCGGCTTAATTGGCATATTTAATACTATGAATGAAAAAGAGCCTCTTCAAAAAAAGAAGATATATTTAAATGTAGACGGCAAACAAAAGTCATTTAGAGACAAAGAAAAATTTATAAAACTTGAAGACATAAAGCAATTTTTAATGACATCAAACACTCCCGAAAAGATTTTTATTTTATCTGAAAACGATATTTATTGTTCATTCGAAGTTTATATGGAGCCTATAAATCCGTATCGCCGTATTGTTAAATACGATTTCAATACAAGACAATTTTTTATTAACGAAACCAATTACAAAAATATAGATGATGCAATAGAGTATTTAATGACTAACAAATTTGTATTAAAAGACGATAATGTTTGTGTTATCGGTTATGAATATTCAAGTCCATATCATTTGCAAAAAAGAATAGAAAATAAAGTATAAAATTCGTTTTTTAAGATTATGACAGATTAATTTCAATTTATTGTACAGTTTATAACGGTGTAAGATAAAGTCGATTACGCTTATTTTATATATTTTAGGCAGTAAAAAGCTCTCGGGTTCGAGAGCTTTTAATCTTTTTGTTTATTTTTGGAATCGTTAGAAGTAGACTGGTTCATAAGCTCGGTCAGCTGTTCGTTGAGCTTTGATATTTTTTGCTGAAGCTTAATCGCGCGGCGCAGAATGTCGTCGTTGGACGGATTTTCCGTTTGCTTGTCCTCGAATGCCTTTGCTTTTACATTATCTATCTGCTGTTCGCCGGTGTCGCCCGGGCGAACCTTTTGCGCTTTGCTTAACACCTCGCGCCGCGTTTTGGGCGTGCGTGGCTTTTTGGGTTCGCTTACGGTCGTACTCTCGTAGGACAGGCAGTTAAACAGAATTTTATACAGCGGCGTTATGTCGTCCGAAAAGAACGCGTCGTCCTCCGCCGCTTTTATCTGACCGGGGGAAGTGCGGTAGTAGCAGAGCGTAAAGCCTTTAAGCTTGCAAAACAGCATAATAAACAGCCGAACGGTAAATTCCGAACCGCGCTCGAACGGGTGCATTATGATAAGCTCGCGCATATAATGGGTTAAATAACCGGCAAAATCGTCCTTGCCGATAACGGGCGCGCTTTCTATTTCGTTCATTTTGGTAACGATAGCTTTAAGCGAGCCTGCGATATACTTTGCGTCGGTGTGCGCGCTTCCGCCTGTAAACGCGTCGGTCGTGCGCGGCTTTCCTGCCTCGGGGTCGAGGTCGCCGCAAACGGACTTGTGAAGCAGCATGACCGATATCGAGGTTACGGGGTCGGAAATGCCGTTTTTAAGAGCGAAGAGTGCGCGGAAAAACGCAATGGAACTATACGCGCGGTTATATGCGGCGGACCCTACGGGGTAGCCCTGCGCATGCTTAATCTTTCCCGTGAGGAACTTTTCGCAGTCGAGCTTATCGAGCAGCATCATAAGCCCGTCCGTCTCGGCAGACGAGGGAAGCTTAACGCCGTCTGCGCAAATCGCCGCCTTTACGGAACGCAGTATTCTGTTGGCTTCGTACAATTCCATACCTTACATTATAACATATGTACATGCTTTTTGCAATATTTTTACGGATTTTATACATACTTCTCGAAAATAGTATTTTCTTTGTGTTAAAGGTCGTTAAAAACAATTGAATTTTTTTTTAAAACGGAGTACAATATATGAGTCGAACACTAAGCGCGTACACTTCGCTTGGAATAGGCGGCGACGCAAAGCGGCTAATCGTTGCAAAATCGGCGGAAGAGCTTATCGATTTTTCTGGTGAAGCTCTCGTGCTGGGCAACGGGTCCAACGTGCTCGTATCCGACGGCGGCTACGACGGCACGGTCGTAATTAACAGGTATTGCTCTTTCCTTCGCGACGGACCTATCGTTACCTGCGGATCTGGAACGACGCTGCCGGCGCTTTGCGCCTTCCTCGCCGAGGAAGGGCTGTCCGGGCTTGAGTGGGCGTGCGGAATACCGGGTACGGTGGGCGGCGCGGTCGTCATGAATGCCGGCGCGTTTTCCCACACCGTTTCGGAACGGCTTGTTTATGCGGACGTTTCGGTAGATAGAAGGGTCGTTCGGCTAAGCAACGGCGAGCTTGGTTTTTCGTATAGGTCGAGCGCCGTTACAAACGATATGACCGTGATATCGGCATGCTTTCTGTTAACCGCGGATAAACCGTCCGCAGTAAAAAACAGATGCCGCTCGTATTCGGCGCTAAGGGCGGCCTCCCAGCCTAAGGGTAGAAGCGCCGGGTCGGTGTTTAAAAATCCCGAGGGCATTAAGATAGCTAAGGTTATCGACGACGCCGGCTTAAAGGGGTACCGCGTCGGAGGCGCTCAAATATCCGACAAGCACGCCAACATCATAGTAAACCTCGGCGGTGCGACCGCGCGCGACGTAGTTTCGATAATAAACGTCGTAAAGAAAAGGTTGCTCGAGTATAACATTCGAGCGGAAGAAGAAATTATTTATATCGGAGAATTCGATTAAATGGCTTTTTGGGGCGACTACCATACGCATACGACTTACAGCCACGGCAAGGGCAGTGTTATGGATAACGCGCGCGTTGCCAAAGACGTAGGTTTAAAACAGGTTGCTATAACCGACCACGGGTTAAAGCATCTGTGTTTGGGTATAAAAAAGAAAGAGTTTCCCCGATTTTTGGAAGATTGCAAGGCCGCGACAAAAGAGACCGGCGTGCACGTGCTTGCCGGAATAGAAAACAACTTTAACTCGTTCCGCGGTACGCTCGACGTTCCGCCCGAATATATAGGTATGCTCGACATCATTCAGGGCGGATACCACAGAGCGGCAAAGGCGCCGAGCTTCGGTCAGGAATTTTCATTCCAGATACGAAACTTGTTTTCGGGGCTTCGTTCCAAATCGCCCAAAAAGCTGATTGCCAAAAACACCGACGCTTACCTAAAACTCATAGATAACTACGATATCGACTTTATCGGGCATATTAACAGAGATATTCGCGCGGACGCGATTACGGTAGCCAAGTACGCAAAGCAAAAGGGCACTTATATCGAGCTTAATAACAAGAATCTTACGATAACGGACGAAGAGCTTGAAAAAATGTGCGAAGAGGGCGTGCTGTTTGTGGTTAACTCCGATGCGCACCGACCCGAAGCGGTCGGCAACATGGATAAAATCCTGGAAGTTATAAACCGCTTACACATTCCTTTCGAGCTTATTCACAACTGGGAAAGGTTCCCGGCATTCAGATCCAAAAACTACGCCGACGCGGTAGCGCGGTTCAATGAACAGTATTCGTCCGAACGCAAAGAAAACGGCGACGGACAAGCCTAATAAAAATATTCGAGCGATAATAAGGGGACAAATAGAGTAAATTGACGGGATTGGACGTAAAAAAAGAGATTGCCGAAAAGCGCGCAAAAAACGTAGACGAAAAAACGGCAATACTTTCCGGCTTTGTCCGCGTTACTTTTTCGCTGTACAAAAAAGGGGTGGACGACGGGTTCGGGCTTCTTCTCGACTGTCAGAATCAGTTTATATCCGAGTATATCTCCTCGCTTGTAAAAGAGCTTTTTTCGATAGCGCCCACGCCGCCGCGTAAGGACGACGACGATCCGCGCGACACGTTTAAAATCGACAACAACTCGCTGCTTTATGCGGAAGGGGAAAAGCTTTTAAAAGCGCTTTATATTATAAACGGCAACAACGTTTTCGACGTTATCGGTATTTCGGATAAAATCAAATCGCTGCCGTGCTATGCGCGCGGCGTGTTTCTCGGCTGCGGAAGCGTGTCGGTGCCGAGCGCGGACAGCGCGCAGACTGACAAAAAAAGCGCCGGGTACCATATCGAGTTCGCGTTTTACGCGGAGGATTTAGCCAACGACTTTTTGGCGCTTCTCTCTAAATACAACATTTACGCGCACCTTACACGGCGCGGCGGAAAGTACGTCGTGTACGTTAAGTATATAAGCGACGTGAGCGATTGCCTTGCGCTTATCGGCGCGGATAGGACTGTGCTCGATATGAACGCCGCCGCCGCAACGTACGCGGTAAAAGGCGATATAAACCGTCGGCTTAACTTTGAGCTTGCCAACATGTCGAGGACGGTGGACGCGTCGGTAAGCGTGGGCGATGCGATAGCGGTTATCGAAAAATCGATAGGGTTAGACGGGCTGGACGAAAAGCTTCGCGAGGCGGCGGTCGCAAGGCGCGCTTCTCCGCAAGCTTCGATAGGCGCGGTCGCAAAAGAGCTGGGTATAAGTAAGTCGGGATTAAAGCATAGGTTCGACAAGCTGATAAAAATAGCAGCCGAATGTAAAGCGGATAAATAAATTAAAAAATAATTAAACTCTGCGAATAAAAAACGCTTTCCGCGGCATAATAACAATACAAAGTCGCTTATGACTTTGTTAATATAAAAGGCTCGTTCTTACGAACGGGCTTTTTTTGTGTAAAATTTCGGCGCACTTGTAAATGTGTACCGACTTCGGTACAAGCGAACTCGGAATACTTCTTGACACTTTTTTTTAATCGTGATAGAATAATTATCCGACACGAAAAAGGATTTTGTAACGGTTAGATATCGGAATAAAGATGAGAGGTGAGAAAAATGAAACCGTTTGCGCATTTACACGTTCACACAGAGTATTCGCTTCTTGACGGCGCGGTCCGCACCGACAAGGTTTTCGGCGTATGCGATTCTCTGGGTATACCGGCGGTCGCCATGACCGACCACGGCAATATGTACGCCACTATCGAATTTTTAATGGCGGCGGCAAAGTACACCAATCCCGACGAGGATTTCTTCGACTTCATGAAAAAACGCATACCGTTTAAGGTTAAGCCCATAGTCGGATGCGAGGTGTACATGACCGACGACATGCACCAAAAAACCAAAAGCGCGACGGGCGCGCCTCCTAAGCTCAACCACCTTGTTTTGCTGTGCAAAAACGGGGTCGGGTACCACAACCTTGTTAAAATCGTATCGGCAGGGTACGTCGAGGGCGTGTACTATAAGCCGCGCGTCGACTTTGAGCTTATAAAAAAGCACAGCGAGGGGCTTATTTGTCTTTCGGCGTGCCTTGCCGGCGTTATTCCGCAGGCAATACTCAAAAAGGACTACGAGACGGCCGATAATTGGATTAAAAAGTTCAAGGCCGTTTTCGGCGACGATTTTTACGTAGAACTGCAAAACCACAATATCGACGAGCAAAAATTGGTGCTTCCGCACCTCATAGAGCTTGCAAAAAAGAACGGAGTAAAGACGGTTGCCACCAACGACGCGCACTATCTTCGCAAGGAAGATTCGGAAATGCAAAAGGTGCTGATGGCAATATCCTTCCATTCCACCGTAGACATAAACGACGACGTGGGCGATTCCGCCGCTACGCTGTCCGAGGACAAGTATTTCCCGACGCGCGAATTTTACCTTAAAAACTACGACGAGATGCTGGAAGCGCTTCCCGGGCAGGAGGAAGCGCTCGACACTACGCTCGAAATAGCCGAAAAGTGCGATCCGTACTTTATCGCAAAAGAGCCGCTTTTGCCGAGCTACACGCCGCCAGACGGAATGACGAGCGTCGAGTATCTCAGGAAGCTCACCTTTGACGGACTTAAAAAGAGGTACAGCGAGGTAACCGACGAGATACTCGAGCGCGCCAATTACGAGCTGTCCGTTATCGAGAGAATGAAGTTTGTCGACTACTTCCTTATCGTGTGGGACTTTATCCACTACGCCGAGTCGCAGGGTATACCGGTAGGCCCCGGTCGAGGCAGCGGCGCCGGAAGTATCATAGCTTACGCTATCGGCATAACGAAAATCGATCCGCTAAAATATCAGCTGTACTTCGAGAGATTTTTAAATCCCGAGCGCGTCAGCAACCCCGACTTCGATATAGACTTTTGCGTCGACCGCCGCGGCGAGGTTATCGATTACGTTACCCGAAAATACGGAAAACCCAACGTTTCGCAGATTGCGACGTTCGGCACGCTCGCCACAAAGGCGGCCATAAAGGACGTCGGCAGGGTGTTCAGCATGGAATTCTCCGAGGTTAACAATATAACCAAGATGATTCCGGGCGGCGCGGAAAAGCTGCACATCGCTCAGCTTCTCGGCAAAAAGCCGGACAAGGAAGGGAAAAACGTAGGCGTTAAAGAGCTTATCGATTTGTACGAGAGCAACCCGGCGGCCAAACGAATACTCGACATGGCGGAAAAGGTGGAGGGTATGCCGCGCCAGATAGGTATGCACGCGGCAGGCGTTATTATCTGCCGCGACCCGATAGACGACCACGTTCCGCTTGCGCTAACAAACGAAGAGATTGCCGTAACGCAGTACGACATGGTAATAGACGAAAAGCTCGGACTTCTTAAAATGGACTTCCTCGGGCTTACGACTCTTACCGACATTAAAAAGGCGTGCGACTACATAAAGCAGTCCACCGGCAAGGACGTCGATATGTTCGAAATCGACTACGACGACCAAAACGTTTACGGTCTTATAGGCGCCGGCGACACCGAGGCGGTGTTCCAGCTGGAATCGGGCGGAATGAAAAACTTTATGCGCGACCTTAAACCAACCAAGCTCGAAGAGATTATAGCTGGTATATCGCTGTACCGACCGGGTCCTATGGACGAAATCCCCACCTATATAAACAACCGCAAAAATAAGGATAATATAAAATACCTTCACGAAAAGCTTAAACCCATTCTCGACGTTACTTACGGCGTTATCGTCTACCAAGAGCAGGTTATGGAAATCGCTCGCTCGCTTGCCGGCTACTCAATGGGCGGTGCGGACGCTATCCGTAAGATGATGAGCAAAAAGAAAGAAAAAGAGATGGAGGAAGAGCGGAAGTATTTTGTACACGGCAATCCCAAAACGGGCGTAAAAGGGTGTGTTAAGAACGGAATTCCCGAGGATAAGGCAAACGAGCTTTACGACATGCTGATGAAGTTTGCTTCCTACGGCTTCAATAAGTCCCACGCCGCGGCGTATGCGTACCTTACTTATCAAACCGCATGGCTCAAACGCTACCACCCGGTCGAGTTTTTTGCCGCCATCCTAAACAACCGTATCTCGAAGCTGAACGAGCTTACTCACTACCTTACCTACATGAAAGAAGCAGGCATAAAGGTTTTGCCGCCGAGCATAAACAAGTCGGTTGCGGAATACAGCGTGGAAAACGGCGCGGTGCGTATAGGGCTCGGCGGAATAAAAGGCGTTGGCGGCGACAATATAAACAGAATAATAGAAGAGCGAAACAGAAACGGCGAATACAAGGATTTTGTCGAATTCGTATCGCGTATGGACGACCTCGAGACCGGAAAGAGCCTTGTAAACCGCAAAATGATAGAATCGCTTATTTATGCCGGCGCGTTCGATTGCTTTAACAAGAAGCGTTCCGTGCTTATTGCCTCGTACGGCGCCGTTATGGATAAGGCCGCAAAAAAGAGAGAGGCAAAGATGCGCGGTCAGGTGTCATTTTTCGACGTCATGCCCGAGATACAAGAGGATTTCGTTTATCCCGAGCTTGACGAATATCCGCCCGACTACAAGTACAAAATGGAAAAGGACGTCGCCGGACTGTATCTGTCCGGGCATCCGTTGTCCGCTTATATCGATAAGCTTAAAACGTACAAATACAACACTTCCATGCTTACCCCCGGCTCGGAGGATTTTCCGAGAAGCGATACGAAAATAACGCTCGGCGGAATGTTGACCGAAACGGTCCATAAGATTACCAAAAAGGGTAACACCATGGGTACGGCCGTTCTCGAAGACTTGTACGGCTCGGTAGAGCTTGTGTGCTTCGGTAAGACGTACGAAAAGCTTCGTCCGCTCTGGCAAAAGAATACCGTCGTTTCCGTTACCGGCACGGTAAAGGACAGCGACAACGGAGTGTCCGTTTTTGTTGACGACATTTCGGTGTTCAGCGCGAGCGACGCCAATACCAAAAAGGTGTGCCTGGTTATCGACGTGAACGACAGGGAAATTCAGGCAGAGCTTAGAGAAATTGCGGACGAATACCCCGGTAACGACTACGTGTACGTTAAAGATACCGCAAGCGGAAAGCTTTACCGCATGGATTACAGAATATCTATTTGCGGCGCTTCCGTAGCCGAGCTGTGCGCTCTCGTCGGAGAGGAAAACGTTAAATTAAATTAGTCTCAGTAAACGCGAAAAAAACCGCTTAAAACTTTATAAATAGTGCTTTATTTTTAGCGAAACGTATGTTATAATATATTGCAAGAAATTATAAAGATACTATTACAACCAGACAAGGTTTTCAGGTGAAAATATGAACAAGGTAAAGAGAATAGCAGTACTTACAAGCGGCGGCGACGCGCCCGGAATGAACGCCGCTATACGCGCGGTCGTGCGCTACGGCATAGGTATGGGCTTGGAGGTTTACGGCGTAGAACGCGGCTTCCAGGGCCTTTTGGACAATCTTTTCGTTCCCATGAATATGCGCAGCGTGTCCGACATTATCCACCGCGGCGGTACTATCCTTAAAACCGCGCGCTGCCTCGAGTTTAAGACCGAGGAAGGGCAGCAAAAGGCCATTAAAAACCTTAAAGCCAATAAGATAGACGGACTTATCGTAATAGGCGGCGACGGCTCGTTTATGGGCGCAAAGGCGCTAACCGACCACGGCTTCCCGTCGATAGGTATTCCCGGCACGATAGATAACGACCTTGCGTATACCGATTATACGCTCGGCTTCGACACGGCGTGCAACACGATTCTCGACGCGATAAACAAAATCCGCGATACAATGAGCTCGCACGAGCGCGTTTCGATAATAGAGGTTATGGGCAGAAACTGCGGCGACCTCGCGCTGTATACCGGCATCTGCGGCGGCGCGGAAGTTATTATCGTTCCCGAGCATAAGATTACGATTGACGAAATCGTAGACATTCTCGGCGGCAGCCGCGCAAGCGACAAGACAAGCGGAATAATCGTGCTTGCGGAAGGCGCCGGACGTGCGCCCGAGCTTAAAGCCGAGCTATCCGAGCGCACCGCGCTCACCGTAAAATCGACGGTGCTCGGCCACATTCAGCGCGGCGGAAGCCCGTCGTGCCGCGACAGGTATCTCGGTACCTGCTTCGGCGTGCACGCCGTTCAGCTATTGCAAAAGGGGATTGGCAACCGTATTGTAGGTATCCGTCAGAACGAAATCTACGACATGGATATTGTCGAGGGTTGCAGTATGAAGAAAAAGTTCAACCTCGAGCTTTACGAAACGGCGCAGATTGTAAGCCGATAATTCCGCCGAAAATAAGAAAAACAAAAATCGACTCGAATCCGAGCCGATTTTTTATTTATGTACAGTTTTTAAGTTTTTAGTTGTGCTTTTTAGCGTGTAGATGCAAGGTAGGCAAGGCAATCGAGCGGCGGCGAAGGGGAGTGTAGACCCACCTACATGACCCAAGACGCCGCGAAGATTAACGCCGCATACCGCAGCATATACGCGCTAAAAATTAGGCTTTGCCGGCGCAGCCGAGAACATGTACAAGCTTATGCCTTACGCATTCGGTAACGAGCGCTCTGCCGTCGCCGAGGTATTGTCTCGGGTCGAAGTGCGAGGGGTTTTCCGAGAAGTGCTTCCTTACCGCGGCGGTAAAGGCGAGGCGGAGGTCGGAGTCTACGTTTATCTTGCAGACCGCCATGGACGAGGCCTTCCTGAGCATATCCTCGGGGATACCCTTAGCGCCGGGCATGGATCCGCCGAAGTCGTTAACCATCTTTACGTAGTCCTGAAGTACGGACGACGCGCCGTGAAGAACGATAGGGAATCGGGGAAGAAGCTTGGCAACCTTATCGAGAATGTCGAAGCGAAGCTTAGCGTCGCCCTTGAACTTGAACGCGCCGTGGCTGGTGCCGATAGCGATAGCGAGTGAGTCGACGCCCGTTTTTGCGACAAATTCCGCGGCTTCCTCGGGGTCGGTGTAGAGCGCGTCGGATTCGGACACCTTTACGTTGTCCTCTATGCCTGCGAGTCTTCCGAGCTCGGCCTCTACCACTACGCCGTGGTCGTGTGCGTATTTAACGACCTGGGAAGTGATTTTAATATTTTCGGCAAGCGGATGGCTGGACGCGTCGATCATGACGGACGTAAAGCCGTCTTTAATGCAGTCTACGCAAAGGTCGTACGAGTCGCCGTGGTCGAGGTGAAGCGCGATGGGAAGACCGGAATCTTCGACGGCGGCCTGCACCATCTTGACGAGGTACTTGGAGTTTGCGTACTTACGCGCGCTTGACGAAACCTGAAGGATAAGCGGCGCCTTCTCTATCTTACCGGCTTCGACTATTCCCTGAATAGTCTCCATGTTGTTGATGTTGAACGCACCTATGGCGTAGCCGCCTTCGTATGCTTTGGCGAACATATCCTTGGTTGTTACTAAGGGCATTTGATTTTACCTCCGAAAATCTTTTTTTTCATTATAGCACATTTACAAAGATTTGACTACTGTTTTATTGACTTTTTTTTCGGAAAGAATTATAATTAAATTCGGAGGGGTTATGAAGGACGAAAGAGCCGTAAAGCTGGCACATAATCTTATTAACTATTCCGTCGCGGCAAAAAAAGGCGACAAGGTGCTTATCGAGGCGTTCGACGTGCCGTATCCGCTCGTGGTCGAAATCGTAAAAGCGGCGTACGACGTGGGCGCTCTGCCTTTTGTAAAGAATATAGATAAGCGTGTTCGCGCGGCGCTGCTCGATGGTGCGACCGAAAAACAGCTTAAACTGTGGGCAAAGCACGACGCGGCGTTTATGAACGATATGGACTGCTACATAGGGCTTCGCGGCGCGGACAACGCTTACGAGGATTCGTCCGTCCCCGATAAGCAAATGGATATGTACAATAGCATGTACAACCATCCCGTACATAACGACGTCCGCGTAAAAAAGACGCGCTGGTGCGTATTGAGATACCCGTCCCCGTCGATGGCGCAGCTTGCATGTATGTCCACCGAGGCGTTCGAGGATTACTACTTTAACGTATGTAACCTCGACTACCGCAAAATGGATAAGGCTATGGATCCGCTTAAAGCGCTTATGGAACGCACCGATAAAGTGCACATTATCGCGCCGGGCACCGATTTAAAATTTTCCATTAAAGGCATTCCCGCGGTAAAATGCTCGGGCAATATGAATATCCCGGACGGCGAAGTATATACCGCGCCCGTTAAGAACTCGGTAAACGGCGTAATCCGCTACAATACGCCTACTGTGTATAACGGCACCAAGTTCGACTGGGTAGAACTTGAATTTAAGGACGGCAGGATAATCCGTTCGGACAGCTCTGACAAGGCAAAGTCGGATGCGATTTTTTCTACCGACGACGGCGCGAAGTACGTGGGAGAGTTCTCGTTCGGGTTGAATCCCTTTATCACAAAAGCGATAGGCGACATTCTGTTCGACGAAAAGATATGCGGTTCCATTCACTTTACGCCGGGCGCAAGCTACGACGACGCGTACAACGGCAACGATTCGGCTGTGCATTGGGACCTTGTTCTCAATCAGTCGAGCGGCGCCGGCGGCGGCAAGGTGATATTCGACGGCGTTACCATAAGGGAAAACGGGCTTTTCGTTCTTGACGAGCTTAAAGGCCTAAATCCCGAAAATCTTATAAAGTAATTATCGTTAAAGGAGAAAATAATGTTCGAACTAAAATATAAAATAACCGACGCGGACATGAAAAAAGTCAATAAGTCGATTATGTGGCAGTACTTTGTGCCGTACCTCGTTGTAGCGCTTCTCGGTATCGGCGCCGGCGTTGCCGCGGTAGTATTAAACGTACGCACCGACGTATTGGTGCTCGGCATAATTTTGCTTGTGCTCGGCGCAATACTTCTCGCTTGTACCGTGCTTCTTCTTATCGCGCCCAAAAACTTCGTACTAAGCGCGCTTGTCGTCAGCGACACAATCGAGCGCACCGTAAAAATAGGGAACGAGCGCATAGATATAATAACCGAAGGTCAGGAAAACATCGAGCTTAGCTACGGCGAAATAACAAAACTCAAAAACAAAAAGACGTATCTTCTCGCTTATGTGGGGAAGGACATCGTTTTAGTGCTTAAAGACAATTCAATCTCAAAGCTTAGCGACGTTTACAGCTACCTGCTCGGCAAGGTAGAGTCCGCCGACCGCACGCAACCAGAGGACGTTACCACCTCCGCAGATGAGAAAAAGCAAGAGACGGAAAAGGAAATAAAAACCGAACAGAACCTCGAAGAAAATGCCGTAGCCGAAAAGCCTGCGGAAGAAGAGGTGAAGGAAGAAACCGCTACGGAAGAGGTTAAAGAGGAAGCCGCCGCGGAAGAGGTTAAAGAAGAACCCGAAGAAAAGCCGGCGGAAGAGGTAAAGCCCGTAGAAGAAAAAAAGCCGGTTAAGAAGACTTCGTCCAAGAAAAAGCAAACGGCAAAATAATAAAAACAATTTGACTTATTCCCGTAAAGGGGATATAATGATAGGGACAGCGCAAACAAGCCGTATTACATACAAATGTTTGCTCTTCAAATAAAAAATTTTTTAAACAAATTGGAGGTTTGTTACAAATGGCAATCAAAGTTGCAATCAACGGATTCGGACGCATCGGTCGTCTCGCGTTTCGCCAGATGTTCGGCGCGAAGGGTTATGAGATCGTCGCTATAAACGATCTTACCAGCCCGGCGATGCTTGCGCATCTTCTCAAGTACGACACCGCTCAGGGCGGCTACTGCGGCAAGATGGGTGAAAATCTTCACACCGTTTCGTCCAAAGAGCCCGTTTTGGCAGAGGACAAAAAGACGGTCGTTACCCCCGGCTCTATCACGGTAGACGGCAAGGAAATCACCATCTACGCCATGCCTAAGGCGCAAGAGCTTCCGTGGAAGAAGCTTAAAGTAGACGTCGTTCTCGAGTGCACCGGCTTCTACTGCAGCAAGGATAAGGCGCAGGCGCATATCGACGCCGGCGCGAAAAAGGTAATTATCTCGGCCCCTGCCGGTAACGACCTTCCCACCATAGTTTACAGCGTTAACGAAAACACGCTCAAACCCACCGACACCATCATCTCGGCGGCGTCCTGCACCACCAACTGCCTCGCACCCATGGCTAAGGCGCTTAACGATTACGCACCCATTCAGTCGGGTATCATGAGCACCATTCACGCCTACACCGGCGACCAGATGATTCTCGACGGTCCGCACCGCAAGGGCGACCTTCGCCGTGCGCGCGCCGGCGCCGCTAACATCGTTCCCAACTCGACGGGCGCGGCAAAGGCAATCGGCCTCGTTATCCCCGAGCTTAACGGCAAGCTTATCGGTTCCGCTCAGCGCGTTCCCGTTCCCACCGGCTCGACGACCATTCTTACCGCCGTCGTTAAGGGCAAGGACGTAACCAAAGAGGGCATCAACGCCGCAATGAAGGCCGCTTCGAGCGAGTCCTACGGCTACACCGAGGATCAAATCGTTTCGTCCGACGTTATCGGCATGAAGTACGGCTCGCTGTTCGACGCGACCCAGACTATGGTCGCCAAGATCGCCGACGATCTCTACGAGGTTCAGGTTGTTTCCTGGTACGACAACGAAAATTCGTACACCAGCCAGATGGTTCGCACAATCAAGTATTTTGCCGAACTCAAGGAAGCTACGAAGTAATTTTATTTAATCAAAAACAAACGGCCCGAGGTAATGCTTCGGGTCGTTTTTATATGCTTGAAAATATTCGGCGGAAAAGGCGGATTCGTAAATCAAAGCACCGCGAGCCAAATGATAAGCGCGGCGGCGGACGATAAAAACGCCGCGACGTTTATAAAAAACGCGATTTTGCAGAGAATACTTTTAAAAAACAGAATGTTAAACGCCGCCGATGTGAGCGAGATTACAAACGCCACTATCGTCGTCGGAATGGCGATAAGCTCTATTCCGCGCGCGGAAAGCGCCACGCTCATAAGTATGAGCGATATTACGCCGAGCGCAAAGTACAGCGCGGAAACGACTATGGAGATAATGGGGATAATCTTGTTCACAATCGCAGATTGATTCCTTTATTTAGTGCAGGCAATTTTTACTCGTTGCTCTCGCCGTTGATTTCTTTTATTTATTAAACCGCAATCACAGTATACCACAGTCTTTCGTAATTGTCGAGAGGGTAAAGGCAAATGCTTATCTTGCGCCTAAAAAAGTTGACAAGCGTATGCTTCGAGAGTATAATAACACAAAAGATACTTGTTGTCGATTGGGATTTAAGTAGGAGAGCGAAATGATCTGTCCGCAATGCGGTTACGACATGGGAACAAAGCGCAAGTGTATGCGGTGCGGTTACAACGTTACCTCGCTCGCAACCATTGACGATAAAGAAAAAAAGCGCAGAGAGAAAGAGGCCGCAAAGGTCATCGATCCGGGTGCTACTTTTTTGACGGACGAATACGGCTACGCAGTGGACGAGGACGACGAGCCGTTCGCAGGTCCGTTCGGCTCGCTTTTGGAAAACATTTTCGGCTTCGACCCGTTCGCGGACCTACTCGGCGGTTTTTTCGGAATGGGGTCTATGGGCATGGGCGGCAGACCGCGAAGGAGAGAGGAAGTATTTATCGACAGAATTCACGAACCGGGCGAGGACGACGGTAAGCCCAAAATTGTAGATATAAATTCCGTAGAGGAAGTGTCCGACGACGAGGACGACGATTGACCGTAACAATACAGAATAAACGAGCAACGAAATTTATCGTTGCTCTTATTTATAGTGTGTTTTATGGGAATAGAGACTAAAACGCAACCGTAAGTTTACAAAAAGAAATTACAAGTTGGTTGAATTTTATTCTTTTTCGGTGTATCATGACAGCGTAGTAAAAAAAGGAGAATAAAAATGACGCTCGGTGATAAACTCGCAAAACTCAGGCGAGACAACAACTATACGCAGGAACAGCTTGCGGAGTTGCTCGACGTATCGCGGCAGGCGATAAGCAAATGGGAGTCCGATACCTCGTACCCCGAAACAGACAAATTGATTAAGCTCGGTGCGCTTTACCGTTGTTCTATGGATTACCTTTTGAAAAACGACGCCGATAACAAGCCCGACAGCGCCGAGGAAAAAATCGCGCAAAACGAGATTGAGACGAACGGCCATAGACCCACGACGAAAGGATTTTGGAATTTCGCATTTGAAAGGAAAAGCACGAAAATCGTGCGCGGCGTTCCGCTGTGGCACGTTAATATCGGATTGGGAAGAGAAGCAAAAGGCATTATTGCAATCGGTTTTCGCGCAAAGGGAGTTATCTCTATCGGGATATTGTCCGTGGGCGTTTTATCGATTGGGTTGTTGTCGTTAGGACTCATATCGCTTGGTGTGTTTTCTCTCGGGTTGGCGTCCGCCGGCTCGATATCCGTAGGTTTAATAGCTGTTGGTGCAATATGTCTCGGGATAATCGCAGTCGGCGCTATAAGCGTAGGCGTTTTTTCGCTCGGCGCACTGGCCGTGGGGCAATTTTCGACGGGCGCGCTCGCAATAGGGAAATACTTTGCTTTGGGCGACCATGCGTACGCCATGATAGCGATTGGGGTTACTAAAGTAGAGGGAAGTGTTTTTCAGGCGGATGCGGTAACTAATGCCAACTATAATCAAATAATTTCGCTTTTGTATGAAAACGTTCCCAAAACCCTGCATTGGTGCATATCGCTTGTAAAGCCGCTAATGTAAATGGTTGAATAATAAAAATACGCCCGGTTTTCTTGGGCGTATTTAATTTTGTGGAACTGTAAATGCGAGGGGTGGGATCTGGTTCTACGTCAGTGATTTGAGTTTAGGTGTGTTTTTATTTTGTCTATAAAGCTACGCACTGCGGGAGTGGGATTTTTGGCGTACACTACGCCGTAAGGCATGCTGTAGTCCCATTCCATGGGAAGTATTATAAGAGAAGGGTGAACGTCTTTCCAAATATCGAGTGTTTCCATAAGACAGTTCATCTGTACACACTCGTTAAATACCGGCGTATCATAACGGCTGGGCGCGTCGACGATTTTAATGTTAGGGTGATTGTTTTGTATCTCGGCGCGCAGTTCGTCCAAAATAGGCGACAGCCCTTGCTTTATAAGCATAAGATTTTCTCCGTCTAAATCGGACCAACAAAGACTCGTCTTTTTCGCTAAACGGTGCTTCCTCGGAACTGCAATACGACACGGCATTTTCTCGAGCAAAAGAGTGTCGAACTTTTCGAGCCAGTCGGATGCGTCGCACGGGCTGACAAAACAGTCTATATGCTTTAACAGTGCCGTGTCCAAGCTGTTCGGCTCGTCCTCTATCGGCACAATGCATATACGGTAGGGAAGCGTTCCGTCGTCTATTTTCGACCACAAGTCTACAAGCGTTCTGCAAGGTCGAAGGATTGAAGTTCCTATCCTAATAATCTTTTGTTCCGACTTTTCGATCTGCTTTGCGCGTTCTATCGCGGAATCGGAAAGCTCTATGATTTTTTTTGCGTCGTCGTAAAGCGAGCGACCTGCGGCGGTTAAGATAACGCCTTGATTTGTGCGCTCGAACAGCTTTACTCCTACCGTTTGTTCGAGCTTGTTAATTCTGTTCATAACCGTTGCCGGAGTAGTGTAGTATAACTCCTCGGCGGCTTTCAAAAAACTACCTTTGTCAGCTACCGTTATAAACGTTATCAGTTCGCGGTTGTACATATCGATCTCGCTTTTAGTTTTTCTAAAAACCATTTTAACATTTTGGTGGATACAAAGTCAAATCATTGAGTGTATAATTAAAGCGTGGATAAGTCTTTTACCAAAAACGAAAAAAACGGCAACGGCGTTTTGCTCGATGGCGCGCCGTGGAAAGGTATTTTAAAATTTGCTTTGCCCGTATTTTTAGGGCTTTTATTGCAACAGCTTTATAATACGGCGGATACGGTTATTGTCGGCAATTTCGAGAGTGAGGACGCGATGTCCGCAGTCGGCGCGACTGCGGTTTTAACAATGGCGTTTCTCGCATTTGCGAACGGATTTTCCGCAGGTGCCGGAGTGATTGTCGCGCATTTATTCGGGGCGGAAAAGGAGAGTGAGCTTAGAAGAAACGCTTGTACTTCTATATTGCTTATGATTGGAATGGGCGTCGTATGTACGGGCATTGCGTTAGCTATAAATAAGCTGATGCTTAAATATGTTCTAAACACACCCACAGATCTTTTGGAAATGGCGGTCGTATATTTCAGAGTGTATGCACTCGGGTTGGTATTCCAGTTCGGATATAATATCGTCGCCGCTGTTTTGCGCGGAGTGGGGGACAGTAAAGCGACCATGTATTTTCTGTTGATTGCCGCTTTTATAAACGTTGGGCTTGACATATTGTTTGTAGCGGTCTTACGTCTCGGTGCTATGGGTGCGGCGCTTGCTACGGATATTTCCCAAGCGGCTTGCTGCATTGCCGGATTTATCTATATGGTCAAGCGGTACCCGATTTTCCGTTGGAAACCAAAGGAACTGACGTTTGAATGGAAGTTTGCCCGAAACGCTCTGAAAATGGGCTTTCCTATGGCGTTGCAGCAGTTTATCGTTGCGGTAGGTTTTGTGTTCTTACAAAGGGCGGTAAACGGCTACGGTAAATACATGACGGCTTCCTTTACCGTTGCAATGCGCGTCGAAACATACATACAGCTTCCTGCTTCTTCATTGCAGGTAACGCAGGCAACCTATACGGGACAAAACCTCGGTGCGGAGAATATCGATCGCGTATCAAGTGGCGCGAAACAGACATTTTTGATGTCGGAAGCGGTTACGGTGGTCTTGTCGGCGGTAGTTTTCGTTTTAGCGGCGCAGATAGCTTCGCTTTTTAACCTGACCGACGAGGCAATGGTGTATTGCGTTACGCATTTGAGGACAACCGCGATACTTTTACCGCTCTTGGCGTCATACTTCCCGATACTCGGCTTGTTTCAGGGCGCGGATAACGGTTTTAAGGCTACGATTGTTGCGACCACGGCATTATTTGTAAGGGCGCTTACTACCTATACTCTTTGCTATTTGCCGATTATGGGTTACCGAATAATTTGGTGGAATACTGCGTTCGGGTGGGGGATTGGTATGATACTCACTTGGAGTATGTACTTCCACGGCGGTTGGAAGAAAAAATGGATTACTAAGCCGATGACGGAGAAATCTGTCGAAGTACAAAACGAAATTGATACATAACAACACAGATTGCGGAATTAAGCTTAACGTTGTTGTCGGTAAAATAATAAGGAGAGACGTTATGAATATTTTGGTGATTGAAAGCAGTCCGCATAAGAACGGCTCGTCAAATTTACTTGCGGATAGTTTTGCTCGCGGTGCGAAAGAAGCAGGGCATGCCGTTACTGTTTTCGACGCAGGAAAAGCGAAAATAAGCCCTTGTCTTGCGTGCGAAGCTTGCGGTATGTCCGGGCCGTGCGTGCAAAAGGACGACATGGAAAAGGTTAAACAGTTGATTTTACAATCGGATACGGTCGTGTTTGTAACGCCGCTTTACTACTTCGGCATGTCTGCGCAACTGAAGATTTTAATTGACCGCTGTTACAGCTTTAACGGTAATCTTCATTCCAAAGATTTGAAAACGGTATTGATTGCCACAGCATGGGACAGTAATGCCGTTAAAATGCGACCGCTTATTGAGCATTACCAAATGATTTGTAAGTATTTGGGCTTTGAAGATATGGGAATGATACTCGGTCTCGGTTGCGGTACGCCTTCTATGACGATGAGAACGGATTATCCGCAGAAGGCTTACGAGCTCGGCAAATCATTGCGTTAATAAGTCTGCGAATAATAGGGAAGCAGGCTACGTATGTATGTGCAAAATAAAACGCTCGAAACATTTTGTTTCGAGCGTTTTGTGTTTTTGTATTTTATGCGTCGATTTGTATTTTATTTATCGGCGCGCTTTTTGTAGCCTTCGAGGCGGTCCTTCGCTTCCTTTTCGGCGCGTTCGAACAGTGCTTGCGCAACGTCGGGCTTTGCTTTTGCGAGCGAGCGGTAACGGGTCTCGCCGGCGATAAATTCCTGATAGCTCTCGGTAGGATCCTTGCTGTCGAGCGTGAACGGATTTTTGCCCTGCTCGGCGAGGTCGGGATTGTAGCGGTAGAGCTGCCAGTAGCCTGCCTTAACCGCCTTATCCTCTTCCGCCATGCCCTTCGACATGTCGATACCGTGGTTAATGCAGGTTGCGTACGCGATGATAAGCGACGGGCCGTGATACGCTTCGGCTTCGGTAATAGCCTTAATTACCTGGTTCTTGTCCGCGCCCATAGCGACCTGCGCGACGTACACGTAGCCGTAGGTCATAGCCATTGCGCCGAGGTCCTTCTTTTTGGTGCGCTTGCCGCCTGCGGCAAATTTAGCGACCGAGCCGGTAGGGGTGGACTTACTCGACTGACCGCCGGTGTTGGAGTATACCTCGGTGTCTACGACGAGCACGTTTACGTCCTCGCCGGAAGCGAGTACCTGGTCGAGACCGCCGTAGCCGATGTCGTAGGCCCAGCCGTCGCCGCCGAAAATCCAGACCGACTTTTTGATAAGGCAATCTTTTTCTTCCTTGATGTATTTAAGCTCTTTTTTAAGGTCGCCCTTAGCCGCTTTAAGCGCCGTGGGAAGAAGAGCGAGGATTTGATCCGCCGCCGCTTTGCTGCCGTTGGCGTCGTTGTAGACGTTAAGCCAGTTTTCGAGAGCGGCTTTAAGCTCTGCGTCCGCGCCGAGCTCGATAGCGGCTTTGACGTGCGCGATGAGTTCGTTTACGCGAGCATTGTTTGCAAGCTTCATGCCGTAGCCGAATTCCGCGTTGTCCTCAAACAGCGAGTTTGCCCACGCCGGACCCTTGCCCTGAGCGTTGGTGGAGTAAGGGCAGGTAGGCGCCGAGCCGCCGTAAATGGACGAGCAGCCGGTTGCGTTGGCGACAATCATGCGGTCGCCGAAGAGCTGGGTGATAAGCTTAATGTAAGGCGTTTCGCCGCAGCCAGCGCAAGCGCCCGAGAATTCGAAGAGCGGCTGTAAGAACTGGCTGCCCTTAACCGTGTCGATCTTAACCTTGTCGGAAACGTCGGCGTACGGGATTTTTTCGGAATAGTCGTAGTTTTTGCTTTCGGCGGCAATAACGTCGTCGAGCGGCTTCATAACGAGAGCCTTCTCTTTTGCCGGGCAGACGTTGGCGCACGATCCGCAGCCCGTGCAGTCGAGCGGCGAAAGCTGAATACGGTAGGAAAGGTTGCTGTCTTTAAGCTGTGCGACGGCAGGCTTAACCGTAAAGGTCTTGGGCGCCTTAGCGAGCTGCTGCTCGTTAACGAGAACGGGGCGCAAGCAGGCGTGAGGGCAGACGAGCGAGCACTGGTTGCACTGAATGCAGTGGTCGGGAATCCACTCGGGCACGAACGGCGCAATGCCGCGCTTTTCGTACTTGGTGGTGCCGTTAGGTACCGAGCCGTCGGGTGCGAACGCCGAAACGGGAAGCTTGTCGCCTTCCTGGCGGAGAATAGGCTCGATAACGTTCTTGAAGTACTCGGTGCCTTTTACCGCGACCGGCTTAGCGCCGACGGTGGTGGTTGCCCATTCCGCAGGGACCTTGACTTCGACAAGGCCGGCGATAGCGTTATCGACGCAGGCGTAGTTCATGTTAACTACGTCGTCGCCCTTCTTGCCGTACGCCTTTTTAATCATCTGCTTCATGTAGTCCGCAGCCTGCTCGTAGGGGATAATGTTGGCGAGCTTGAAGAACGCCGCCTGGCAGACCGTGTTAACGCCTTTCTTGGCGCCTATCTTGGTAACGATGTCGAGCGCGTTAATCGTGTAAAGCTTAATGTGCTTTTTGGCAATCGTGTTTTTCATCGCCGCGGGAAGCTCGTGCTCGAGCTGTTCGGGCGTCCAGTGGCAGTTAAGAAGGAACACGCCGCCTTCCTTAATGTCGTCCACCATGTTGTAGTGGGTAACGTAAGCAGGGTTGTGGCATGCAACAAAGTCGGCCTGGTCGATAAGGTACGTCGACTTTATGGGAACGTCGCCGAAACGAAGGTGGGAAATCGTAAGACCGCCCGACTTTTTCGAATCGTAGAAGAAGTAGCCCTGAGCGTACTTATCGGTGTGGTCGCCGATAATTTTTATGGAGTTCTTGTTGGCGCCGACCGTGCCGTCGCTGCCGAGACCGTAGAACTTGCAACGCACGGTGCCTTCGGGCGAGGCGTTGATAAATTCCGAAAAGTCGAGCGAGGTGTTGGTTACGTCGTCGTAGATACCCACGGTAAAGTGGTTTTTAGGCTCTTTTGCGGCGAGGTTCTTGTAAACGGCGTTTACCATAGAGGGGTTGAACTCTTTGGAACCGAGACCGTATCTGCCGCCGATAACCTTTATATCGGTCTTGCCGGCTTCGATAAGCGCGGTGCAAACGTCGAGATAGAGCGGTTCGCCGAGCGAGCCGGGCTCTTTGGTGCGGTCGAGCACGGCGATGCGCTTAACGGAAGAGGGAAGAGCGCCTATAAAGTGCTTAACCGAGAACGGACGGTAAAGGTGAACCTTTACGAGACCGACCTTTTTGCCTTGCTTCATGAGGTAGTCGACGGTTTCCTCGACGGCCTCGCAGCCCGAACCCATCATTATGATAACGTCTTCCGCGTCGGGTGCGCCGTAATACTGGTAAAGCTTGTACTCTCTGCCGGTAAGCTTTTTAACCTCGTCCATCATGGCCTGCACGATATCGGGCGCAGCGTCGTAATACTTGTTGGCGGCCTCGCGGTTCTGGAAGTAGATATCCGCATTTTGCGCGGTACCCTTCTGGTGCGGATGCTCGGGGTCGAGCGCGCGGTTTTTAAATTCGCGGATCTCGTCCATGCAACCCGTCTTTTCGGCGAGCTTTTTCATCTCGTCGTATTCGATGCCGTCAATCTTGTCTATCTCGTGGCTTGTCCTGAAGCCGTCGAAGAAGTGCAGGAACGGTACCTTTGTTTTAAGCGTGGAAAGATGTGCGACGAGCGCCATGTCCATCGATTCCTGAACGGAGTTGGACGCGAGCATTGCAAAGCCCGTCTGGCGGCACGCCATAACGTCGGCATGGTCGCCGAAAATGTTAAGCGCGTGTGCCGCAAGCGCGCGAGCGCTTACGTGGAATACGCAGGGAAGAAGCTCGCCCGAAATTTTGTACATGTTCGGGATCATAAGCAGTAAGCCCTGGCTTGCGGTGTACGTCGTGGTAAGCGCACCGGCACAAAGCGAGCCGTGTACCGCGCCTGCCGCGCCGCCCTCAGATTGCATTTCGGCAATCCTAAGCTCTTGACCGAACATATTTTTACGTCCGGCGGTTGCCCATTCGTCGGCGTACTCTGCCATCGGGGAGGACGGCGTTATAGGATATATCGCCGCGACTTCCGAGAAAGCATAGGCCACGTGCGATGCCGCGGTATTGCCGTCGATTGTCATCTTTACCATAAAAAACCTCCAAATGTAGTTATTTAACTTGTTTTTTTATGCCCTGTCGAGCACAACCAATCTATTATATATCTTTTATATAATAAAGTCAAGAACAGCGTCGTAAATAAAAAAGAAAACCCAAAAAAGTTTTGGGTTTCCGCCGTAAAAATGTTGCGCTTAGAGTGCTTTTTTATTTATACTCGGTGCGGATTTTTATTCCGCAGTCGTAATCGCCGTAGCCGTTTCCGAATATCGCAAGTCCGCTTTCCGTCGCTACGTAAAAGGTTAGCGCGCCGGGGTCGAACGAGTCGACGGATACGTTTCCGATTTTTATACCGTCGTAGTACGAGCCGTCCTCGCGCACCGATACCGTCTTAAACTTTCCGTACTGTGCTATTCCGTCGAAGCCGCTCGGCGTAAACAGTCCTTTTCTGTCGGTAAACTCGCCGTCGACGGTGGCGCGTCCAAGCTCTATATCGTTAAGGAAAAATACGGCGGTACTCTGCCGTTCTTTTCCGTGACCGTACGGCTTTGACGAAATCTCGAACGAAACGGAAATGCTTTTAAGCGGCCTTTTTCCGGGCGAGGGAAGCGTCCAGCCGATTTTTCCGCTGTTAAAGTAGATTAGCGCGGCCGCCGACCGCTCGGGATAGGTAAAGTATCTCGGGTCGTCGCGCTCGCCGATCCAGCCGTTAACGGAAGCCAAAGCGCAGTACGGCTTGACGTTGGCGGACGAGAAGCTGCCGAGCGGAAGATCGAACGAGTTTTCGTCGCTTTCAAGTTCGGCGGCAATGTCGATAATAACGCGGTCGAGCACCGGCACGGGGCGCTTTGCGGTTCCGCGTTTTCCGGGAACGTCGATCAGCTTGATAATCCCGGCGTCCGTCATTTTTTTAACGTGCTGGGTGATTGCGCCGTTTGTCAGGTGAAGCGTTTTCGCTATTTCGTCGAGGCTTTGCGCGTCGCCGCTCAGAACAAGCCGTAATATCTCCATTCTCGCCGGCGCGGCAAGACATTCAAAAAGTTGCTGCGCTTGTTTAACGTCGGTGTAGTGCTTCATCGTTCACCTCTCATTGTTTTACTTTATTTTAAAACAAATCGTTTTTATTGTCAATACGGTCCGCCTTTTTTCTATGATTGACAAAACCGAGCCGAAAATATATAATAAGTAAAAAGCTCGCGAGGAAAAGCATGTATTCCGTTCTCGATAAGGATATTGAGCAAAAAATAAAACGCGACAGGGAAAAGGGCGTGTTTTTCGGTACGCCTGACGGCGCCGCAATTCGTCTTAACAAGCACAAGGACGCGGCTACGCTTATTCGTCCGGCGTTTGTGCGCGATATAGCAAAGATAATCAACCTACCTATTTACAGCAGACTCCAAGACAAAACGCAGGTCCTTTCCCTTTTTCATAACGACGACATTTCGCACAGAATGCTGCACGTTCAGCTTGTAAGCAGAATCGCTCGCGATATATCGCGCGCGCTTGCGCTTAACGAGGACCTTACCGAGGTTATCGCGCTCGGGCACGACGTAGGACACACGCCGTTCGGTCATGCCGGAGAGCGTATGCTGGATAAGCTTATGAACGAAAGCGCGGGGCTTTACTTTTCGCACAACGTGCAAAGTGCGCGCGCTCTTTCCGTGCTGTATCCCTGCAACCTTACCCTTCAAGCACTCGACGGAATTCTCACGCACAACGGCGAGCTTGTTTGTTCGGAGTACAAGCCGGGGGATATAAAAGACTTTAACTATCTTTACGAACGTATAGCCGCGTGCGAAAAAAAGGGCGAGCCGGCCGTAAAAAAGCTTATCCCCTCCACGCTCGAAGGGTGCGTCGTCCGCATTTCCGACATGATAGCGTACCTCGGAAAAGACAGACAGGACGCGGCGCGAGTGGGGCTTGTGGACGAAAATCACTACTCGGACGGACTTAGCAACTCCGAGATAATAAACAATATAACAATCGACATTGTAGAACACAGCTACGGTAAAAACCACATATCCATGAGCGGCAAGGTGTTTAAGCTGTTGGAGGACGCCAAAAGGGAAAACAACGACTTAATCTACCGTTCCGACAAGGTAAGCGGAATATACCGCGAGATGGAACCCAAGTTTAAAGAGCTTTTCGACTATTTGGTTTCGGACGCAAAGCGCAAGGACGGCGTCGTGTATAATACGCACGTAAAGCCCATTTTGGAATTTAACAGCAACTACGACGAAGAACCGCCCGTGCGCCTTGCCTGCGACTTTATAGCGTCTATGACCGACGACTATTTCGTGGATATTTACGAGCGGCTTATAGGCAAAGAATTCGGCATCGACTATAAGCGATACTTTGACGATTGACCGAAAAATCGGCGTGTGGTAGAATAATAAAAATCGGCACAGTAAGGAGAAAAAATGAACGGAATTTCCGACGAGGAAGTACAGCATATCGCGGCGCTCTCCGCGCTTAAACTAAGCGAGGAAGAGTTAAAGAGCATGAAAAAGCACCTCTCTTCCGTGCTTGAATATTTTAAAACGCTCGACGGCGTGGACGTTTCGGACGTTCCTCCCACCGCGCATATCCTTCCTTTTGTAAACGTGCTAAGAAGCGACGAGCCGGGTGAGTCTACGCCGACGGACGAGCTGATGAGAAACGCGCCCGAGTCCGACGGCGGCGCCTATATCGTGCCGAGGTTGGTGGAATAGCATGGATATACTCGATTTAAGCTTATGCGAGCTTTCCGCCGCGATAAAAGCAAAAAAGATATCGTCTCTCGAAGCGACGGAGGCGTGCTTAAAACGTATTGAAAAAACAAAAGGGCTTAACAACTTTATTACGGTGTGCGAGGAAGAAGCGATAAAGCTATCTAAGCGCGCCGACGCCGTTATTTCGTCCGGCGGCGAAATAAATCCGCTTTTGGGCGTTCCTATTGCGGTTAAGGACAACATTTTAACCAAAAATATCAGGTCGACCTGCGCGTCGAAAATGCTCGAAAATTTTATTCCGCCTTACGACGCGACGGCCGTAGCTAAGCTTATTTCGGCCGGCGCGGTGTTGCTCGGCAAAACCAATATGGACGAGTTTGCAATGGGAAGCACCAACGAGTTTTCGGCGTTCGGCGCCGCGCACAACGCGCTCGACTTTACTCGCGTGCCGGGCGGAAGCTCGGGCGGAAGCGCGTCCGCGGTTGCCGCAAAGCAGACGTTCGGCGCGCTCGGCAGCGACACCGGCGGCTCTATCCGTCAGCCTGCCGCCTATAACGGAGTGGTGGGCTTTAAGCCGACGTACTCCGCGGTAAGCAGGTACGGGCTTGTGGCGTTTGCTTCCTCGCTCGACCAGATAGGGCCGATTACAAGAAGCGTGGACGACGCGCTCGTTTTATGTAAGGCGATTTTCGGAAAGGACGTGCGCGACGGCACAAGCGCCGACGTTTCTCTGCCCGACGAGTTATCTGGCGACGTAAAGGGCAAGGTTATCGGCATTGCGGATGAGTTTACCGAAGGTCTTGGGGAAAAAGAGCGCGAAGCGTTTTTCGACGCGGCGGACGCTTTAAAAAAGCAGGGCGCCAAAATAAAGCGCGTTTCGATAAAATCGTTTGAAGCGGCGCTCGCGGTGTACTACGTGTTGTCGTCGGCGGAAGCGTCGAGCAACCTCGCGCGGTTCGACGGCGTAAAGTACGGCCGCCGTGCGGAAAGCTATACCGACATATCCGACCTTTACGAAAAAACAAGGACGGAGTTTTTGGGCGACGAGGTAAAGCGCAGGATAATGATAGGTAACTACGTTTTGTCGAGCGGATATTACGACGCGTATTATGTTAAAGCTCTCGCGGCAAGAACAGTAATTAAACGCGAGTACGACGAGGCGTTATCTTCCTGCGACGCTTTGCTTTGTCCGACCGCGCCGTCTGTTGCGCCCAAGATTGGAAGCGAGCCAGATCCTGCAAAGGTGTACCTGTCCGACGTATACACCGTGCCGGTTAACATCGCAGGGCTTCCTGCGGCGACGGTGCCGTTCGGGCATATCGACGGAATGCCGCTTGGCGTTCAGGTAATAGGAAAAGCGTATTCGGACGGCGACGTTTTAAGCGTGGCCAAAGCCGTCGAGCGTGCGAGGGGGTAGATATGTATATTCCTACGATAGGCTGCGAAGTTCACTGCGAATTAAAAACGAAAACCAAGCTGTTTTGCTCGTGCAAAAACGAGTTCGGCGGCGAGCCCAACACGCACTGCTGCCCGGTATGCTCGGGCTTTCCGGGCGTGCTTCCCACGCTTAACGAAACTGCGGTGGAGTACGCCGTAAAGGCCGGGCTTGCGCTGCACTGCACGATAAACAAATTTTCCAAGTGGGACAGAAAAAACTACTTTTATCCCGATCTTCCCAAAGCGTGGCAGACAAGCCAGTACGACCTTCCGCTGTGCGTGGGCGGATACGTAGACTTTATGCTGGACGGAAAGGTTAAGCGCGTAAGGCTTAACCGCATTCACCTCGAAGAGGACGCCGGAAAGCTCGTCCACGACGGCGGCGTATCGCGAGTCGACTACAACCGCTGCGGCGTGCC
This sequence comes from Clostridiales bacterium, assembly GCA_022508485.1. Classification (GTDB taxonomy): domain Bacteria; phylum Bacillota; class Clostridia; order Christensenellales; family Pumilibacteraceae; genus Anaerocaecibacter. The sequence continues at coordinate 35,495 of JAFLVD010000008.1, read as the reverse complement.
GCTTATCGAGATTGTTACCGAGCCCGACATGCACTCGGCGGAAGAGGTAGTCGCGTTTTTGACCGAGCTTAAAAGTATTCTTAAATATACCGGCATTTCGGACGTAAAAATGCAAGAGGGGAGTTTAAGGTGCGACGTCAACCTTTCGGTCGCAGAGGAAGGCGCGCCGCTCGGCACCCGTACCGAAACAAAAAATCTTAATTCCTTCCGCGCGGTAAGCCGCTCGATTAAATTCGAAACTCGCAGGCAAATAGACGAATTAACGTCCGGCGGCACCGTAAAGCAGGAAACGCGCCGTTTTGACGACAATAAAGGCGTCGGGTACGCCATGCGCGGCAAAGAGGACGCGCACGATTATAGATATTTTCCCGAACCCGATCTTCTTCCCGTGGTGTTTTCGGACGAGCGGCTCGATGAGATTGCAAGTAAAATCCCCGAATTAAAATCCGCGCGGATTTCGCGGTACATGAACGACTATTCGCTTCCCGAATACGACGCCAGTGTGCTGACCGCGGATAAGGAAGTGTCCGACCTTTTCGACGAGACGGTTTCGCTCGGTATAGACCCCAAAAAGGCGAGTAACTTTATTATGAGCGAGGTGCTTCGCCTCGCTAAGTCGGATGGGTCCGAGGACGTCGAGTTAAAGATTGTAAGTAAAACTCTCGCAGGCATTATAAAGCTTCTACTATCGGACGAGATAAACAACCTCGGCGCAAAAACACTTCTTTCGGCGCTGTGGGGGAATGCTTCCGACCCGAGGAAAAAGGCGGAAGAGCTGGGGCTGATACAGTCCAACGACGAGGGCGAGATTAAGGCGATTTTCGATTCGGTTATCGAAGCCAATAAAAAGCAGGCGGAAGATTTTATTTCTGGCAACGACAAGCTTCGCGGCTATTTTGTGGGGCAGGTGATGCGCGCCGCCGGCGGTAAGGCAAACCCCAAAATAATTAACGCGCTTCTCGATAAGTTTAAAGCGGAAAAAAGCTAAAAGAAAACATTTAAAGGAAGTATTATAATGAAAATAAAGTACGAAACGCCGATCGTCGAAATGCAGGGCGACGAGATGACGAGAGTTATTTGGGATATGATTAAGGATATCCTTATCGACCCCTATGTAGAGATTAACACCGAGTATTACGACCTGGGACTTAAAAACCGCGACCTAACGGACGATAAGGTTACATACGAGGCCGCCGAGGCGATAAAGCGTTACGGCGTGGGCGTTAAGTGCGCGACGATTACGCCCAACGCCCAAAGGGTGGAGGAATATTCGCTTAAAGCAATGTGGCCGTCGCCGAACGGCACCATTCGCGCGGCTCTCGACGGAACGGTGTTCCGCGCGCCGATTATGGTTAAAGGCATTACGCCGTATATCCCGTCCTGGACCAAACCCATAACGATTGCCCGTCATGCGTACGGCGACGTTTATAAAAACAGCGAGCTTGCCGTAAACGGCAATGCGGATTGCTACATAACCGTAAAGTACGAGGACGGTAACGTCGAGGAAAAAAAGATTGCCTCTATCGACGGGCGCGGAATTATTCAGGGTATACACAACCTGGATAAATCGATTTATTCGTTTGCGCGCTCGTGCTTTAACTATGCGCTCGACAGCGCTCTGGACGTTTGGTTCGGCGCAAAGGACACGATAAGCAAAACGTACGACCACCGTTTTAAAGATATTTTTTGGGAGGTGTTCGAAAAAGAGTATAAGGATAAGTTCGACGCGTCGGGCATAAAGTACGAGTATTCGCTTATAGACGATTCGGTCGCGCGCGTTATAAGAAGCAACGGCGGATTTATTTGGGCGCTTAAAAACTACGACGGCGACGTTATGAGCGACATGGTTGCCACCGCGTACGGCTCGCTTGCGATGATGACGAGCGTGCTCGTCTCGCCGGACGGCAAGTACGAGTACGAGGCGGCGCACGGAACGGTTACAAGGCACTACTACAAGTATTTAAACGGCGAGCAAACTTCCACAAACCCCGTAGCGACGATATTCGCCTGGACGGGCGCGCTTCGCCGCCGCGGTATTACCGAAAACAACAAAAAGCTTATCGCGTTTTCGGATAAGCTCGAAAAGGCGAGCGTAAAAACGATAGAGAGCGGAATTATGACGGGCGACCTTGCGGCGATTTTTAAGCGAAAGGACGTAGACGTTAAAAAGGTCAACACCAAAGACTTTTTGACGAAAGTAAGCGGTCTTTTGAAATGATAATTTAAATTGTAAAGCCTCGGAACCGTTCCGAGGTTTTTTGTTGCGCTTTAAAAGTATAAGGGAAGGAATAAAGCGCAAAATAAAGGCATGAAGCAGCTTGATATCATCACCGAAAAATTTCAATCCGAGTCGGTTGTTACGCGCGAGCTGACCGTAGTCGACAAAAAGTACGGGCTTGTTATTTTTCCCGATTTGTCGGACGCGTCGACAATCCGTGCGATAGTGGTCGCGCTCGAAGCGCAGAGGGTTCCTTTTCCGCTCGACAAGATTAAGACGGAGGTTTTATTCGAGTGCGAGTGCGAAAAAAACGACAGCCTCGAAGAGTGTATAAGAGGACTTTTAAGCGGCGACGTGCTTCTTGCCGCCGAGGACGAAGACGGTTACCTTATTATAAACGCGCGCTCGTACACGACGAGAGGGGTTGTAGAGCCGCCCACCGAAACGGTTATGCGCGGTCCGCGCGAAGGGTTTATAGAGGATTTAAAAACCAACCTTTCGCTTCTCGAACGCAGGCTTAAAACGCCCGACTTAAAGGTGGAAAAAATTCAAATCGGGCGCCGCACCGATACGACGGTTGCGGTATGCTATCTTAGCTCGGTAGCCTCGCCGAAGGTCGTCAAAAAGATAAAAAAGCGGCTAAATCAAATCGACATAGACGGTATTGTCGACAGCCATTACCTCGTGCCGTATCTCGAGGAAAAGCCGCTTTCAATGTTTTCTCAGGTAGGCGTAAGCGAAAAGCCGGACGTCGTCGCCGCAAAAATCCTCGAGGGCAGGGTTGGTATTTTTGTTGACGGCTCGCCTATGGCGCTTACGCTTCCGTTTATAATGGCGGAGGATTTTCAGTCGGCGGAGGACTATTACCTTCGACCTACCTACGCCTCGTTTGTGCGAGTGCTAAGGTATGTGGGGCTTATCCTTGCCACTCTTCTTCCGGCGCTGTACGTCGCGCTTCAAAACTTCCACTATAAGCTTATACCCGTCAGGTTTATGATAACGCTTATGAGCGCGATAAAAGGGCTTCCGTTATCGCCGCAGAGCGAAACGCTGTTCGTTCTTCTTTTGTTCGAGATAATAAGAGAGGCAAGCGTAAGAATGCCGCGCGCCGTCGGCATGGCCATGAGTATAGTGGGCGCGCTCGTCCTCGGCGAGACGGCGGTAAACGCGGGGATAATAAGCTCGCCGGCGGTAATGGTAACGGCGCTTAGCTCGATTGCGCTTTTTACCGTTCCCAATCAGATAGGGACAATGAGTATCCTTCGGCTCGGGTACACCATAATCGCAGGGCTTACAGGGCTTTTCGGCCTGACCCTTTCCGTGCTGTTTACGCTTCACTATATCTGCGCGATGAACGCGTACGGCGCACCGTATCTCGCGCCGTTTGCGCCCATGGTCTATACCGACTTTAAAGACACAATCGACCGCGCGCCTCTTCCCGACATGGCGATGCGGCCGGACTCTATACCCAATATAAACCGCAGGAGGCAGGCAAAGTGAATAACAGCGAACAAACTTCAACGCTGTCTGCGGATACGAGTAAGGAAGTAAAGCAGACGACAAGCAAGCAGCTTATAGCGGTTATATTTATTCTCGCGCTCGCGACCAAGATGTTTTTGCAGCCGTTGTTTTTGGTTAAGGCCGCCGGTCGCGACGCTTATATTGCGCTTGCAATAGACGGCGGTTTCGATATAATAGTGCTTATCGTTACCCTTATCGCCATGAAGCTAAGCCCCGACCGCGACTTTTTCGAGCTTACCAGGTGCGTTTTCGGCAAGGTGGGATCGAGGATAATAGTGTGTATTTTCGGCTTGTATCTGTTTTTTAAGCTTAACGTCGCGGTGTCCGAAACCGTTTCCTTCTATTCGAAAAACATACTGACCGACCTCGACACAACGTTACTGTTATTGATACTTCTCATATTTCTTGTGGGCGTGGCGCTTCATTCGCTCAGAGCGCTGACAAGGCTTAACGAGATTTTAACGCCCGTAATAGTAACATGTCTTGCGGTGCTTATAGCGATAGTCGTCGCAACCGGCTTCGATCTCAGCAATATTTTTCCGTCGCTACGTAACCCCCACGAGTTTGGGGTGGCGCTTTCACGGCACATGACGTGGCTTGGCGATTTTTCGCCGCTATTACTGTTTTTGGGTAGGACGGAAATGAAAAAAAGCACGGTGCCGCTTTGCGTTGTTTCGGGCACGCTCGGCTCGGCGATAAGCGTGTTTTTTTCGGTCGTGATGTGCGCTGCGTTCGGTAACGTAACGTCGCTTGTGGACGCGAGCACCAATCTTTCGAGCATACTTCAGTATTCGCTCGGGAACGTGTACGGAAGGATAGACCTTGTGGCCGAAATACTTTGGTCGGTCGCATCGTTTATACAAAACGCGCTGTTCTTTTACTGCGTGGTGCGCTGCTTCGAGTACGTTATAGGTAAGCCTTTGCACTTGGTAACGTCGTTAGGGGTGGGGGCGCTGCTTTTTACCTCTCTTTCGGTTGCGTTCAGCGACCCGAGCATTCTTTCGCTATTAATAGTCAACGAGATAACCTCCGCGCTTGTCGCGTCTTTTTCCCTCGCGGTGCCTGTGCTTGCTCTCATAAGCGCGGTAATCGCGCGTAAAAAAGAGGGCGGCGAAAAGAGCGGTCAAAGCGGCGGTAATAAAAACGCTATAAGGAGTACCGAGTGAGACTAACCCAGAGAAAAAAACTGTTAATATATAAGGTGGTGCTTTTTGTTTTTGCGTTCGTAATCGCGTTTATGCCGTCCACCGCAACAAGAAACCGCGAGGTCAACCGCCGCGTAATTGTGGATATTGTGGGGATAGACTCGTCCGATATGGGTGTAGAACTCTCCGCGCAGTACGTTATGCCTACCGAAACTGACGGCGCGACGAGTAAGGACAAGATAACGGTAAAAGCAAAAACCGTCCAAGAGGCGGCGGAACTGCTTAATACCGCGCTCGGCCGCCGCGCCGAGCTTGGGCACTGCTCGATGGTTATTTTGGGCGACGGCGTGCTTCCCAAGCACATATCCGATCTAATAACGGCTACCGATATAACCGCCGACGTCTACCTTGCCGCCGCTAAGGAAAAGGCAAGCGAGCTTGTAGGGTCTATCACCGAATTCATGAAGAAAACGGGCGCGACCGACGCCGACTTTATTGCTTACGGCGCAAAAAAATCGCATATCGCTACCAACACGCTGCTCGGCTTTTTGTCCGACATCGGCTCTAAATCCGAAACGGCGTTCGCACCACTCGTGGAAATGATAGAGGAAGAAGGTTCGTCCTCGGGCGGAGGATCGTCGGGCGGAGGATCGTCGGGTGAGAGCGGCGGCGGATCGTCCGGTTCGCAATCGGGCGGTGGCGGCGGAAGCTCGTCATCGGGCGGATCGGGCGGATCGGGCGAAACAGGAATGAAGGTGGAAAAGCTTGCGCTTTACGGAAAGAACGGGCGAGTTGGAATTTTGGATTCCACCGCGGCGCGCGGCGTCGCTTGGGTAAGCTCTCCTGAGGGCAACGGCGTTATATCGTCGGGCGAGTTTACGGGACGGATTATCAAAAAGAAGTCGAGCATAGAGGTCGACGGAAAAAACAAGAGCGCGACGGTAAAGGTGAAGGCCTCCATCGACACTCACAGCATGTACGAGGAAGAAAACGAGGAAGTCGACCTTGAAAAGAAGTTCGAGTCGGAGATAAAAAAAGAGCTTAAAAGCGGATACGACGACGCACTTTCGTATGGGCGCGATCCTATGTTTATTCTCCGCGAGATGTATAGGTATGCGCCCGACGCGGCAGAGCACAGCTCGATTGACGATATAGACGTTAAGTTTTTCGTTGAGGTTACGGTTAAGTAAATAAATAAACAAAGATATAAAAACGCTTGACAGAAAAATTCTTTTCGGGTATAATAGCCGAGAAATAAAGGTTCTCGGAACAAAGGTGGTGTTAACTGTGTCGGTAATTCACGTCGGTGAAAACGAGTCGCTCGACAGCGCACTCAAACGCTTTAAGCGCAAGTGCCAAAAGGACAATATCCTCGGCGACATGCGTAAAAAGGAATACTACGAGAAGCCTTCCGTAAAGCGCAAAAAGAAACAAGAGGCGGCGCGTAAGCGTTTCCGCTAATCTTAATTCACTGTGAGCGGTACCGTATCGGTGCCGCTTTATTTTTGTTTTTTTCAGTGCGTCTTATTAAATTACGACATTTTTCCACAACATATAGTCATGCGGCGTAACCATATATTGTGGAAACAAAAAAGCACAAAATGCCACAAAAATACCCTATCGACAGGCATTGATTTTTTCCGTTTTTTGTGATTTAATGGTGATATCTTCTTTTTTTCGGGAGAAAATGTCATGAAAAGACGCGATTTTATTATATATACGCTTGTTCGTGCCGGGTTTAGAACGTCGCTGAAAGGGTTCAGTCAATTCTGCCACAGTATCGAGCTTTACATCGACGACGGCAATGCCACGATTGACAGCATTTACGGCGTTATATCGGTTAGGTTTTCGTGCAGTAAGAGCGCGGTCGAAAAGAATATCCGTAGGCTTATACTTAGTTCCGACGCCGGTAACGCCGCGTCCCAGCTTTTCGGCGCGGACGTAACCGACGCGAGCAACAAGGAAATAGTCGCGCTCTTTTCCAACTTCGTCGAAATGAGCTACGACCGTTACATAAAAAACGGCGCTCATTCGGGCGCCGTTTAATGTTAATTTAGATTAAAAAGCAAACAATTTACTTTTCGAGTTTTTCGCGTATGACTTTTATTTGACGGGTAAGCTCTTCCTTGGCGCAGCCGCCGATAACCTTACGTCTTGCGATTGCGCTTTCCGCCTTGACTGCTTCGAGTATGCCTTTATCGAACTTGTCCGAAAACTCTTTATACTCTTTAAGTGAAAGCGCTTGAAGAGTTTTTTTATTTTCTATGCAGTAAAGCACGATTTTGCCGGTAATCTCGTGCGCGGTGCGGAAGGGTACGCCCTTGCTTGCAAGAAAGTCCGCACACTCGGTGGCGCACGAAAATCCGCCCTCGGCCGCCGCCGCCATTGCGGCTCTGTCGAATTCGACTTTTTCGAGCATGCGCGTAAACACTCTAAGCGAAATATTAAGCGTTTTGTCCGCGTCGAATATCGGCTCTTTGTCTTCTTGCATGTCCTTGTTGTAGGCGAGAGGAAGCCCTTTCATAACGGTAAGAAGGGCGGTAAGATCGCCGAAAACGCGACCGCTCTTTCCGCGAAGCAGCTCGTTTACGTCCGGATTTTTCTTTTGCGGCATTATCGACGAGCCGGTCGAAAACTCGTCGGGAAGCTTGATAAACGAAAACTCGCCGCCCGACCAGTATACAAATTCCTCGTTTATCCTCGATAGGTGAAGCATGGTAAGCGCGGCGCACGAAAGATATTCGACCCCAAAGTCGCGGTCGGATACGCCGTCGAGCGAGTTTTCGGATACGCCGTCGAAGCCCAACAGCTTAGCCGTGTACAATCTGTCGATAGGGAAGGTTGTGGCGACCGCCGCGCCGCTGCCGAGAGGAAGAATATTTACGCGCTTTCTGCAATCGCCAAACCGCTCTATATCGCGCAAAAACATGTTCGCGTACGCGGCAAGGTAATGTCCGAGCGTGGTTGGCTGCGCCTTTTGCATGTGCGTGTACGCGGGCATGACTGTGGACAACTCCGCCTCCGCACGGTCTGCGAGCGTTTTAACGAGCGAGCGGAGAAGCTCTACGGTATTATCTATCGAGTCGCGGACGTATAAGCGAATATCTGTTGCGACCTGGTCGTTGCGGCTTCTTGCCGTGTGAAGCTTTTTCCCGACGTCGCCTATGCGAGAGACAAGCTCGTTTTCCACAAACGAGTGAATATCCTCCGCGCCGACTACTTCGAGCTTTCCGTCGTCTATATCCGATTTTATCTGCGCAAGCGTTTTTAAAATCAGTTTTGCGTCGGCGTCTTCGATTATACCCGTTTTTCCGAGCATTGCGCAGTGTGCAATCGAACCCGAAATATCCTGCGCGTACATTTGGCAGTCGAAGGGCAGCGAGTCGTTAAAAAGCTCTGCCACTTCGTCGAAATCGGCTTTAAATCTTCCCGACCAAAGTTTCATGATTTTTCTCCGTTATAAAATACTTGCCGCTAATATTAAGCGGCAAGAAAATGGGTTATTATTTTTTGCTGTTCTTTTTGGCGACGCGCTCGAGCATTTTTGCGCGGACCTTGAGGGGCAGACCGAACAGATTGATAAATCCGGCCGAATCCTTCTGGTCGTAAACCTCGTCCTCGCCGAAGGTTGCGATATCCTCGTCGTACAGCGAGTAGGGGGAGGTCATGCCGGCAGGGGTTATCTTGCCCTTAAACAGCTTAACCTTTGTCGTGCCGGTAACCGTCTTTTCCACCGAGTCGACAAACGCGGAAAGCGCTTCGCGAAGGGGAGTGTACCACTTGCCGTCGTAGACAAGCTCGGCAAACTTGAGCGCGATATGCTCTTTAAAGTGCTGAGTGTCGCGGTCGAGGGTAAGCTCTTCGAGGTTTTTGTGCGCGGACATAAGGATAGAGCCTGCCGGGTTTTCGTAAACGCCGCGCGACTTCATACCGACGAGGCGGTTTTCCACCATGTCGTCCACGCCCACGCCGTGGCGAGCGCCTATCTCGTTAAGGGTTTCTATTAAAGCGACGGGCGCAAGCTTTTTGCCGTTAACGGCAACGGGTTCGCCCTCCACCCAGTCGATTGTTACGTATTCGGGGGAATCGGGGGTTTCCGAAATGGGCTTAGAGATAAGCAGCATTTCGTCCTTAGGCTCGTTTGCCGGATCCTCGAGGTCGCTGCCCTCGTGCGAAAGGTGCCAAAGGTTGCGGTCCATCGAGTAGTTGTGCTTTTTGGTAACGGGAACGTCGAGACCGCGCGCAACGGCGTAGTCTATTTCCTCGTCGCGCGATTTGATATCCCATATACGCCACGGCGCTATAATCTTCATATCGGGCGCGAGCGCTTTTATGGTCAGCTCGAAGCGAACCTGATCGTTGCCTTTTCCGGTGCAGCCGTGGCAGATTGCGTCCGCCTTTTCCTTTTTGGCGATTTCGACAAGGCGCTTGGCTATTACCGGCCGAGCGAACGACGTGCCGAGAAGGTACTTGCCCTCGTACACCGCGCCGGCTTTAATGGTGGGGAATATGCAGTCCTTTACGAACTCGTCTTTAAGGTCCTCTATGTAGATTTTTGACGCGCCCGACTTAATCGCTTTTTCGTTAAGCGGAGCAAGCTCTTCGCCCTGACCGACGTCCGCGGCGACGGCGATTACTTCGCAGTCGTAGTTTTCCTTGAGCCACGGAATGATTATCGTGGTGTCTAAGCCGCCCGAGTAGGCGAGCACAACTTTCATTTTTGCCATTTTACTTCTCCTGTACGGTTTAATTAACGAATACATTATATAGTATTTTGTTTTATAACGCAACTGTTTGAGTGTTGTCTGCGAAAATGCGAAAACTTAAAAATATCAAAACCGTTAAAAAACAGTTTACAAGGGTAAAATAATGTGATATTATATTGTCGGGTAATTACCCGTACCTTAACACCCGGTGCTACGCTCTCCACGTAACGACCAAGGTTTAAGGCGAATCTATACACGGAGGTAAAATTATGGACAAGCAGGTAAAGGCGGAAATCATTTCCAAGTTTGCGACACACGAGGGCGACACGGGAAGCCCGGAGGTACAAATAGCGCTTCTTACATGGCGCATTAACCACCTCACCGAGCATCTCAAAACGCACAAGAAGGATCACCATTCCCGTCGCGGACTTTTGCAAATGGTAGGTTCTCGTCGCAGTCAGCTTAACTATCTTAAAGAGATAGACATTGAGCGTTACAGAAGCCTTGTCGCTAAGCTCGAGCTCAGAAAGTAACTCACAATAAGGGGCGTTTTTTTTCGCCCCTTATTTTTGAGTATTTTGCCGAAAAATTTTCGGTATTTTATACGTTGAGCGCCGCGCCGTAAAAACGGAGTAACGCGTTTAATCTTTTTATTACTTATCAGGATATTATTTTAGGAGAAATATACAATGGCATTACAAGTTTTCGAAACCGAAATCGGCGGAAGAAAGGTTACCGTCGAGACCGGTAAGTATGCGGGCCAAGCCAACGGCTCTTGCATCATTCGCTGCGGCGAAACGGTCGTTATGACCAACGTTACAATGGCGGCTTCCCCCCGTCCCGGAATGGACTATTTTCCGCTCGGAGTAGACTTTGAGGAAAAGCTTTATTCCATCGGCAAAATCCCCGGCAGCTTTAAGCGCCGCGAGGGCAGAGGCAGCGACAAGGCGATACTCACGTCCCGTCTTATCGACCGTCCCATCCGTCCGCTGTTCCCTAAGGGACTTTTTAACGACGTGTCGGTAGTCGCTACCGCGCTTTCGGTAGAGCCAGACATTCCGCCCGAAGTATTCGGTATGCTGGGCAGCTCTATCGCTCTTTCCATTTCGGATATTCCGTTCGGCGGACCTACCGGCTCGGTAGTGGTCGGCTGCGTGGACGGCGAGTACGTAATCAATCCCGACAGCGAGCAGCGTGCAAAAAGCACTATGCACGTTTACGTTTCGGGCACTGCGGACGCTATCATGATGGTTGAAGCCGGCGCTCACGAGGTTACCGAAGAGCAAATCCTCGGCGGCATTATGTTCGCGCACGAGGAAATCAAAAAGCAGGTCAAGTTTATTAACGGCATCGTTAAAAAGGTCGGTAAAAAGAAGCTCGACATAGAGCTTTACCATATCGGCGAGGATATCGATAAAGCCGTCCGCAAGTACGCCGACAAAAAGCTCGACAAGGCGCTCGACACGTTCGACAGAACAGAGCGTCAGGAAAACCAGGACGCGGTTCAATCCGACGTTCTCGAACACTTTAAAACGGAATACGAAGGCAGAGAGCGCGAAATTTGCGACACTCTCTACTATATGACAAAGGAAAAGGTACGCGCCAAGATACTCGACAAGGGCGTTCGTCCCGACGGCAGAAAGACGACCGATATCCGCGACATCTGGTGCGAGGTGGGCGTTCTGCCGCGCACGCACGGCTCGGCGGTGTTTACGCGCGGCCAGTCGCAGGCGCTTTCCATCTGCACGCTCGGCACGGCAGGCGACGCGCAAAAGCTTGACAATCTCGACGAGGAAGACACCAAGCGCTATATGCACCAGTATAACATGCCCCCGTACTCGACGGGCGAGGCAAAGCCGCTTCGCGCACCCGGCCGCCGCGAGATAGGCCACGGCGCACTTGCCGAGCGCGCGTTAGAGCCGGTCATTCCGTCCGAAGAGGAATTCCCGTACACCATTCGCGTAGTGTCCGAGATACTCTCGTCCAACGGCTCGACCTCGCAGGCGAGCGTCTGCGGATCCACGCTGTCGCTTATGGACGCAGGCGTACCCATTAAGGCGCCCGTCGCCGGTATCGCCATGGGTCTTATCAAGGACGAGGAAAAGGGCAAGCTCGCAATCCTTTCCGATATTCAAGGTTTAGAGGACTTCCTCGGAGACATGGACTTTAAGGTAGCCGGCACCGAAAAGGGCATTACCGCCATTCAGATGGACATTAAGATTAAGGGTATCGACAAGCAGATTCTTACCACTGCGCTCGAACAAGCTCGCGCCGGCAGAATGCATATTCTCGGCAAGATGCTCGCCGTTCTCGATAAACCCCGTCCCGAATTAAGCAAGTACGCGCCTAAGATCGTCATGATTAACATCGATCCCGAAAAGATAGGCGACGTAATAGGCAAGCAGGGCAAGGTTATCAACAAGATAGTAGAGGACACCGGCGTAAAGATCGACATCGAGGAAGACGGCAGAGTATTTATCGCCGGTATCGACCCCGAAATGATAGAGAAGGCCAAGGCGATTATTACTTCTATCGTAAAGGATCCCGAGATAGGCGATCAGTTCGTGGGCGAGGTCGTAACCGTCCGCGACGACCTCGGTGCGTTCGTTCAGATTACGCCCGGGCGCGACGGAATGATTCACATTGCCAAGCTTTCGCGCTTTACCGGCACTCATCTCGAATCCGTTTCCGACGTGCTTTGCGTAGGCGACACCGTGAAGGTGGAAGTAGTCAGCTTTACCAAACAGGGCAAAATCGACCTTAAACTCGTCGAGATTATAAACACCGTTCCTCGGCCCGAAAAGACCGAGAAGGCGGAAAAGCCCGAAAAAAAGAACTACGACAAGCACGGTCGCGGTCCTAAGGGCAAGCACGGCGGCCACGATAAGCCCCGCGCACCCAAAAAGCGCGACAATAAGCCTGCGGACGACGCAGAATAACAGCTTAAACCGTTAACATAAAAACACCTCCGTTACGAATAAACATAGCGTGAGGTGTTTTTATGAAATTGGAGAGCATTAAATTATTGCGCCTTGTTTTGGGCAATATAGTAATATGCGCGACAATCGCGGCGGTCATTGCCGTAACCGTTTCACCGCGCGCCGAGGACGCAACCGTAAAAACCGAGCCGTATTACTACGGAAAGTCGGACAGCAGCGTTTCGCTCATGGTAAACGTTTATTGGGGCACCGAATACATTGCGCCCATGCTCGATATTTTCGAAAGGTACGACGCCAGGACGACGTTTTTCGTGGGCGGATCGTGGGCGGTAGGGAACAGCGACACGCTTGCGCTGATAGCGAGCAAGGGGCACGGTATAGGCAATCACGGTTTCTACCACAAGGATCACAAAAAGCTCAACCTCGAATACAACAAAAAAGAGATAGCTTCGGCTCACGACGCGGTTAAAAGCATACTCGGTATCGATATGAACCTTTTCGCGCCGCCGTCGGGGTCGTTCGGCGATAATACGTTAGAGGCGGCAAGCTCGCTCGGCTACCGCACCGTAATGTGGACTCGCGACACAATCGATTGGCGCGACCACGACGAAGAGCTTATATACAGCCGCGCCGTTAAAAACCTAAAAGGCGGCGACCTCATACTAATGCATCCTACCGACAGCACGGTAAAAGCGCTCGAACGCATTTTGCAAAAGATTACCGAAGCCGGGCTTACGGTATCGCCGGTTGACGAGGTGCTTAATACAAGCGACGAGCTGTGATAAATTAAGTCGGTAAGACAAAGGATAATAAACGATGACAACCAAAAAGTACGCAAACGGACTAACCGTAATAGTGGACACAATGCCCTCGCTGCGCTCGGTAACCTCGGGCATTATGGTGGGGACGGGCAGCGCCTACGAGACCGCCGAAAATAACGGAATATCGCACTTTATCGAGCACATGCTTTTTAAAGGCACGCTTACCCGTTCCGCAGAGCAAATCGTAAGCGGCTTCGACGACGCCGGCGCTACCTACAACGCCTTTACCGGCAAGGAATACACCTGCTTTTATTTTAAATCGATAGACGAAAAGACCGAAGAGTGCTTCGATATACTTTGCGATCTTTTCCTCAATTCCACGTTCGATAAGGACGAGCTTGACCGCGAGCGCAGCGTTGTTCTCGAGGAAATAGGAATGAGTAAGGACGAGCCGGACGGCGTGTGCAGCGACGTTCTTTCGCGCGTTATGTACCGCGGCTCGCTCGGTATGGAAATTCTCGGCACGCCAGAAAACGTGTCGAGGTTTACCAAAACCGATATAGACGGATATATGAAAGCGCACTACATTCCGGCAAACACCGTCGTCGCGTTTGTGGGCAATATCACCGAGGAAAGAGCTTACGAGCTTGTGGAAAAGCACTTGTCAAGCTTTATCGCGGCGCCCAAAAAAGAGCGAAGCGATTACGCCGTTCAGGCTTTTTGCGACGGCTACGGCGATTATATCCACGACTACGAGCAGTCCGAGCTTTCGATAGCGTTTCCGTCGATACCGTTCGGCGACGAAAAATCGGCGCTTACCGCTTCTCTCGACTGCCTTTTCGGCGGCAGTATGAGCTCGCGCCTTTTTCAGCGCATACGCGAAAAAATGGGATTGTGCTATTCCGTTTACACCTCGTCGCGACGCGGCAAAAAATCGGGCGCGTTTACGATTAACGCCAACGTTAACGCCAAAAACGCCGTCAAGTGCGTTAAAGCGATAAAAGAGGAAATAGAAAATCTCGTCAAGAACGGCGTTACGAAAGAGGAAGTGGAACGCGCCAAAATGCAGTTAAAGGTGGGCTGTCTTTTCGCTAAGGAAAACCCCATGAACCACATGCTTCAGCTTATGCGTTGGCGCATTATCCGCGACGCCGACTACGACATCGACTACTCGATTGCGCTTATCGAGGCGGCTTCGCCCGAAACTGTAATCGACCATGCGCGCGAAACGTTTTTTAAAAAGCCTGCCGTCGCCTACGTGGGCAAGGATCCGAAGGCGAAAATCGCCGACATTTTTAACGTTTAGGCTTTTGCCGTCGTTTAACTCTCGAAAAATAAACCGAAAAAGGGGATAGATATATGAGCACCGATAAAAATAAAGAAGCGGAAGTAAAAGAGGACAAGCTCGACGTTCTGTTCAGAATGCAGGCCGGGCTTGATAAATACATACGCGATAAGCGCGGACTCGATTATACCAAAAGCGAATGGGTGTGCAAAAAAGCGCTCGCGCTTATGGTAGAGCTTGGGGAAGTGGTGGAGGAAGCCAAGTACAAATGGTGGAAGAATCCGACCGAAATAGACGACGCCAAGCTTAAAGAGGAAATTGTGGATGTACTCCACTTCTTTTTGGGCATGTGTATCGACAGCGGCATGACAAGCGACGAGCTGTTTGATATTTACCTTAAAAAGAATAAGGAAAACTACGACAGACAGAACGGACTGTCCGCAAAAACCGGTTACGAGCTGTAACGGCATTTTTCTATTAGTTTTTCCGAGGCTACCCGACTGCTACTCGATAGCTTATGAGTAAATAAAAAGACGAAAAGCAATCAACCAAAAGTTGTTGTAACTAAATTCACCAAAAAACTTGCAATAAAAAAAGCCTTGTGCTATAATGATAGGGCGTAGAAGTATGTTGTTTTCTATGACTTTATTCCGAGGATAGCATTTTGGCGCAGAATAACAGAGATAGGCAGAAACGGAATGCCAAGAAGAATAAAAATCATGACGTGCTGGGCGTAGTGCTTATTGCTTTTTCGCTCTTTTTCCTGTTGTGTATTTGCATACCGCCGCTGCTGAGCGTAGTCAGCTGGGGCGTATTTAACGTTGTGCTCGGCGTTTTCGGCATTGTTGCGTATCCCGTGCTTATCGCAGTGCTTATGCTCGGCGTGTTTTTATTGCTTCAAAGAACCCCTAACGTATCTCTTAAAACAAAGATTTGCATAGCGCTTTTGGTGTTTTTCGGTTTGCTTATTTTACAGCTTGCAACTACGCACCCGTTTTTAAAAAGCGGATATTCGAAGTATATAGAACAGACGTATAACGCAAAGTATTCCGCCGGCGGCATTATTTTCGGCGCGATTGCCTACGGGCTTTCCGCGGCGATAACCGAGGTGGGGTGCTATATCGTGTTTTCGGTCGGCGTTATCGTTACGCTTATCGTTATGTTCGACGTCGTGGGTAAAATCCGCGCACTCCGCGCCGCGCCTAAGGTGGAAGCGCCTCAAAAGCGGGAGAGACAGTTTGTTACCGACGACGAGGCGCAGCTTGTTGTGCCGCTGACGCCGCAGAACAGACTGTTCGTGGGCGAAATCTCGCCTAAGTCGCACGTTTCGCTTTCCTCGGAGAGCGGCGTTGCGTCCGATATCCCGAGGCAGGGAAAGCGCAATGTAACCGACTACACGTCCTCGCCGATAATCGAATACATGGGTGGCGATGGTAAACGAAGCGACGCGTCCTCGGCGGCTGAGCAAAAGCTGTACGGCAATGCCGAGGAAATAAACGAAATAGAAAGAAAAGAATTCGAGGACAAGGACTCCGAGCCTACGCAGGTGCCTATCGTTCCGCCTTCGAGCGAGCCGGCGTTTTCCGAGCCGCACGTCCGCGTAAACGAGGATTTAAACGCTTCGACCGGGCCTAAAAAGATAGAGCACGACACGTCGAACGACAGCGGATCGCAGATGCAGATTTTCTTCCCGGCGCCCAAAAAGATAGACTTCAATCCGTCGAATGATATTATATCCGACGACGACTTGGCGGCAGGGCTTCGCGAGGACGCGAAAAAGCTCACTCGTTCCGATATAACGCGCACCGACGAGGACAAGCCGCCCGTCGGTATGCCCAAGTTTACCCCTATCGATTCTATCGTTTCGGACGACGCCGATTTTATATCCATGGATATTGTCGACTCGCCCGTGAACAGGGATATAGTGCAGGACGGCGGCTACGAGGATCGGCCCGTTCAGCCCGAGTTTGACGACCGCGAGGATATAATCGTCGCCGAGGATATGAACAGGCATTACGCCGTTGAGCCGGAAGAGGAAACGCCGCCTACTATGCGCGACGACGATATTATTACCGACTTTACGCCTAACGGCCCGTCGCGCTCTTCGGCGCCCACGCAGCCGGTTCAGTCCGAGTTTTACGGCGACGACGATATAATAGACGGGTCGGGCGAGGACGCTTCTCAGCCCGAATACGACGTGCGCGACGAGGGCATTATCGACGGACTTACAATCGAGGACGGTCCGGCGCTCGACATGTCCGAAACGCACGATATTACGAGCGATCTGATTGACGGCGACGACAGGTCCGGCATGTACGTTTCCGCGGACGACGTTCCTCTTGCCCCTCAGCCTAAAAAGTCGCGAAGCCGCACGGCGCCTATCGACAATCAGATTTCGATTACGGACGAGCTTCAGCGCAAGGCGGACGAATCGCTTGTTATTTCGGACGCGCCGCGCCGCAAGCGATACAACTACGAAGCGCCGCCTATCGACCTTCTTAAAATTTATCCCAAAGAGGATATGTCTAAGGACGAGCTTGAAGCGAGCGCCGCTACGCTCGAAGAGGTTTTAAACCGTTTCCTTAAAACGACTGTTAAGGTTATTAACATTGTTCCCGGGCCTACCGTTACGCGCTACGAGGTGGAAGTGCCTTCGGGCGTTTCGGTTAAGACTATCGAGCCGCGAGTTTCCGACCTCGAATACGAGCTTGCCGCAGTATCCAAAATCCGTATCGAGGCGCCTATACCCGGTAAGCGCGCGATAGGCATTGAGATACCCAATGTAAAGCGTTCTATCGTAGGACTACGCGAGGTTATAGAATCGCCCACGTTCAAGTACGCAAAAAGCGCGCTCACCTTTGCCGTAGGTAAGGATATAAGCGGCGAGGTCGTACTTTGCGATTTGCTTAAAGTTCCCCACCTTCTTATTGCCGGACAGACGGGCAGCGGTAAGAGCGCGTGCTTAAACGGACTTCTCGCAAGCCTGCTGTATAAATCGAGTCCGGAGGATTTGAGGTTTATTCTCGTCGACCCCAAGCGCGTCGAGTTTTCCGCGTACCAGGGAATGCCGCACCTTTTGTTCGACAGAATAATCTACGAGCCGCAGGAGATTTTAAACGCGCTTAAATGGGGCGTTATGGAAATGGAACGCCGCTATACTCTTATGAGTAAGTACGGCCGCAACAACGCGGAATCGTTTAACGCAATCGACGACGTGCGAAGCGGCAAGATAGACAAGATTTCGCAGATAGTTATCGTTATAGACGAGCTTGCCGATATAATGCAGTCCAGCCTTAAAGGCGAGATAGAGGAAAAGATAAAGACCATTGCCGCCAAAGCGCGTGCCGCAGGCATTCACCTTATAGTAGCTACCCAGCGCCCCAGCCGCGACGTTCTTACCGGCACTATTAAAGCCAACCTTTCGAGTCGTATCGCGTTCCGCGTGTCGTCTCAAACCGACTCGCGTATCATACTCGACGGCGCCGGCGCGGAAGCGCTCGTCGGCAACGGCGACATGCTGTTCTTCCCGGTCGATTATCAAGCGGCTAAGCGCGTGCAAGGCTCGTACATCAGCGACATCGAGGTCGGATCGGTCATATCGTACATTAAAGAGCATTACGAAACCGACTTTGACGAAGCGGCAAAAGAGTTTGTGTTCAACACCGCAAGCGGCGGAAACGGCGGCGGAAGCGGTGGCGGCGGCGAGCCGGGCAAGGACGAGGACGAGCTTTTCCCGAGCGTTCTCGAAGCGGCCATAAAGAGCGGCACGGTGTCCGTTTCGGGCATACAGCGAAGATTTTCGATAGGCTACGCTCGCGCGGCGCGAATGATGGATACTATGGTAGACAATAACTACGTCGGTCCGTCCACCAACAACGGCAAGGCGCGCGACGTTACCATAACTCGCGATCAGTTCAGAGAGCTGTACGGCAGAGATATAGACGAATAACCCCAAACTTTACATTAGGAGAAAGCTTTTTAATGACTAACGTTGCCGTAATATCGCTTGGCTGCGATAAAAACAGAATAGATACCGAGCACATGCTTTACGGTATATCGTGCGGTGGGTATTCTGTTTCCGACGTTTCGGACGCCGACGTTATCATTGTAAATACCTGCGCGTTTATAGAGAGCGCAAGGCAGGAGAGTATCGACGTAATACTGTCCTGCGCCGAGCTTAAAAAGACCGGGCGGCTTAAAAAACTGATTGTAACGGGCTGTCTGCCGCAAAAACACCTTGCCGAATTACAAGCGGAACTGCCCGAAGTGGACGCATTCCTCGGCGCGTTCGAGTACAATAAGCTAATCGACGCAATAGAAGGCGTAGGCGGAGATAAGCCGCAAGACGACTTCGAGACCGCCGAAAACGGCAAACGCATGCTTACCACCTATCCGCATACTGCGTACGTTAAAATAGCCGAGGGCTGCGACAATCACTGCACGTTCTGCACAATCCCGTCCATAAGAGGAGGGTACAGAAGTCGCAAAGTCGAAGATATCGTAAATGAAGCAAGCTCGCTTGTTTCGGACGGCGTAGAGGAAATAATTCTCGTCGCGCAGGACGTAACGCGGTTCGGCGAGGACAAGGGCGAAAACAAGCTGATTGAGCTGCTGTCCGCGCTCGAAAAGTTGCCGCTTAAATACATTAGGCTTTTATATTGCTATCCCGAGCGCGTAACGGACGAATTGATAGATAAAATCGCCTCGTCCGATAAAATCGCAAAGTACATAGACATTCCCGCTCAGCACGTGTCCGACCGCATATTAAAGCTAATGAACAGACGGACGACCGGGAAGTATATCGAAGAGCTTGTAGACAAGCTTCACGACCGCAAAATAGTGGTAAGGACGACGCTTATGGTCGGGTTCCCCGGCGAGAGCGAGGACGACTTCAATAAGCTTATAAGCTTTGTCGAAAACCATTCGCCTGAGTACGCCGGCGTGTTCGCTTACAGCAAGGAGGACGGTACGGCGGCGGCGCGGCTTACCGGCCACATTAAAAAGGCGGACAAGCTGAAGCGCGTAAAGCTTTTGGGAAAGGCGTGCGCTCTGTCCA
Source organism: Clostridiales bacterium (assembly GCA_022508485.1). Taxonomy (GTDB): domain Bacteria; phylum Bacillota; class Clostridia; order Christensenellales; family Pumilibacteraceae; genus Anaerocaecibacter. The sequence goes on along the minus strand of JAFLVD010000008.1, from coordinate 15,864 downwards.
CTGCGAGGTTTAACGCCTCGCTCGTCGGCAAAACGATAGACGTACTGTACGAGGACGCCGACTTCGAAAAGAATTTGTTTGTGGGCCGCGCACCGACCCAATCGCCCGACGTGGACGGACGAGTGCTGTTTACGGCTCAAAACGCGGACGTAGGCCGCATCTACAAAGTGCATATAGACTCGTGCGACGAGTACGACCTTTACGGTCATGTAATCTCGGGCGCGGAAGGAGACAGCTCTGCCGATGAATTTACCCAATAAAATATCGTTTATAAGAATAGCGCTCATTCCAGTTTTTGTGGTGTTGCTGTTTGTCGGGTTTCCGTATCACATGCTGGCTGCGACAATCGTCTTTGCTGTTGCAAGCATTACCGACATACTCGACGGTTACATCGCACGAAGCAGGCACCTCGTTACCGAGCTCGGCGCGTTTCTCGACACGACGGCCGACAAAATGCTGGTCGCGTGCGCGCTTATTGCGGTTTCCGCAATCATTACGCCTTCCGTATCGCTTTTCGTAACGCCTGTCGAACCGTTTATAATTTCCATTGTCGTCGTGTCTATGATTATCGTAAGCCGCGAGCTTATGATAAGCGGATTTAAGGCGATGTCCGCCAAAAAGGGCGCTATGCTTACCGCCGATATGCTCGGCAAGGTAAAGGCGGTTGTCCAAATGGTGGCGTTGGTACTCATTCTTCCGGTAGCCGATTTCGCAAACGTTCTTGCCGGAAAGATACTGTTTTTCGCAGGGTTCGGGCTTTTAATGGTTGCCGGGCTTTTGACAATCGCCTCCGCAATAAATTACCTTGTAAAAAATAAGTCCGTTCTCGACCTTGACGAGGATAAAAAAATTGCGAGCGGACAAGACGTCGGCAAAGCGGACGAACCGACCGGTGAACAATAAAAGGTAGGGTAAAGCTAAATGAAAGTAGGATTTTTGTCTATAAATAAAATGCCCATTTCGATAAGGGAAGCGAAAATCGCGCTTTTCGACGCCGGTCATACCATTGGACCGGTGATAACCGTTACGGATGAAACGCAAACGGCTTGGGCGCACGACAGGCTGAGAGAAGAGTGCGACGCCATTGTTATCGACGGCGACACCGACCGTTTTTACGGAGAGTTGGGCGAGCATTTTTCAATGCGCCCCGACAACTTCGAAATCGACGGCAAGCTGTACGCGGTTACTTCCGCTCTCGACTCCAAGTACCTTACCGAAAATATAATTCCCAAGCTGAACGCAAAAAACAAAAAGCAGCGCTACCGCGTGGTAGTGTTTAAAACCTTCGGAAAGACGGAGGAAGAGCTTAAAACAATTCTTAAAGCCTATCTTAAAAAGAGCGGAAAGGTTCAAATAGGATTGTTCCCCGACTATCTCGAATGCGAAGTGCGCGTCCGCGCGGCTTCCACGATATCGCAGACCGATTTAAACGGCGTGCTCGGGGAAATAAACAAGCTTCTTTATAAATTTACCTACGCGTTTAAGCCGGTAACAATAGCCGAGCGCGTCGCGGAAATGCTCACCGCGCATAACCTTAAAATAAAAATAGCGGAATCGTTTACGGGCGGCGCTATCGCGCGCGCGTTTACTTCCATTCCCGGCGCGAGCGAGTATCTTGTCGAAGGGCTTGTAACGTACTCTGTTACGAGCAAGATTAAAAGGCTGGGCGTCCCGGCGGAATCGATTGCAGAGCACGGCGTAGTAAGCAGCGACACCGCGTACCGCATGGCGGCAGGGCTTATACAAAGCGGCGACTGCGATATAGCGATTGCAACCACAGGTAACGCCGGTCCCACGGCGCAGTACGGTCAGGTGGGGCTTTGCTACGTGGCGATAGGAAACAAGTCCGAGGTTCATACCGTTAAGTACACCTTCGGCGAGGACAGGGACGACAACATTAAGCGCGGCGTGATAAACACGCTCTTCCTACTCTATAACTACCTTGCGCTGTACGAGGCAATGGAATCGGGCGCGGCGCAGGACGAGCAATAAGTTAATAACGGGAAACCGATTAAGGAGAAGAATATAATGGCAGATAAGAAGGAAAAATTCAAGGTTTACAACACCGAGATGTCGCAGTCGGAAAAGGAAAAGGCGCTTGCCGATACCATCGCGCAAATAGAAAAGGCGTACGGTAAAGGCTCGATTATGCGCATGACCGATTCGGTCGTTAACCAGGTGGAGGCAGTGCCGACGGGCTGTTTGGCGCTCGACCTTGCCCTCGGTATCGGCGGACTTCCGCGCGGCAGAATAGTCGAGGTGTACGGTCCCGAGTCGAGCGGTAAAACGACGCTTGCGCTTCATGTAATCGCCGAGTCGCAAAAGACCGGCGGTATGGTAGCGTTTATCGACGCAGAGCACGCGCTCGATCCCGTGTACGCTCAAAACCTCGGCATAGACTTATCAAGGCTTTATATATGTCAGCCCGATAACGGCGAGCAAGCGCTCGACATTGCCGAGCAGCTCGTTCGTTCGAGCGCTATGGACGTAGTCGTAATCGACTCGGTTGCGGCGCTCACTCCGCAGGCGGAAATTAACGGCGAGATAGGCGAAAGCCACGTCGGACTTCAAGCACGGCTTATGAGCCAGGCGCTTCGTAAAATCGCAGGCGTGTGCAACAAGACCAAAACGTGCATTATATTCATAAACCAGCTTCGCGAAAAGATAGGCGTTATGTACGGCAACCCCGAGGTTACTCCGGGCGGCAAGGCGCTTAAATTTTACGCGAGCGTTCGTCTTGACGTAAGAAAGGGCGAGCCGATTAAAGAGGGCGGTAACGTTATAGGAAACCGCACCAAAGTTAAAATCGTTAAAAACAAGCTCGCGCCGCCCTTTAAGGTTGCGGAATTCGATCTTATCTTCGGCAAGGGCATAAGCAACGAGGGCTGCATACTCGACATGGCTATCGATCAGGGCATAATCGTAAAAAGCGGATCGTGGTTCTCGTACAACGACGAGCGCCTCGGCCAGGGCAGAGAGACCATTAAGCAGCTTATCCTTTCCCGTCCCGAACTTATGGCAGAGCTGGAAAAGAAAATTCGCGAGCTTATAGAAAGCAAAGGCGGCGTGCCGTTCGAAGATTCTTCGGACGACGACGAAGAATAATATATGTTCGATTACATTTCGGGAAAGCCGACCGTCGTTGACGAAAACAAGCTCGTTATCGACTGCGGCGGCGTGGGTTTTTTGCTCACGGCCTCTCTCGGCGCGTGCATTGCCCACGGCAATAAGGAATACGCAAAGGTGCCGGTATATCTCGCCGTCCGCGAGGACGCGCTCGAGCTGTACGGTTTCCGCGACGAAACGGAAAGAAAGCTGTTTATGCTTCTTATAAGCGTGAGCGGAGTGGGCGCCAAGCTTGCCGTTGCCGTGTTAAGCGGTCTGTCTACGGACGCCGTAATATCGGCGATAGCAAATACCGACGCGGCGACCATTTCCACCGTTAAGGGCGTCGGCAAAAAGATAGCCGAGCGCATTGTGCTCGAGCTTAAAGGCAAGGTGGATATTTTCGGCGCGGTAAGCGTGGGCGACGTGCCCGGCACAACGGTAATCGACGAAAAAGCGGTTCTTGCACTCGTCGGGTTAGGCTACGAAAAGAAAGAGGCGGAGTCCGCGGTTAAAAAGGTTTACAAGACGGGTATGGCGACGGAGGATATCGTCCGCGCCGTGCTTCAGGGATTATAAAAAACAATGAGTGAGCGGTTTATAACACAAAAAGAGCTGATGGACGACGACGGAGATATTTCCCTCCGCCCCAAAACCTTTGACGACTATATAGGTCAGGAAAAGGTTAAGTCGCTTTTAAAGGTTTACGTCGCCGCCGCAAAGTCGCGCGGCGAATCGCTTGACCATGTTCTTTTGTACGGTCCGCCGGGGCTGGGTAAAACGACGCTCGCGCACATAATCGCGTCCGAACTCGGCGTAGATATAAAGCCGACGAGCGGTCCCGGTATAGAGCGCGCGGCTAACCTCGCGTCGTTACTCACAAACCTTCAAGACCGCGACGTTCTGTTCCTCGACGAGATTCACAGGCTCAGCCATTCGATAGAGGAAGTGCTGTACCCGGCGATGGAGGACTTCGTTCTCGACATTCCGACGGGAAAGGGCGCAGGCGCAACGACCATACGGCTCAATATAAAAAAGTTTACGCTTATAGGCGCAACAACGCGCGCCGGTATGCTCACCGGTCCGCTTCGCGACCGTTTCGGCGTAATTTGCCGGCTCGAGCCGTATTCGCGCGACGATCTGGTGCATATTATTAAACGCTCGGCAAAATTACTCGGCGTTAATATCGATACCGACGCCGCAAGCGAGATTGCTTCGCGCTCGCGCGGCACGCCGAGAATAGCGAACAGACTTCTTAAACGCGTGAGAGATTTTGCGGAGGTATACAACAAAGGCGTTACCGACCGTAGCATCACCGTAAAAGCGCTTAACGATATGGAAATAGACAAGCTCGGGCTTGACTATAACGACATGAAACTTCTCGGCGCGCTTGTGGATAAGTTTAGCGGAGGTCCGACGGGACTCGATACGCTTGCCGCGGCTATCAACGAGGATCCCGGCACAATCGAGGACGTTATCGAGCCGTATCTTATTCAGCTCGGGTTTATCGCGCGCACTCCGCGCGGAAGAATAGCGCTTAAAGGCGCGTACGAACACCTCGGCGTAAAGCCCGATAAGCACGCTGCCGAGCAGCTGTCATTTTTCTCCGATTACACAAAAAATGAATAAAAGCGATTTTTACTACGACCTTCCGGCAGAACTGATTGCCCAAACACCGTTAGAGCCGCGCGATTCGTCGCGGCTTTTGGTATATGACAGAAAAACGGGCGAAGTAAGCCATAAGCATTTTTACGATTTAGTCGACCTACTCGGCAAGGACGACGTGCTTGTAATAAACAATACGCGCGTTCTTCCCGTGCGTGTAACCGGCGTAAAGGACGGCACCGGCGCAAAGATTTCCTTTTTGCTTCACAAGCAGGTTTCGAAAAACGTGTGGGAAACGCTTTGCCGTCCGGCAAAGCGCGTTACGGTAGGAGCCAAGCTGACCTTTTCGGACGACCTTACCGGCGAGATTATCGAGGAGGGCGAGGAAGGCGCGCGCACAATCAAGTTTACTTATGACGGATTGTTCGAAAATATCCTTTACAGAATAGGCGAAATGCCCCTTCCGCATTATATCCACAAAACGCTCAAGGATAAGGACAGATACCAGACCGTTTACGCCAAAACGAACGGCTCGTCCGCGGCGCCGACGGCAGGGCTTCACTTTACGGACAGGCTTATAAACGCGCTTAAACAAAAAGGCGTACAGTTCGCCGAGGTTCTGCTTCACGTCGGTCTTGGCACCTTTCTGCCCGTCAAAACGGACAATATCCTCGACCATAAAATGCACAGCGAGTTTTACAGCGTGTCGGACAGCGCCGCCGATATGATAAATTCGGCGCGCAAAGAAGGTAAGAGAATTATAGCCGTCGGCACAACGTCGGTGCGCGTTTTGGAATCGTGCTCTGACGACGACGGAACTGTCCGCGCCGGTAGCGGCGAGACGAGCATATTCATTTATCCGCCGTACAAGTTTAAAGCGGTCGATTCGCTCATAACCAACTTCCACTTGCCCGAGTCCACTCTTATAATGTTGGTAAGCGCTTTCCTCGGCAGGGAAAAAACGCTCGAACTATACAAAACCGCTGTCGAAGAGAAGTATCGCTTTTTCTCGTTCGGCGACTCTTGTTTCTTCCGATAAACTTCGCAATAGTTCGTCAGCCGTCGCGTCGCCCTCGGTCATGTAGGTGGGTCTACACTCCCGTCGGTCGACGCTCGGACTTCCTGCTCTTGCTCGTTTCTCGAAAGAAACGAAAAAAGTAGATAAACTTCGCAATAGTTCGTCGGCCGTACGTGAGTTCTTTCAATATAAACATAATATGCGCATAATATGTTGACATATCGCGTATAATGTGATACATTATAAAAAAAGCAAGGGGTAACTATTATGGCTAAGGTTTCCACAAATATCACTATCGACGCGGAGGTCAAAAAGCAGGCGCAGGAATTGTTCGCCGATTTGGGTATGGATTTATCCACCGCGATAAACGTTTTTTTAAAAAAGGCGTTAGCCGAGCAGGGTATACCGTTTGAGGTTTCGCGCGAAATTCCAAATTCCGTTACGGCCGAGGCAATGGACGAGTTTGACGAGATGATGGTAAATCCCGGTAAATATAAACGGTATTCCTCATTTAAGGACGCTTTGAACGAGGTTTTGTAATTTATGCTCGATATTGTATTGTCCAATCAGTTTAAAAAGGATATTAAGCTTGCAGCCAAGCGAGGGTACGATATTAACCTGCTTGATGAAATCGTTACAAAACTTGCAAACAGGGAAGCGTTAGCGGAAAAATACAGGGACCATAGTCTTACCGGCAAGTATTCCGGATTCAGAGAATGTCATTTACAACCCGACTGGCTGTTGATTTACAGAATAGAGGAAAACGCGCTTCTTTTGTTTTTATCAAGGACGGGAAGTCATTCCGACCTCTTTTAAAGCAATCATGAAAAACGACAACGGAAAATTTTCATACAAGGTTATACACGAGTGTAAGCAGACCGGCGCGAGAGTGGGCGAGCTTTCCACGCCGCACGGCAAAATTACTACGCCCGTTTTTATGCCGGTCGGCACGCAGGCGACAGTTAAGACGCTTGCGCCGTACGAGGTGAGCGAGCTTGGCGCGGAAATTATTCTTTCCAACACCTATCATTTATACATGCGGCCGGGCGAAAAAATAGTAGAGCATTGCGGCGGACTGCACAGCTTTATGGATTGGCACAAGCCCATTCTAACCGACAGCGGCGGATTTCAGGTTTTTTCGCTTTCGCGGCTGAACAAGATAACTGACGACGGCGTTGAGTTTAATTCGCACCTCGACGGGTCGCGGCACGTTTTTACGCCCGAAAAGTCTATCGACATTCAAAATGCGCTCGGCGCCGATATAATCATGGCGTTTGACGAGTGCTCTGCGTCGGGCTGCGACAAGACCTACGCAGAGCGCGCACTGGACCGCACGCTTCGCTGGCTCGACAGGTGCTTTGTTCATCATAAAAAAGAGGAACAAATGCTGTTCCCCATAGTCCAGGGCAACATGTTCGAGGATTTAAGGGTAAAATCGCTTCGAGAGAGCATTCCTTACGCGCGGTGCGGAATCGCAATCGGCGGACTTTCGGTGGGCGAGCCTAAGCATATTATGTACCGTATGCTCGACGCGCTCAAACCCGATTTACCAAAAGCTATGCCGCATTACCTTATGGGCGTGGGCAGTCCCGACTGTCTTGCGGAAGGCGTTCTTCGCGGCGTGGATATGTTCGACTGCGTTCTGCCGACGAGAACTGCCAGAAACGGGCTTGCCTTTACGCACGGCGGCAAGCTTACAATAAGAAACGCGGTTTATAAGGAAGATCTCAGTCCGCTCGACCCCGAGTGCGATTGCTATACCTGCACACATTTTTCGAGAAGCTATCTCCGCCACCTCGTAAACGCCGGAGAGGTGCTCGGACCGCGCCTTATTTCGTACCACAATCTTTACTACCTGACCGGGCTGATGAAGCGAATTCGCGAGGCTATTCTTGCGGATCGTTACGGCGACTTTATGGAAGAGTTCAGGCTCGGTAAGGAATACACCGACAATCTCAAACCGACCGATATCGAGGCGTAAAGTGGAATACAAGCTTGTTCGCGCAAAACGAAAAACGCTTGCCGTTTCGATAAAGAACGGTGAGGTTACCGTAAAGGCGCCTAAAACGGCGGCGCTCGACAGGATAGAAAGGTTTGTCGAGTCCAAATCTCGCTGGATAGAAAAAAAGCTCGCCGACTATAACGGCAGAGTTAAGGCGCTCGCGCCAGTACTCGATTATTCGCATGCACTGTACTTCGGCGACGTCGTTCCGATAACGGCGGACGACTCTGTTAAAAAGGTCAAGTTCGAGCGCGGCGCGATACTCGTTCCCGTCAAGTACGAGGGCGACGCTCTTAAAAAAGCGGTATGCGCTTTTTATAAACGCACCGCAAAGGAAGCGCTTTACCACATGCTCGAAATGCTTTCCGTTAAAACCGATTTAAAGTACAACGGTTTTGCGCTCACGAATGCCGCAGGGCAGTGGGGAAGCTGCGACGGCGCGTGCAAGATTAGGCTTAACTGGCGGCTTATAATGCTCGAAGAAACGCTCTCCGAATACGTTATTATCCACGAGCTGTGCCACACCCTTCACCACGACCACAGCAAAGCGTTTTGGTCGGAGGTTTTAAAGCGTTATCCCGAAGTTGACGCTGCAAAGAAAAAGCTTAAATTCTATTCCGAGATAATGCGGCTGTACAGATAACACCTTCGCTAATGCAACGCAATAAACGCAAAGATATATAAAGCACAAAGATATATAAACAATAAACGCAGGAAGGAAGAATATGCGAATACTCGGTATCGATCCCGGCTATGCAATAGTGGGGTACGGGCTTATAGAATACGAAAACGGAAAGCTTCGTCCGCTCGATTACGGCGCGATAGAAACGCCGGCGAAGCTGTCCACACCCGAGCGGCTCATGATGATAGAGCGCAAGACGATAGAACTTGTTACCGACTACACGCCGGACGAGGTTGCGGTGGAAGAGCTGTTTTTCAATACGAACATAACTACCGGAATAAAAGTGGCTCAGGCGCGCGGAGTGGTGCTTTTAAGCTTAGCCAAAATGTGCGACAATCTTTTCGAATACACGCCGCTTCAGATAAAATCGACTGTAACCGGCAACGGCAACGCGCAAAAAAAGCAGGTGCAGTACATGGTGCAATCGCTACTTAGGCTTAAAGAAACGCCAAAGCCCGACGACGCCGCCGACGCGCTCGCCGCCGCTATCTGCCACGCCTTTACCATGCGCGACGTAAAACGCGGACTTAAATAATAAAACATTATCTATAAAACATAAATACGACTTTAAAAACGGATACCGAAATATCGGTGTTCGTTTTTGCATTTGCGTTTATAAAGTTTAGATTTTTACTTTGCTTTTGTTGAATAATGTAGTTAAACGCGTATAAACGGCGGATTTTCCGCTAAAACTACACTTTTGGCGGATTTTCCGCTAAAATTATACTATGGATAGAAACGTTTGCAAAACAATAAAAACGTTGCGCAAAGAGAGGGGATTGTCTCAAGAGGAATTCGGTAAGCTTTTGGGTTTTTCCGCGCGTACGGTTTCCGATTGGGAAAACGGCAAAACAGAGCCGAGTATCGCAACCATAAAAGCTATGGTTAAGTTTTTCGATATAACTTACGACGAGTTTTTCGAAGAGGACTGATTTTTTCATTACGAAAAAGGAGAGGATTATTTTGAAATCACCTAAACATTTTCTTGCGATTGTCTTGACTGCGGTTACCGCGCTGTATACGGTGTTCGGTTTCGCGGCGTGCGAGGAGGCGAAAGAGCCGTCCGACGATAATCCCACCGTGTACGCCGTAACGTATGCGCGTGGGGCGAGCGACGCTACCGGCGCCGTACCCGATAAGGAATACTACGAAGAGGGCGACGAGGTTACCTTAAAGAGCGCGGCGACCTTTACTCGGGACGGCTATACATTTACCGAGTGGTCGGACGGCGAAGATACATACGCGCCGGGAAGCACGTTTACAATGCCAAATCGCGACGTTACGTTTACGGCGCAGTGGAAGGAGGTTGATAATTCCACGGATGTAAACGTTGCGCAGGTTATGTTCGACGGCGGAAATCTTGTCGTAAAGGGCAGCGCCGGCGGCGGAGTAAACAATCTCGTATTTTATCTTTACGACACTAACGAGGGAATATCGGCGTACAATTCCACGCCCAACATAAAATCGGACAAATCGTTTACGGCGCGCATAGGGCTCAGTCAGCTTACGGCGGCGCCCGGAAACTGGTACTATCTCATGAAGTCGGTTAACGGCGGCGAAATGGCTAAGGTAAAGTACGACGACTACAATGAGTCCGAGCGCTACGAGTACGGCACGCGCGTGTACAAATGGCAGTACCATGAGGGAATAGCTGTAAGCTACGAGGTCGGCGTACAAAAGAGCTACACGATAGATATTTCGGGTACGGCGGTACGCGCCGAAAAGAACGGGCACGTTTATTTAAGCGTGTCGGGCACGTGCTCGGGCTATACCGAGGACGACTTCGGAATGGATATTCAGCTTCAGGACGGAACGTATCCGCGCTACACGGGCGAGGTTACGGCGTCTGTCGGCGGCGGAAGCTATAAGGTAAAAATGGATATAAGCGGCGCGGCGGCTACCGCGACCGGAAAGTACTACACGATACATCTTTTTATCGACGGCGAGGAAAAAAACGTTGCGGTAAACCAAAATCCGTACATAATCGAAACCTCTTCGACCGACGACGGCAATATTTACAGGCTTAAATCCGACAAGGTTTGGTGGGATAACGGCACTTACGCCATGCAACTCACGGTCGAGCGGCGCGCGTCCTCTCTTACCGCCTCGGACTATCTTAAAATCGACGGTCAGCACGTTAAAAATAACAAGGGTCGGGGCGAAATAACCATGCTTCGCGGCACCAACGCCGGCGGATACCTTGTTACCGAGCAGTGGATGACCGCGGTAGATTACAAGGATTACAAAACGGCGACTAAGGTAATGGAAGACCGCTTCGGCAAGGAAACCATGCTCGACCTTTGGGCGTATTACCAAAGCTATTACTGGTCGGACCGCGACTTTAAAAACTGCGCCGACATGGGCATGAACGTTTTGCGCCTTCCGTTTTCGTATATGAACGTCGACGCAGACGAGACCGGGAACTACGACTTTGCTATCCTCGACGACTTTGTGCGCGGCGCCTCTAAGTACGGAATATACACTATTATCGATCTTCACGGCGCATACGGCTCGCAGAACGGACAGGATCACAGCGGCGAGGTTTTTGACAGCGCGTCTCAGGTCGATTTTTACTCGAACGCGACAAAAAAGGCAAAGACTGTGGCGTTGTGGTCGGCGCTTGCCGAGCACTATAAGGATAATCCGGCGGTTGCGGCGTTCGATTTACTAAACGAGCCGGGCGAAAAGGGCGGCGCGACAAATTCCAAGCACTGGAACTTTTTCGACGAAATGTACGACGCGGTAAGAGCTAAGGACGCCGACCGTATCGTCATATTCGAGTCGTGCTGGACGGGCGACAACCTTCCCAATCCTTCTACGTACGGCTGGGAAAACTGCATGTATTCCTTCCACCATTATGTGGGCGAAACGGACGGCAGTGGGCGCGCGTACACTCTCGACGAGCTTAAAAGCAAAATGCGCGAGCGCATCGACGACTTGAACAGAAAAAACTTCGGGGTTCCGCTGTACATGGGTGAGTTTACTTGCTACGACAACGAGGACTTTTGGCGGTATACGCTCAATCTGTTCGGGGAGGTCGGTTGGCACTACACGAGCTGGGCGTACAAGACGAACTATCAAATGGGCGGCTGGGGCATATACTACTCGAATGCGAACAAGCCCAACCTCGCTACCGATTCGATTTACGACATCAAGGACAAGTGGCGTGGCACGAGCATAGCCTGGTCGAGCGAAAAACAGTTCGGCTCGGGAACGAAACTGAAAGATATTTTTAAGCAAATACTTGCGAGTAATTGACTGCTTTAATTTTAGGAGGGCGCCGAGGCGGTGCGCAATTTAACCGCCAAATCGACGGAGAAGAAGTAAATTGAAGATTGCAATTGTACAAGACGATAAGGAAAAAACGGACGAGCTTAAAGGCTACATCTCGCGCTATTGCCTCGAACACGGTAAAAGGGCGCACGTCGTGGAGTTTTCGGACGGCATAGACATAGTATCGGACTATGCCGCCGACTACGATATTATTTTTCTCGATATCGCCATGAAGCACATGGACGGGTTCAACGCCGCCAAGCACATCCGCGACATGGACGGCAAGGTTGTAATTGCGTTTGTTACGAACGACGCAAGCTATGCGGTGCGTGGCTATTCGGTCGGCGCAACGAGCTACATGGTAAAGCCGGTAAGCTACGACCTTTTTTCGGAAGAGTTCGCGCGCTGTATCGAAAGAGCGGAAAGCGGTCAGACAAAATACCTGCTTCTCTCGACCGACAACGGCATGGACAGGCTCGAGCTGGACAAAATCGTTTATATCGAAAGTCAGAGCCATAACATAATTATCAACACGACCGAAAAAACGTACAACGCGCGCGAAACGATGCGCTCTCTCGAGGACAAGCTTCCGAGAGAGCAGTTTATGCGTTGCAATCATTGTTATATCGTTAATCTTCTTCACGTAAAAGGCGTTCACGGCGAGTACGCGCTGCTTGACGGCGGCGACCTTAAAATAAGTCGGTCGAGGCGCAAGGACTTTCTCGAAAGCTTGACAAAATATATATATATGTAAAATGCGTGTTCGGTCGCTTCGGCGCCGCTTGTGCGGTTCGCCGAGTATAATCGTGCCTTAACGTAAAGGCGTGGAAGGGAAGAGTACTGCAAATTACGCTAAAAAAACGGCATTATATGCCAAAAAAATTTTTTTGTATTAAATAATGTTATAGTTAATTAGTTAAAGTATAGCAAAATAGGGGAGTTCCGTGCCCTTGTGTGTCTTGCCGCATTTTTTAGGCGGTTTTTTCCCGAAACAGCTGTGCTTTTACAAAAAAATATTATAGAGGAAAAGTATGAGTGCAACACTAAAAGTACCCAAAAAAGAGCTGGTAAAGCGAATCGTTCTGCCGGTTGTCGCCGTGATTTTGATTGTCATACTGGCTATCGGCAACTACTATCTCAACTACTTCGCACCGCTTCTTCACGGATTCTTTGCAGGCGGCTTCGGCGGTAACGTCGACAGCGAAGAGGCGAGGAACGCGCTCGGTTCCGCAGACGAGCTTGTAGGCGAAATCGCGGAAGAGAGCATGGTCCTTCTCAAAAACGACGAGGTGAGCAACGGAAAGAAATTCCTTCCCCTTGCAAAGGGTACCGGGATTAACTTCTTCGGCTGGGCTTCCACCGACTTGGGCTTCCTTCAAATCGGCGGCGGCAGCGGCGGATCCCCGATTGACGCATCCAACCCTTATCAGATTACTCTTTACGAGGCGTTCGACGAGTACGGTGAAGGGCTTTACAATAAGCAGCTCGCTTCTAAGTACACATCCTATAACAACAGGACGGACGCAGACAGAGCCGGTAGTTCCACCGATGCACTTATAAACCCCGGCGAAACCTGGTACACCGGAGAACTGATGTCGCAGGCATACGAATATTCGGACGTAGCGGCAGTCGTGCTTTCCCGTTGGGGCAAAGAAAACGGCGGCAGCAACGAGCTTGTAAGCATCGGCTCGTATAATAACGGTACATACCTCGAGCTTACCTCTCAGGAAAAGGTAATCTTCGAAAAGCTTCAAGCCAACGGCTTCCAGGTAATCGTGCTTCTTAACACGACCAACCCGATAGAGCTTTCATTCCTCGAAGAATACGATTGCATTTACGCCTGCATGTACGTAGGCATTCCCGGTCAGTCGGGCGCGCGCGCTATCCCCGAGCTTCTTTACGGCGAAAAATTGATAATCGAGCGCGGCGAGGACGGCAAGGAAGTTTCGCGCTCATACGAGCCGCTCAGCCCGTCGGGAAGGTTATCCGATACCTATGCTTACGACTGGCAGACTCACAATCCTTCGTATGTAAACGCGACGCCGCAGGGCGGAAACAACCTCGCTTATGCGGAGGGTATTTACGTAGGCTACAAGTGGTACGAGACGGCGGACGTCTCCGGCTACTTTGCGGAGAAGGGAACCTCTTACGACGAGGTCGTTCAGTTCCCCTTCGGCTACGGTCTCAGCTACACCGAGTTTAAGCAGGAAATAGTAAACGTTTCCTGGGAAGCTAACGAAAAGCTTGTTGCCGGTAAGGAATACTCGGTAACAGTCCGCGTAACCAACACAGGCAATATGCAAGGCAGGGATGTAGTTCAGCTTTACTACACCGCGCCTTACATTGAGGGCGGAATCGAAAAGGCGAGCATTAACCTTCTTGCATTCGATAAGACGGCGGTATTAAAGCCGCAGTCCGAGTCCGAAACGGAAAGCGTGCAGGATATTAAACTTACCTTTACCGCGTACGACATGGCGTCCTACGACGACTACGACAAGAACAAAAACGGTTTTGCAGGCTACGAGCTTGATAAAGGCAACTATGCTATTAAGCTCATGAAAAACGCGCACGAGGTTATCGACGCCTCCCACACAATCGACTGCGACGGAATTAAATTCGAAGTAGATCCCGTTACCGGCGAGAAGGTTGAAAACCGCTTTACCGGCGATACCGCTTACGCCAATATGCCTATCGACGGCAGCAAGGGCGTTAACGGCGGCGTAACTTATCTTTCGAGAGAGAATAAGTTTGCAAACAAGCCTCAGCTCAAAAAGGTCGGTTCGGTCAATTCCGCGGCAAGCTCTGCGGCAAACTACGAGTACTCCGGCTACAACAGCATGAACACTTCCCATATCAAGACCAACGAGCCGAGTGGTATTTATCTCGTAACCAACGGCGGCAACAAGGCGTCGTTAGAGGACCTTAACGGTAAAAACGCAAGCGCTGACCTTCAGTACGAATACGAGAATCTGGAAGACCTTCGCAACTGGGACAGCGACCTTTGGGACATCTTCCTCGATCAGCTCACCGAAACGGATATAAGAAACCTTATCGGTCTCGGCGGCTTTATGACCTCCGCAATCGAAAGCATCGGCAAACCTCGTTGCTACGATACCGACGGTCCTGCCGGCTTCAACAACTCGGTCGTTGCACCCGACGACACCACCGGCTGGACGGTGTTCCCTGCGGAAACGCTCACCGGCTGCTCGTGGAGTCAGCGCCTTACATACAATATCGGTCAGTCGCAGGGCCAGATAGGTAATGCGACAAAGGTTCAGGGTTGGTACGCACCCGGCGTCAACCTGCATCGTTCGGTATACAATTCCCGTAACTACGAGTATTACAGCGAGGACGCAATCCTCTCCGGCAAGCTCGCCGCAGAAACTGTGCGCGGCGCTAAGGAAAAGGGTCTGTACTGCTACGTTAAGCACTTTGTTATCAGCGACAACGGCCAAAACGCAGGCGACTGGTACGAGTGGCTTACCGAACAGTCTCTCCGCGAGAACTATCTCAAAGCGTTCGAGGTAGTCGTTAAAGAGGGCGGCGCCAACGCCATGATGAGCGCGTTCAATAAGCTCGGCGCGGTATGGTGCGGATATAACCACGCTCTTCTTACCGACGTGCTTCGCACGGAATGGGGCTTCCACGGCTCGGTAATTACCGACTGGTATCAGCCCGGTTACATGAACAACTTCGGCAAGGGCATAAAGGCAGGCAACGACCTGTGGCTCAATACCCAAAACTTCCCGGCAAGCCTTTCGTTCAGCGACAACGGTCAGAAGTACGCGGCGCGCCTGTCCGTAAAGGGAATACTTTACACCTATATCGACACTATCATGTCGGCTAAGGAATATCAGGATAAGGTCGACGCCGGATTGATCGACGACAAGTACAACGTAACGCTCGGCCCGAGCGTAACGGCTGCCGCTCATTCTGACACATTCATTGCGTTGTGGGTGCTTGTAAACGTCGTGTTAGGCCTCGGCATAGCGGCGTGCGTAACGTTTACGGTACTCTCGTTCGTGCTTAAACCGAAGCAGAAGGCGCAAGCCGAAGCCGCAGGCAGCGGCGAGGTCGGCGGCGGTGATGTAAGCGACGAACCCGCGCCGAACGACAGCGCAGACGTTCAGAAGGAGTCCGAAAAAAAGATTTGCAAGAACTGCGGAGCGGAAAATAAAG
>JAFLVD010000007.1:21415-82620 GCA_022508485.1 Clostridiales bacterium | reverse complement strand
TTTCGACCGAAGCGAGCTTGCGAGCGAAGCGGAGAAATCTAGGCGTAGCCGCACATCGCCTTCCCCGTGGGGGAATGGGGACCGCTTGCGGTGAATGAGGGGCGACCGATAAAAAATGAAAAATAAAAAGAACCGCACTGCGGTCCTTATTATACTTTTTCACTTTTACCTATTACTTTATAATTTCGCCGGTGGTGAGGTTTTGGAAAATAAGATAGTAGCCTTTGCCGGTGGGAGATTCCGCCGTTTTGGGAACCCACTGCGCATTATCGCCGAGCGGCGAAACCTTTTCGTACGTGCCGGGCACGGCGTAGCACAGCACGCCGCCGTCGAGCCGCCCTACCGACACGGCGCCGCCGCCGAGGTCCACTCTCACCCACTCGCCGCCGAGAAGCTTTGTAATTTCCTCGTCGCGCGGCGCGCCTGCAAACAGCTTATCGATGTCGGGCTTGGTGCGCTCGAAAAACGTAACCTCGCGCAGCTTTCGTATAGAAGTCGGCGCGCTCTTTTTTATTTGCGGCACTTCCGTTACCGGCTCGCGCGTCGACAGACTGCGTAAATACTCGGCCTCGCGCACCCACCACGGAATTCTTTCTCGGTCGGGCCGCGCTTCGAAAGCAGGCGCCGAGAAAGTATTTTCGTCCGGCCGCGCCTCCGCCGAATAGGCTTCCGAAGATGCCGACGCAACCTCATAATCGAGCGAGTCAACCTCGCGCTCTGCGCGCCGGTCTACGTCGAAGTTTATATCGTGTTCGTCGTTCATATCGTTTACCTCCGGTTCGACTGCCGCGCGACTCTCGGCCGCATTTACAGTGCCGTCAAGCGCTTCGCCTTGTCTATTTGCCGCGTCCTCGCTCATTCCGACGGAAAAGCCTACGGGCTGCTGCGGCGGATTAACGTCGGTGAGCAGTCGCGCGCCGTCGAGAAATGCGTCGATTTTCGGCACCGTCGAGGCTATATCCAGCCCGGTGTAAAAGTTGTCCGAAGCGATTGCGTCGTCGCCGTACAACGACAGCCGCGACTGAACCTTACCGCTTCCGTCGGGAAGCGGCAGAGTTTTGGGTTTATCCGCAATCGGCTTTAACGGCGCGAGAGAAACGCGCTCGGCGACCGCAGGCTTAGCGCAGTGCCTATGTAATATATCCAAAAGGTTGGACGGCCACATTCGGTTCCCAATCGCGCCGTACAAAACAAGCTCGCTGCCGAAAACCGCAAAGTGCAGATTACTAAGCTCGATTTGATCGACGTAGAACACGACCGCGGGATCGGGCGACGACGGAAGGTCGCGGATTATAACGCGCTCGGGCGTAACAATCCCTGCCATAAGCTCGCCGCGAATACCGAACGTGCGAAGCGCAAACTTTACGCCAAGCCCGTTTTTTTCGATTAGGACTACGCCCTTCCCCGTCGAGCCGGACAGAATTATCATTTTCTTTTCGAACAGCATAAACCACACCTTTTTTACCGTGTACGATAATGGTATGCTATAATATATGTCGCGTTTTGACTTATTTATGATTGCTACCGCGAGAGTTGTCGCCGAAACGATAAGTCCGCTTCACCCTCCAACAAAAAACGGCACAAGTGGCGCATTTTATATGGATTTACCTGTGGACGAAAAAAGCCCACTACACTTCGGAAACGAAGTATAGTGGGATATACTTTAAATACAGATACCTATTATTAGTGATATTGCATTTGCCTATAACTTCGCGACAGCGAAATTTCACTCGCCGTAAGGCAAAAATAACTGTGGGACTTATGATTCCCTATCACAAGTCCCACGCCGCTTTTTGTTTTATGCTTTGATATACTTCTTTAACGTTTTTTGGACGGTTTCTATATCGATTGGCTTAGCGATATGCGCGTTCATGCCGGCGTCGAGGCACCGCTTCATATCGTCGGTGAACGCGTCGGCGGTCATGGCGATAATAGGCAGGTTGTGATCGGGGTGGTCGAGCTTACGGATTTCCATTGCGGCTTCGAGGCCGTTCATGACCGGCATACGGATATCCATAAGGATTGCTCTGTACGTGCCGGGCGCGGCGTTCTTAAACATGTCGACGCAGATTTGGCCGTTTTCGGCATGGTCGCAGGTAATGCCTACGCTGTCGAGCAACACTTCCGCAATTTCCCAGTTAAGCTCGTTATCCTCGGCGAGAAGAACGTGGAGTCCTTCGAGGCTGACCTCTTCCTTTTTAGTGGGAACGGCGCCGGTCGCCTTGACGGAATCTGAAATCGATTTAAGTCCGTAATAGAGCGTCGACTTAAACAGCGGCTTATTAAGGAATCCGCAGATACCGGCAGAGCGCGCCGGGGCGTCGACCTCTGAGCTGTCGTAAGCGGACATAAGCAAAATCGGGACTTCATCGCCGAGATGCTTGCGGATGCGGCGCGCGGTTTCCACGCCGTCGATTCCGGGCAGCTTCCAGTCGATTACCATTATATCGTACGGCGCGCCGCCGTCGTGTGCGGCAACCGCCTTTTCGATAGCGGACTCGCCGTCGAACGCGCTCTCCGCCTGAATACCGAGATCGCCGAGAGCCGAGAGCGTTGTTTCACAGGTCTGCTCGTCGTCGTCGACTACGAGCATCTTCCAGGACGGAAGCACCATTTCCTCTTCGGGGATCATAACGCGCTCGAGGTCGAGCGTAATGTCGAACTGCGTACCCTCGCCCAGCTTACTCTTAACTTCAATCGTGCCCTTCATGGCGTCGACGATATACTTGGTAATCGCCATACCGAGACCGGTACCCTCGGTGCGGTGAACGCGTAAATTGTCCTCGCGCGAGAACGATTCGAAAATCTTCTTTTGGAATTCCTCGCTCATACCGATACCGTTGTCTTTTACGCGGATATGGTTACGCACGTAGTTGTCGCCGAGCGGCGATTTTGACTGATCGAGGTGGAATTCTATCGTGCCTTCGTCGGCAGTAAACTTAATCGAGTTGGAGAGAAGGTTTATAAGCACCTGGTTAAGCCTTACGCCGTCGCAGTAGACCTTTTCCTGCTCGACGTTTTCGACGGTTACGTTAAAGTTTTGACGCTTGGTTTTAATCTGCGGCTGAACGATTGTCGTAATGCCGTCGATAACCTCGCGGAGAGATATCTGCTCTAAGTTAAGCGTCATCTTTCCGCTCTCGATTTTGGACATGTCGAGTACGTCGTTTATAAGTCCCAACAGGTGCTTACTCGAAATGTTAATCTTTTTGAGACAGTCGGCAACCGTATCCGGATTATTGATGTTGGCGCGCGCAATGGTCGTCATACCCACGATAGCGTTCATAGGCGTACGGATATCATGCGACATGTTGGACAGGAACTCACTCTTTGCCTTGCTCGCATGTATCGCCGCGGCGTGCGCTTCTTCCAGCTTATGCATATTCTGCTTGTTAAAGTACCAGTACTCGACAAACAGCACCGCAATTACAACCGCAATCATAACGATAGCGACAATAATAAGCGTCGTCCACTGATTGCCGAGATTGTTGACGAGATTGTTTAACTCGCTGTTGTTCATGACAACGACAACGTACCACTCGGTTTTTACGATGGGTCCGCAATAGATATGCAAGTGCTCGGCACCGGCATGAATTATATTGGTATACGCCTCGCCTTTTTTCATCTTTACGGCAAGCTCTTTTACAATCTCCTCGGGGGTGGTGTCCTCGAGGTCTTTGCCGAACATATAGTCGAGCCATTCATTTAACGGCCTGTTCTTGTACGCGTTATCGCCGTAGTGCGGATCGTTTTCCTCGCGCTGCTGCATTAGTATAACGGTCTGGTCGCGGCGAACAAGAAGCGTGCTCGTGTTGTAGTCGTAGCCGTGCGCTTCGTTCGCGGTAGTGCTCTCCGAAGTGCCGATATTAAGCATGGAAACGAGCGTCGAGTTGGTAACGCCGGCAAGAACGGACATGCTCTTTTCCCCGTCGTCCATAGTAAACTTACCGTGCGTAGGCACGCTTATAATAACCATGTTCTCGTGCGGAATGCCGCCGTCGTCTTTTGCGGTACCTACGGCGACCTTTTCCTCGCCGGCTAAAACCGACCGTCTAAACGGAATATGGTCGGTGGCGTACAGGTCGTCGCCTATAAGCATGTTTATAATTCGTCCGCCCTCGGAATCGGTGAGATTATCCTCGTCGACGCGGTACAGCGCAAGAAACTGGAAGTCTCGCGCCTCGGCGCTCGCGATAAGTCTTTGCCGCGTTTTTTCGATAGACAGCAGATTATCCGGATTATCCGATTCATGAGTGCCGTCGTCGTCGTCGCGAACGTTAATAATACCGCGCACCATAGTGAGGCGCTGTTCCATAACCGCCTCGAAGCGCTGTTTAATCTGGTTGCCCATACGCGACATATACGTGTCGCCGATATCGTCGACCGTATTCTTAGTGTTATTGGATATATTTACGCCGAGCAGGCTGAATACCGCAGCGGCAATAAGAATACCGATTAAAATAGTAATCAGTATAACGCGCTGACTTTTTTCCTTTAAAAAACCTTTTTTCTTGGGTTGAACTTCACTGTCCGCCATACGTCTCTCCATAGTAAAGTATAGTTAGCCTTTTGTTCCGAGTATATTGTACTAAATTACAAAATCAATGTCAAGAGTATATTATAAAGTAAGTAAAAGGCTCTCGGGCTGATTTGTCCGAGAGCCTTGTCGTTTAAAAGCACGGCTCTTAAATAATTTCGTTTTTTAATTTCCTATGAGAAGTAAGTTTTAATTTCGGGTCGTTTTTATCTCACAGCAGTTTTATAAGCTCGTTTAGGTATTCGATAAACTCTTCCTCGGTGAGGATTGTTTTGCGCTTGTCGTGCTTGCCTATCGAGTGCTTTAATGTTTTGCCCTTTGCGGCGGTAAGCGCGGCGCGAAAGTCGTCGTTATTCATCATCGCCCTGTACGCATTTAATCTAAGCTCGTCGAACTCCGCGCTTTTTCGCTTGTAACGTTTCCCCTTCCAGAAAAGATTGCCCGTCAACTTCCACAGAAACTTTTTACTGCCGGCGGCTTTGGCATTTTTTCCCGACATGGCGCACACTTTGACCTGCTTTTTTGCATTTTTAAATTTAAGCGACTGCAAAAATCCTTCCATGCTCGAAATTTCCACGCCGTCGAACGTAAAGTCGTTCGAGTAGAAGTTAGACAGCACGTTTGCCGGATATTCGCCCTTACTGTAAATATCTATTTCGTCCATAGCTTTATCCGTTTATTCGTTGTTTTCGGTCTTAGCGCTCTCGCCCGTCTTTGTGATAACGGCGACGGCGCACGGCATTTTTCCGTCGATTAAGCTAAACTCGACCGCGCCGTACCCTGCGCCATTAAAAAACTTTTTGTACGAATCGTAGGTAAAGTGCCGCTTCATGCTTGCGCCTGCCTTGTCTATTTTGCTTACAAAAAAGCCGGTCTTGCCGTTTTTAATCATGTTGACGTATGTTAAAATTATCAGCTTGCCGCCCGTTTTGCACACGCGCTCTAACTCGCGAACCGCGCCTACCGCGTCGTCCACAAGGTGAATTACATTGCCGGCTATAACCTTGTCGAATTCCCCGTCCTCAAACGGCAGTTTCATTATATCCGCCGTTTTGAACTCTACGTTACTCAGCTTTTTGCATTTTTTTCGGGCGCGCTTTAACATTTCTTCCGAAAAGTCGGTTGCGGTAAGAGCGCCACACTTTTCCGCGACGGCACGGGTAATCATGCCCGTTCCGCACGCGCATTCGAGGACGGTATCGGTCTTTTCCACCGACCGCGCGGCGACGACGCCCAGTTTTTTATACACCCTGCCGTTATAGACTTTTTCGAACAAGTCGTAAAACTTAGCCACTTTATCCCAGAACACGATTATCACCTTCGGAATATTATACGGCTATTATATCACAACCGCCGTTATCACGCAAATATTATTAAAAGTTTATTTAATTCCCTTTCGTAGCGTTGACTTTGTTTGTGGGAAGTGCTAACCTATATCGGATTTTCTTACCGGCGATGAAATATGCTTAATATTATTGTTTGCTGCGCGGCATGCTTACTGATGATCCTTGCCGTGCTCTTTCTGCCAAAACTGCGTATCGGGAAGATAAAACTCGATACATACTTTTTACCCGTTCTGCTCGGCGCAATTATTATACTGTGCTGCGGACAAACGGACGCCTCCGCAATAGGAAAAGCGTTGATTGCGGACACGCCCGTAAATCCGCTTAAAATACTCGCGCTGTTTTTGTCGATGACTATTCTTTCCGTCTTTTTGGACGAACTTGGATTTTTCGGATATCTTGCCGCGCTTGTTCTGAGACACTCGCGTAACGGACAAAAGCGCCTTTTCTTTTTGCTGTACATAGTCGTTGCGATTCTTACCGTGTTTACTTCCAACGACGTTATAGTGCTGTCGTTTACGCCGTTTATATGCTACTTTGCAAAGGACGCCAAGATAGACCCCATGCCCTACCTCGCCGCGGAATTCGTTGCGGCAAACACTTGGAGTATGGCGCTTGTAATCGGCAACCCGACGAACATATATCTCGCGACGGCTTACGGCGTCGATTTTGTATCGTATCTTACGGTAAGCATTCTGCCGACGGTTGCGGCCGGCGGCGTATCGCTGCTGGCGCTATGGCTGCTGTTCAGAAAAAAACTCGCCGCACCCGTCGAAGGTTACTGCGAGCAGCCGGTAATAACCGACAAGCTGTCGCTGTGGGTTGGGATTGCGCACGTTTCGGTATGTACTGTGCTTCTTGCGGTAAGCTCGTACATAGGTCTTGAAATGTGGATTGCGGCGCTGTGCGCCGTAGCAAGTCTTTTCCTTTTTACGCTGATAAGCTCGGCGGTAAGACGGCAAAAGCCGTGCACGCTGTTAAGATGCCTAAAACGCGCGCCGTGGCAGTTAGTGCCGTTTCTGCTCGCCATGTTCGTTATGACCGAGGCGCTTAGCGAACAAGGCACGACCGCCGCAATAGGAAAAGCGCTCGGAAGCGACCTAACCGTACTTAAATACGGCGCGCTTTCGTTTGTCGGGTCGAACCTTATCAACAATATTCCGATGAGCATTTTCCTCTCGTCGATGATTTCTTCCGCTTCCTCCGGCGTCGGTGCGATGTACGCTACGGTAATAGGCTCTAACCTCGGTGCGTTCTTTACGCCGATAGGCGCGCTCGCCGGGCTTATGTTCGGTTCGATTTTATCAGAGCACGAAATTAAATTCG
The DNA here is from genome assembly GCA_022508485.1 of Clostridiales bacterium. Taxonomy (GTDB): domain Bacteria; phylum Bacillota; class Clostridia; order Christensenellales; family Pumilibacteraceae; genus Anaerocaecibacter. The sequence goes on along the minus strand of JAFLVD010000007.1, from coordinate 75,414 downwards.
GATACCGCGACTTTTTAAAGCTGGGAGTTACCGTCGCCGTTCCGGCGCTCGCCGCCGCGCTCGGCGTGCTGTACCTGGTGCTGCTTATTTGATTTTCCTTTAACCGCCTTCCGCGGCGCAAGCCGTCCGCCTAAAACAAAAAACCGAGCCGAACGCAAATTCGACTCGGTATTTTTTTAAATAACAACGCACCTTATATACTTGTAGTATAGCTTTCGGAAGAATCCGCATTTTTCGAGAAGAGCTTTTTGCGTGCTCTCGATATACCACAGCACAAACGTGCGCTCGTTGTCGTTGGGGTCGCGCTCGCCGTACACGCACTGCTCGCAGATTCGGATAAAGCGCGCCGTGCTTCTCGGATCCACGCCCATACTTTCGAGCGTTTTGATGTTTAATTCATTGTGGTTATACGTCTGCTTTTCCTCGACGCTATCCTTACCGTTTACGTTTTCCGCTGTCTTGTCTTCACTACGGATAAAACGGCTACGCATAACATTGCAGTCGCGCACCATTATTTTGTACGCCTCGCGCCCGAACTCGGCGCCGCTCTTACTAAGCGCGTCGTGCCGCTTAACTCGCACAAAGTGGCTGCGCAGCGCAAACGCAAACGCAAGCGCGACAAGCCCGGCGATAACGGCGAGTATGGGTACGAGAATTTCGAGCGCCACTAAAAGCGCGGCCTTTTGCTTAGGCTGTTTTTCGGGCGGAATATCGGGCGGAATATCGGGCGGAACGTCCGGCGTCTCCGGATCTTCCTCTTCGGGCGTACCCGGTGTGTCCACGCTCGGGTCGGACGGCACCGCGCCGCCTATTTCGGGATCGTTGGGGTCTACGGTAACGTCGGGCGGCTGTTCGACAAAGAATGTAGGCGTAACCTCGATAGGCAGCCAGCCGATACCGTCGAAGTACACTTCCGTCCATGCGTGAGTGTTTGCCCCCGTTACCGCGACGGTAAGAGTTTCGTTTTCCCCGTCGTCGTCGGCCTTTATGAGATACCCTTCCGCGTAGCGCGCCGGAAAGCCCAAAGCGCGGAACATGTACGTCGCGGCGGAAGCAAAGTACGCGGCGTTTGCACGGCGGATAGAACCGTCGAAAAATTCTTTAATAAAGCTGCCGTTTAATTCGTCGCTTTTGTCCGCGTACGAATATCCGTCGAGGAAATACGCGCGGATATACTGCGTGGCGGTGTTTATCGACTTGGTGTTAAAATCACCCACCGCGCCGTGAATAACGCTTTCCGCATTGTCGTCCAGGTGCAGGTAGTTGTCGTATACAAACGCGCGGTACTGGCCTTCAAGCTCGACGTACTTATTCATCGCCTCGGAACGGTTGGCGTCTGTCATTATCCAGTCGGCCTGCGTAACGCGCTCGCCGCTCTCGTCGCCTGCGAACACTATGTAGGTGTACGAACGGGTGTATGCGTCGCCGCGAAGCCCCAGGTCGTAGTACTGCGACCCAGTCGTGTACTCGCTGAGCGTGTACGGGGTATAGACGTACCGCTTGTCGGCGGAAACGTTTTCCACCGTAACGGTGTACTTGTTGTTGCGCTTTGTGAAGCCCGAATATTTGGAATACTGAACGGTGGGGATTCCGCCCTCGCCGACGTAATCGAGCAAGCCCTGGTAGCCGTTTTCCACATAGCTGTTTTTGTCGGTCTGCGACCAGATTGTTCCGTTAAGCTCGCTTCCGACGTATCCCCTAAGGTACAGCGTGGGGGTCAGCCGCGACAAGGTTACGTTTAGCCTTACGCCCTCGTACTCGCGCATACCCACGGAAGAAGCGAGCTTACCACCCGGTATGCTCGTGCCGTACACCGCGTTTGCGGCAGAGTCTGCAATTCCGTCCCTAAAACTGTCGACCGCGGCGCTGCCTTTAAAAAAGTAGCACGGAAGCGTTGCAAGCGCAATCGCGCCGCCGCACGCCAAATAGAACGCAAACGCTTTCAGCTTTAAGCCTTTATGAATGGCGATAAGCCCTATAAACACAAGGACGAGCAAAATGACGGTGTAGTACTTGGGGTACAGCCCGATAAACAGAAGCACGAAAAGCGCCGCCGCGACCGCGCCTATATACAGATAGCGGTACTTAACGGAAAACGCCGAAAGCACGGCGAGCCAAACCGCGACGAGCGAGCCGAAAAGGAGGGTTGCGCCAAAGCTCTTGTCTGTGGTAAACGTGGCGTAGCCGGTGTGGCGCGTGGAATTTATCGATTTTACCGCGCCGTTCAAAAACGTCAAAAACCCGTTCTTAAACGGATGGAACACGGCGATACAAATAACGGTAAACGCAAGCGCACCGCCGAGTATAAATATCCACGCGCGTTTTTTATCGAGGAAAAAGACCGCCGCAAAGCATGCGACCGCGCCTATCGGAAGCGCGACGTAGTACGCGGCATAAAACGGCAGCGCCGAAACAAGCATAAGATACAGCGCGCAAAAAGCGGCAATAGCAAACACTATTTCCAAAACAATATTCCGCGACTTGACGTCGGACTTTATTATTATTGTTTTAACCGTTTTTTTCATGCCGTACCTATCGATTAAATGCTGATTGAAGAAAGCGCGTCGTGAATTTTGTCGTAAGGAATGTTGATAACGCGGAGACCCTCGTGCGTGGTCTCGCCCATTGCGCTATTCACCTCTATTGCGGTGAACGCCGCGTCGATTGGCTGCTTAAACTCGTCGCTGTTTATAAACGACGAAATGTAAATGATTTTGGTAAACACCGCGCACTCGGGCGTTCTCGCGAGGTAGAACAGCGTTTCCTCGTTACCATCGTTAACCTTAATACTCATAAGCTTGCCGACGGTACGCACAAACGAGTCGCCGTCGCCCACCTCCGAGCTTTCGAACACGCCGCCGTCGAACCAGCCGACACTGTGGTTGTACCCTATGCTTTTAAGCGCGTTGGAAAGCGACACCGCAACGTCCAGGACGCCGTTAAGCTGATTGTCGGATGCGGTCCTATCGTACTTAACTCGGCTCAAATCGACGAGGATAAGCATTCGTCTGTCGTCGGTCGCGCCGAACTCTTTGGACTTTAAGCTTCCGAACTTGCCCGAAAGCTTCCAGTGCACGGTATTGGGCGCGTCGCCCGGGATATAATCGCGCACGTTATAAACCTCGGTAATGTCCGAGCCTTTGCGCGGAAGCGAGGTGTCGCCGAAAACGGTATCGCTGCCGCGGTCTTGCGCGGTAACCTTAACGTCGTCGTACAGTCGCGGCGATACGATCGCCTCGGCGTATATCGGGTACTTAACGCCCACCGAAAACACGCCGAAAATATCTATAAGCCTAACTTCGTCGCTTTTAACGACTATTCTTCCCGAATCGCCGCCGTCGTAATTAAAGGTGTGAGGGGCGTACGAAAGGTCGTTTATAATAAAGCTTTTGTATTCCGATTTTCCGAACGTAGTGTTTTCCACGGTGAGAAAAACCTTTATTCCGCCGAGAAAAATTCTCGGCTTTGCGCCGCCGCGCATGGTGAGCGAAAGCTTGCCGCCGCGTATACACGAATCGCGTACCGAAAGCTCGAAGCGCACCGATTTACGCGCTATAATAAGCAGAACGAGCGAGATAAGCGGAAAAGCCAAAAGGCACACGAGTACGAACAGCGCCACACCGTTATTGGAAACGATAAACGCCGCCGAAGTCGCAAGAAGAAGTATTGCATAAATAATCCGCTTAACCGCCACTTACTTCACCTATTACGCAATAGTCGGAACCTTTGTGTCGTTAAGCACGCCTTCCAGAATGCCGCGAGCGGTCATTCCCTCGAGCTTTGCACGCGGACGAAGGATAATTCTGTGCGCGCAGACGTCGCAGAACACTTCCCGGACGTCGCTCGGCACAACGTAGTCGCGCTCGGATATAACCGCGCACGCACGCACCATACGGGACAGCGCAAGCAGTCCGCGCGGACTTACGCCAAGCTCGATAAGGGGATGATTGCGCGTATTTTCGCAAAGCGCCACCATGTAAGACAAAATATCGTCGGACACGTTAATCTGACCGATGTAGTTTTGTATCTCGACGAGGCTGTCGCGGTCTACAATCTGCTGCAACGCCTCTATCGGCTCGCTCTTTTGGTGGCGTTTGAGAATTTCCACCTGTTCCGCCCCGTCGGGATAGCCTATCGACATTTTAATCATAAAGCGGTCGAGCTGCGACTCGGGCAGCGGCTGAGTACCGATAGAGCCTATCGGGTTTTGGGTTGCGATACAGATAAACGGATTGGGCAATCTGTGCGTAACGCCGTCGACCGTTACCGAGTTTTCTTCCATCGCCTCCAAAAGCGCCGACTGCGTTTTTGCGGACGCGCGGTTTATCTCGTCGCCCATAAACAGGTTACACACAATCGCGCCCTGCTGGTAATCGAACTCGCCCGTCTCGCTGTTAAAAACGGAAAAGCCGGTTATATCGGAAGGCATGGTGTCCGGCGTAAACTGCACGCGCTTAAAATCAAGCCCGAGCGACTTGGCAAAGGCTAAGGCGAGCGTGGTTTTACCTACGCCCGGCGTGTCCTCGAGCAGAACGTTACCCTTAGCGTACACCGCCATCAGCACCTTTTTGATTACGTTGGTCTTGCCGATGAGGACGCCCGATATGGCCTCGATTATTTCTTCCGATTTTTCTATAATCATATTACTTAACTCCTTTGAGTTTTTTCCGTTTATTTATAGAGCGTGGGGGTTCCGTCTTCGTCGAAGTAGAACCACTCGTAGCCGTTATAGTCGATAGTAGGCTGCGCGGCGCTGTACAGAGCGCGGATAATGCCCTCGCCGTCGTTGTTGTAATATCCGCCCGTTTCGTCGTTTCTGCAACCGAGCGTAAAGAACACGCTGTTTGCGCCAAAGCCGCGCCGCGCCGTTTCCAGCTCGGCAATGGTCATCTTGTAGAACACGTGTTCTATGCCGAACTGACCGTTAAACGCAAAGTCGCCCACCGTCTTTAAGTTGCCGTAGAATATAATCGACCTGAGCGCGTCGCAGCACCTTCTTCCGTCCACATTTAAAGAGGACGAGGAATCGAACGCGAACGCGTAGTTTCCTATGCTTTCGAGCGCCTCCGAGGTATGAAGCACGGTAATCTTGCGGCACTCGTAAAACGCGTAGTTACCGACGGTCTTTAAGCCGCTCGGCATAATAACCGAGGAAAGCGTTTTATGATACGAAAACGCGTAATCCCTTATCTCGGTTACCGTATCTCTTATAGCAAGATCTGTCATGCCGTTATTGGCCGCGACAAGCACGAGCGACTTATAATCGCTCGAATACAGAATGTTGTTCTCGACGGTAAAGTACGGATTGTTCTCGCTTACCGTTATCGTTTCGAGCGAGGAAAGCAGCGCGAACGCCGTAGGGTCGATAAACCTAAGTCCGCTGCCTATATGAAGCGCGGTTATATTCGAACAGCCGCTAAACGCCTTGACGCCTATCGTAGTAACGCTGTCGGGAATGGTGATTTCGGTTATGTTCTTGTTATCCATAAACACGGCGGATTCTATCTCGGTCGTGCCTTCTTTTATGTTTATATCGGTGCTTAAACCGAGGTACATGGAAAGCGCACTACCCTTGTACACAAGGTTGCCGTCTGTGGAATAAACCTTATTGCCCTCGGCAATCGTGAACGACGTAACGTTGGCGCAGTTAAGAAGTATTCCGGCGCCGATAAACGATACGGTCGACGAGAGCGAAACGGAGGTTAGCTTCGTCGCGTTATAGAACGCCGCTTTACCTATGTTTTCCACACCCTCGTTAAATACGCACGTGGTCATGTACGCCTGGTAGTGAAGCGCGTACGGCGCGACAATTCGCGTAGTAGGCGCCGACTCGAAGTACGTGCCCGTTTTGGCGCGAGGCAGGCAGTACAGTACGCTCGCTTCGCCGTATTCTATGCCGCAAATCGACCTGCCGTAAATAACGCCATCGATAGAGGTAAAGTACGGATTATCCTCGTCCACGTTTATCGCTTTTATCCTGCTGCACGAGTAAACGGGTACTTGCGCCGCGTCGAAGGTCAGCCCGTCGGCGAGATAGCTGTAATAGCCGAACTGTTCTACGTTTTTGCCTACCTCGATCGTAGCTAAATTCGCACACGAGCGGAAGGCATAGCCGCCGACAACGCGGACCGAATCGGGAAGTACCACTTCGGTAAGGCCGTTGCACTGCAAAAACGCCTGGTACCCTATTTCCTCCACCCCGTCAAAGTCGAAGCCGCTAAGCGCGGTGCATCCGGCGAACGCCTCGTCCTCGATAATCTTTATGTTGTTAAAGTTGATTGTGGTAAGCGAGGACGCCGTGTAAAAGCATCTGTACGGAATGGTCGTTATCCAATCGGGGATAGTTATGGTTACAAGCTTGGAATTGCGGAAGCAGTAATCGGGTATAACCGTTAAGCCTTTACATACCGATAAATCGATTGTTTTAAGACCTGACGAACCGAACGCGTATGTGCCGAGCGCTCTAAGCCCTTCGGGAAGCTCTATACCAGTCAAAGCCGAACAGCCGTAAAAACCGTAGGCGTTGATAACGGTTACGGTATCGGGAACTTCGATTTGTTTAAGCGAAGCGCAATTATAAAACGCGCTCTGCCCAATCGAAGTAAACCCTCTTGCAACGTCGACCTCGCTAAGCGCCGAGCAGTTATAAAAAATTCCGTACGGCACGGTGCCTGCGTGCTCTCGTCCCGAATTGTCCACGTACGTTACGACGGGAAGTCCTTTTGCGGAAGCGAGCGCCGAACAGCCGTAAAACACGCTCGGTCCCATTTTTTCGAGCGACGACGGGAAGGTAACGCTTTCGAGCGAAACGCAGCCGGCAAACGCAGAGCCGCCTATGCTTTTCAGCTCGGTGCCGAAATCGATGGTTTTAAGCGCGGCGCAGCGCGTAAACGCGTCGCCGGAAATGCCCACCGTGCCGGGAAGAAGCGCGTACTCGGTGATAGAGGTGTCCAATATCATGCTTAAAATAAGCTTACCCTCGTTCTCGCCAGTCAGCACGAGATACTCGGCGACGCCGTCTCTTACCGTCTTTAACGCCGAGTCGAAAAACACGCCGGCCATAATGGTTTTAACGTTTTCAAGCCCGGTTACCGTCTCGATAAGCGAGTGCGAAAAGCAGTAGTGGTTAAGCGTAACAATCCCATCGGGAATAGTCAAATCGGTAACGTGCCAATACGCGCACGCGTAGCTTTCCACCACGGACAGCTGCGAGTGGAACGAAGTTTCCATGCAGTCGTTAGGCATAAAGTACAGCCGCGAATAGTCTTTGGAATAGAGCGCGCCGTTGTACGAGGAATATCTTAGGTTACCCCTGTCCACGGTTACCGATTCAAGCCCGGTCGAACGAATGCCCGATACGAACGGAACGTCTATGCTCGCCGTGGACGGAATGTGTATGCTCTTAAACGGACTTCCGTTTTTAAACGTTTCCGCAAGGTCAACGTACGTTACGCCTTCGGGAATGCGCACGCGATCGGCGTCGCCCTTGTAGCCCGAAAACACTCGCCTGCCGGCAGGGTCGTACGAGAGAATAAGATTGGAAAATTCGTCGTCCGAAATGTAGTGCGCGTGGAAGCTTATCTCGCGCTCGTTGCCGTTAAGCGGCGGCGAGAGCGAATACAGCCCCGTCGCACGGTTACTCGACGAGTCGTACCAGCCGTCGAACCGCTCGGCTCGGTACTCGTCCATACCGCGCGCGTCCTCGTCCGTCGAGTAGTTGTATTCTATAAGATTGACCCACACCGCAAGCCCGAGCGTGTCCGTAATAGCCGCCTGGGCCTTTACCGTCTTATACAGCTCGGTCTGATCCTCGTCAAGGTAGAAATGCGCGGTGTAATCGTTAACGTCGTAGTAAATGTAATTGACCGCGCCGTTATACGATATCGCTATCTGCTTGTCGGACCCGACCTCGGACAAATCGAAGCTGTCGTAGCCGACCGTTCCGTCCGCAAGAGACTCGGCGGTTACTTTAAACTCGTTGCCGCCGTTATCCGAAAAAGTGATGTTGCAGTTTTCGAGCACCTTCGTTTCGTCGATATCCATGCCGAGCGCAAAGCTCAGTCTGTTGTGCTCTATAAACAGAACCTCGTTTTGGTTGGTTTCGGGAATAGGCTTGCCGCCCGTGTAACCGTCCGTAGCGCACGCGGAAAACGCGAGGGCAAAACATGCCGCCGCCAAACAAACGAATAAAATTAAAATCCCTTTCCGCTTCATGTAAATCCTACTTGCCGCGCTTTTTTTTGAGAACGGCGCCGGCCGTCTTTCTCAGCGCGTCGAAATCTATCGGCTTGGATACGTGGTCGTCCATGCCTGCCTGCTTGGAAAGCTTTACGTCCTCGACGAACGCGTCTGCGGACAGCGCCAATAGCGCGACGCTCTCCGCGTCGCCCTTTCCGCTCGCGCGGATTTTACGCGCAACCTCTCTGCCGTTAAGCTTGGGCATGTGAATATCGAGAAGAATAAGGTCGAACGAGTTTTCGGGCTTATCCATGTAGAAGTCGAGCGCTTCCTGACCGTCTTTGGCGTGAGTTACGACCGCGCCCTCGTCGGTGAGAATTTCAATCGCAATCTCGGCGTTAACCTCGTTATCCTCGGCAAGAAGAATTCTGCAACCGTCGTAAGCGAAGTCATCGCCGCCGCCCTCTTCCTCGTTACTGACGGGACTGTTAAGATCCTGCTCTACGTCCGCGACCTCGAGGGAGAGAAACACGTTAAAGTCGGTGCCCTTGCCGAGCACGCTGTCTACCACTATGTTGCCGCCCATAAGCGTTACTATCTGGTCGCAGATTGCAAGACCGAGACCGGTGCCGCCGTAATGGTGCGCGGTGGACGCCTCTTCCTGCTCGAAGGGGCGCATTATTTTACGAATGTTTTCGGGCGCAATGCCTTTACCGGTATCGCGGACTCGAATAAGTATTTGCGCCTTTCCGCCGATGTTGTCGAGCTGCTTAAACGTAACGTCGATGTTGCCGCCGACCGGCGTAAACTTGTTGGCGTTGGATATAAAGTTGGTTACGACCTGGGTAAGACGCATTTCGTCGGCAAGGAAGTAACGTGTGGTAAAATCGACGGTCTCAACTTTAAAGTTTATACCCTTGCCGGTTACCATGCCGTTAAACATGTTCTTAATCTTGTCGGCAAACGCGAAAATATCGAAAGTGGTATTGTACAAAAGCATCTTTCCGCTTTCGAGCTTGGAAATATCCAAAATATCGTTAATCATGCTGAGCAAAAATTTACTCAGCTCTCCGGCGCGCGAAAGGTAGTCGCCGGCCTTTTGCGGATTATTGATATTTTTCCGCGCCAACTCCATCATGCCCATAACGCCGTTCATGGGCGTGCGGATTTCGTGGCTCATGCTCGATAGGAAGGTCAGTTTACCGGCCGCCTCGCCGAGCGCCCTGTCGAGGTCGTCGCGAAGGGTGTCCATTTCCTTCGACTGCTCGGTAACGTCGTAAATCATAAACGCGTCGTACTCTACGCCCATGCGCTTTGTTCGCGCCGCGCGAGCGAGCGCGCGCTTATCCTTACCGTAGGAAAATTCAAACGAGAAGGCGCTTTGTCCGTTCCACTCGAAGTAGCTCTGCTTAAAGTTGCGCCATGCTTTTTTTCCCACCGCCCCACCGACGAGCGTTATATCCATGAGAATTTTGGAGGCTTCGGTACCGAAAAAGTCTGACGCGTTTTTACTGACGTAGCTCGGCGAGTGGGTTTTGGCGTCGACTATAATAAACGCCGCGTTCTCGGACGAGCCGAAAATATCGGCAAACAGCTTATCGTTGCTTTTAAGCGTGGTGTTTAGCTTGGCGCGGTCGCCCATTTTATTTTTTTGCGTCCGCACCCAAATCAGCGCAAACGACACAACCGCCGCCGCGATAAAGAACAATATTACGCTATACGCTACGATATACGCCGTCATGACTATTCTCCGATTTTTATACGCAGATATGCACTTATTACATACCGATTTTATTATACTTTACATATAGTATTTTGTCAATATCTTACAAAATCTTTTCACCGTTAAAGACGCAAAAACCGAGCTTTTAGGTTTAAAAAGCTCGGCTTAAAACGCGGTATCATTTCGTTCTTTTATCGGCATGTATAACGCCGAGATTGTAGAAATCGTTGAATATGTAATATATAAGCGCCATTCTCGTAGGGATTCCGTTGTGCGCCTGATTAAAGTAAATACTTCGCTTGTCGTCGTCGAGGTCGCTTGCTATCTTGTCGACGCGCGGCAACGGGTGAAGAAGATAGGTACTGTCCGAAAAGCGCGCAAAATTCTCTTTGTTTAAAATCATTTCCTCTATCTTTAAGTCGGCGTCCTCTATTCTTTCGGTCTGAACTCGCGTTTGGTAGATAAAGTTAACGTCCGTCGGAATATCGGTAAACGCCTTGCACTCGATATACTTAACCTTTTTGGCCGCCAAAAAATCCTTGTAGTAATCGGGAAGCTCTAACCCCTTTACCGAAAACCCGTAAACCGTAATTCCGTCGTAAAGGCTGATGAGCTTTAACATGGAATGCGCAGTCCTGCCGTATTTGAGATCGCCCATTACCGCAATGCTCGTCCCGTCCACCTTTCCGCGGTATTCTCTTATCGTGTAGATGTCGAGAAGCCCCTGCGTAGGGTGCTCGCCGCCGCCCGAACCGGCGTTTATAATAGGCACTTTGGCAACGGAGAGAGCGCGCTCGGCGGAATGGACGTCGAAGTGGCGAAGAATTATCATGTCGGAATAGCCCTGAACGATTCGTATCGTATCCTCGAGACTTTCGCCCTTTTTGGCGGAAGCGTTTTCGCGCGCGTTTTCGGTGGATATAACCGCGGCGCCGAGCCGCTGAATAGAGCTTTCAAACGACAGCCTCGTCCGTGTCGACGGCTCGTAGAACAGCGTCGCTATAACGTAGCCGGAAAGCGCTGTGCGGTATTTATTTTTGTCGCGCTTTATGTCGTCGGCAATCGTGTAAATGTCCTCAAGCTCTCCGCGAGTAATTTTTTCCGCCGTAATAAAGTTTTTCATGTTCGTTTACCCCTTACAACTTGTATTATTTCCGTTTCGAAAATTTTTTCCCGAAACTCGGCTTTTAGCAAAGCTCGACTCGTCGGGGAACGGCATTGCGTTAAGCTCGTCGTCCGTAACCGATAGGATTTTAAGCAGCTCGCTAAGCGTTAAGATTTTTATGTTCGCGCCTTCTTCGTTAGCCGACCGCACCGCGCTCTCTCTTTGGCAGATTGTTTCGTTTCCGTCCTCGTCGCACGCGGCATACGACACGAAGTAGTCGATTGCCGTACCGCGCCTATACGTACAGCCGCAATTTTTTAAAAGCTGAACGAGCGACAAAAGCTGTTTAAAGTGGTCGCGCTCGTAGTTCAGGGAAAAGCAAATCTTTTTGCCGGTCAGCTCGTTTATGCGAATGGGACCCTGCGGTCTAACTCCGCCGAGGAAGCGGAAAAACCTGCACTTGTTTACGCCCTTCATATAATTGCTTTTTGCGGTCGCCTCGCGTTTCAGCCGCGCGCGCTCGGTTATAACCGTTTTAATTACGCCGTCCGCCGTCTCGCCCTTGCAGTCGGGACACAGCTCTATTAAGCCGTTAACGTCTACGTTCATTCGTTTTGTCAACTCTTTTACTATGAGCATTGTGGCGTAGGCGTCGTCCACGCTTTTATGTACGTTTTCGGGAAGCTCTATGCCGAGCGCGACGCAGATTTTGGACACCGACAGGGAATTATTGTCGCCGCCCTCGCTTGTCGTCCTTGCGTACGTATCGTACATATACTTTGCGTCGTAAAACTTGCACGAGAAAAACGAGAGCGAGTACCGCCGCGCCTCGTCGTTTAAAAACTTGAAGTCGGAGTCTACCGTATGCCCGAAAATCATTACGTCGTCGTCCGTTATGAGCGCTTTGATCTTTTTGTAGTAGTGCGTATATATAGGCGAACGCCTGTACGAATTAACGCTGTAATTAAGCAGCTTTTTTGCTACGTACCAGTCGAACTCGTCGTTGGGGTTTATCAAAAATATCTCTTTTTGTATTACGTTAAAGTTTTCGTCCGTCAATACGTAACCGAATTCGCAGATTTTTGCGACTCCGTTAAAGCAGTTGGCGCACTCTATATCGAAAAATAAATACTTCATATATTCGTCTCTGATTCTCTTTTGTCTATACGGAGTATATTATACCGCGCTTTCTCCTTACTGTCAACCGACCGAATGACGGACAAAATTAAAAAGCCCGACGGGTTTATTTCATCGGGCTTAGCGTTATTTAGCGCGGATATATTATTTTTTCGAACACTTTTTTATGTGCCAAACGTTGGCGGCAAAGTCGCATCCAAACTCGGGCTGTAAGCCGAAGTGCATAAGCTCGGCGCCGGACATTACTTCTCCGCTCTCTTCCACTAAGTACAGCGCGTCCTCTATCAGCCCTTTCAGCTTGATTCTTCCGATGGGAAGGTTTACCTTGTTAAGCGTATTGACCGCGACGACGTACGCCTTTTTCTTATCCGCCGACACTATTTCCTCGCAGAACATATCGGTCTCGAACGGGCTTACAAGTCTGTACAAATCGCCGGTAAGAATAACGCTTCTGTCCGACTTGTATGCGGCGACCTGCTTTTTGATTATCGCACGGTCCTTTTCGGAAAGCTCTGCGACGTTAAGCTCGTAGCCGAGAGAGCCGAGCGACGCGACCGCGCCGCGCGTTTCGAGCGGAACCGTTCTTCCCGTCTGGTGGTTGGGGCACACCGAAACGTGGTTGGACAGCGTTTGAAGCGGATAGCATAGCGACAGACCGTATTGTATTTTGGTGCGCTCGTGCGCGTCGGTATCGTCGCTCGACCAAATCATCGGGCTGTAATAAAGTATAGCCGGGTCAAACCGTCCGCCGCCCGACGAACAGCCTTCTATAAGAACGTGCGGAAAAGCTTTGCTAAGCCGCTCGTAAAGCTCGTACACGCCGCGAACATAGCCGACGTACAGCTTGTTATCGGTTACGTCCGAGATGCCTCTGTTCATATCCCACTTAACGTACGAAATATCGTGCTCGGACAGAATCTTACTCATCGACTCGAAGATATAATCGACGACAACCGGCTTGGAAAAATCGAGAACGTACTGATTGCGCATTTCTATGCCCTTGCGCCCTGCCGTACCAATCGCCCAGTCGGGGTGAGCGCGGTAAAGGTCGCTGTCCGGGCTTACAGCCTCCGGCTCGAACCAAATACCGAACTTCATTCCGTTTTGCTTACAGCAGTCGATAACGGCGGTAAGTCCGTTCGGAAGCTTGCGCCTGTCTATCACCCAATCGCCGAGCGAGCAGTTGTCTGCGTCGCGCTTTCCGAACCAGCCGTCGTCGAGAACGACGGTGTCTATGCCGAGACCCTTTGCGCCGCTTATAAACCTTTTCAGCTTGGCCTCGTCAAAGTCGAAGTACACGCTTTCCCAGCTGTTAACGACAACGGGACGGGGAAGGTCGGCAAATCTCGGGTCGATAAGCCGAGCGCGGTAAAGCTTGTGAAAAATCCTGCTCATGCCGCCTACGCCCTCGTCGGTGTACACGCATACAAGCTCGGGGGATATAAGCGTTTCGCCCGGCTCGAGCGATATGCCGCCGCCGTTCAATTTCATTCCGATATTAACGCGAACGCGAGATTTTTCGTCGCGCTCTAAGTTTACCGCAAAGTTGCCGCTGTAAATAAGATTAAATCCGTAGACTTCGCCGCTTTCCTCCGTCGCGTTTTTATCCACAACCGCGACAAAAGGATTGTGCTGGTGGCTTGTAACGCCGCGCATAGACGACAGCGTTACTATTCCGTACGGAACGCTCTGTCTGTTAACGCCGCATTCCGCGCCCCATCTTCCGTCAAGCGATATGTAATCGTAATTGCCTATATCAAGCTCGGTACAGGCGGAGTCGAGTACGGAAAGCGTTACGCTCTTATCGGCTTTGTTTATAATTTCGGTATGGCGTGCGAGCGCGCCGTCGTACAAGGTGTAATACAATTTAAGTTCGAGGCAAGCCACCTCGTCTTTAAGCGTTACCGCAAGCGTTTCCGCCTTGCCGCGAAGCGACGGCATATTAAGCTTTGGCTTATCATCAAGCACCTCTGCCGACACGAACCTGAAATCGGTGGAAGCGAACCCTTCCCCCGTTACGGCGACGGAAGGAATGCGAAAATCGCCTCTGCCCGTTTCGCCTATCTCAAACGGCAGCCAGTCAAAGCCGAACGAGTGTTTTTTAAGCGCCGACAAAACGCTTGCATTCATTCTCGACGGGTCGACATAAAGCGCCTTGCCGAAGTACGAGTGAACGAGCTTGCCGTCCTTAACAAAAAACGCATACGAAATCCTGCCGTCCGTAAGGTGGTAAATGTCGTCGCAAATATTTATCATAAAAACCTCTTTTATTAAAAGCTATTTAAGCCGAAAACTCCACTTAGGAATTGTACATCTTTATGTTCGCTTTGGCAAGCGCATCCATAAACATTTTGTATCCGGCGGCGTTGGGGTGAAGTCCGTCCTCTTTAACCTTGTCTATGGTAAGCGTTGCGCGAGTGTTCATAACGGTAAGCCATTTGCGCCCTTGCGCCCATTCGGCAAACCGCGCGTTAACCGCTTCCGACACCGCTTCCTTTGTCGCGTCGCCCGGGTAGCGCTTGGGGATATTAAACCAGTACAACGTCGTGTCCGGCATAAAGTCGTGCATTACCGAAAATATGCGCTCGAGCGACGATGTTATCTCGTCCGCCGACCTGCCCAAATCGTACACGTCGTTGGTGCCGCAGTGCATAACTACGTTTTTGGGCGAGATGCGCGACATAAAGTCGTAGATAATCGTTTCCCACGAACACGTTGTGGTTGCGCCTATGCCGAAGCACAGCGCGTCCTTACCCTCGTAGTCGCTGTAAAAGGTAGTCCAAAACCCGCTCGTATCGAAAAACGAGTCGCCTATAAACACCGTCGTAACGTCGTTGTGTCCGCTTACTTCCCACGCGTTTTGAAAGTTTCTCACGCGCCCGTCCCAGCCCTTCATATCGCCGTTGGCATGCCGCGTAAGCGAATACGCTCTGTCCGCCCTATCCTTATCGACGGTCTCGCAAATAACGTTAAAGGTGGCGTTAAAATGCTCGGACGATACCTTAACCTCCGTCGTGCCGTTTTGAAGCGCCTTAACCGTACGGTTCTTTTCGTCAAGCTCGATAACGGTGTCGTCGTACTCGTACGTTACGGTTTCCGCCTTTTCGGGCTTGGAAAAATTAAGCACGAACTCGGTTGCCGGATAGTCGTACAAAGGCGGATATTCGGTCGAATCGTAATCTGCAAGCCAAGCGTAGGTATCGCTTACAGTAAGCGTGCCGTAATCGTTATCCGTTTCGCCCGTAGGGTCGTCGGGGACGACTGGCGCGCCGCCGCCCGTACACGCCGCAAACGCTATTGCGGTCGCCGCTGCCAAAAACACAGAGAGTATCTTTTTCATTTCCAATCACCCCAATAAACGCATTCGTTGCTGATAGTATCGAAAATTCTGATTTTATCCATATCGAAGCAAAGCTCTACGACGTCGCCCGTTTTTACAGGCCTAATGAGCGACGACTTCATTATAATCTTGCTGTCGAACAGATCGATATACACGTTAAAATCGCTGCCGAGCATTTCCACAAACGCCGCTTCCGCTTTAAACGCCTCGCTCTTGTTGCCATTAAACTCGTCCGCAAAGTGGACGTCCTCGGGACGAATACCAATATATGCGTAGTCTTCCGCGTCCGCCGCGCCGTACAGCTCTAAGTACCTATCTATAAGCTCGTTGTTCTTTTCGGTAAGAGTTTTTTCGGGCTCTTTCTTTTTGGACTTTTTCTCTTCGACGGGCGGCGCGTCCTTGCTCTTTTGATTGTTCGCACCGGCGGAATCGAACTTTTTAAGTATGCCGGCTATTACGAGATCGACGTTTTTCAGCTCGTCCGAAAGAACGTGCAAATCTTCCTTAATCCAGCCGTAATCGCCCTGTTTTAAGTCGTCCCTCAGCACGCTTGCGCGGTCCTCGTCGAACCGTATAAAATGCTTGTAGTTTGTAAGCGCGATTGCGGAGGATATAATCTCTTCCAGCTCGTCCGCAACCGTTTTACCGTTTTCGCCGCCATGCTTGCTCGTGTCGGCGGCGGTCTTTACACTTTCCGGGTAAGAAAGAACCGCTTTTTTGTTCTTATCCAAAAACTCGTTTATTTTATTAATAAGCTCGTTTTCCGCCGTAAGGTCGGCCTTTTGCTTAAACTCTTCGAAAAACGCCCTTCTTCCCGAAATGAACTGCTTGTATTTTTGCACGGCGTCCTTCGAGAGCGTTATCGCGGCGTTGCCGTCGCACATTTTTCCGCCGGCGATATTCGCGCGGAAAACGTTCATCGGCGGATTGCCTATAAAGGTGGCGACAAACATATTGCGAGGATGGCTGTAAATATCCATGGGTGCGCCTATCTGCTGAACGACGCCCTTGTTCATTATTACAATCCTGTCCGCCATAGTCATGGCTTCGGTCTGGTCGTGCGTAACGTAAATCGTCGTCGCGTGAATGTTTTTGTGCAGCTTTACTATCTCGCTTCGCATCTGCACGCGAAGCTTGGCGTCGAGGTTACTGAGCGGCTCGTCCATTAAAAACAGCTTTGCGTTTCTTACTATCGCCCTGCCGAGCGCGACGCGCTGCATTTGTCCGCCCGACAGCTCGCGAGGCTTGCGGTCGAGAAGCGGTCCGAGGTCGAGTATTTCCGCCACGTCGAAAACCTTTTGCTTAATAACGTCCTTAGGCACGCCGCGCGCTTTAAGTCCGAACCCGATATTGTCGTACACCGTCATATTGGGATACAGCGCATAGCTCTGAAAAACCATCGCTATATCGCGGTCCTTGCTTTCGAGGTAGTTGGAAAGGATTTTGTCGATATAAAGATATCCGTTTGTAATTTCTTCGAGGCCGGCAATCATTCTGAGCGTGGTGCTCTTGCCGCAGCCGCTCGGACCTACGAGCACGATAAACTCGTTTTGCGCGATAGACAGGTTAAAGTCGAACACGGCCTGAACGCGGTTATCGTACACCTTGTTTACGTTTTTAAGGACTACAAACCCGTTTACTTCCTCGTCGATTACCCTATTGTTGTTGCGGCGGTAAATTTCCGCCGCTTCCTTTTTAGTAACTTTCTTTTCCATAATTATCCTTTAACGCCCGACGCGGCGACGCCCTCAATAATTTTATTTTGAGTGAATATGTAAAGCACTATTATAGGCAGCGCGCTGAACACCGCGCCGGCAAGCCCCAGTCCTATCGTGTTGGCGGTCTTGCTGCCCGAAATGTACGCTATGCCCACTTGAAGCGTCCACAGCGCCTTGTCGGCTGTGCCGAGTATAATCTGCGGCCACAACAGATCGTTCCAGGCGCCCATAAAGCAGAACAGCCCCTGCACGAAAAACACCGACTTACTAAGCGGCAAAACTATCTTGAACAGAATTTGAAAGTTGTTCATTCCGTCCATCTTTGCCGAGTCGATAAGGTCCTTCGGTATACCCAGCATAAACTGCCGTATAAGATACAGTCCGCCCACGCCGCCCAGTCCGGGAAGAATAAGCGCCCAAAGGCTTCTCGCAATGCCCAGTCTTGCGATGTTGGACATCTGCGGAGTAAGCGTGGCGACGCCGGGAATTACCATAGTAAATATGAGAAACATAAACAGTACGTTTCTGAATTTAAACCGCATAAAAACAAACGCGTACGCGGCGAGTCCGGCGATTATAAGATACAGAAGAGTGGAAGCGATAGACACAACAAAGCTGTTAAGTATCCACCGCTCTACGGGAAGGCGCGATCCGTCCGTGTCGAGCGTGTTAAACAGCGCCTTAAAGTTGTCGAAGGTAAGTCCGTCCGACGGAATAAGCTGTCCGGGGTGGTTCTCGAATGCGTACCTTGACGTGAGCGAGCCTATAAGCCCTATTACGAGCGGAACAAGCCAGATTATGCAAAATACGACAAGTATTACAAACGCGTTAAACTGCACGAGCCGCTTGGAAAAATACCTGCCCAAAAAGTTGGTGGGCATCGCTTTTTTGCGCTTTAACACTATTACTGCGACGTCGATTGCAACGAGTATGCAAAACACCGCGGCAATAAGCGAAATCGCCGCTTTAATCCAGCTATTCATTTTGCACCTCCGTATCGGACGAGGTTTCCGTATCGACTGTTACGCTTTTATTATCCGCACTTTCCTTAACCTTTTTACGCTCGAAAAACTCTTTGGAAATTTTGGTTCCGCTTTTCCGCTCGCGCGTGATAAAAAGCTGAAGTCCGGCAATCGCGCCGATAATAACGCCGAGCGTTAAGCCCATTGCGCTTACCATGCCGTAGACGTCGAGCCGACCCGAGCTGCTTATTTGGTTTTGCAAAAACCACATTATAGTCATTGTGGTGTTATAGTTTTTTTCGTCGGCGGGGTTAAAAATACTCGGTCCGCCGTTAGTCAAAACGTACACCTGACCGTACAAGCCGAAGTACCCTATTATCGTGGTAAACAGACATAGTATAAGCTGGTGGCGTATCGCCGGAAGCGTAACCGCAAACGTGCGCTTAATGCCGGTACAGCCGTCGACGCTCGCCGCCTCGTAAAGACTCTTGTCTATGTTTTTAAGCCCGGCGGACAGAATCATAAAGTTGCCGCCCCAGCCGCCCCACATACAGAGCAGGATTATTACAAACCAAGCGCTTGTCGCGCTGCCGCCCAGCCAGTCGATATTTTCGCCTATCCACTGGTTTATGTAGCCGAAATGCTGACCGAAAAGCGCGGCGAACATGACGCCGCTTGCGGATACCGGGAAGATTGACGGAAGGTAGATAAGTGCGCGGAAAACCTTGTAACCCTTAGGCTTTGCGTTTACGAGTATCGCAAAAACGAGCGGCACTATTATGCCGAGCGGAACGAGTATAAGCGCGGCCTTTACCGTATTGCCCATAGCGTACCAGAACTGGTCGTGGTAGTAGTTGCCGCTGTCGAACAGAATGGTAAAAAAGTTTTGGAAGCCGCGCCACTCGTTAAGGGAGGGATTGCCGATGGAATACTTCATAAGCGACATGTAAATGCCGTAAAAAAGCGGATAAATACAGAACACCAAAAAGAACACAAGGTACGGCGCAAGGAACAAAATCACAAGCCCGTAACGCTTGAAGAACTCTATGCGTTTACTGCGTTTTAATGCATAATCGCTTACGGTAGTTAGCTGACTCATAGATCGAAAACCTTTAATAAACCTTTTAAAAGTTTTTTTCGGCGGATATTACAAACCTTCTTCCGCGCTTATCATATTAAGCGCCTCGTTGTATCTGGAATTTATAAGCTGACTTACGCTCGTCGTCTTTTTGGTGGAAAGGAACACGTCGGCGTAAACGTTTTTAAGGCATTCGTACACCGCGCTGTAATACTCGGTGCCGCCGAGCATAACGAAATCGTCGGGATTGCCCATTTTGTTAAGGTAGCGCTCGTAGTGCGACATACTCTTTAATTTGTCCGAGTTTAATACGCTCTTGTTTGCCGGAAGGTGTCCGCCGCGAGTGTATTCCTCCGAGTTTTCGGTTACGAACTGCGCGTAAAGCGCCGCCGCAACGCACTTAGTCTTACTCGTTACCGAGCGGCATATAGACACGCAGTGCCCTACGCCGTAGACGTTGGAGGCGTAGTCCTTGCTCTCGTCCAGTGCAAACATCTTGGACGGGCTGATTATGGTGAGCGGATTATAGGTATTTCCGGCGTCGTCGGTCTTGTTTAAAAGAACGCTCTCGTACTCGTTAAGTCTGCTCTCCGTCCACCACGTTCCCTCAAAGCTGAAAACGGACTTTCCGGATGAAAGGTTACTCCACACCGTTTCGGGACTGCTCAGCGGATCGACGAACTTGCCGGCGTACGGAGTGCCTTTAAAATCGCCCGTACCGTTTTGCCAGTCGCGGAACATTTCCATAACGTTTTGCAGTCCTTCGGTTTTCCAGTCGGGATAACCGTTAGCCTTAGTGAGCTTGCCGCCGTTTTGCAGCACCGCGGTCTGCGGAATCCAGCCCGTTTCTATGCCGCCTGCCGCGCTCATAACGACGGGGGTGTATTCGCTGCCGAAGTCCTTAGCCTTTGTCCAGGACGTTTTTTCGAGGCCGCGGTACCAAAGGTTACCGGCGTTATAAAGCTTAATAAGCTCGTTGTTAACCTCGACAAACTCGCTGAGAGTGTGCGGCACTTCAAGACCGTTCTTTTCGAGAATATCCTGACGGCAGTACCACACGCCTGCGTGCATATCGAGCGGAACGCCGTAAATCTTGCCTTTGTAGTAGCACTCGTCCATAACCGTTTTAACGTAGTTGTCAACGCTGAACGTGCTACCCTCGCCGAGCGCCGAGTAGAATGTGTCCATAGGCAAAATCACGTCGGACGCCGCAAGCATGGGAAGGCGCTCGCTGTGGAAGATAACGACGTCGGGCGCGTTTTCTATATCGGTGTTAATGGTGTTGGAAAGCTGGGTATAAAAGTCGGCGTTTGCAATAGGGCTTACCGTCGCGGTAACGCCGTTTCCGCGGTAGTAGTCGTTAAACATCGTGTTAACCTGCGCAAAGTACGTGTCGTCGGGATTGCCGATAATAGACCATACTTTAAGCTGAACGTTATTGAATATCGGCTCGCCGTACTCGTTGAACTCGAGGTCGTTAACCACATTGTCGAGCGCGTTTCCGCCTCCGCCGCCGTTCGTGCAGGCGACCGTCGCAAACGCCGGCACCGTCATCATAACGGCGGAAAGCATAACGGTAAGTAACTTTTTAAATTTCATATTCGTATCTCCTATTTGCCTAATATTTCTATTTCGCCGATAGCAAAATCGTGGTCGCACGATATGACGATCGTGATTGTATCGGTGGTTACGCCCTTATTGGTAAGCTCGACGTTGTATGCGGCGTGGGGGTAGATAAAGTTCATGTTGTAGGTTTGCGTAGCGTTGGTGTACGTGTCGATAAGGTAGTTGGGATTAAATTTGAGGCTGTTGACATACGCCGTAGAACCGAATTCTATTCTGTCGATAACGGTCGTGCTCTTTTCCCTGTCGTAGGAATTGTAAACGTTAACCGCCTTTATAAGCTTTTCCGCAGGCAGTTTAAGCGTAATTGTGTGAGTGCCTGCCGTAAACTGCGCTTCCTTATTGACCTCGTTCGTTCTTACCGCGCGGTTGGTGTATCTGTCGTTAATGTACACGCAGTCGCTGTTCGTCTTGCCGTCGATTGTAACGGCGGCGGACGGTGCGAGGTTGGTGTAGCCGGTAATAACGTCGGGCAGCTTTTGAAGGGTAAACGTAGGACCGTTACAGTACGGTCTGCCGTCGGCACCGAAATACAGATAGTCCATGCCGAGCGCGCGCCACTGCGTGTATCCGCCGTTGGCAAAGGGGCTGTCGACGCCCCAAGCGTCGCGGTTAAGATGCGCGTGGTACGCAAGCAAAAGCTCGTCCCCGACCTTGCATATAGACGCATGGCCGGTGCCCGTCTGGAAGCCGCGGTAACGGTTGGAGATGTAGTCGCCGGGGTTTTCGGTAGGAACGCCGCAAATCATGTTTTGAAGGTACGTGTCGTTTGGCTTAACGAACGGTCCGAGCGGACTGTTCGATTCCGCAAAACCGACGGCGTATTCCATATCGACAAAGCTGTTGGCGCAGTAAGTAAGATAATACTTGCCGTTGTTTTTAATCATGTACGGGCCTTCCACACATTCCATTGTCTCGCTAAACGACGGCGACATTACTTCCCACGGAATATCGGTCTTTCTGCCGTTAAGGTCCTTGTAGCCTGCGATTATAAGCCGTTCGATTTTGGGCCTGCCCGTCGCCTCGTCCATTTCCCAGGTTACGGGGTCGAGCATTTTAACGCCCCAGATTTCGGCGGTTTCGGTGTAACGCTCGCCATCGGGGCTGTACTGCGTGTCGTAAGAAAAGTACATGTAAAGCTGACCGTCGTCGTCCTCGAAAACGTGCTGGTCGAGAACGGTCTGGTGTTCCATACCGTAGAACGGAAGATCGCTTTCGCTTATCATTTTACCATATCCGTTTTGCCCTGTCCACTGCACGTACGGTCCGCGCGGATTGTCGGCGACCGCAACGCCTATCTGGCAGTGGTTTTCGCCGTTATACAGCGCGCTTGCCGTGGGGTTAACGTAGTTGGCGGTGTAGTAAAGATACCACTTATCGCCTATCTTTTGAACGTCGGGCGCCCAAAGATTGGTTCTTCCCCAGCTGTTCTGCCCGGGCACAAATCCGCCCGTGCTCTCTTCCGCCCAGTCCGTAAGATTGTCGGAAGAAAAGATTTCGAACTGGGTGCCGCCGCGCGTGCCGAGCGCATAGAAAATCTCGTTTTCCTCGTCGTACACGAGCATAGGGTCGCCCATGTCGAGTTTAAGGTCGTTGCGGTACCACAGCGATTTGTTAAAGCCCGTGCCGTCGTTGGATTTAGAGTTGTCGGTAACCGTGGTGATAAGCTCGGCTTCCTTAGGCGGCGGAGGCGGCGGATTATCGGGATTTGGCGTAACCGGTCCGTCGCCCGGGCCGCCCGTACATGCCCCGACCGAGATTGCGGCGGTCGCGGCGCAAAGAGCCGTCATTAACTTAGATATTTTGCTTTTCATTGTTACTCCTAAACTATTTGGGTGAATACGGGGTTAGAGATTTTTACCGAGCAGAGGAACGCACCTATACCGGGCGTTGCGACGGTGTCGCCGTTCCAGTAGCCGCGGTTATTCATAAATTCCTCGCCTGCGTAAACCTGAACGCCGTTAAGGTACAATTCCACGCAGTCGGCTTTTTTAACTACCTTGACGGAAGTTTCTCCGCCGAAAAGATTTACGCCGTCGGGAAGATCGTATTCCGTCCAGGTCGCGTCGTCGAGGTTGGGCGTAAACTTGACCGTCGTGGGCGTACCCGAGCCGCTGTTTTTAATTACAAACTGCAACGACGAGGTTACGCGCTCGCTTTTAAGGTAGATAAGTATTTTTGCGTCGTAGTATCCGCTTAGGCTAAGCGGCGCGATTTGCGACATTGTAAACTCGATAGAATAGCTTCCGCTAAACGACTTAGAACTTTTAATGCCGTTAATGTACTCGTTGTCGGGCGGCCAGTCGAGCGTGTCTCCGCCGCCGCCGGGCGCGCCGAGGTCTACCCCACGCAGCGTGTAGTTATCGCCGTCGACGTCCACGTAGCTTCCCACATAGAACGGCTTACTCGAAACGTACTCGTCTATCTCGTCGCCGTCCGTAATAAGCGTAACGTTTGTAAAGTACGCGCCGGCGCCGATAGAATAAAGCACGGGCATGGTCGAGCCGGTAAGGTCGCAGGTAATGCGCCTGGTGAACTTGCCGTTAATTTCGAGGTAGTAAACGTTTCCGGTCTTTATAAGTCCGAGCGTGTTTATTCCCGTCGTCGACGCGCTTTCGTTAAACTCGATAGGGGTTCCGCCCTGACGTGTAAAGTTAACGCCGCTCTTAGCCGAAGAACCGTAGGAAATGCCGAGCTTAACGTAGTCCATATATCCGCCGGTGGCAGACATAATGCCAAGCTCGGTGTTAAGCGGCGCCGTAGCGCGGTTTTGTACGGACGCGGTAACGTACCACTTATCGGCGTTAACGGCAAGCGGAATGTATGCGTCGCCGCTCTCGCTCGATCTTGCCGTAACGGTCGCTTTTTTGTTTGCGTCGTCAAACTGAACCTCGCGCGCCGAGCCGGTAGCGCCTTTAACCGTAAACTCTTGACCGATATCGAAAAGCTCGGAAGAGCTTTCGGTTTTTTCGATAACGGTGTAAGTCTTTTCGCCCTTTACTTCGGTATTGCTCTCCGCCGTCGCGACCACGGTAAAGCTTTCGCCAATCGCGGAAGCGTTTACGGTAAGGTCGCCGGCCTGCGTAACCGAAACGCCGTCCACCGCGTCTTTAAGCGCGTACGTTGCCGATTTATCGATTGTAAACAGCGGCTCTACCGTGCTCGTAAGCCGATAATTTCCGGGCGTAAGAGCGTCGGTAAGACCGTTAATGCTTATGCCTTCCGCTTTTTGGAAGTTGCTAAGCTCTTTTAAAACTTCCGTTTCGTCGTTACTCATCGAGTAGTCGCTTACGGTAAGCTTTTGGTTTTGCCCGAACACGCCGGGGTACGTGTTTGTTTCCTCAAACAGCGGAACGTCGTACACGTACTTAAAGCTTTGTTCGTTTTCGGTACCGGCGGCGAAGGTTGCGATAACGTAATGTGTTATTCCGCGGCGAATAATTGTAAAGTCCACGCCGCTCTCTATGGAATACGCCTCGTCGGTTATAGGCGTTTCATTGTGATTGGGAACGGTCGTCGCGTACTTCCAGCCGCCGTACAACGCGTTTACCCTGCCGTCGCCGTGCTCGCGCAGAATGTACCAGAACATGGTGTCGCCGATAGGATGTCCGGCGTCGACGAGGAACGATCCAACGCCCCACATGCCGTAGCTGTCGCCGTCGGTATAGCCGGTGCGCTCGATGTGCGTTTTAAAGTACCAGTTCTGCCCGAGCGCGTTTGCAAGAAGCTGCGCCTGCCCGGTCTCTATTTTTACCGGTCCGCCCGTCGCCTGCTCGCCGAAGTTGATAACGCCGCCGTAAAGCCCGAGCCGGGTCATAAAGTTATTGCGCGAAACCTTAAACCTGACCTTAATGCTCTTATCGGGATAGTCTTTAAGCGAAATAGTAACCGTCGCCTCGCCGGCGCCGACCGCGTCGACCGTCGCATACTTGTCTACGACAACGACGTCGGGATTGTCGGATACGCATTCCACCTCCGCGTTAGCCGGGTACTTTGCGTACATAAGCGTAAGCCTGGCGCCTACCAAAATGTCGTAGTAGCTGTCGCTTCTCAGCTCGATTGACGGCTGCCGCGTTTTAGTGGGCGTACTGCCGCCGCCGTCGGTGCACCCGAATACAAGCACACTCATTACGGCGGCGAGCACGCACGCAATTACCGAAAATAATTTTTTGTTTTTCATTTAATCCTCTTAAATTATTATGCGTTGTTCGTTATGGAAAGGTTGGAAACCGTAACCGCAGCGCCGTCGTCGTCTTGGTTGAATATCCAGAAATACAACGAGTCGTTGCCCGAAATATTGTCCCCGGACGTCTCGAAATTCATCTCGGAAGCGCCGCCGGTAACGTTAATGGATATGCCGTTGCCGTTTCTTACAACCTTGACGTGAAGCTTGTAAACGCCGTCGGTATCGTTGATTGTAGTGCTTCTGTCGCCCCAGTCGCCGTTGCCGCAAAGGTTTATTTTACCGTTATCGGCGAGCTTGTTTTCGATATAGAGGTTTACCCCGGCAATGTTGACGGCGAATTTACCGTCCCTCATAGCCTTGTTAAAGTCGAGGTCGAATTCCAGGGTCTTTCCGTCCGCATAGCCTGCGGTGTACCTTGCACGGGTTTTGTCGGGATTGCCTTTTTGCTGACCGCCTTCGTTGTTCCAGCCTTCTCTGAGCGCATTTATAACAAGTTTGCCGTCGGTGTAGTTAACTACGGAAGTAGTGGAATAGTAAGGGGCGAATGTACCCGTCGTAATCTTTATACCGCTTACGACGCAGGCGCTGTTGCTTGTGGAAATTCTGACCGGCTTTTCCGCCATGTAGCTCTCGTAGCTTGCCGCCATAGTGTGCGAACCGAAGTTGCCGTTTTCGCCGACTATAATCGCGTTGTAGCTGTCGCCTACCTTGCGGTACACTGTGTATTTGCCGCCTTTAAGCTCGATTTTAAACGTGTTGGGTACGCTCGGATTGAAGTCGCTTTGCCAATCGGACGTAAGCCAGCCGTCGTCCTCCCAAATGCCGTGACCCGTGTTAACGCGCGGTATTACTACCTCGAGTCTGAAGCCCACACCCGTTTTGTAAACAAAGTAGAGTTGGTTATGTTCTCCGCCGAGCGAAACCATCAGCTTAGGCGATTCGCCCTGCGTAACAAGGTTGGATACGGTAAACTCGACCGTCGTATCGCCTTGAACCTTTTGTTTAAGGTTAGCCGAGTACGCGTTTTCCTCGTAGCGAGCCTCGTTACCGATACCGTTGGTACCTATTCTGCTTTCGGGGAAGGTTATCGAGTAGTTTTCGTCGTCGTCCCCCTCGGTGTCGAGAATAACGCCGCCCGTAACTTCCACAAAGTTGTTGGTCGTGGGCTTATTGATAAAGGTTACGATAAAGTCCATCGTGTCGATAACTTCATCGCCCTTTTTGAGCGATACCGTTACCGTAGCGTCGTAAGTGCCGAGCGCCGCACTGCTCTTGCCTTTTATGGTGCCGTTCTCGCTAAGCTCGAATTTATCCGCGTCGTCGCCGTCGAGCGTGTACGTAAGAGTGTATTCGTCGTTGGCGGAAATCACCTGACCGTTATGCTTAATCTGTACGGGTATGGGATCGCCGGTGCCGCCCGCAAATACGACGAGAATGTTGTTGTCGACGGTGCTGTTAAGCTCGTAAACGTCCGCCGCGGTAAAGTCGCTGCCCTCTACCGTAAAGTGCGACAGCTTGGCGTACTTATTGGGATTACTCGTACTCCACACGTCGTCCGCGGTTTTATTGAACATGTAGAATTCGATATTTGCGTTGTCGGCAATCTTGTTTGCCGGGTGGTTTTCGTTAAAGATAATTCTGCCGTTTGCTATTACGCGCAGGTTGCCGCCTTTAAGCTCGACGCGCACCTTAATTTTGAGATTGTCGGTCGGGTCGATTTTAAGCTTGCCGTCCTGCCAGTTGCCGCCGCGGCGAAGCGTTAAGCCCACGCCGCTCGGCTTACTCGTAAACTGCAATTCGTACGCGCCCGAATTTGCGTTGCCGCAGTTTTCCTCGCTGCCCACGCGCATGATGAACTTGGCGTCGTTCATGAGGTCGCCGAAGTTTACGTCGTATTCGAGCGCATAGCCGCCGTCGTCGAGCGCACCGGTGTAGTACATCTTGTAATCACTCCACTGTCCGTACTGCCAGCCGTCGGCGTTGGGGTCGGTTATAACCGGGGTAACCATAGTAAAGCCGTCCTCGCCCTGGAAGGTGTAGCTCTGGTGCATACTCCAGAAAGTGTGCTCTATGCTCTCGTGTGTGCCGTCGGTAATTTTTATTTCGCTAAGCTCGACCGAGCAGCCGCTTGTCGCAAGCTTTACGGGAAGCGCCCTGTCGTAGTTGGCGTACTGACGGACGACGGTTGTCTGGTTGGCAAGCTGCTGCTGAGCGTCCGTCGCGTAGAAGGGATAGATAGTGCCGTCGATGTAAACGTTGTAAACGCCGCGGTCGCTTACGGTAAGCTTAAACGAGTGGGGTGCGCTCGGATTAAAGTTGTTAATCCACTGCGTATTGTGCCAGGTGGCCGTAGTGAAGCCGTTGCTTTCGGTGCCTTGAGTAAACGACTCTACGCGGAACTGTCCGGCATTGTTGTATACGAGGTAGAAGTTGTTCTTGTCGGCGCCCAGCGAAACCTGCAATTTGGGCGTGTTGGTGTTGGCCCTATAATTAGAGAATTTAAACTCTACGGTGTAGTCCTTGCTCGGATTGGTCTTGAATACCGCGCAGTAATTGGTCTGGCGGTAAATCTCTTCGTCGTTGCCGCCGGCAAGGCTTATTCCGTTTTTATTGATGCGCGACTCGGGAAAAGTAAGCGTGTAGTTTTCGCCCTCGCCGCCTATAAGCACGCCGCCGTATGTATTGACGTAATCGTTTTCATTATTAAGGCTGTGCTCTAAAATCTCGATGCGCAGTCTTTGCTCTACGTCGCCGTCCTCGGTGGCGCAAACAAGCGTTACATACCCTGCCGCGTCCTCGGAAAGCGCAAGCGTCGCACTGCCGCCGCTTCCCGTTACCGTCGCGTCGCCGGCGGTCATCTCCGCCTTGTCTACCGTCCAAACGAGGTTAACGCCAGCCGCTCTGTCGGTGGGGTACGCCGCCGCGGTAAATGTGGTCGACTCGCCCTTAACCATTTCGTTCTGGTACGTTTCGTTAATGCTTATTACCGCAACGCCGCGGTTGGTGTAGTATTCTTCGATCGCCGCATCAACGTCCGCCTGCTCGCTCGAGTAGGAATACTTGCTGACGTCAAAGGCAAGCTCTTGGCTGTAAATGCCGGCGTACGACTCGACGTCCTCATAGCTCGAGTCGGACACGGTGTATTTGTAGTAGTAGCCGCCTATCGAGCAGTAGTAATCAAGCCCGTCGCGAATTATGACAAACTCGACGTCGGTAAAGCCCGTGCCGAGGTTGGCGTAGCCTGTGGGTATAGTCTCGTAGCCGCCTTCCACACCCCAGCCCGGGTAGAACTGCTTGACGTACAGACCGAACACGCCGCGAACGCCCGTGCCGCGAAGTCCGAACCACATCGCGTTGTCGCCCACTTCGCCGGACTTGGGAATGTACGACGCGATACCGAACGACTGATTGGTTGCTACGTCCGTCGCCGCCATGTCGAGCGTGTACTTAAACACAAACCGGGTGGCTGAATTTTTTACGGGTATCGCCGCCTGTCCGCCGATAACGGAAATCTTGGGATTGGTCTCGTTGTCCTCGAGCGCGCTGTTCCAGCTGCCGCGGTTCATTTCGTGGTTAAAGAAGAAATTGCGAACCGTTACGCGCAGCGTCTTTTTAACGTCCTCGTCGCGCTCGAGGGTAAGCGTAACGGTCGTCTGCCCTTTCTTAACGCCGGTAAGCATTTGAGTTTGCTCGTTGTAGCTTACGTTGTCGTTGTTAAGCGTAACGTTTACCTTTTCGTTTGTTACGACCGAGCCGTTTTTGTATACCGACCATTCCAGCTTTTGACTCGCGCCGATGTCGAGGTCGACGCTCGTGTTGCCGCTTATCGAAATCTCGTATGCGTCGTCCTGCGGCGGCTCGTCCTCCGGCATCTTCTCTCCGCAGTTGTCGCAGAGTCCGTTGTCGTCCTTGTCAACGTGCTGCGTGCATTCCGTTTTTTGCGGCGGAGGATTATTCTTACCTTCGCAAGCAGTAAGCGCAAATACGGACGTCGCGCAGGTCGTCGCAAGCAGTGTTGCAATCAGTGCCTTGATTTTCTTTTTCATCATTCCCTCCGGAAAAATAAATTACAATATCGTCGCCGTTTTACTCAGTCCGGCAAACTGTATTTGACGTTTTGTTTTATACCCCACTCGGCTTTTCGGTCGCGGCTTAACAATAAATGCCTACCTCGTTTTTGTTTTTAAAATGCCGAAAGTAAATGTGTTAACGTTAACACATTTACCGTTTTCGTCGTTTACTTGTTTCGTCGTTTGGTTTTCCCCGTTTAACGGTGCGGAAAAGAGGTTATGCCGTTTCGCCGCCGTGGAGTGTTACCGCGAAGCAGTTCGCGATTCTGTCGTTCGTCCTGCCCTCGATTTTATCGAGAAGCAATTTTACAACCGTTTGTACAAACTGCGGTTTGTCCGCGCCCACCGTGGTAAGGTCTATGGGCATGGAAATGTCCGCTTGAATGTTGTCGTAGCCTACTACCTTTACGCTCTCGCCCATGCTTCTTACGCACTTAACCGTGTCATACGCGAGCATGTCGCTGAAACAGAATATTCCGTCGGGAAGCGAGCCGTTTTTCTCTTTAAACTCGGATATCGCCTTGTAAACGCCGTAAGTGCTGTCGAGCGTGTACGCTTCGTATCCGTACTTATTAAGCACCGACACAAAACCGTTGTACCTGTCCTGAACGCACGTTATGCCGAACGATACGGACAGATACGCAAAACTCTTGCAGCCGCTGTCTATCAGCCTTTGCGCGGCGAGCGCGCCGCCCGTATGGTCGTCCGTCGTCATGTAGTCGATAACGTCTATCTCGCTGCGCCTGCCCAGTATCATGAGCGGAACGCCGAACGACTTAACGACGCCGTCGAGCGCGTCGTCAGGCTCCAAAAAGCTGATTATAGCCGACGCGCCGCCCGAAATCGCCTCGCGGTAAACGGCTTCCGTAATCGTGTGCGAATGAAGAAAGATCGTAACAATCTCGTATCCGTTGGCTTGAAGCTCTTTTTGCAGATAGTCGACCATAACGGCAAAGTAAACGTTAATGAGCGAGTCGAACACGACGGCAACGCTTTTGGTTCCGCCGGTGCGCAGGCGTATTGCGGCGCTGTTGGGCACGTAGCGAAGCCTCTCCGCCGCGTCGAGTACCCTAAGCCGAGTGTCCGCCGACACATAACCGTTGCCGCGGAATACGCGCGATACCGTCTGCGGAGTAACCCCGATTTCGGACGCAACGTCTTTTATTGTTACCCTCTTGCTCTTCATGTTCCCCCTATCTGCCGTTATATCCGAAAATATGTTAACGTTAACACACTTAATCTTTAATCAAGTTCACATTTCCCCGATAAGTGAACGTTAACATATATCTACGACAAATATAACACATAAAAGCCGCTTTGTCAATACCTTTCCGAAAAAACTTTTATTTTTTTAAAAATTGCTTTTTTACATACAAAAAATCGACCGCGGAAAGCGGTCGAGTTTTTTGGTACTGTTTGAACGGTTATTTATAGTATCCGCAGGCGAAGAGCCACATGCTGTCCTCGTCCGATTGGAGATTCAACCCCGAGTTGTTAAATTCGTTTGCATTCTGCGAGGCTTCCTCTGCCCAGCCCTCGCCGTCTCTGAAATAGCCTTCCCTCGAAGCATAGCCTTGAAGGAACGTTTTAATCTGCTTGTTAACAGGGTGCGCACCGTTGCTGTCACAGTAAGACGCGTAGCCTTTGTTTATCATATAGCTGTAGTTTAAGCCGTCTACGGCAAGGTTAACCATTCCATCGTCAAGCTCGTTCCAGAAAAAGCCTTTGTTTACCCACGCCCCGCCGGGTATGGTTGCGGTTACGAAAACCTGACAATCCTTTGTGAGCCTTGCGTACAGAAGCGGTCCGTCTACGGTGCCTACGTGATAGAACCCGTCATTATTGTTAAATACGACTTTCGTCTCGTCCTGAATGTGGTATGTTTTTCCGTTTGCGACGCTTATATTGTCCTCGTAGATATAACGCCACGCGCCCGACTCGTTGCCCTTAAAATACGGGCCGGTGGAGTACGTGGGTTCGCCCGAAATGTCGGGTGAAACGTAGTCCGCTTCGCGCTTTAAGGTAAAATCGACTGTAACGGGGTACTGAATGCCGTTTACGTCCGCCTTTACAAGAAACATTAGCACGGCGCCGACGTTTTCGTCGCCGAAGTCGGACTCATACCTGAAGTTTTTGGTAAACGTGCCGGTTGAACCGCCGTCGTTGGTTTCTCCGGCGAAGTTGCAGTACACCTCGGTACCGTTGTACCGCCTGAGCTTGGGGTTAATTTCGTTTGCAGTTACGTCGCACCAGGATGTTATGGAAAAGCTGCCGTTTTGGGTAGGCTTAAACGAAAAGCCCATTGTGTCGTTCTTGTTTTTTAATGTGGCGCGGTACGTGCCGTATTTGGTTATTCTGTACCAGTTAACGTTTGATTCGCCGTTGGGCGCGAGGGTGAAATAATCCCTTAAATTTATCAGCTCGAGGAGCTCAATCTCTATATCTCTGTCGAAGTTGTCCACGTTGTAGCCGTTGCAGTCGTAGGTATATCCGTTTGGAAGCGCGGAGAGCGTAACGTGATATTCGCCGTCCAGCCCCTCGATCTTCGCCACGCCGTCCACAAATTCGGCGTAGTGAACCTCTTTGTTTTTGGTCCAAATAGCCTGCATGCCTTCCGGCAGCTTACTCGGCGCGTTGATAAGTGTTACCGTAAATATGCGCGCCTCGACTTCCGGCTCGTCGCCCGGCCCCTCCCCGGGGTTTCCGCCTCCGCCGCCGCCTCCGCCGCCGCTTCCGCCGCCTCCGCCGCCGCTTCCGCTTCCCGACGTGTCGGTTACCGGTCTACCCGTTCCGCCCGACGAGACAAACGTACCGCAGCCGGCAAACGTGATGGCAAGCAAAAGAGTTAAAATGACTATCAATATTCTTTTAATCATTTTTTAACCTCCTTTTTCTTTCCGAAGCCGAAGAAGCTCTTAATATCGTCCCACTTAAGCTTACGAATTATAATATCTACGACGAACATTGCAACCGCGACAATGAGTAGCGGAACGGTTAAATCCTGCACGTATTTATCGACTTCGTTTCTGTCGCTTTCGAGATTCAGTTTACCGTTCCTGCTGACTGTACCGCCGCCGCGACGGTTGCTTATCGCCCTATCGAGCGGCGACGGCTCGAACACGTCGAACGCGTCGTATTCGTCGAGGTAGCAGACGTAAACCGCCCTGTTGGTAATATAGTCTTCCCGGAAAGTGTATTTTATACCGACGTCGTACTTGCCTACGTCCGCGGTTTGGAATTCATAGTAGTACGTACTGCCGGTAAAGCCCATCTCTTTGCTTTCCGTCTCGCCGTTCGGCTTTGTTACGGATATCGTCGCAATCGAGCCGGGCTGAGGCTCAGTGGGCGTAACCTCCACGCGCGTAGCCTTACCCTCTCTTATAACGTTGACGACGTACGGCGTGTCTATTCTCTCGCTCGGGATATTAAGCTCGAACACGTTTTCGAGAAGGGACAGACCGATACCGCTGTTCCAGTCGCTTACCCAGTCGCCGCCGAGCGAGCTTGTAAATGTGGACACCTTGCCGTTGCCGTAGTTTTGATATGCGTAAAGCGGCTTTTCGGTCGTAAACTCGCTACTATCGGTGCGTTTGTGGTTTACGGTAAGCACTGTTGTGGCGCTCGACTTGCTTCCGCAGTACATATAACCTTTAACGTTGGGGATAGAAAGCTTATCCTCTTCGCTAAGCCCGTCGAGAACGGGGTCGTTTTGCTGTAAGCGCTGAACGCTGACCGTGGTATCGCGCTCTACTACGGTAAGGGTAAGGTCGTCGGACAGCTCGCCGAACGTAACGTCGTCGAGGTTTTCGAGGTTTCTCGAATAATAATGACTGCCCCTGCCGGCTTCGGCAACCTCTGTAAGCAAGCGGAAAGCCGCGGCGTAGCCCTCGTTGTAACGGTTGGATCCGTCCGGCTCGTCGCCCGGTCTACCCACGTCGAATACCGAAGTTATTATGCCGGACGCATACATTTGCTGCGCGACGGTTACAGGATTGTCCTCTACGTTAACCGAGTACGACAGTCCGTCGGTTATAAGAAGCACTTGTTTTTCGTCGAACTCAAGCGGGGTGATATATTCGGCCGTTCTTTTAAGTCCGGAACCCAGTACCGTGCCCTGAACAACCTCGAAGTTTTCGATTTTGCTTAGTATTTCCTCGCGCTCGGTGAGCGGCGTTACCGCCTGAATAACCTCCGCGTCGCTGTTAAATGTGATAAGCGTAACGTACGTGTCGTCGGGAAGAGTGTTAACAAGCCGCTTTACGAGCTGTTTGGTTATGTTAAGGTGGTCGAGCTGATTCATGCTTCTCGACGTGTCCATAATAATGGTATACAGCTTGGAATCGGTGTTGCCGAAGTTGACGGGTAGCATGTCGCCGAGCGCGGCTATACCGACGTCCTCGGCGTTTTGGATATGCAGGTTGCCGTACGTTACGAGGCTCTTGCCAAGCACCGCGACCGCCGCGTCGAGACTGCTGACAAACGACGAGCCGTTTTTAAGCTTATTAAGGTCGACGTCCGCAAGCACGATTTGATCGTACTTGCAAAGCTCTTCCACGGTGTACGGAACGTCGTCGTTGTCGAGGTGGAATGTAATATTAGTCTTGCTCGACTGAAAGCCTACGTACAGTTCCTTTAACGACGTGAGATAGCTTGTGTCGTTTTCGTAGATGTCCACCCTACCCTTATCGCCGTAGCGGTTTACCGCCGCCATAACGTCGTCGAAGCTGTGAGTAAGAACGAGCACGTTCATCTCGTCCGAAACGGTCTGCGTAAACGAGTATGTGTTGTTGTTTTGGTTAATGTCGCGCTCGGCGAATACCGTAACCTCGTAGTCGTACGCGCCCGGCACGGACGTGTCGAGCGCAAAGCCTACGTTGTTGCGGCCGACGGTAAGGTCTGCGTTTAACTGAGGTAAAACCTCATCGCCGCGTTTTACGGAGATAACCGCGGCTGTGTCGTAGCTCGAGTCAATTTCGATTACCGCCTCTTGAACGCTGTCGAGGTAGGCTGTTTGGGTGTACCTTACGCCCGTAATTTGCACTTCCTTGCTGTCGAGACTGGGGTTGTCGTCGAGGAAGATGGCGTCCACCTTGATTCCGCGAACGTCGATAAGCTCGTCCACGGCGCGGCGGAGTGCGGTGTTGTCGCTACGGTCGGACTGTTTGCCGTCGGTTATAAGTACGATGCGCTTAATACTCTTTTCCGATTCCGCGCCGAAAAGCGTGCCGGTATAGGTAAGCGCCTCGGCGATATTCGTTTCGGTGTCGTCAACCGTCGCCTTTTTTACGCTCGCGACCTTTTTGGGATTGCCAAGCTCGCTGACAAGCTCGTAATCCTTGCCGAAGCAAACAAGCCCGAGCTTGGCATTTGACGGCAAGGTAAGATTTTTAATATAGCTGTCTATTGTGTCGAGATTTCTTTTTGCGGAATAGGAAACGTCCGCCACTACGTAAATATCCGTTTCGGTAAGAACGGTGGTATAGCTCGGCCTTGCCGCCGCAAAGCCGATAATAATTGCCATTAGGACATGCAAAATCTGGGAAACGACGTTATGCCAGTTCCTGTTCGACTTTCTGACTGCAATCGCAAACGGAATCGTAAAAAGTACGATTAAAGGCAGTGCGATCAGTAAGAGATATGGATTATCTAAGCTGATATTGTTCATAGCAGTACAGTCCGTAATCCGCAACCGCCAAAACGGCGAGGATTATAAAGATATAGAGCAGAATGTCCACAAGCCCATCGGTAAACTCGGTCTCGGGCGTGCCGGTAATGGAAAATACGCTACCCATCGTAAAGGGCGAACGCTCGGTCTCGGGAAGAGAGGCAAACACGTTTATCGAGCGCTCGGATTTATCCTTCATAACGAGTACGATTTTGTAAACGCCCACCTCGGTGAGCTTGTACTCGCAAATCGTTTCACTCGGTATAATTCCGTCGCGTGCGCCGCTCGGCAGCTCGATACGTATATCGGTGCAGGCCGCAAATGCGTTTATGAGAACGGTGTCGCCGCAGTAATAGTTGGTCTCGGCAATGATAGTCGTGGGGAACGAAAAATTAATAAGGTTTTTTACGAGCAACGGCAAATCGCCCAAAAGCGCAAGCTGCGCGTTGTGAATATCAAATGCGAACACCGCTTCCCTATTGCCGTAGGCGTTGGTGCCGGCAAA
Source organism: Clostridiales bacterium (assembly GCA_022508485.1). Taxonomy (GTDB): domain Bacteria; phylum Bacillota; class Clostridia; order Christensenellales; family Pumilibacteraceae; genus Anaerocaecibacter. The sequence goes on along the minus strand of JAFLVD010000007.1, from coordinate 40,124 downwards.
CAAAATCGGAGTGTCGCCGTCGCAGTACGCAAGCTCGTAGAACTTGCCGTTTAATCGGCACTTGTCGTATCTGTTAACGGTAAAGCTCTTGTAGGCGTGAATCTTGTCGGTCGCGTCCACAATGCCGTCCAAAAGCGTCATAACCATGCTCTCGGTGGAAGTCGAGTAGTTGGCGTCGGTGCGCGGCGCAACCTCGCCCTGAAAGCTGAAATTGGTGCCGGCAAGCGTACTCTTGGGATCGATAAACCACACGGCGCCGTCCTCGGGCAGCTTTTCGGGCATGAACGTGTCGAAGATATAAAGACCGTAGCCGGTGTTGCCCTCGTACTCGTCCGTCGTTTTAAAGTCGACCTTGTTTATGCCGACGGAAGCGAGCGCGGCACGCATAAAGAACGGGCTGTCGCTTACAAGCAAAATATCCGAGATATTCTGATACGCGACGTCGTAAACCACAATCTCGTCGTCAAGCACAAGCGCGTCCTTACCCTCGAGCGCAACGGTAAAGAACCCGAAGCTCGCCTTGTCGCATACAAACTCGAATTGGGCACCGGCGCCGTCCGCCTTGACCTCTTTGGAGTCGTACTTCTCGCTCTCGCCGTCAAAGTACAATTGGACGGTAACGTCGCTTTCGCCGAGGTACGACACCGCAGTGCCGGTAATCCTCAGCTTACTTCCCGAATGCTCGTAGGAAACGTCCTTAATAGCATAGTTGTCTACGTCCTTCGCCACGTTTACTACTGTTACGTTGTCGGACTGCGTATAGTCCTTGTCGGTAAACAGATAAATCAGCATGGACGGGTTTTTGTTGAATTTAACCTGCGCTTTTTCGAGCGCGTGCGCGGCGTCCGGCGATTCGTAGCCGACGTTAAGCTCGCTTAATTTTTGCTTAGCCGTCTTTTTGTCGAGGATATTCTCGTACATCTGATCGGATCCGCCCATACAGATAAGCGTGTAATCGCTTCCGTTTTTGGACTTGTCTATCATTTCATCGATACGCTCTTTGGCAATATCGAAGCGCGTTTTGCCGTTTTGAGTAATATTCATGCTTCCCGACGCGTCGATCACAAAGCAGTACGAGTGCGCCGCGCCCGGAATAACTATAACGGGCTGAGTAATGGCAAACGAAATAAAAATTACGGCAAGGATCTGCAAAATCAAGCTTATAATGTTGGCGATTTTGCTAATCGGCACACGGCGTTTTAAAAACCTCTCGCTCATCGTCCAGATATAGGTCGAGGAAATAATCTTTTCGGTGTACCTGTTTTTTATGATGTATACGAGGACGAGAACAGGGATACCGATAAGCCCCAAAAACCCGAGGGGATATAAAAATCTCATTTCACCACCCCCAAGCCCATAAGCTTATCGTAGAACACGCCGCCGATTGAATCCTGTGCGGAAACGAGGATATATTCTCCGCCCCGGGACCTGCTGCAAGACTCCACTCTGCCCGTAATGTAATCGAGCGCTTCCTTGTACGCTCGGATAATCTCTTTGTTGATATTCCTGCGGTAAAACTTTTGATTATCCTCGCTGTCGAAAAAGTGCATTTTGCCGCGAGCGTTAGGATTAAGCTCGTCCTCCGCCAAAACCTGAACGCAAAGTATATCGCGCTTTTTACCGGCGAGATGGTCTATCGCGGCCTCGTAGTCGTTGTCTGTTAAAAAGTCGGATATGATAATTGACATGCCGTCGCCGTAGCCTACGGTAGAAGGCAGTATCGCCTCGGAAATGGCGCAGTCGCCGTCAAACACGATGTCGTTAAGCTTGCCTATGTTGTTGTAATAGGTTTCCTTGCCGAGTATGTTTTCAATGACGGCCTCGACGCGGTTTCCGTGAATGGTGTAGATAGACACCTTATCCATCTCGCTTATCGAAAGATACGCAAGCGCCGCGGCAAGCCTTATCGCCTGCGCGTCCTTTCCACCCTTGCCGTAGGTCATGGAATAACTTGCGTCTACATAGATACGGGTGTGAAGCTGCCTTTCGTCGAGATAGAGTTTAAGATAAAGTTTTTCAAAGCGTGCAAAGGCGTTCCAGTCGATCTTGGTTATATCGTCGCCCGGAATATAGTCGCGGTAGTCGACAAATTCGCAGGAGGACCCGTAGGTCTTAGACCTGTGGTTTCCGCCGAACAGCCCCGCAACATTATTTTTTACGAGCATTTGAAGAAGTTCCACTTGCGACAAAAGCTCTTCGTTTACTACCAATGCACCCATTTAAGTTATTTTATTTCTTTGATAATCTCTTTAATTACGTCGTCAACCGTCAAGTGATTACTGATGGCGTTGTAGTTGGTTTTTACCCTGTGGCGAAGCACGGGGTAAGCAAGCGCCTTAACGTCGTCATAAGAAACGTTATAATTACCGTTCATAAGCGCGCGGACTTTGGCGCAAGTAATAAGCGCCTGCGCCGCACGGGGCGACGCGCCGTACTTAACGTACTTCTTCGTGGTCTCGGGCGCGGAAGAAAGCTCGGGATGAGTGCCCGAAACAAGCTTAACCGCAAACTGCAATACCTCGTCGATTACCGGCACTTCCTTAGCGAGCGCGCGCATTTCGAGAATGGTCTTGCCGTCTACGACCGCCGTCGCCGTTTCGTCCATTGTAACCTGCGTCATGGTAACTATGCCGGCAAGCTCGTCCTCGGAGGGGAATGAAACGACAAGCTTAAACATAAAGCGGTCCATCTGCGCTTCGGGAAGCGGATAGGTTCCGTCCTGCTCGATGGGGTTTTCGGTTGCGAGAACAAAGAACGGCTCTTCCAGAACGTACGTCTGCTTGGCGACGGTAACCTTATGCTCTTGCATAACTTCGAGCATCGCCGACTGCGTTTTGGGCGTGGCGCGGTTAATCTCGTCCGCCAAAACGAGGTTGGCAAAGATAGGTCCTTTTTGAAAGACCGTATTCATCTTGCCCTTGTCGTCCTTTTCGATTACGTTGGTACCCGTAACGTCGGACGGCATCAAGTCGGGCGTAAACTGTATACGCGAGAAAGGCAGCGACAGCGTTTTGCCGAGCGAGCGAACAAGCCTCGTTTTACCTACGCCGGGCACACCCTCCAAAAGAACGTTGCCGCCCGCGATAATGGCGCAGATAACGTTGTCGATAATATCCTCTTGACCGACTACGTCCTTACGCAGTTCGGCGCGGATTTTGTCTATCGACTGACTGAACTTTTTTACTTTTTCGGTATTATCCATATTTACTCCTGCGGTTCCTTAATTCCGCTCAATAATATATCGAAGTATGCGCGTATAACGGCTTTCTGTTCTTCGGTAAGAGTGCTTCCGTCTCTCAGCATCGCTTCTATTGCGGCGTAGTAGTCGTTGAATAGTTCTCCGTACTTTCTGTACTCGCCCGTTATTGGGTCGTACACCGCGTCATCGCTTCCGTAAAGCATATCGCCCTTGCCGTATCCGCCCTGAATAGGCTCGTCGGTGGCATCCCCGAGATTGGGGGGCTGCGAATAGGTAGGAACGAAGATTTCGTCGGAGGGTATTTTCAGCTTGAAAATCTCTCTTATTCTGTTTGTAACGTACTTGTTAACGGCAAGCTTATACGCCTGACCGGAAAGCTCTGCCTTAAACTTGACGTCGAATATAAACGAAGTGTCGTTGGTAAGAACGCCGTTTTGCGCAAGACCCTTTGCAAAGTCGAACAGCACCGTTCTAAGCCCATCCTCTTCGTCCGCGCCCGAAATACTGAGCGCGAGGTATATATCGGCAAAGGTTTTTCCGACGACCCCTACCGTTGGCTCGTCGTCCTCGGGAGACGTGCCGTCGTCGGTTAAAAGGTAGTCGAAAAATGCGGATAATGTCTCGTCGATCGTCTGACCGACAATGGTTACCCTGTTAGCATAGAAATCAGTTACGCTTGTGTAGTTTCCGATAGCGACTTTGGTGTAAGCGGTCTGAACGCCTTCCGCAATCATCTTGGCAAGCTCGTTTTGTCCCGAGCTGCCGAGCGCGTTGGCTATGGCCTTAAAGGTAAGCGGCTGCTTGATAATCTTATCGATGCCGGTCGTCGCAAAACCTACGTATTCTATCATCTCGCTGTTATACTCTGCGAACATAAGGTTGTTCATCAGCTTGTCAAGCTCAGCTACGGCGTCCGCTTTAATGCTCGCGTTTAAACTCGATTTACCTACGTTATCGATAAGCTCTTGAAGAGCCTCCATCTGGTCCTCGGTAAAAACGAACTGCGCGGTGGGGTTAACCGTTTCGCCGCCGCCTTCGTTCCCTTCGGCAAGTGTAAGCTTGGACGGCACCACAAGCGACGATACGAACATCGCAACCGATAAAACCGCGATTAAAAAGACCTTCCAAATCCGTTTAAACTCGAATTTGTCTTTTGGAAGCGCGAGCAGACGCGCGTCGGTGTCCGCTTGAAGCATTTCTATAACCGCACCATCCGCGCCGCTGTATGCGAGCGCGGTTTGCACCTTTTCGTTAAGGCCGTATCTGTTATCAAGCTCGGCGGCAATCTTTTTGTCGCTCGGTCTAAGTAGCAAAAACGCGGAGCCGCCGCTTAAAAGCGCTACTCCTACGGCAATAACGGCATATATCGCGCCGTTAAGTGCTACGTCCGAAAGTTTCAAAGCCAAAAAAACGACGCCGAAAGCGAAAAGCCCAAAGGAAACCCCACAGACCGCGCTTTTTACAATAGCCGTCCGTATAAATTTACTTTTCTTTTTCTTAAAGCCTTCACCCATTATGTTTCTCTCTTAAATAGCTTTGTGCGGAGGCAGATACCCACCTCCGCACTGCTAAAATGTGTTGTTGTATTAAGAATTATTAGTCATCTACCACCGAAATCGTAAAGCTGCAAGCAACGCCTTCGGGGGCGGTTACGTGAAGAACAACGGGATCAAAACCTATCGGCGCTTCGTCTCCGCTTTCAAAAGACTGCCAGCCGTCGCCGTCGGAGTAAGCAACTTTAACTACAACGCCCGGTTCAAAGGTTATGGCATACACCGTGCCGAATGTGAAGACGGCGGGTAAACTAAACCACGCTTCTTGCAGTCCCTCCGCGGTGAACGTGCCGACAGCCGATTCAAACACTAAGGGGTTATCGTACGACGTGCCGGGCTTAGGACCGTTAATGGCAAAGTGAAGGGTTACGGGACCGCCGAAGGTGCTGGTATACAGATAGATTGTGTCCTGCTTTACCGTGAAAACAGCGGTAACTTCGTCTCCTGCGACAAACGCAACTTCCCCGTCGCCGCTAGCGGAATTTCCGAGAGCCCAGTAACCTGTATCAACGTCCTCACCTTCCAAAGTTACGGTATATTCACCGTACTTAAGATTTGAAACATCAACCTCGACCCAAGATATCCACGAGGCATACGCTTGAATGTCGGCCGAAGTATCCGTGCCGCCGCCTTCGAGACCGCCGCTGCCGGCTGCAAGCTCGAGGGTAATCGTTATCTTTGCTTTTTTCGACGAGGTCTCGTCGTTAAAACGGACATAAAGCGTGGGCTGACCGTCGATAACTATCGTTGCGTATGCATTCGGGAAGCCGTCGGTGGAAATCTCGTTGACGCCCGGCTCAAAGAACAGGTCGTAGTGAGGGTCGTTAGCTTTCCAGTCGTCGTCGTACAAGGTTACGTCGTACGTTCCGGCAACGAGATTGGAAATATCTATGGACTCGAACGTGCCGATTTCGATGTCAACAGTTACCGAAAGCCAGGTTTCGCCTTCGTCCTCTCCCTTTTCCAAGAGGGACACGGTTACGGCACCTTCTTCGTTGCTCGCTTGCTGTCTTTCAAGAAGCAATTCGGTGCAACCTTCCGGTATCTCGATTTCTACCGTGCCGCCGCTCGCAAATCTTCCGTCGTCGAAGAAGCCGCTAAGCGTACCGAACGTTACGTTGTTATCGCCGGCACTGACAGTCCATGCTTGCCAGAATACATACGAATCCGTCTCAAATTTAAGCTTATAAGTATCGGCAGGTACGTCTACCAACAAAATCGTGTACTCGGAAACATCGGACGAAATGTTAAACGTTACGCTGTTGTCCGGGCCGACGCCAAGCTCGGGCGTAGGCTCTTCGACGACCCAAACGATGGATACGTCGACGATGCACAAGCCGCTCGACAGGTAAATCGATATAGCGTCTCCGTCTTTAAGAGCTACTTTTTTCGAATAGAAGTAATTGGGCCACCTATCCACATAGTCGTTTAAGGTGTATTCTTCGCCGCCCACGGATACTACGAACGTAAGCGCGCTAACGCTTGCTTTAATGGTAAGCGTGTATTCACCCTCTTCCACGTCGTTAAGGTTAAACACGGTAGCGTTGTCTACGCCTGCCTGGATAAATGCGTCTTCCGCAGGTTTTTCTTCCGTAAGCTCGTAGTGCTGATGTCCTTTTGCATAGAGGAACACAGATTGTACGGACACGCCGTCGGCGCCTTCGGTCGTATACAGATAGAGTATTTCGTTGTCGTTAAAGGTCAGATTGAGATAGTATACGGTCGTCAAAGCGCTAAGCTTGGTGTACGACTCGTCGTCAAGCTTGGCGTATATGTCGACGCCTTCTACGGTCGTATTGACAAGAAGGATGTATTCGCCGTTTTCGACGCCGTCGACTTTGAACATGGTAGCCGAAGCCGCCGAGCCGCTTATATCAACGGCGTACGCGGGATCGTCAACGCCGAGCACGGGAATGTCGGCGTAAACGATATCGGGCACTTCCAAAGAGACAGTCGCCTTTAAGTCGACCGAGGAGGTACTCAGGTATATTGCGCCGCCCGTCTGAGCATACGAGAAGGAACCGGAAGAGTAGTACTTATCCTTAGGCGAAAGAAGGGTCGTATTATTGCCGATCTTTATGTTTATGGTCTTGTCGACGCTTTCGTCCTCGAGTACCAAGTACAGCACGTTGCCGGTCGACGGAACGTCGTCGCCAAGCTCTAACTTAATGCGGTATCCGCCGATATTGTAAGGGATAACAACGTCCACGGATCCGGTCGCGTTAAGCGTGTACTTGTGCACAACGCCGGTGTCGTCCTCGTCCGTAATGTAAGGATCCTCAAGCGATACAGTGTAGCCGAGAGGAACCTGCTCGAGTTGAGCGGTAATATTAAGATACAGCGTATTGTCGCCGGTAACTATTACTTTGGCGACCCAAGCGCCGCTGTCTTCGTCGTACACCGCCGTAGCGCCGTAAGGGGGTTCGCTTTCCGACGGGCTGCCCTGCACGAAAATCTCGGCGGTGCCGCTGAGGCTGGTGGAAACGGCAAGGTTGTTGTTCTGCTTAATAACAACCTTGTACAGCGAGGACGCCGCCGCGCTCGATACGGGCACGGTTATAGTGGACGCCGAGCTGACAACGTGAACGGACGCCGTTTTGGAAAGCGTGGTCGCAACGGCTTCGTACTCTACTTCCTCGCTCGGCGCGCTGTCCTTTTTGTCCGTGCTGCCGCTGACGGCAACAACCGTAAACTTATCGCCGTGCACCGCACCCGTTACGGTGTAGGTGGTGGGAAGAATATCGGCGTTAAGAATGTTAAAGTGGAAGCTTTCCACCGAATCGATTTTATCGCCGTTTTTGTAGACTTCGTAAGAAGCCGCGTCTAAAACGGGCTGCCAGTTAAGCGCATTGCCCTCTATGTCGACAAGCGGAGAGGCAATTGCCGGCCTATTGTCGGTGTTGGGATCGTCGGGGTCATCCGGGTCGTCCGGGTCGTCGGGATTATCCGGATTGTCAAGATCCTCTTGGGTAAGGGTGTAAGTTATCGGCTCGGACTTGGGACCTACCTTAGGGTTGGCGAGCGCGTTGTACGCGGCAACCGTATACGTCCACGAGCCTGCGACGGATTTATTGATGGTGTAAGTCGTCGCGCTTACGTTGGTACCGTTTTCATCGTCGCCCTCGTAAACTATGTAACGCGTCGCGTTTGCGACAGGGTCCCACGAGAGAACCTTGCCGTCAAGCTTGACGACCGGCGCGGTAAGCTCTATCAAGTCTTCGGGAATCTCGACCTCGGTGCATGCGGTAAGACCGAATGCGGTAAAGCCGAAGATACCGACGACAAGCGCTAAGAGCACCGGTAATCCTCTTTTACTGTTTGCTTTCATAAACGAACCTCCTGCGTAATAAATTACGCTTAAAATATAAAAGGGCATTCGAAATATTTTCGACGCCCTTGTCTTGACACATATAATACCTAAGTATGTATAGTGTACGTATTATACAGTATATGAAAAGCTATGTCAAGCGTTTTACCTATCTATTCTGCGAATTGTCTATTAAAGTAAAATAGCGTTCCCTACGTCCCTATTACTCTTTTTATGCGACAAAGTAATTGAGTATGCGTTATATCTTTCGTTTTGGAACGTATCGCCGCCACAATGCCACGAAGCAGCTATAAAAAAGAACCGCCGTAGGCGGTCCTTAATTCTTATCTCTTATCTTTTATCTCTTATATCTTATCTTAGCCACAAAGTGGCGCTTAGTCGGGTGTAAAGTCAAATACGCTAAGAAGTCTACACACGACAGATGTCAAGCCTTTGGCTTGTTACCACCATATAGGCCAGCCGATAATTCGGTTATGCCATACGTTGGCGGCGGCGCGGAAGGTAAGGTTCCCTATCACGACGAACATATCTCCGCCTTGATTGTTGTCGAGATACTCGGCGTCAAGCCCCTCGGTCATGAACGTACACTGCGGATCGTTCTGCGGAATGTAAGTAAAGTGGAATTCATACATCTCGTACGTGCCGTCGGTGCGCTTTAATAGGTACCAGCCGCTCGTCGTTGCCTGTCCGCCGCCTTCGCCGCCGCCGATAAGCTCGGTTACGTACAGCTCGAGCGTGTCGCCCGTACCCGACTGATTACTAAAATCAAGCTTGCTCGTATCCCAGTTAACGTCGGGGATTGCGTAAATCATGTACTGCGCCGTCTTTTGCTCGAACGACACGGTAACCGTCTTAACGCCAACCGTGGACATATCGGGCGAGGACACCTCGTACTCGTCGCTATTAAGCAACCTTGTCGTGCCGTTAGAGTAGTGCGCCGTAACGACAATGCCGTTAGCGGTAAACTGCATACCCACAACATACTCGCGTCGCTCTGCGGAGGAATAATCGACCTCTATCCTTTCGAGCCGCGCCGCGCCTACCGTTATTTGATAGGTCGCAGTCTTGCCGCCGTAGGTAACGGTAACGGTCTGCGTGCCGGCGGTGTTCATATCGTAGCCGGAGAATGCGCACGCGTCTAAATCGACCGTCGCGCTCGACCCGTCCTCGTAGTGCGCGGTAACGATAAGCCCCGCCGCCGAGAACGCATCGCCTGCTACAAACTCCGTTACTGCGCCCGAGTAGTCAAGCGTAATTTCGGTAAGAATGCCGACAGGCTCTGATACCGTGATATCGTATGTCGCGGACTTGCCCTCGTACGACACGGACACGCTGTACTCGCCTGCGACGGAAAGGTCGTAGCCGGAGAACGTGCAGCTCGATATATCTACGTTTCTTCTCGTGCCGTTATTCATGACTGCGGTAACTATAAGCCCCGAGGCGGTGAACTCGTCGCCCACAAGGTACTGCTTTTTAACGCCGGTATCGTCAAGCTCGATAGAGGAAAGCGCAATCTCGGAAACGGTAACGGTATAGGTCGCAGTCTTACCGTCGTACGTAACGGTTATTGTCTTTTCGCCGGCGCTCGACCCGTCGTAGCCGCTGAACGTCGCGTTTGCGGCGGTAGCCTCCACGCGCTCGGTCGCGCCGCTCATACGGTTGAGAACGACGACAATGCCGGCATAGCTAAACGCTTCGCCCACAAAATATTCGGTCTTGGCGCCGCTGTAATCTATTGTAATAAAGTTAAGCTCGTCCCAGCCGATAACAACATAGTGCCACAGATTGTCGACCGCACTGAACACCGCGCCGCCGGCGGAAACTTGAAGCGCACCGCCGTCCGCAATCCCGACCGAACCCACGCACTTAACGAACGTGCTCGCCCAGCCAGACGGATTGTAGGTGTATTCGAACTCGTCCATAACGGACGCACCGTCGCTGCCGACGAGCACCGTCCAGCCGTAGGTGTGCGCGGCAACGGCGTTAGAGCCGCCGCCGTCGATATCGGTTATGTAAAGAGTAAGCTTTTCGTTGCCCTCGCCCGTATTGGTAAAGGCAAGCACCTCTTTTTTCTCGTAATCGGATTCCGCCTTAGGCAAAACGCAGGCGTTTACGCTTCCCGAAACCTCTTGCCCGTCATACGTCGCAGTAACGTTAACCGCGGCGTTTCCGACCTCGGTAAAGGTCGTGTCGGCCACGCTATACTCCGTCATTTTGTGGACGACTCCGTTATTAAGCAGGACGGATACAGTAAGATTTGTTTCGTCGAATTTATCGCCCACCGTATAGACGGTTTTTACTCCGTTAAGCCCAAACGTAAGACCTTGTGGCGACGGACCGGTAACCGTTATCGTGTACGAGGCGGAAGCGCCCATAAACGTTACGGTAACCTTTTTTTCTCCGGCTTTACTCATGTCGGGCGAGGACACGGTATACTCGGCATAGGTCGCGACAAAACGCTCGCCGTCGATTACGGCAATCACTTTAAGCCCGTCCGAGGTAAAGCTGTCGCCCACGATAAATTCCGTTTTAACCTCGCTCGTATCAAGCTCGAGCGTTACGGACGCGCCGTCCTCTTTATTGCACGCCGCCACCGCCAATACGGATAACAGCATTACCGCAATTACCGCAAAAAGCCTTAGTATTTTGTTTATCTTAATTTTATCGTTCATATAAGCCCCGTATAAAATCGTAAATATCAGTACGTTGCGTAGTGCGCCACGTAGTCGAATAGTCCGGTGTAAAACACGTTGTCGGTAAACTGCCGCTGCGCGTCCTCCGACTTATCCACCCTGACCGTTCTGCCCCTGCTGTACTCGTCGAACTTGTAGCCGTTAAGCCCCGAAAGATACGAGTAGTCGAGCACAAGGTCGTCCTCGTTGTGCATGGAAAGTCCGTACACTCCGACGTACGCAATGTGGAACGAGCGAACGGTCTGGCTTCCGTCCGTCGGGTCGGAGAGAGTTACCGAATACAATTCGTCCGCAATTTCCTCGTAGGTGTACTCGCCCTTCATGTTAACGGTAATCTGCCCGAACCTGCCGCCCCAATCGCCGGGGTTGCCGAGCACGATTGTGTATTCGTAATCGTACGTGTAGTCGCGTTTAAGCATAAGCCGCTGGTCGATATTGTACGAAATGCGCTGCCAGGCAAGCCCCGAATTAAGAGGAAACACCGAGCTTAGCATATAGCTTCTGTCGCCCGGACGAATAATGCTCGCCTCGTGAACGACAACGAGCGGACTTGCCGCCGAGTCGCCCACCGTTTCCTGGTATGTAAAAGTGCCTATAAGCTTGCTTTTTTGCGCAGTGGGCTTTTCGGTGCTCTCGCTGCCGCACGCCGCAAAACAAATAAGAGAAAGCGCTGTCAAAATAGCTATTATAATACGCGTAATCTTTTTCACGGCAGCCTCCTTAACCAAGCGTAAGTATCGCGCCCGTCCAGGCGGAGTGCGACGCGGTAAATACTACGCCGTTTATCGTTACTTGAAGGTCGTCGCCGACCTGCTTTTCGACAATACCGTTAGAGAACTTTTCGCCGGACACAAAATGGCTTTCCCAACCCGAAATGTAGTAAGCGAAATCGTAAACACGCTCTTGTCCCGACGAATCGACGTAAACATATTTTCCGCTCGCGCCTTTATCTCCGTCAGAATTATTTGACTCGGTCTCGAAAACGTACAGCGTAAGCTTTTCGTCGCCGCCCGACGCGTTATTAAAGCTTAGTATCCGCGCGGTGGAATTTAAAACATAGTTTTCTCCGCCTATCGTAACAAAGACAAACGACACCGAGCTTCCGCCGCATTTAAGCGTAACCGTTTTGCCATTAGCTTCCTCGGTCTGCCAAACGGTGTAGTTTTGAGCGGAAAGCACGACGGTGGACTTCCAGTCGGGATGCTCTTCGGTAAGCGGAAGCTGTTTAGGCTCGCCGCTAAGCTCAGCCCAAACAACTATGTCCTTTAATTCAAGCGAGCCGTCCTCGTTTTCCGTAACGCCGGAGGGCGCCTTTTGCACGTCGAGGTGTCTGACGCCGAACACCGTAACGGGATAATATCCCTCGTAAGTGGTGTTGCCGTCTTGGTAATAAACGCGCGCGGACTTAATCCCGGCGGTTGTCGTATCGACGTCGACCGCGCAGTCGGACTGCACCTTGCCGTCTATTATAAGAGAAAAGCCGGAAGGTATAACCGTCTCGCCTACGATGTATTCAACGCGTGCGTTTTCCTTAGCAAGCGCAGACACCGTAAGCACTTCGATCTTCTCCTCGCCGTCGCCGCTCGACGCCCAGCCGAGAAGCGAAGAGAACACGACTACCGTGGCTATTGTCGCACCGCCGTAGCCGATTATCTTCCACTTGTTCTTTTTAAAGTCTATTTTTTCGCCGAGCGAAACAGCCAGCGATTTTATCTTGCCGCCGAGGGACGCGAAAAAGCCTTTTACTTTATCCCAAAACGAGGGCTTGGACTCGATATCAGCCATTATTAACCTCCTCGACGACCTGACCGCTTTCACCGCCTGCTTGTTTTTCGCGCTCTTTTACTTCCACGTATTCCTTTTTGGTCCGCATAAAGAACGCGCTTACTATTAAAAGAATAAACGTGAGAACGAAAAGGACAATGCCTGCGATACTTCTCGGAACGCCTATCGCGTTGGCTTCCACGTCGCCCATATTGTGAACCGTAAAGTATATGCCTATCGGCGAAAGACAGGGCGTAAGGAATTTTATAAACGCAATTACAAGCGCAAACATCGCTATTATATACAGCGCGTCCGCAAACAGCGGTCTGTCCCCCGATATAAGCGAATTGACAAGCAGTGCGACAATCGACCATATCGCTATAATCATAAGCGCAATTACCCACTTGTCGGACAGAAGACGAAGCGCATTAAACGTCGCCGAATACATAATAAACGAGGCAACGACAAAGTGAAGCGTAACCGCAAGAAGAATAAATCCGGCTCTCGGTTGTTTAATCTTTATCATATCCGTTCCTCCTCGTTTGTAGTGTTTTCGGTGTCCGCCGTCTTTTTGTTTTTCTTTTTTCCGCGCGTCGAGGCCGGCTTAATCTCCGCCTCTTGCGGTGCCGCTCTCTCTGCTGTCGGCTCTACCGGGCATTGACCGGCGGAGGAAAACGTCTCGCCGGTTTCCCTTCCTTCGGCGGAATACCTTGTCGTCGGCTCTCCCACCGGCTCATATATATCCGCCTCGTCCGTCGACTTTTTCTTTTTGCCGCTTGCCGACCTTCCGAGATATGCCGACGCCTCCGAGATGGTATTGAGCGAGCTTTCGATAGCGTCCAGCGCGTCCTGAACCGAATCCGTCGGCTCTTCGGCCGCGACGGCGTTTTTAAGCTTGTTGTTACGGAGTATTCTAAGCACCACGGCAAGCACCGCGAGGACGCCGCACACTACGCCGAGCGCAATAGCGCCGCCGTAAAGCGCTTTTTGCCAGAAGTACACTTCTTCGGTTACCACGGTGTTGGAATCGTAGCCGTTAAGCGCGCTGCTGTTTGCGAGCGAGTACATATAGTAGTGCATATTTTCGTAAAGCGCTTCGCAGAGCGCCGGGTCGTTTTTAACCTTGTTCTTGTTGTTGTAGTCCGGCCAGAAGTTTGTAAGAAGGCTTTCCGCATTGGAAGTCGCCATAAACGTTACGTTGTTTATAACCGCGTCCTGCGGATTAAAGAACCTGCCGCCGACTACCATGTCGGTGGAAATCATGCCCTTGTAGCCCCACTCGCCTCTCAAAATGTTTTTCATAAGCCCGGTGTGAGCGTTAACGCCGCACGCGCCGACGCGCGAGAACGACGACATAAGCCCTATCGCGTTTACCGTGTTCCCCGAAGCGTTGACGTAGTTTACGTCCTCGCTTAAACCCTGGAATGCGCGAAGCTCTAATTCCCGTGCCGACTGCTCTTCCATAAACTGGCAAAGCCCCTCGCGGTACGATTCCTGCGTGTTAAACGCAAAGTGTTTTGCCGAGAGCATTGCGCCCTTACTCAGTCCGCCGCGCACAAAGCTTACGCCCAAAATATTGGTGAGCATCGGGTCCTCGCTGTAATACTCGTGATTGCGCGAGTTAAACGGCGTGCGGTGAAGGTTCATGCCGGGCGCCCATATAATGGGGTTACGACTCCAAAGCATATCTTCGCCGTATATTTTACCCTGCTCTTCGAGAAGCTCTTTGTTAAACGTTGCGGCGGTCATCGGCTCGCAGCACATATCGCACGACATGTAATCGTAGTTGGGATCGCTTTGCGGCACCGCCATTACGCCGGACGACGGCGACTTGCTGCCGATAGAACGCGTAACGTTGCCGTTGGGTCCGTCTATCTGCCAAACCTCGGGGGCGTTTACCGACTTAAACAGCTTGCAGCTCGAACCGCCGTACGGCGCGAAACGCCACGCCTCGTCGAACGTTATCTGGCTTATAAGGTAATCCCACCGCTCGTCGTCGTACGAAGCGAACTTCATATCCGCAACGGAAAGGTTTTCGAGCGGATTGCCTTCGTCGTCCTCCTCCGTCGTGTGGTCGACGCCGAACTCGACGTTCGACTTGCCGGTCGTAAACTGGTACACGCGGCTGTCGAGATAAAGCGTAAACGTTGCGTTATTGGGAACGTCCAACCTGACGTACGACTTGGGGAACGTGCCTGCCCAGTCGCTTCGCGAAAGGTACGTTACGGTGTTGGGGTTAAAGAAGTTATAGTCCGCGTCGGAAAGTCTGTTGGACACCGTTTTTCCGCTGTCCGTTACCGAAAATAGCGAAACGTTTACGCCGTTTCCGTCGAAGCCGACGCCGCTTTCCGAAGGGTTCCAAACGACCGCGCGGTTTACCGAAGGGTCCTCGCCGTCCTCAACGTACAGCTTATCCCTTTCCACACCCTTTTTAAGAAGTATGCTGTTAAGCGCGTCGTGCGCGCCGTTTCCTACCGCAAAATAATAATTTCCGTTTTCGAGAATGTAGCCGCCGACCGCGCCGCCGTTAGATACCGTTTTATCGTAGCTTGCAAGATATTTAAGCGAAACGGGCACCGTAACGGTACGCTCTTCGTCCGGCTCAAGCTCTGCCTTTTCAAAGCTTACAAGCTGAACCGCGCTCTTTTCCACGCCGTGAGCTATATCGTAATCGGTGTACGGCGACTGCGCGAAAAGCTCGACCACCGTTTTGGCGGTACGCTTCCCGGTGTTTTTTACGAGCACGTCCACGCTCGCCGTTTTCTTTTCCAAATCGACTTTAAGCGAACCGTCTACAATCTCTTGGGTAAACGACGAGTACGACAATCCGTAACCGAAGGTATACGAAACCTCGTCCTCGTACTTCCAATTCGAGGTCGTCGCGCCGTACCCTTTCCCGACGCCAGAGGACGCGTTGCCGCGCCCCTCCACCGCGTCGGCGTACCGCGTTTCGTAGTAATAGTAGCCGGTGTAAAGTCCCTCGGCAAGCACGACGTAATGGCTGTTGTCGGCGTTGTCGTAGCGCGACGTGTCCGACCAAATAAACATACTGTCTCTGCCGCCGCCGTTAGGCGAGGTTATGCCGAAGTTTTGCGCCGCAGGCGACGCGGAAGCGTCCACCGCATACGTGTCGGGAAGCTTGCCCGACGGCGAAGCCGCGCCGCTTATAACGCGCGCAACGCCGTTCATGCCGTACGAACCGGGAAGCCCTATCCAAAGCACCGCGTCTACCTTGTCGTTATATTTAAGCTCGTCTATTTCCATTGCGACGGCGGAATTTATGAGAACTATAACCTTATCCGAAATCTGCGAAGCGACGGAAATAAGATTGCGCTCGCCGTCCGACAGACCGATAGCGCTTTTGGACCCGTCCGATTTATTGCCCACGCCGTACGGGCCGGGAAGATACTCGCGCCCCTCGCCGCTGCTTCTTCCTACCACGACAAAGCACGCGTCCGAATACGCCTGATACTGACCGCATTCGTTAAGCGTAATACTCGGCTCGTTAATGGCAAACGGTGCGCCTGAGCTGCCGTTAGCCTCGCTGCCCGAAACGAGCGAAGGGAAATTCTTGTCGCTGTATGTATTTATAAGCGTCGGATTTATAATGATGTTTTGATTTTTAAACGCCGCTTCAATCGTAACGGGAAGGGAAATCTTGCCGTTTTTTGTTGTTACGGTTTGGCGGCGAATGGGACTGCCAACAATGCCGCCGTAAAACGCAAGCGAGCTGTCGCGAAGTCCGCCGCTTTTGTCGTAGGTGTACGCGCGCGAACCGAGCACCGTAACCTTAACCTCGCCGCCGCCGTCCCCTTGCCGCAAAGGAAGCGCGTTACCCTCGTTTTTAAGAAGAACGCACCCCTCCTCGCCGATTTGTTCGGCAATGCGCTGCCGTTCTGTCAGCATGTCGACGGTGCTCTCGTAGTCGGAAGTAAAGCCGTAAGCGTCGGCGTTGCCTGCCGACGACGTATTAACGCCAAGCGCATTATTTATAAGCACCGTGTAATCGCTTATGTTTCCGATAGAATACGCACCGATTAGCAGCGCGCACAAAAACGCGCACAGTACGGAAAATCCGCGTATCATATTGTACCATACGGGGATTTTCCTATCCTTTTTCTTCTTTTCCTTTTTTGTCGAATTGTTATTATCCATATAAAACCTATAATCGTTTAATTGCTTTACTATGCGGCTACGGGTGCAAGCCTAAGATAGTTAAAGTTAAATGCGCCGCTAACGGAGTGAATCTCGATTGTGTTTTCGCCTTCCGTAAGAGTTATGCCGCTTTCGAATATCTCGTTAAAGTTAAGCCAACCGCTTGCACCTGCCGAGCATAATCCAACCGACTCGCCGTTTACGTAAACCTCGAAGGATACGGTTTTGCCGTCTTCGCCGTCTACCGACACGTACAGCTTCGCCTCTTCCTCTTGTTCAGAAAGAACGACAAAGCTAAGCACGGTATCGGTGCCCGTTCCGCCGATAAGACTGCCGTCGTAGGTGCTGAAACCGTTTTGAAGGTTTCCGCTTCCCGAAAGAGCGGCTTCCTTTGCGCCCAGCTTAATTTCCTCGCCGAGATACGCCTTGGGGAAAACAACACGGCTGAAATTAAAGAACACCGCTTCCTCGCCCGCCGCGTGATTAATGGTAACGTCGCCTGCTATTACCTTAAACTCTATCACGTTTACACCGGCTTCCAGCTCGATTGTATAAGTAAACGTGTCGTAGTTGGTTAGACCTCTCGACTGAACCTGCTGTCCGCCCTCGACAATCTCTTGTCCGTTTACGATAATATGGATTATCGCCTTGTTTACAGGCGACCAAAATCCGTTACGAATTCCGCCGGCAAGCATTACGATAAATGGAAGCTCGCCCTCGTACGCCGACACGAAGGTAAACGAGAAGCTGCTGCCTTCGCCTATGTTGCCTATAATGCCGTCCTCGGTGTTGGGCTGATAGTCGCAGCCGAGCATTTCGGCGCTGTCGCCTTTAAGTATAAGTCCGTCCGTGCCGTTGTAGCCGTTTGCCGGAACTACTTTAATGTAGTTAATGTTGGCTTCTATTCCTTCCCCTGCGGCTGTAAATACTACGGTATATGTTTTGCCTTGTTCAACGTCCAAATAGCAGACGAAAAATCCCACTTCCCATTTGTTCCACCAGTCGTACGAGCCGGTATTAAGCGTAACGGCACCGGATTCAATCTGCTCGCCATCGGTTTCGATAGCAACGTCGAAGCGGCCGACGCCGTTGCCGTTGCCGTAAATCCTAAGCGAAACCTTGTCGTCAACGGTCGATTCGAACATAAAGGTAAGCGTGCTGCCTACGCTT
Organism: Clostridiales bacterium; assembly: GCA_022508485.1. Classification (GTDB taxonomy): domain Bacteria; phylum Bacillota; class Clostridia; order Christensenellales; family Pumilibacteraceae; genus Anaerocaecibacter. The sequence continues at coordinate 22,262 of JAFLVD010000007.1, read as the reverse complement.
ATCCCGCCCACAAAATCGAAGCTGTCAGTGCTTTGGCTGTGGCAGTCCTTAACAACCGTTTCCGCGGCCTGCATGGTTAAATCGTCGCCGTCGTAAACTCCTGCGGAAATAATATGTATCGTATACGTTTGCGCTACGCTCTTGTATGTAACCGTAACCTCTCTGTCGCCGCTGCCCGTCATATCGGGAGTGGATACGTCGTCGGGAATAACCTCGCCGTCCGTTCCGTCGCTGTACAATGCGGTAACAACAAGGTTGTCGTAGTTAAACTCGGTGTCCTCGTAAAAGTTTTGCTGAACGCCGCTTATTGCAAGCGTTATGCCTTCGAGCGTTACCTTGTAATGTCCGACGTACTCCTCGTCGTCCAATTCCACGGCGTCCGTCTTGTAAACCTTGTCGCCGTTTTCATCTATCTCGTACCTTACGTTTTCCGCCGTAATCGGTCCTAGCTCGCCGTCGCACTCCGAGCAGGTAAACATTACGGTAGCGGTATAACTGCCGTCGTCGCCCTTAGTCCAAGTCCATTCCGGCTCGCCGTAGCTGTGCCCGGTTGCCGGAATAGTAACCTCGCCCTCGAACGGCTCGGTACATTCGGCGTCGCTGTAATACAATCCGCCCTTTTCCCAGTATTCTTCGTTGCCGTCCTCCTCGCAGGTCGGGTCCTTATGCTCGTGGTGAATAATAACGCCGAGCGCCGGAATTTCGGTATTTTCGTTGCGCGTTTCGCCGCACTCGCATTCCTCGTGCTTGCTGCCCGGGGTGTCGTCGGTTGCCGCCGTATCGGTTACCCAGGTAAAGACGTGGTCGGCCTCGGTGGACGGCACCTTTTTGCCGCACACCTCGCAGT
>JAFLVD010000007.1:0-21315 GCA_022508485.1 Clostridiales bacterium | reverse complement strand
AGACGTGGTCGGCCTCGGTGGACGGCACCTTTTTGCCGCACACCTCGCAGTTATGGTAATGCTTGCCGTTTTCGCTCTGCCATTCTTCCGACTCGGTATGATTTCCCGTTGCCGGAATAAGTATGTCGTTCTCCCAGCTAAGCTCGCTCTCGCCGTCCGCGTCGGCATAGAATTTACTGCCGTCCGTGTAGTACGCCGTATGACCGTCGTTGCCGCAGTCCTCTTTTTGCGCCGGAACGAAAGTAAGCTCTACTCCGTCGTCCGGCGTGGGAGTGGGCGTGGGCCGAGCGTCATCACACGCCAAAAAACCAACGCACGCAAACAAGCATATAAATGCCGTTATAAATGCGGTAAATATGCGTATCCTCTTTTTCATACATTTCTCCTTATTACACATGTTGTCAGTTTGCATTATAACATAGCGATTTCGGCATGTAAACGGTCGTCCGAAATTCGGAAATATTAAACATTTGAACGGTCAAAATGAGCGGAACCCGTCAAAACCGCACACAAGAAAGCGGCACTTTTTACTGCGATACCGATGTTATTAAGTTAAATAGGTTAAATCAAGCTTTCGTATATCTTTTCTATATCGCTCTTTGTAGGTTCCTTAGGGTTTCCGGGCCTACACGCGTCGTCCATAGCCGACTGCGCCAAAAACGGAATATCCTTCTTTTTGACGATAGCTTTAAGATCGGACGGGATTCCCACGTCCTTAGAAAGCTGTTTTACCGCGTCGACCGCCGCCTTGCGGTATTCGGCCTCACTCATCTTTTCGGTGCCCTTAACGCCCATAGCCTTTGCTATATCCCTATACTTCTCGCCGGTGCATTCGGCGTTGTATTCCATAACGGTAGGAAGAAGTATCGCGTTTGCTACGCCGTGCGGAGTGTCGTAAAGCGCGCCGAGCGGATGCGCCATCGAGTGAACAAGCCCCAGTCCGACGTTGGAAAATCCCATGCCGGCAACGTACTGACCGAGCGCCATGCCTTCCCTTCCGTCGGGGGTGTTGTCCACCGCGCCGCGAAGCGAGCGCGCGATAATCTCTATCGCTTTCAGGTGGAACATGTCGGAAAGTTCCCACGCGCCCTTTGTTATATAGCCTTCTATTGCGTGAGTGAGCGCGTCCATACCCGTTGCGGCGGTAAGACCTTTGGGCATGGTCGCCATCATATCGGGGTCGACTATTGCGACGACGGGAATGTCGTGCGGATCGACGCACACAAACTTTCTGTTCTTTTCTACGTCGGTGATAACGTAGTTAACGGTAACCTCCGCCGCGGTCCCTGCGGTCGTCGGAACGGCGATAATGGGAACTGACGGTTTTTCGGTGTCGACGGCGCCTTCGAGCGAGCGCACGCCCTCGTGCTTGGGATTGGCTATAATAATGCCGATTGCCTTAGCGGTATCCATAGACGAGCCGCCGCCGATAGCTATGATGTAATCGGCGCCGCTCTTTTTAAACGCCTTTACGCCGTTAACGACGTTTTCTATCGTGGGATTGGGCTTAATGTCGGAGTACAGCTCGTACTTGTGTCCCGCCTTGTCGAGTACATTAAGCACCTTGTCGGTAACCTTAAATTTAACAAGGTCGGGATCCGAGCAAACGAACGCCTTTTTAAAGCCGCGCTTGCGCACCTCGTCCGCAATTACGGCGATTGCGCCGCTGCCGTGATAACTTGTTTCGTTTAAAACAAACCTATTCATACATACTACCCCTTTATTGTTGTCGGCTTTTTTGCCGCTTTATTTGAGATTTAAAAAGTCCTTTCTGTAATGCTTTACCTTGAACAATTCGACGAGCTCTAACATGTCCTCGTCCTTAATCGTATTTATTCTCGGAAGGTGCGCCGTGAGCATGTAAATCTGCGCCGCCTTCTCCACCGTTTCGATTAAACCGAACGTTTCGTCCATAGTTTTGCCCGAGCCGTATATGCCGTGCAAAGACCAAATGACAAGCCTAAACTCGTTCATCTTTTTCGCCGTCGCTTCCCCTATCTCGTTGGTGCCGCAAAGCATCCACGGAAGTATGCCCACGCCGTCGGGGAATACCACTATGCACTCGGTACACATTTCCCAAAGCGTATGCGTAAGCTTCTTTTCGTCAAGCTCGTGAACGTAATTCATGGCAAGCGTGTTCGTCGGGTGGCTGTGCATAACGACGCGGTGTTCGGGGTCAACCTTTAACCGCGCCATGTGGCACATTAAGTGCGCCGGAAGCTCGCTCGTGGGCCGTCCTCCGTCCTTATATCCCCACAGCAGTTCCACGCCGTTTTTTACTACGCGGATAATGCCGAGGTTGGTTTCGGGGTCTTCCTTTACGTTCTTAAAGTATTTGCCCGTGCCGGTAACGATAAAGATTTTCCCGACAAGCGGCGTAACGTCGAAGTCGGCTTCGTTTACGCCGGCAAGAGGTATCGTGCGGATAACCTTTTTTAGATCGAGGTATTCCCCGACTTCCTTTTCGTCAAGCAGGTAGCTTATGTTTCCGCCGTTCCTTTCGTCCCAGCCGAGACGGTACATATTGGCGGTGGTGTCGCACATTTCCTTTACGAACGGCGCGGATAGAATGTTTTTCATGTTAGGATCTCTCCTTTAATATTTGCTTTTCGTAAGCCTTTGCTTCTTTTAAATAGTCGGAAGGTACTCCTTCGCGTTTTAGATATTCGTTCCATAAAACGCCGAGCGGCAAGTCCTTAACCTCTTCTTGAAGCACCATAAGCTCTGTGAAAGCGGAATCGTCTTGCAGCTTTTTAAGCTTGTCGTGCGGTACGGTAAGCGCGTAAAGAAGCGCCTTTTGCATAGCGCGCTGTCCGGTTATCCATGCGGACAGACGGTTAATCGACGCGTCGAAATAGTCAAGCCCGATTTTTACTTTGCCTATCGCGTCGTTACGGACAATCTCTTTCGCTATTTCCTTTAATTCGTCCTCGAAAAGCACCACGTGGTCGCTGTCCCAGCGCACGCCGCGCGTAACGTGAAGCGCGACCGTGTCGTAAAACGCGAGCAAGCTCGGTATCTTATCGCTTACGTATTCGAGCGGATGATAATGCCCGTTGTCTAATAGACAGCAGATATTGTTTTTGGCGGCGTAGTTTTGGTAAAACTCGTTACTGCCCACGGTATAGCTTTCTATGCCTATTCCAAACACCTTGCTCTCGACGGCGACGATAACCTTCGACCTGTCGTACCCTACCGAAAGAATCTCGTCGAGCGACTTTTTAAGTCTTAATCTCGGACCGAGCCTATCCGCCGGCACGTCCTTATAGCCGTCGGGAATCCAAATATTCATAAGCGTGGGGGAATTGAACTCCTCCGCGAAATACTCGGATATTTTAATGCACGCCTTGCAGTGCTCGACCCAAAACTTTCGCGTTTTTTCGTCGGGCGAAGAGAGGGACAGTCCGTCCTTCATCATCGAGTGTCCGAACATCGTCGGGTTAAAGTCGATACCGTCCAGCTTTAATTCCTTAGCGAACTTAACCCACGGCTCAAAATGCTTAGGGCTATACTTGTCGCGGTCGAGCTTGCCCTTGTCCTTTCCGAGCACGGCGTAGCTTGCGTGAAGGTTAAGCCGCTTTTTGCCGGGCATTAAAGAGAACGCCTTTTTTATATCCGCTTTAAGCTCTTCAAAAGAGCGCGCCCTGCCCGGATAATTGCCCGTCGTCTGGATTCCGCCGGAAAGGCTGTCGCTGCCGTCAAGCCCTATTACGTCGTCGCCTTGCCAGCAGTGTACGCTTATGGGAATTTCTTTTAATGCGGCGAGCGCCTTTTCTACGTCGACGCCGTACTCGCCGTAAAGCTTTTTTGCCTGTTCGAACATGATTAAATCTCCGTCTGAATTTTAATATTGCCTATCGCCGTCGCCTCTATCGGAAGCGCGACGACCTTTATGCCGCAAATTTTTTCGGTAAGCGCGTTAAGATATTTGTTTTTCGCGCCGCCGCCCACTATATAAAGCTCTCCGTACGATTTGCCGGTGTTGCGGCTGATTTCCTCTATCGCTTGCTTATAGCTGTGCGCGAGCGATATGTACGCGCAATTAAAGTAGTCTATGTACGTTTCGATCTTGCTCTTTATCATATAGTCGAAGGCTTCGACCATACTGTCCGGGGATAAGAATATCTCGTCGTTAATGTCAACCCATTCGGTAAAGCCGCTTTTTTGCGCCTGCTTTGTAATCTCGTCCCACGGCGATTGGGGACACAATTCATCTCGCAGGCGGTTAACCACCCACATGCCCATTATGTTTTTTTGGTATCTCGTGTACCCTACGCCGCCCTCGTTGCTGAAATTGGCTTTAAGGCTGCCGTCGTCCGTTATTGCCTTGTCGTTTTTTGCGCCTAACAGCGACCACGTTCCCGACGATATGTAAAGCGCGTCGCCGTTCATGGAAATCCCTTCGACCGCGCTTGCGGTGTCGTGGCTTGCGCAAAGCACGACGTTTAGGTTTCCGCCCACGCGTTTAGCTATATCGCTTTTAAGCCTGCCGACGAACGTGCCGGGCGCATGCAATTCCCCGAACAGCCCTTTATGTAGCCCAAGTTTATTTATTATCTCACCGTCGTAGGCGCCGGTCGCGGCGTTAACAAGCCCCGTCGTCGTCGCGTTGGTGTACTCGTGCATTTTAACGCCGGTAAGAACGAAGTTAAGATACTCGGGTATCATCAAAAAGTCGGTCGACTTCCCAAGTCTCCCGGACGAATAATCGTCGTAGAGCTGGTATATCGAATTAAAGGGCTGAAACTGTATGCCCGTCCTCGAATACAAATCTTTAAACGGTATAATTTCGTGGACTCTCTTTATTACCTTTTCGGTACGGCTGTCGCGGTACGAATAGCACGGCAAAACCGGCTCGTCGCCGTTTATCAGCACGTAGTCGACGCCCCAGGTATCTATGGCGAGACTGACTAAATTGGGGTATTTATTAAGCGCGGTCTTAATGCCGTTTATAACGTTTTCGGTAAGAGCGTTTATATCCCAAACGAGACCGCGCGGCGTTTGGCTGACGCCGTTACCAAACCGATACACTTCGTCGGTTTTTATCTCACCGCCGTCGCGGTAGCCCACGATGTGCCTTCCGCTCGACGCCCCTATGTCTATTGCGAGATGATATTCCATACCTACTCTATTATAGCATTTTTATATAGTTTAGCACAACAAAATCGAACATTCAACACTCGTCGTGATTTTGAGCGTTTTTTGAAAAATCAATCAAAATATCTGTCAAACGGTTTTTTCGAGCGCGTTAGTTTACGCGCGCATTTATTGACAACGCCATTAAATTATTGTACAATAACGGTATCAAAGCCCCAAAGGACTTTATTATGTTCATCAACGAAAGAGCCAATGCGATAATCGAATACCTGAGAATTCACAAAAAGGCGACGATAAGCGAGCTTGCGGAACATCTCTATGCGAGCGAGTCTACGGTACGCCGCGACCTTGCGGAAATGCAAAGCTCGGGACTTATCGCGCGCTATCACGGCGGCGCCATTCTTCTCGACGGCAGCGGCGAGGTGTCCATATTCGCGCGCGCCGAGCGCGACGCCGCGGCAAAGGAAGCGTGCGCTCTTAACGCAATCGAAAAGCTCGACGGGCTTATTAAATACAACACCATATTTATCGACAATTCGTCCACCTGTCTTACTCTTGCCAAAAAGCTCGACTTTGCCAAAAAGACTGTAATAACAAACGGACTGCATATCGCGCTGGCACTGGAGCAAAAGCCGCACATAGAGCTTATTCTTCTCGGCGGCATAGTCAATTCCAGCACGAGCGCGATAACGGGCGCGCTGTCTATCCGTACGCTCGAAAACCTTAGTATCGATCTCGCCCTAACCTCCTGCGCCGCGCTTAATTTGCACGGCTCGTACGAGCTGTCGCTCGAAACGGCGCAATTAAAGCAGGTGGCGCTTTCTAACAGCAAGCACAAGGTGCTTATCGCGGCGGACAACAAGCTCGACACCGACGCAATGTACCGCGTGGCGCTTATTACAGACTACGACTTTGTAATAACAAACGCCTCGGACGAGGCGGTTAAGCCGTACAAAGCTTCGGGCGCGAACATTTATAATTAGAATACATATAATTAAAAGCAAATCGGGACGAAATGTACGCCCCGATTTTTATTATGCATATTTATATTTAATCAGTCGGTTTTAAACCTTTCGGTAAACCGGGAATTGATTCCGCCTATTCCGGCCGCGCCGCCGTAGTCGTTAACCGCGTTTAAAATTGCGCCGAAGGAATTAAGCTTTACCGTTGCGATATGCGTTATGTCGATGCCGCGTTTATTGGGTGCGGTGATTGCGCTGTCCAAAACTATTCCCTCGTTGTGGAAGTTGGAGTATATTCCGAGACCGCTCGCGGTAAACGCGTTAACGCTCTCGTCCACCATTATAGACGAATACCCGTTGCGCGTTTCGTCCATCCATTCCGCCTGACTCGGCACGTCGTAGGCGATTTCGCTCTGGTAAAAGAAAAGCTTACCGCCCTCGCCGTACCACTCGACGTTGTGTCCCTTGTAGTGCTCTGCCATAAGCGCGTACGCAGTAACATAGTCGCCGTAAATTTTTACGCCAGTCTCGCCGTCGTTGACGTCCCAGCCTACGCCGTACGACCTATTCGCTTCGGGACCGTGGTCGGCGCGCCATATCCACATATTGTCGCACAGCGTGTTGTCCGTGTATACGGTAAGCGATGTGTCGGCGGCGGAATGCTCGTACGAGCCGCCCACACGGAAATAGCAGTCGTACAGTCGTGCGCCCGTAGTAACAGAGCCGGCCGTACCGATAGTTACAAGGCTGTCGCTCTTTTCTTCCCCGGCGTCGAAAAGAAGCCCTGCGACCGTAACGCCGTTGCCGCTTGTCGTAAGGCACGCGTTGCCCGAGGTGGGCGTGATTGTCGCAAGCCCCAACCCGAGAAGCACCGCGTCGTCCGCGCTCACGTTTACCGCCTTATCGAATGCGTACACGCCGGGCGTAAATACAACCGACTTACCGCTTTGTATGGCGGCGTTTATATCGTCGGCGCCGTCGCGGTCGGGCTTTGCAAAATATATTTTATCCTCGGAGATATACCGCTCTATCCTCTCCCCGTCCGTCCACGAGCAGCCCACTCTGTCGGTGCGCATCGCAGGTATCGCTATTCTGTACCCGTTGTCGTTATCGAAGGTAAGAAACGGTTTTTCTCTCACCGACGACGAGCTTTCTACCGTGTACTTAACCGACGGATAGCTTCCGGTCGGCGGCTTATTGACCCCCGAAAAGCACATATTCCAAACGTTGCCCGACCAGGACCCCCACTCGCAGTTTCTCGAAAGCCATTGCTGCTGCGAGCCGGAATTTACCTGGCCGGATATTCTCGAATCGGCAAGCATTCCGCCGCTCGCGTAACCGCCGGAGTCGTGAAGAAAAAGATTGCCGGTTATATCCACCGCGCGAAGCGACACGCCCTGCGAGACCGCCCAAGTGGTATCGCTGCGCACGGACAGATTTTCTGCGCCGCGCCAAAAGTTTATAAGCGCATGCGCGCCGCCGCCGCTGCCGCGGTTAAGACAGGTCAGCGAGCTTATCGACGTGTCGACGGGGCTGTAACCGAGCCCTCCGACCGTAGTGTAATAACCGACGTTTATTCCTATGTCGTCGGAGTACTCGCCCGGTTTAAGCAAAAAGGAATACCTGCGCGTGGAGAACTCGGAATTAACCATTCGCGAGTGCATTGTGGAAAAAATATCGTTAACGGAATCCACGTCGTCGTCGGGGGAAACTATGTAAACGTTCTGCCCGAACATCTCGATTTCCTCGCCGATATTATTAAACGTTTTAAGCGTTTTGCCGTCGCCGTCCGATAAAACCACCTTGTAATAGCAGTAGTGCGCGTTGTCGGTGTATTTGTTTCCGTCGGGGTTGATATCGTCGAGAACGTACTCTCCGTACCTCGATTCCGATTTATACACGTAAAAATCGACGTCCTTAACGTTCTGCCAAGACAGCGTTACGCCGTTTTTAGTCGAAGTGAGCTTAATTTCCACCTCGTCCACCGTAACGGACTCCTCTTTATTCTCGGTACACCCGACAAACGAAAGCCCCATAACGGCGGCCGCGACGGCTATTATCGAATACTTAACGGCATTTGGTTTTTTCTCCATCTCCCACTCCGAATATCGTACTATACGTATTATAACATACTTCGAATAATTTGGGTAGCGTTTTTCGACCTGTGTTTAAAATTTGCAGCAATACTTTTCGGGCACTCCGCTTTTGTCAGCTTACGGCGCGCGGAAGAATTTTTCTTAAACAAAACCCGATTTATTTAATTAAATAAATTGTTAATTGCCCTTTACTGTGGTACAATAATAGCGAACAAACGTTTAGAGGAGAATCGTATGTACAACAAGATATCGAGAGCGTCGGGAATACTGTTAATTGTCGCGGCGGCTTTATTTATCGGATTTTTAATTAAAATTCCTTTGGTGAATTTCGACACGGACGAAAACGCACTCGGCATTTTATTATTCGTCCTTTTGTTCGGACCGTACGGCATGATAATAGCCTATATCGGCTCGGTACCCTTCGTTATATGCGCAATCATTTTCGGAATACTCATGCTAAAACAGAAATCTCGTCAAAAGCTGATATCGCTAAACAAAAGAATTCTTATCGCTAACTGCGTACTGCTGCCGTTTGTTGCAATCGGATTAGCCTACCACTTTCTGTTATTTTCCTTTTCCGCGATCGACGTACTGATGATTATACTCACCGTCGCCGCTACGCTTATCTACGTCGCTTGCGTCGTAACGCCTATCGTTACTATGGTGCTGTTAAAGAAATCGCCCGAGGAAAGCGCACCGCCGCCCGTTACGGAAAATCAACCCGAATAATTATGCGCGAGTAAATCCGCCGAACGACCGCACTTCGGCGCCGTATTTACGGAAACGGTAAAAAATTACGCACCCAAAATCACAATAATGGTGTGTGTCTTAGAGATATATCTGCGGTAGAAAAAAGCCCACTACACTTCGGAAACGAAGTATAGTGGGTTATACTTTAATTAAGCAAACTAAATTTTAGTGATATTACTCTATAACATCGCGGTAGCGAAATTATACTTGCCGTAAGGCGAATATACCGCGAAAATAAATCTTGTTATTTTGCGCTCTTTTTCCTTTTTCTCGATACGATAACGATTGTAACGACGACGGCGATTACTATTACCCCACCGACGACGGACAGCGTTATTATAAGCCAAAGGTTATTATTCCGCTCGGGAACGGGCGCATAGTAATTTACAGCGCGCATGTACATTGTTTTATCCGCGCCGTCGATTTCGACGGTATACGAAACAAAGCACTGCGTACCCCAATCGGTCTCTTCCACCGAGAAAACGTCCGCCGAGTCGATTACGATTTCGCCGTTATAATAGATAAGCGTTACGGAGAGCGCATCTCCGACGCTCGGCACGTCCTCTTTCGACGCGTTTTTAACATCGGTGCCGTAGCCGTAGCGAACGACTCCGCTGTATATATCCGCCTCGTCGGAGGTAACGCCGAGAAGTCCTTGCCTTACTCCGTCGAATGTGGTATTACTTGTCGAACCCACCTCGTCGAAGGTCCACGACCAGGGCGTAAAACCGCGGTCGGTCAACATCTCGATAAACTTGGCGGAATAGTTGCTCTTGCTCGGATCGACGCCGGCGTGCGCCGCGTTAAGACCGCCTATCTGCGACGCGAGGTTATTCGCGCTTACGTTATCGAGGCCGCACGAAGGCACCCACGGCATATTGTCGCGAAGAGAAGCGAGCTGGTGTTCGGCGCTGTCGAAGGTGATAAACACGATATTCTCGTAGAACTCTTTTTCGTCGATAATCTCTTTTATGCGCGGCACGAGATCGGCGTCGTCCGCTTTGATTTCGAGGATAAGAACGACGTCGGTATCGTTTTGCGAATTCATGTCCTTCATTAAATCGACAACCTCTTCGAGCGTAGGAATCTTTTCGCCTGCCGAAACGTTTTTGTCTTTAAGCACGTATTTTCTAAGCTCTTCGAGCGTCATTCTTTTTATCTCGCCCGAACCGGTGGTCGTGCGCGAAATGTTGTCGTCGTGCATAATGACAACCTCGCCGTCCTTAGTGAGCATTGCGTCAAGCTCGACGTGCGTAACGCCGGCATTCATGGAAGCTTCAAGCCCCAAAAGCCCGTTCTCGTTCCACACCTTGCGAAGCCCTCTGTGCGCCACGTTGAATATATTACGGGTAAAGCCGGAAAGCGGTTCCATAACGTCGTAAGCGGCGGAATAATCGGCAATCACGCCGAACGCACCGCCGAACAGCGAATCGCAAATATCGCCGCGGCTGTCGCTGTTTGCGCGCACCCACACCGACTTAAACCTCGCGTGCAGGTACGCCACAGACGCCGAGTCGCCGTACCTTTGCGGAAGAACGACCGTCATGGCGCCGGCGTCCGTGCTCTCGCGGACGACCTCGTACAGCGAGGTTACTTTACCGTACTCTACGATACCGCGTATGCCTATAAGCTCGGACCGCACGTATTTTACGAGCGACGCGTTATTCGACATAACCGCTATGTCGAGGATATACAGCTTGTTAAGCATAAAATCTACAAACGCGCTCGCCGACTTTTTGCCGTCCACGTAAGCGATTGGAATAATCTTATTGTCGAGATTTTTGTAAACGTCGTAGAACGCGCCGATTATCTTTCCGTCCGAACCGACCACGTTCATTTTGTCGTCGAGGTGAAGGATAACGCTTGCCGGCGCCCTGCCCTTACCGTCGGTAAGATTTTTTAGTATATCCTCGCTCGTAACGTCCGTAACGACGGTCGCGGGGCTTACAAGCTCGGTTTGGGGCGTGTAGGTATCCGCAAGGGCGTTGTTCGTTTCGCGCTCTGACGGCGTGGGCGACTTGACCGTATCGGATATACTCACGTTTTTAATAGTGAGCGTGCATCGGTTTACTATCAGCGCAAAGCCGCCGTCCGTAAGCGACGTACCGATACTGCCGTCCTTTGTCGAAACGTCCCATTCCGTAATAAGGTTGCCGTCGATATAGTGGCAAGCCGTAGTGCCGCTAAGCGTAATCGTAACGGTATGGAATAGCCCGTCGGAGAGCGGAGTGCCGGAGGACTTCCGCGCGTCGTCGGGGAACGAGAGACCGGGCGTTACGGCGGAGGAAGCAGACTCGCCCGAATACCTGAAATTCATCATGTAGCCGATAAGCTTACCGTTTGAAGCAAACTGCGTGTGGTACATAATGCCGAACCAGCGCGAATTATCGGCAGGGTCGCTCATGCGAAGCGTCATTTCGAATGTAAAGTCGCCGTACGTTTCGTCGGTGTTTATTCTTACGAGCGCGCCGTAATACTTAGCCATAGTCTGCGTACTCGTGCTTTTTACCAAAAGGTTGCCGTTTGACTCGCCTACCGTTACGTTGTCGGTGTCGCACAGCTCGGACAACTCCCAGTTGTCGGGGAGTCCGTTAAAGTCTTTTACCTCTTCCGCACCCGAAAACACGGGCGCCGCCGAACAGAACAACCCTGCGGCAAGAGAAAGTACCACGAAAAAAGCGACGAGTCTGTAAAGATAAGCGGAAACAGAGCGGTTCATAAATTCCCCCGAATAATTATTAGATAAATAGATTTTAACATATTTATAACCTTTTTTCAATACCAAACGGAATAAATATTTACGTACAGCTCGGTTTTTTTGACAAAAAACACCCCCGAAGTATCAAAACCTCGGGGGTGAACTTATTGTGAGTGTATTCGTCCTCCGTCTACACAACGGTATTAGGACTTTTTGCGTTTGGACTTTTTAGGCGCCGCTTCTTCGCCTTCTGCCGCCTGCTCTACGGGCGCGTCTTCGGGCTTAGCTTCCTCGGCCGTCTGCTCTACGGGTTTCGCTTCTTCGGCTGTCGGCTCTACGGGTGCTTCCTCGGGCTTTGTTTCCGCGGTGGGCTTAGGCGCAGGCTTTGCCTTAGGCTTGGACTTGGGCTTAGGCGCTGCCGGCTTCGCTTCCGCACCTGCCGCTTCCGCGTTAGGCGCTTCGGTCGCGGCGGCTTCCGCCGCTGCCGGCGCAGGCGCCGCTTCTCTTTCGACCTCTTCTATCTTGAAGGTACGCGTGGTGCCGGATACGACGCGCTTTACAAGGCCGCGGCGCATAAGCGACATATCGCCCTCGAACGGCATAAAGAAGTCTTTCGCCTCGTACCTCGGGTCCTTGTACAGCCTAAGCTCTTTCATAATGCCGGCAATCATCTCTTTGGCATACTTGAGCCTACGCACGCTCTTAATGCGGTACATGGTGGGGGTATCGACAAGTCTTGCCACGTTGGAAACGTCCTCTACCGTGAACTTGGTGCCGTTGTAGCCGGCAGGCTCGACCGCAAGAAGCAGACAGAGCGTCTTACCGCGGACCACTATCCTTGCGACGACCATACGCCCGATACGGAACGTTTCGTGTCTCCAGCTCATACGGTCCTTAACGGTCTCGTACGAGAGAAGGTCGTTTTTAAGCTCGGAATACCAGTCTTTGACCTCGTTGGTGAGCTGGCAAATCTTGGCGGTAAGCGAGCGGTTGTAGCTGACCCTTTCCAGACCTTCCGTTACGTAGACAGGCGCCTCGTCGTCATCGTCGTCGTCCTCCGGCTCGACAGGCACGGGAGGAGGCGGAACGGTGTCGCCGGCAGCGTCGCTTGTTACGGAGGTATCGGCGCTCACCTCGGGCGATTCGGACTGTTCCGGCTCGTCGGGGGTGTTCTGCGAGGTCATGACTACCTTGACGATAGGCGTGCGCTTTCTGAGCGCAATGATAAACACTATGCCGAGCACCGCCAAAAGCACGACAAAGACAATCAGTACAACCATTAGGATTAAAAGTAAGGGTTTGTTACCGAGTTCCCACATATTAGTTCTCCTTATATCTCTTTATTGCGAAGAATATTACAATGAATGCAAACAAGCAAGCTACCGCACCTAATATTATGTCCACCGTCAGGAAGGTCCTATCCCACGCCGGCTCGATGGTAAACTCGGAACGCGATTCGAGCGTTTCGTAACCTTCTGCCGTAACGGTGGCGACAAGAATGTACGTGCCGGCTTCGGTCGGTTTTTCGTGGTAGACCTTACCGGTTTTCTTGTTGATGTAGGTGTAGGTAATCGTACCCGTAAACGCCTGGCCCGTCGGATTGGGACTCTTGGCGTTGTTTTCCTCCGACCAGTCCTCGAGGGACGGCTGAGTGCCTACCCACGAGTTTTTAGACAGCTCGACCGAGAATTCCATAGTGTGCGTGAACGGTACGATAAAGTCCGCGCTTGCGGTAACGACGATGTAGTAGCTGCCGACCTCCGTCGGAAGCTCTTTCTTGGACGCGTCGAGGTTGAGCTTTTGTTTGGTCTCCGCGTTAAAGAACTCGAACGTTACATTAACTCTCTTGTCGTTGACTGTCGCTACGGGATACTTCCACTTGGCTTTATCGCCGAGGTAGAGCACCGCCGCGATAGGTTCGAGCTGTTCCCAGGTTACCTGGCTGTACTCGACCTTAAAGTCAACCGTTTCGGAAATAGGCTCTGCAAACTTGGTGCCGCTGCACGCCGCCGTAGCGACGACGTAGTAGCTGCCCACCTTGGTAGGTATCTTGTTGCCTACGCTCGTACGCGTTACCGCATCAAAGTACTCGTAGGTAATAACTATGCTGTTGTACGCGCTGTCGGTAAGCCTGCCTTTTGCAATCGACGCATTGGGCAGTACCCAGTTATCCATGTCGCCGAGGTAGAGCACTTCGTTAATAGAAAGCGCTTTGTCCCAGCTGAGTACAGAATACTCTACCCTAAAGCTCTGCTGTACCGAGAGCGTAACGATGTGGTCGGCTTGCGCCTTAAACACTACCAGGTAGCTGCCGATGTCCGAAGGCATTGCGTCGCCTAAGCTTTCGCCCGTCATAAAGTCGAAGAACTCGAACGTTACGGAAACTCTTATGTCGCTTACCGAAGCCGTAGGATAAGCCCAGTTGTCGCGCTCGCCGAGGTAGAACACCTTGTCGATGTACGGCTGGTCGTCCCAACCTATGACGGTGCGCTGAATAGTGAATAGCTTCGTGCTCGAGATTGTCCCGGTGTAACGCGCATGAGCAACGGCTTTTACGTAGTAGCTGCCTTCCGCATCGGGCATCTTAGCACTCCACAGCTCCTCGTCCTCGTTGTCCGAACCGTATTTTGCTTCGATATAGTAGTAGGAAATCTTTTCGGTGCCGTCTTCGATGTTGGTCTTAGCGTAAGGACTTCCCCAATGTTCCTCGTCGCCGAGGTTAAACGTATCGGAAATCTGAACGGTCTGGTCCCACTTAATCTCGCGTTCGTAAATCGTAAAGACGATAAAGTCGTCGTCGGCAGGAGTCAAATCAAACGCGCTGTTAGTGGCGTATACGGCATAAGCGTACATCATGTAAGTGCCGGGCGCCGTAGGAATGTAGAACGTCTTCGCGTAGTAGTCATTATTGACTTCCAAAGCGTCCTCGCCTTCCACAACCTCGTCGCCTTTAACGTAGCCCGTATCGGTCAGCGTTGCCTGATAGAATAAGAAGTACGGTTTACCGAGCGACGGGAAGCCGGAAGGCATATTGACGTTACCTTCGACGTTGGCAGTCCAACCCAAAATGTTGGGAGTTTCGGTCCAGTAGTTACCAGCCTCGGTAGTACCTTTCGGGAATACCTGGAATCTGATGGATTCGTTGTAGCCGTTATACTTGCCTTCGGCGGCGTAAACCGTTACAACCATTATGTACCAGCCTGCCGACGCGGATTCGAGAACGCTTTCGTCATCGCCGCTCTTTACATGAGTCTTAGTTCTCTCGTTAAACTCGTAGTGCGCGCTGTAATTAGGCACGGTGTCCGGATCGCCGGTAGCCGTAATTCTCGAAATAACAACGTCGTACGAGCCGTAGGTTACGCCTACCACGGGCGAGTTTTCGGACTTTCTGAATCCGCCGGTGTACCAGGAAGCAATCTTAGGCGTTTCAATCCAGGAGTTGGAAGCCTCGCCTATCGAGATTTTAACCAATTCCTCGGCAGGGCCTTGCTTAGGATGTCCGTAGGTAAAGCCCTCGTAGTTTGCCGTCGCCTTAACGTGCATAACGAGATAGTAGTCGCCTTTGGTAAGAGTGCTGAGGAAATACTGAAGCGTTTCGTTTGCACCGTTAAGACTAAATATTTGAGTTATCGGCGCGTAGATATCGGCGTCGTAGTTGCCTGTATACGTACCGTTGGAGTTGTTGGCGTTAACGAGGTGGAACTCGGGTACGACGGTGTTGCCGTCCGCGTCCATAATCTCGAAGGTGCCCTCGCCGCCCGACTTCGGCCTGCCGTTAAACAGGTTGGAGTTAACGTCGTAGCCGTCCCAGTTCCATGCCGACACGCTCGGGGTTTTATCGAAGCCCAAATCCTTGCCGGACGCGCGCGCGATAGTAAAGATAAGCGTAAACTCTTCCAAGCCCTTGTACTGGGTCGGGTCGCCGTCCACGCTGAACACCGCTTTGTAGTGGCCGGCGTCGGTAGGCATTTCGTTTATTACTCGATCATTGTCGGTATCATGGAATACCACTTTATACGTGCCGTAGCGAGACGACGCGGCTATGGATACGGGCAGACCGTACGTCCAGTCGTAAACCCACTCGTTGTCGCTTTGACGTCTCGATGTAAGTCCGTCGCCTACGGACTGGAACTCGGGCATTCCGCCCTCCCAATAGTTTTCGGCGAGAAGGATCTCGAAGTTCGTCGATACGTCAAGCTCTTTCCAGTTGGTGCTGCCCTCGACAACTATTCTCATCGTGTACTTGCCGACCACTGCGCCGCCGACCGTACCGGAGAGGTATGAGGCAAGACGGGAAGCCATTGCGCCGAATTCGGTTAAGTCAAACGCGCTGGTAAAGCTTCGCTGTGCGCCGGTGGTGTTATTTGTTATAAAGATTTGAATTCTGACGCCATCTTGGTTATCCGGCTTTGCGGACTCCCATCTAATCGGGGTGCCCCACTGCCAGGACTTAACAACGGCTTCATGCTCAGAGTCCGAAATATCCACGAAGCAGCTATCGAGATAGCCTTCGGCGAGCTTGTTGGTCGCCTTTTCCATGCTAATCGTAAACGAGAAGGTGATGTCGTTGTAGTGTCCGTCGCCGTCTACAACCGACGCGACTACGGTGTATTCGCCGGCGTCGAGCGTATTGAGGTACGAGCCTATGCTCGCCTCGCCGGTAAACAAGTTGCGAGCTACCTCGCCGCCGTTAACGGTAAGCTTAAGATATTTCTCCGCAAACTTAGGCGTAAGCGATACGGCATCGTGCGGCGTATTGTACGTCCAATTAAGCTTGGCGCCTTCCGTTACGTTGTCGGCGTTCCAACCGTTATCCGCCTTAAGCTTCTTAAAGGTGAAGGAAATCGTAAGGCCGGTGTACCTGCCGGTTTGGGTAACGGTAGCCGATATGGCGTATTCGGTATCGCCGTACGGTAAGCCCATAAGGAAGCCGTGCAACCCGGAAGTCATAGAAATCGAGGTGCCGTTACTTGTAACCGTAAAGGTATCGGTGTCGTAGAGGTGAGGCAGGACTTCTACCTCGTCGTACTCTTCGTCCGGCGTATACGTCCAGGTAATCGTCTGACCGTTAAGCGCACTGCCCTTGTCCCAGTAGTTTTCCGCTCTCAATACGGTAAGCGAGAAGGTAAAGACAAGGTCCTTGTAATTGCCGTTTTCGTCGATAACGGACGCCGAAATCGAGTAGTCGCCGTATTCGAGCGATTTAAGGTACTTGACAAAGCTTCCGTCAAAGGCGCTCAAATCGACGTTTGCGACGCCGTTTCGATAGATAATCGAGCCGTTAAGGTAGTCGGCCTCGAATTCGATACCGTCCGCGCTGTACTCGTTGTTCTCGCCGTACGTCCAAACGCCGTACGTCCAGGTGATAGAGGTTGCGGTATCGCCGCCCTTAATCCAGGTGTTAGTCGCTTTCTGCGTCGAGAAGGTAAACGACAGCGAGATGCCGGTGTACCTGTTGTCCTCGGCAACCGTAGCGACTATGGTGTACGCCGTGTCCTCGAGCGGTAACGTTTTAAGGTAGTCGTTTAAGCTCTGCTCGGGCGATAAGATTATGGGCTGACCGTTTCTCGTAAACGAGAGACCGTCGCGATTGAATTTAGGAGTAATCGTGATTTCGCGGTTGCTCGCGCCGTAGGTCCAGGTTACGGTGTCGTTATCGAGGTCGCCGCCCTGCAACCAGCTGTTTTCCGCCCTATTTACGGTGAGCGTGAACTTTAAGACAATCTCGTTGTAATGACCGAGCGTATCGGTTACCCTCGCCTCTACGGCGTAGGTACCGGCTACGAGCGTCTTTAAGTGGTCGTTAATCGTCTTGTCCTGCTCGATAGTAACAGTTAGTGTATTTATCGTAAATGCGAGCGCGTCCACGCAGTTTTCGGCAGTGAGCGAAACCTGCTTGTTGGTGCCGTCGGGGTTATCGTAGGTCCACTCAATCTCTTCGTTGTCGGTAAGATTGGTAATCCACTTGTTGTCCGCCTTCGGCTTCTTAAACGTAAAGGTGAGCGAAAGCCCGGTGTGCTTGCCGTCCGCGGCGACAGTAGCCGAAATGGTGTATTCGGTATCGCCATAAGGCAGCGACTTAAAGTAGTTGTTAAGTCCGCCGAAAGCAACCAAATCGACATTAGAGCCGTTGCTTGTAACGACGAGAGTGGACGCGTTGTAGAACGCGGTAAGCTTAATCTCGTCGAACTGCTCGCCGTCCTTGTACTTCCACTCGACCGTTTGGTCGGCGAGGTCGCCGCCGTCTACCCAGTAGTTGGTCGCCGCCGTAATCTTAATCGTAAACTCGAACGACAGGCTGTTAAAGTGGCCCTCGGGGTCGACAACGGTTGCGGTAATCTTGTACTCGCCGGCGTCGAGCGTCTTTAAGTAGTCGTTAATCTTTTGCGTGCCGAGAACGACGCTCTGCGTGCCGTAGCTAAGAGTAAGAAGAGTATTCAAAAACTCGGATTCGAGTATTACCTCTACGTTGGTCGGATCGTCGACCGTCCAAACGTACTCAGTCGTGTCCGTCGTGCTCGAACTCGTCCAGCGGTTAACGGCATACTGATACTTAAACGTAAAGGTATGCGTAAGCTCGAGGTACTTATTGTCCTCCGCAACTCTTACGACTATCGTGTACTCGGTATCGCCGAGCGGTATGGTCCTTAACAGATAATCGTTGATGTCGGAGTAACCGCTCAATTCGACGGGAGTACCGTTAATCGAGTAAGTGAGCGTCGAGCCGGTGTACGTAGGAACAAACACCAACTGCTTGTTGGTAAGAGAGTTGTAAATCCATACGATTCTATCGTCCGTCGTGCTCGAACTCGTCCAGCTGTTGGTCGCTTTGGCAACGTGGAGAGTAAAGGTAAACGTAAGATCTCTGTAATTGCCGTCGGGATCGACAACAGTAGCGACCACGGTGTAATCGCCGTAGGCGAGCGTCTTAAAGTAGGCGTTGATGTCGCCGTCGTAGCTCGACAGATCGACCTCGGCGCTGTTAACGGTGTAAACCACCGAGCCGCTCGTGTGCGCAGGCGTAAAGCGTACCTGCGTGTTATTGGTCGCGTCGACCGTCCAGTAGATATTCGTAGCGGTCGTGCTGCCGCTTACCCAAGAGTTGGTCGCCTTCTGATACAAGAGCGAGAAGCTAATGACGAGGTCCTCGTAGTTGCCGCTCGCCTCTACGACCGTAGCCCTTATTGCGTACCTAACGTTGTCGTTGGGTGCAAGGTTGCGTTCGAGATACTCGTTAATGCTGAGACTGCCCAAGCTGAGGGGATTGCCGCCGTTAACCGTGTAGGTTATCGTGCCCGTGTGCGTGGGATTGAGGTTGATATAGTTAGCTTCGTTGTCCGCGCCGTACGTCCAAGTAAGATCGCCTTCCGGGGTGGATCCTTCTTTCCAAGTGTTAATCGCCTTGTTAATGGTGAGCGTAAACTCTTTATATATAAGGCCGTACTTGTCGTCCGCAGGAACCTCCGCTCTCACGGTGTACGTTCCCGCGCCGAGCGTGGCCAAATACTCGGCGATAGAGTTGCCATAGGATACCGTGCTGCCGCTGATGGAAAGCGTAAGCTTAGAAGAATTGTGCGTAGGCACGAGGTCGATTATATAGCTGCCGTCTTTCTTGTTGCCCTCGCCGTACGTCCAAGAGAATTCGGTCGTTTCCCCTACGGTATCGGTAGCCCAGGTGTTGCCCGTGGCGCTTATCGTAATGGTAACCGAATAGCTGTTGGCGCTGGTGTCGAGGCCGGTGTAGTTTGTACCCTCCGCGACGGTTCCGGTAAGGGTATACACGCCGGTAAAGTCATCCTCGGCAATCGTCAGCAGGACTTGACTCCAATCACTGCCGGTGTAAAGCGCTCTTCCGCCGGCTTTGGAAAGCGTGTACACAACGTTTAAGTTGTTTATCTTCGACGTAACCGGCTTAATCTCGGGCTTGTGAAGCTCTGTCGCGGCCTTAGATACGCGGTCGTCGTAATTCCAGGTATGCGCCGTGCCGTTTGCCGACGCGGTATCGTCCGTCCATTCAATCGTTACCTTAGTAACGGTAAATACGCCGGGAAGTATGGGAGTGGGGCTGTACTCGGTGGTACCGGGAACGTACGCATTTACGGTGTACGTACCTGCGTCGAGATCGACAAGGGACGCGACAAGCGCCGCCCATGCCGCTTCCGCCGGCTCTTTGCCTTCCACTTCTTTATAATCGACGGCTTTAAACGACCCTCTGGTCTGCGAACCTAATTTAATGGTGTACTCGGCAGTGTTGTCGCCGTAGGTTGCGACGGGTCTGTGGCTTTCGAGATAGGACAAATCGGTCGTGCCGTATTGCCACGAAATGTTGCCCTCGAACGAATTGGTCCAGCCGTTTACGAGAGTGCTGAGGCTGATAAGGCAGCTTTGCGTTTCGAGAATCTCGTAGCTCTCTCTGTAAATTTCCAGAGCCTTTTGAAGCTTAGCGTCGATATTGACGGTATAATAGCCGTCTCCGCCGAGGCGCGCGTACACGGTGTACGTGCCGCTTACAAGCTTGCCGAGCTCGGTCTTAAACTCATCGGTCTTAAGATTGTACTTAGCCGTTCCGTTGAAAGGAACGATGTCGAAGCGCAGGACGTCTACCTTTTCGCCTTCGACTTCCACCTGCGTGATAGTCGCGGAAGGAATCTTAAAGGTATTAAGGTCAACGGTCTCAGCGCCTACAAGGTCGGCGAGCCTGTTTTCGTCCCACGCGTTGGCTATACGCGCTACCACAATCTCGACGGTGAACACCTTGTCGATGTAGTTGTCGCGCGAAATGGTTATTTCAACCTTATATTCGCCGACGGGTAAGCCTGCGAGCTTTTTAATCAAAGCTTCGTAATCATCGGGATATTCGCCTACGCCGGAGGTCTTGTTTTCATAGTGATACTTGACCACCGCCCCGTCTACGTGCGTGTAGCTTACGTCGGAAACCAATTCCTCTATATCTTCCGCTTGCGCCCCGACGGTCCAGGTAGCCTTTTCGGAAGGACCTTGAGCGTTTTTAAACGTAGCTTTATCTATCTTCACCGAGGTGGTAAAGGTTACGGGGTTGTAGTTGGCGCAGGTTACCGTAATTACAAGCGTGTAGTCGCCCGCGTCCCTACTCATGAGCGTAGAAATAAGATCGCCGTATTCGGTCGGGTTATGGTTGCCGGAATTGGTCTTTAACGTGTACGATACGGCAGCCCTGCTCGCCGTGTCGCCTATAACGTAATCGTAAGCGACCTGAGGGATTTGTCCCTTAACGGTTTGCTCGGTTGCGCCCCATTCCCAAGTTGCGCTTTCGCCCGGGCCGGACACATTGATAAAGTCGGCTTCCGAAACGGTAACCCTTACGTAGCGCGTTTCGGACTCGTAGTTAGCGCACGAAACGATAATTACTACCTGGTACGTGCCGACGGGCTTGGCGATAAGCGCGGCAATCATCTTGTCGTACGCGCTCTTGCGCTCGTCCGAAGGAACGGACTGCGCGTCGTCCTGATAGACCTCGGTACCGGTGCTTGTAATAATGCGGTACTCTCTCGCTACGGTTCCCGAAACGGTGCCGGTAAGCTGGGCGTCATGGAACTTTTGCGCTCTGTTCGCTTCGCCCCAAGTCCAGCCGCCGCCGTCCACGGAACCTTCGCCTACTTGAAGCGAGGCAATTCCTACCGTTACTTCAATAGACTTACTCCAAGGCTCGTAGTTCGCGCACGTTATCTTTATT
>JAFLVD010000006.1:51029-83634 GCA_022508485.1 Clostridiales bacterium | reverse complement strand
GCCTGCCGCTCTGCAATAGAACGCATTGCGGATAACGCTTAACAAGGATAGGTAAAAAGTGAGAGGAAGGACGAAAATCGGTTATATAATCGGTGCCGTGATTATCGGAGTCATCGCAGTACTTGCGGTGTATTTCGCGTTAATCGGTTTCGGCGTCGTGGATTACCGCAAGGAAAAACTTATTTTCGTCTCCGACTCCGCCATCAAGGAATATGACGGGGAAGAGCTTAGGTGTCATTTGTACAAGATAACCGAAGGTAAGCTTAAAGAAGGACACACCGCCGAAGTCGAGTTTTCGGGTACCCAGACCGAAGTGGGTACCGGCAACAACAGCTTTACCGTCGTCATAAAGGATTCCAACGATAAGGACGTAACCGAAAACTACATAGTAGAGCTTCAACCCGGAACGCTTACAGTAAACAAGCGCGAGATTGTCGTTCAGTCGCACAGCGCACAGCGCGTTTACAACGGGGAAATGCTTAAAAACGAAAACGCGGATATTGTCGCCGGCTCGCTTGTCGAGGGGCACCGTCTTTCCGTTTCCGGTTTTGCTTCCACCGATAAGGGAACGGTTAACAATACGTTTGTCGCAGCCGTGCTTACCGAGGACGACGAGAACGTAACGGCGCTTTACAACATCACCTATATCTTCGGCGACCTCGTCGTGTCGCGCATACCCATTTCCCTCCGCGCCGTCGGGGCGGAAAAGGAATACGACGGCATTCCGCTTACCGACGACGAGTACGTATTGCGGTCGGGAATTCTTCTCGACGGACATTTTATATCGGACGTTACATTCGTCGGCTCGCAGCTCTACGCCGGCACGAGCGAGATTAACATAACCTCCGCGCGCGTCGTTGACGACGAGGGCAACGACTGGTCGGACGTTTACGACATTACGTTCTACGCAGGCGAGCTGATCGTTACTCCGAGGCCTATTACCATCGTTCCCACGTCCGCCGAAAAGGAATACGACGGCGAGCCTCTCACTTCGCCCGGCGGCACGATAACCTCGGGCGCTCTTGTGGAAGGCGACAGCGAAACGTTTACCTCCGATACATTTATTGTTAACGCCGGCGAGGCGGTTATCGATATGACGCTTACCGTAACCAACGAGGACGGAGTAGACGTGTCCGATTGCTACGACGTAAGCGTAGGCGTAACGCCGTCGGGCGAAAAGGCAAAGCTCGTTATTAAAAAGCGCGCGCTCGTTTTGGAGTCCGGCACGGCTACGCACTTGTTCGACGGAAGGTCGTTTTTCGAGCATACGTGCACGGTTAAGCAGGGCAGTCTTGTCGAGGGGCATATTCTCGACGTAACGTATTACACCGAGATTTTGCACGTAGGTACGGCGTTTAACGAGTACGGCGTCGCTATTTACTGCGACGGCGAGGCTGTTACCGATAATTACGAGCTGACCTTGCGGCAGGGCAGGCTTACCGTGTCCGCGCGAATGATAACCGTTATTAGCGGCAGCGCGAACAAGGTGTTCGACGACATTCCGCTTACCTGCCACGAAAGCACTAAGATAGGCGAGCTTGCCGAAAATCATTTTTTGGAAATAGATTATTACGGCGAGATTACCGAAATAGGCTCGGCCGAAAACTACTTTATTGCTAAGGTTTTCGAGGAAACGGAGGGCGTTAAGGCCGATTTTACCGACGACTATTACATAATCCCGATTTACGGCACGCTTACGGTGTACCCGAGGCCGATTACGATTACTTCGGAAACGAAGAGCAGGGAATATAGACCGGGCGAAACACTGTACGGGCCTAACTGTACCGTCGAGCTTACCGGGTCGGACTTGGACGCGCTTGTCGGCGGCCACACGATTGTGGTGTATATAACTGGCTCGCAGACTGAGCCGGGACAAAGCCCCAACACAGTAGCGAGCGTTGTCATTTACGACGAAGATAAAATCGTAAACTACAATTACAACATCACGGTAAGGGAAGGGCTTCTTACCGTGTTCGAGGTGATAAACGATTCCGACCTCGACGAGGACGGCAGGCTGGACGGCGAACCGCCCGAAAACGTGCCCGTCGTTCAGATTATGTCCACCGCGAGTAAAGCTATTTATCTGCGGTTAAAAAGCTTCGGCAATTACGACGGCAAAGGTTTTTCGGACGCCGAGGAGTACGAATCGCTTATAGACGGCAAGTATTCCGCCAACTACCTTACCGGCGAGGCGCTTAAAAACGGAACGGCGGAAGAGCTTCGTATAGTAAGTCTCGGCACCACAAACTATCTCTTGCCGTACTATATGGTTATGGGCGGATCGGGAAATTATGCGGTCCAGACAAGCGACGTGTATTACGCCGGCGACCCCAAAAACGAGTACACGCTTACATACTATCCCTACGACTATACCGTTGCGACAACCATATTCACCTCCGGCTACGAAGATTATACCGCTTACGGCGCCGCGCTTAGTGCTTATGCTCATAAGATGTATTTAAGCCGCGACGGCGTGCCGAGCGCGCTTAAAAATTACCTCGAAGCCGAAGCCGAAAGAATGAATTTCAGCTTGGACGACCCCAACGTTATAAGAAAAATAGCAAACTACATAAAGTCGTCGGCGACCTACGACAAAAAATACGACCGCGAGCTTAATTCTTCAAGCGACGTCGTTTACGACTTTTTGACGAAATACAAGTCGGGCGTGTGCCGCCACTACGCCGCGGCCGCCACGCTTATGTACAGAACGGTGGGAATTCCGGCGCGCTATACCATAGGCTACAAGTCAAAGACTAAGGCCGGAGAATGGGTGGAGGTTACCTCCGACGACGCTCACGCCTGGGTAGAGGTGTTTATAGACGGTATCGGCTGGGTAGAGGTCGAGGTTACGGGAAGCGGCGGCGGAGATAACGGCAACGACGACAACACGATTTACATTAAGCCGAAGGACGTGAGAGCGCCTTTTATAAGCAAAACGCAAGAGCTTAGACCCACAAACGAAATTCAGGGTCTGCACGCGCTTACTCAGCTCGGCTATTCGTGGGACGTTACGGTGGAAGGCTCGCAGATAGGCCCCGGCGAAAGCAAGAGCCACATTACATATTTTGTGCTGTACGACCCCGGTAAGAAGGACGTTACCGATAAATTCGACATAGTGTGGGGCACGGGCATAATTCAGATATACTTGCAGGAGATTACGCTTAAAACGGAAAGTCATGTAAAACATTACGACGGCGATCCGTTTGACGAGCTGGGAAAAGCGGACGACTATACGATTATAGGCGAGCTTGGAAAAGGATACACATATCTGTGCACGCCTACAAGCGACCTAATTAGAGTCGGTTCGACGCCGAACAGCTACACGATGATTATAAAAGACGAAAACGGAATAGACGTTACGTGCTATTACCGCATAAATTACGACTTCGGCGATCTTACAATTCTGCCGTACAAGGTTATTGTGGAAACCGAGAGTAAGGAATGGTCGTACTTTGACGAGCCGCTCGAAGTATACAAGCACGAGGTTTTCCACGTCTATTACGAGGACGGGGAAACGCCGTTCCCTAACGGCGACGGCGCCGATTTCTTCTTTACAATGGAGTTTATCTCATCTCTTACGTACCTCGGCTTTACCGATAACGAAGTTCGCGACGTAAGGGTGTACAACAAGTATTTTGAGGAAGTTACCGATATGTTTTCGGTTGAGTTGAGATTCGGAACGTTGGAGGTTGGCTTTTAGTGAGCGTTAATTACGAAAATTATAAAAAGCGTATGGAAAAGGTACGGCGCTTCCTCGGCGTGCTGTACCGTTTCCGCGTGCTTATAATAAGTGTTATCGCGCTCATAACGACGACCGTAATCGCGCTCATGGCGACTAACGGCATCGTGTATGGCGAGGTTCCGCCTCCGCCCGAAATTACCTACGGCGAACTGCTTTCCTACGAGTCGAACGCGTTTATGAGCGGCGTAACGTACGAGTACTGCGAGGCCGGTAAGGAAAAGGAACCTGCCGCGTGGAGTAGTAAGGCGCCGCGCTACGCCGGCGTTTACTCGGTGCGCGCCGTATCTACGCGCACGTTCGGTTCGCCGTCGTACGGAAAAACGTACAAGTTTACCATTAAGCCGCTCGAGGTGTCGCTCGACGTGGCGGACAGCGTGGTGTACGGCGAAAGGCCGGCTATTACCGGCGGTCTTATTTTCGGCGACACGATAACCGACTTTAATTACGAGTACGACGCAATCGACGCCGAAAGCACTACCGTTTACGTCGATTCGATAAAAGCCGTAAGCACGGACGGTGTAGACGTAACCGGATCGTACGTTTTTAAAACAAAGCCGGAAAGCATACTTTTCCTTCGCCGCGAAATAACGGTCGATATAACGAACAAGAGCAAGTATTACGACGGCACGCCGCTAAGCAGCAGCGAGTACACCGTTTCGGCAGGCTCGCTCGCGGACGGCGACTCTATTACCGTCGAGTGCGACGGCGAAGTAACGGAAGTGGGAAGCGTAGAAAATATTCCGTCGTTTACCGTTATGCACGGCGACACGAACGTAACCATTCAGTACAAAATAACGCCGCACCCCGGCACGCTTACAATAGAGCCGAGGCCAATTACCGTAAAAACGGCGGACGACGACTGGGTTTACGACGGCGAAAGACACGAAAATAAAGGCTACGAGATTGTATCCGAGCTTAGCGTATTAGACGGCGAAACCGTTGTAGTTACGAACAACGTCGGTATAGTCGACGCCGGCGAGACCGACAATATCCTCATCCTCTCGGTGCAAAAAGAGGACGAGAGCGATTCCACCGGCAACTATGCGATTACTTACGAATACGGCACGCTTAAAGTAGACAGGCGTACAATCGGTATAAAAACGGAGAGCGAGTCGTGGGTGTACGACGGCGAAGATCACAGCTTGTCCGGCTTTACGATAGTAAGCGGCGAGCTTGTTCCCGGCGAGGTTTCGTCCGTTAAGCGCTATGCAAAAATTTTCGACGTCGGCTCTGTTCAAAATACCGTTACGCCGCAGGTAGTTAAGGCGGACGGCGCCGATTCCACCGACAACTATTCGTTCGTATTGAGCGAGGAAAATACAGGACTTCTTACGGTAACGCCGCGCCCCATTACCGTTAAAACAAGAACAAGCAGCCGCGTTTACAGCGGCACCGAGTTTACCGACGACGAGCTTGAAGTAACTTCGAGCTTGAAGGTTGCGCCTTGCGATAAGCTTGTCGTCTCTTCCGCGGCCGGAATAACGGACGTCGGGACTACCGAAAACGTTATTACGGTCAGGCTGGTAAAGTCGGACGGCGGCGACTCGACGGGCAACTATACCGTAGAATACGACTACGGCACGCTGACCGTGGAAAAGCGGCCGGTAACAATAGAGACCGCAACCAATACCTGGATTTACGACGGCGAGTTCAAGTCGGACGCGACCTACACCGTAACTTCCGACTTAAAAATCGCGGAGGGCGATCGCGTCGTCGCGACAAATCCGGCTTCAATCAGAAACGTCGGCTCGACGGACAACACGATGACGCTCGAAATAGTAAAGAGTAACGGCGACGACTCGACGGGGAACTACGTTATTTCCACCGTGGAAGGCACGCTTACCGTAACGCCGTGCGAGGTAACGATTGTAACCTCGTCGCAGGAATGGCTTTACGACGGCGAGGTTCACTATAACGAGCGCATAACGGTTACTTCCGAGAGCAAAATATCTTCCTTCGACACGCTTACGGTTACAAACCACACCGAGATTAAAAACGCCGGAAGCGTAGACAACGAGCTTGAAATTCAAATTCTTTCGCCCGACGGAAATGACGCGAAGGGCAATTACATAATAACAATCGACCTCGGCACGCTTACCGTTACGCCTATCGAGGTCGAGGTCGCGGCGGACAGCCTCGAAACGATGTACGACGGGGAAGAGCATTCCGTTTCCGCATATACCGTCAAGGTGGGCGGCGTTAAAAAGCGCGAGGGCGACCTTAACCTTATCGGCGGCGACTATATGGAAGTTACAATGCCAGTCGTTTCCTCGACCGACGTTACCGACGAGGACGGCATTGTTGCGGCGCTTTCCGTTAAGCTTTGCGACAAGGCCGGCGCCGAGCTAACCTATCCCGAAAAGGACAATTATATTCTTACCGTCGAGTTCGGCACGCTTAAAATCAATCACCGTCCCATTTCGGTTTTGACTTACAGCCATACCTGGGTGTACGACGGCAAGGCGCACTACGACGACGGGTTTACCGTTACTTCCGATATAAAAATCGCGGCAAATCAGACCCCGTCCGTCGTTTACAAGACCGAGGTTAAAAATGCGGTCGAAGCTATTAAAAACACGCTCGAGCTGGATATTACGGACAGACTCGGCGCGTCCGTCATTCGCAATTATTTTATAATCTATTCGTACGGCACCCTTACCGTCGACAAGCGTCCGATAACGCTTGCCGCGGACAGCGATAGCAAGGTGTACGACGGAATAGAGCTTACCGCTTCGACCGTAATTTATACGGCCGGGATTTACGACGGCGTTAAACTCGATACCGCCTTTGCGGAAGGCGAGTATCTTGACAGTGCGGCAATGACGGCAGGCTCGAAGATTATCGACGTCGGCAGCGTACCAAACGTTATCGACGAAAGCTCGGTCGTCATCTCTGACGGAAACGAAGATACCACTGCCAACTACGCCATTACTTTTATCGACGGCACGCTTGATATATCCGTGCGCCCCATAACCGTTACGACTTCGTTAAACGAGTGGGTTTACGACGGTGAATACCACTATGACGAGAGCTATACCGCTTCGTGCGAGTACGGCGAAGTTATAGTAAGCCGCGACAGAGCGGAGGTCATAGACCGCACCGAGATTATCGACGTGGGCGAAAAGCCTAATATTTTCGCTCTTTCCATAACGACAAACACCGGCGAGTCGAGCGAAAATAACTACAAAATAACTTATAACTACGGCACGCTCACTGTTACCGTGCGGTATATTACCGTTGAAACCGCGACAAGCGACGCTATTTACGACGGCGAGCCGTACTATGATTTAAGCTATATCATTTTGAGCGAGTACGGCTTAACGCCGCGCGACGACGCTACGATTATCGATTATGCTTTTCTAACCGACGTCGGCAAAACGGAAAATAAGTTTTTGCTTTCGATTAAAACCCATTCGGGCGAGCCGAGCGACAATAACTACCATATAACGTATGTCTACGGGTACATAGAGGTTACGCCTCGGCAGATAACGATACAAACCGCCACAAACGAATGGGTTTACGACGGGCAGACTCATTTCGACGACGGCTACGAGGTAACTTCGATTCTTAAAGTCGTTCCGAACGAAAGACTTGTTGTAACCGGCAAGACGGGCGTTCTGCTTTATACCCCGGAACCCGTTCCCAACGAGCAAAGAGTGCAAATCTTAAAGGCGGACGGCACCGATTCGACCGGCAATTACACGATATCGTTCGACCTCGGCACGCTTGCAATCGACCGTCGCCCCATAACGATAACGGCGGCGAGCGATTCTAAGGAATACGACGGCACGCCGCTGACCTGCGAAAAATACGTTTTGGCGCCCGGCGAGTATAAAGGGGGAGTCCTTTCCGCCGCGCTTGCCGATAACGAAACCATTACTTTAAGCATGACTGCGGCCTCGACGATAACAAACGCCGGCAAGGTTAAAAACGAAGTAGACCGCGACAGCATCGTTATACTCAATATCCTTAAAAACGAGGATAGGGTAAATAACTACGACATAACGCTTATTGACGGCGAATTAGAGATAACCTCCGTTTATATCAATATTTTTGCGTTAAGCGACTCTAAGGTATACGACGGGCTGCCTCTCGAATTAACCGGCGTGCTCGTGATGGTGGACGACTATGACGTAGAGGAACAGGACGGCGTGTACCCGCTCGTAAACGGCGAGTATATGGTTGTTTACATGGACGTATTCTCCATAACGAACGTTTGGGAATCGGGCATGGAAACGTATATCAAATCCATCGCTTTGTTCGACCGCGACGGCGTTCCGCTGGATAGAGAGCGCATTTCCAATTACAATATATATTCCTTTATCGGCAGGCTTATAATCGAACCTCGACCTATAACGGTTAAGTCGGGAACAAGATCGTTCGAGTACGACGGCAAAGAACATACGTACGAGTATATAAGCTTTACTTCGGATCTGAAATTGGCGGACGGCGAGAATTGCACTATTCACGACGCGACGGCGGTTGTCGACCATGCGCGCGATCCCGTCGACAACGTGCTCACAATCACGATAGAAAAGGCAGACGGATCCGATTCGACCGAGAATTACGACATAACCTACGAGTACGGCACGATAAGCATTACAAAGCGGCTCGTCGCGTTTTTGACCGCCGAAAATACGTTCGTCTACAACGGACAATGGCATTTTGACGAAGGGTACGAGGTGCTTATAAACGACCCCGACGTTTACCGTATTTTCAGAAGAAACAGCATGCCTGTTGCGGACGGCGAAACAATCGTCATAACAAGGCACACCGAGGTTAAGTACGTAACGAGTAAGCCTGTCGATAATATCCTCGATTTCAGAATAGATAAGGCTAACGGCACGGATTCGACGGACAACTATACCGTTGTCGTGTTTGTGGCAACTCTTACCGTTACGCCGAGACCGATTACCGTTACCGCAGGGTCGGACGAAAAGGTTTACGACGGCCTGCCTTTAACCTGTCTCGATTACGTGCTTAAAGAAGGCGAGGGCGAAGGACTTGCTGACGGCGACAGAATCGAAATCGTAACGACGGAAAGTTCGTCCTTAATTAAAGTGGGAAGCGTCGATAACGTTATCGACCTTAACGCAACTAAGATTTACTGCGGCGATACGGACGTTACGAGTAGCTACTCGTTTACGACGTACGACGGCACGCTTACCGTAACGGTGCGAAAAATAACCGTAACCGCCGGCAGCAGCTCTAAGCCGTACGACGGTCTGCCGCTTACGCTTAACGATATTTCGACGTTGCTCGCAGACGGGGAAGAGGGCGAGGTCGGCATTGCTTCCGTCGATTACGCCGAGTTTTCCATGACCGCGGAATCGACTATAACCGACGTCGGAAGCGTGCCCAACGTTATAGACAGGTCTACGTTTAAGATTTACAACGAGTATGTCGGCGAAGTAACCGATTGCTACGAGATAGAGTTTTTCGACGGCTTGCTCGAGGTCGTTCAAATCAATATCGTAATTACGGCCGGCTCTGCCGAAAAGGAATACGACGGCACGCCGCTTACTGTCGGCGACTATACCGTCGTCATAGAGGGCGTAACCCAGCCCGTTTCGGACAGATACTACCTTGCGGACGACGGCTCGTACTTTACGGTAATTATGCCTACCTATTCGGCAACGCACGTTTTTGAAACGTGCGCGACGAGAGTGCTCGGTATAGAGGCTTACGACAGCTGCGGCAATCGCTTCAAAGAGGAAGACGAGGGCATGATTGCCGTTCTGTTTGTGGACGGATGGCTCGAAATCAAGCCGCGAAATCTTTCCGTGGATACTGCGGACGGGCAGTGGGTTTACGACGGGACGGCGCATTACGAGATAGAGTACACCGTTGTTAACCCGGAGGTTCTTCTGCCCGGCGACGAAATCGAGCTTGTCGACTATCCCACGATAACCGAGATAGGCAGCGTGGCAAACGCTCACTCCTATCAAATAATAAACGGCGAGGGCATCGACGTTACGCAGAATTACAACATTGCGTTCACGCACATGGGAACTCTTACCGTTACCGCAATACCGCTCTTGATATCGACGGGCAGCGCGCAAAAGGTTTACGACGGCACTCCGCTTACCTGCGGCGACTACTACGTGGATACCGTCGCGCTTATCGACGGGCATACCGTTCACGTTACCGTTTACGGGGAACAGACCGACCTCGGCTCGAGCGATAACCTTTTCGAGGCGGTGGTTACGGACGGCGACGGTAACGACGTGTCGGAGATGTACGAGATTATCTATCAGTACGGCACGCTGACCGTGTTCGATAACGAAATAACCGTAAAAACGGGTTCCGCCGAAAAGGTTTACGACGGCGCGCCGCTTACCTGCGACGAATACTCTGTCGAGGGATTGCCCGACGGCTACGAGATTAAGCTTACCGTAATAGGCACTATCACCTTAGTCGGCTCGGTTTACAACAACGTGGACGAGGAAAACGTAGTAATTTTCGACCTGTCGACGGGCGAGGATATTACGTATAAATTCAGAATCAACTACGAGTACGGAAACCTGACGGTTGTCGGCATAGTTATAAAAATAAAAACCGCGTCCGCCGAAAAGGAATACGACGGCACGCCGCTTACCGCGCACGAATACGAAATTGTGGAAGGCGAGCCGCTACCTACGGACAGCCTTCAAGTAACGTTTACAGGCAGTCAAACGCAAGTCGGTAAGAGCGACAACACCATAGAGTACATTGTTACCAACAAGTACTCGGGCGAGGACGTTACCGGCATGTACGACATTCAGGTCGAGTGCGGCACGCTTACCGTTACCGGCGATTCGGGCGGCGACGGCGACGGCGAATTGGACGGCGACCTCGCAGGCGGCGGCGTTCCCAGCAATCCCGTACCCGTATTCACAATCGACACCGAGTACGTCGGACACATGTACCTTAGATATTTAAGCTACGGCAACTACGACGGAAAGAACTGGGATAACGGCATAAGCCCGTACCTCGACGCCGATATGAGCGCGCTCTATTACGGCGCGGAAGCGCTTAAACAGTCTGGCGCGGCTTCGTACTCCACCACGGTTACAATCTACGAAAAAGATGACGGCAAGCTTGCCACCAAAAACTTCCTTCTTCCTTACTATGCGCTTTTCGGCGACATGCGAGAAGAGGAAAAGTCAAACAAAAACGATATTTATATTTCGAGCAGCTACGAGCAGTACACCTTTACCCATTATCCGTACGCATACTCGAATGACGATTTGCCTACGGGCGCGAACATTCCCGAAGCGTACCGTTCTTACGTCTACGCCAATTATCTCGACGTTAGGCAATCGACCGCGCAGTACCTGCAAGAGAATATTCTTAATTTCAACCCGACGTTTACTCTGTCCAATCCCGAGGTTATAAACCACGTAGCTTCTTACGTTCTCACTTGCGCCGTATACAACGACAAGTACGACAGATCGATTGACGCCGCGGACGATAGGATAATTGCGTTTATCGAGGCAGGCGAGGGTGTATGCAGGCATTACGCTTCGCTCGCTACGCTTATTTACCGTATGATAGGCATTCCTGCGCGCTATACCATAGGCTATTCCGTTACGGCGGAGGGCGGAGAGCAGCTTGTTAAAAGCGATACCGGCCACGCCTGGGTAGAAGTTTTCCTCGACGGAATGGGTTGGGTCCAGATAGAGGTTACGCCGGGCGGCGCAGGCATGGGCGGCGGCGGTGGCGGAGAAGGCAAGCCGAAGCTTTCCATTAAGCCGGTCGATATTTCTAAGGAATTCGACGGAACCCCTCTCGACGCGTCGAAGGGCGAGCAGGCTGTTGTGGGCACCGATATAGAAAGCATCACCCTTCTTCAAAATCTTCTTTCGGCAGGCTACACCTACGAAGCGCAATTAAGCGGCTCGCGCACAGAGATAGGCATAGGTTTTAGCGAAATAAAATCGTTTAAGCTGTTTAACGAGCTTGGCGAGGACGTTACCAATCAGTTTAACGTCGTCTATAACTTGGGCACAATCGAGATCACCATGCCGCAGATTAGGATATCCGTGCTCGACCTTACCAAAGAGTACGACGGCACGCCGCTTAAATACGACGTTACCAAGAGCTATTACACCGTTATAAAGCAGCCGTCTGCCGTATCGAGAGTAGAGCTTGATCTTTCCGAATTGTCGGTTACCAAGCCCCAAGAGTCGATTTTCGTAAGAGATTATTACGAAGATAATAAGCACGTATTGCGCATTTACGGCGAGGATGGGGAAGAGCTTTCGGCGGACGACTTCTACGTCGATATCGAGGGCGGACTTACCGTTACCAAGCGCAAGCTTATAATTAAAACCGCGTCCGACGAAAAGGTTTTCGACGGAGAACCGCTTACCGCGCACGATTACGAGCTTATCGGCGAGCTTTTGCCTACCGATATTCTCGAAGTAACCGTTACGGGAAGCCGTACGGAAGTAGGCAAGAGCGATAATACCGCGGAGTTCACTATTAAAAACATATATTCGGGCGAGGACCTTTCCGACCTTTACGAAATTACCGTCGAGTGCGGCACGCTTACAGTCAAAGAGCCGTCCGACGATAAAGACGATAATTGGGATTTGGACGGCGACCTTGCAGGCGGCGGACCTCCTGCCAATCCGTCTCCCGTATTTACGATAAATACGGACTACGCCGGGCAGATGTATTTCAGGTATTTAAGCTACGGCAACTTCTTCGGAACGAACTGGGATAACTCGGTGGCGCCGTACCTCGATACCGATATGAGCGCGCTCTATTACGGTGCGGAAGCGCTTCGCGCCTCGGGCAAGACCGCGTACACCACCGCAGTTTCCATTATTAAAAACGGCAGCGGCAAGCCGGTTACCGGTAACTTCCTTATGCCGTACTATTCGCTTTACGACGACATGTCGGACGCGCAGAAGGCGAACAAAAACGACATATACATTGCGGACAGCTACGAGGACTACACGTTTACTCACTATCCGTTTACGTACAATCCGCGCGCGGTTCTTAACCGTATCGAGATTCCTTCGGCGTATCGTACGTACGTGTACGAAAACTATCTCGACGTGTTCGACTCTACCGGCGCGTACCTCAAAGAACATATTCTCGACGAAAATCCGAGCTTTACGGTAGCCAATCCCGACGTCATAAACCTCGTTGCGGCATACGTCATGTCTATTGCAACGTATAACGACACTTACGATAAGGCGATCGACGACGCGGACGATAGGGTTATCGCGTTTATCGAGGCAGGCGAGGGCGTGTGCAGACACTACGCTTCGCTCGCTACGCTTCTTTACCGCATGATAGGAATTCCGGCGCGCTATACCATAGGCTATTCGGTAAAATCGGTCGGCGGCGAGCAGGTCGTTACAAACAAGTCCGGCCATGCCTGGGTAGAAGTGTTTATAGACGGAATCGGCTGGGTAGCCGTCGAGGTTACTCCGGGCGGCGCCGGCGGTTCGGCGGATAAGCAGGATCTGTTCATTAAGCCCGTCGATATCAACAAGGAGTACGACGGGACCCCTCTCGACGCTTCGGAAGGTCCGCAGGTTATAGAGGGTGCGGACGCCGCTACAAAAGTGCTTCTTAACAATCTTCTTTCCGTCGGCTATACCTATGAGGCGCATTTCAGCGGTTCGCGCACCGACTACGGCGTCAGTCCGAGCATAATCGAGTCGTTCACGCTGTTCAACGAGCGCGGCGACGACGTTACAAATCTGTTTAATATTATCTACGGCGAGGGCGAAATCGAGATAACGACCACGCAGGTGCAAATTCTCGTTCTTTCGGCTTCGAAGGTTTACGACGGCACACCGCTTAAATTCAATACGTCCAAACGGTACTTTATGGTAATGCAAAAGCCGGACGTAATAGTTAACACCGAGCTTGACCTCTCCGAAATGTCCGTAACAAAGCCTCAAGAGTCGATTACCGTAAAAGAATACTACAAGTCGCACCCCGAAATTTTGCACTTCTACGACGCGAACGGCGAGGAAATATCCACCGAAAACTTCTACGTCAACTTCGAGGGCGGACTTACCGTTACCCAGCGAAGCATAACGATAAGCGCAATGAGCAGGCAAAAGGCGTACGACGGGGAAGCGCTTACTTGTCCCGACTCGGTAATATCGAGTGGCAGTCTCGTAAGCGGACACAGGTACGAGGCGGTAATCACCGGAAGCCGCGTGGATAAAGGCGTTACCGAAAACGTTATCGACGAGGTTACTATCTACGACGCGTACGGTAACGACGTTACCGACTGTTACCTTATATCCGTAAAGAGCGGCACGCTTACGATAACGTAACGACGCGATACAAAGGCGGCTTATTGCCGCCTTTTTGCTTTTAATCGTAATTGACTTTTTTACCGAGGTTTGGTATACTTTTTTTATAAAGCGTTATGCGCCGCGCGCGCAAAAAAGGAGAGACAATGTTTCGCGTTCTCGTTGTCGACGACGATAAAAACACGCGCTACTTTATTAAGGAAGCGTTAGAGCTTGAGCGGTATATGGTTTTTACCGCCAAGTCCGCCGAGGAAGCGCTCGACATTTACGACAAGCAGTTTATAGATATTCTCATTGTCGATATTATGATGCCGGGAACTGACGGGTACGAGCTTACCCGTCAGATTCGCGCGTCCAATAAGGATTTGCTCGTACTCATGATTTCCGCTAAACAGCTTCCCGAGGACAGAAAAAAGGGCTTCCACGTCGGCATAGACGACTTTATGACAAAGCCTATCGACGCGGAAGAGCTTGTCCTGCACGTCAGGGCGCTTCTCTCGCGCGGCAAGACGGCGGCAGGGCGGCGCATGCAGATAGGCGACGTCGAGATAGACTACGACTCGTTTACCGTTACTCGGCGCGGCGAGGCGCACGAGCTTCCCCAAAAGGAATTTATGCTTCTTTATAAATTGCTGTCCTCGCCCAATAAGATTTTTACCAAGATTCAGCTTATGGACGAAATATGGGGCGTGGACTGCGAAACGGGCGTCGAGACCGTCGCCGTGCATATAGGCAGGCTTCGTAAACGGTTCGACGGCTGGGAGGAGTTCGAGATAGACAATATCCGTGGGCTTGGATATAAGGCGGTGATAAAGGTATGAAGTTAAAGCAGAGTTTGGAAGAGCGCGACGACATAACGTACAAAGAGTCTAAGCGCACTATTCGCAACGCGTTTATTATCGGCGCGATTATCATTGTTACGCTCGTATCGGTAATCACACTTTTGCTCGACAGGCTGTACCTAGAATACGCCGTGGACGAGTTGGGCGCGACGAGCTGGATTGTCGCAATTATAGTTATCGCCATGACGGGTATCATTTCGGGCGCGGCTTTATCCTACCTTGCCGGAAGCATATACCTTAAACCGATAAACGATATAATAGACGGCATGGGAAAACTCGCCGAGGGCAAGTTCGACACGAGGCTCAGCTACAAAGGCCCGGGCGATATAGAAAGCATTTACCGCGGCTTTAACGCGCTTGCGAAACAGCTTCAAAACGTAGAGATACTGCGTTCCGACTTTATAAACAACTTTTCGCACGAGTTTAAAACGCCCATAATGTCGATTAACGGATTTATAAGCCTTCTTAAAAGCAAGGACCTTCCGCGCGAAAAGCAGATTGAATATTTAAACATCATAGAGGAAGAAACGCAGCGCCTTGCCATGATAACCACCAACATTCTCAACCTTACCAAGTACGAAAGCCAGGAAATAATAACCGACAAAACCGAGTACAACGTTTCCGAGCAGATAAGAATGTGCGTGCTTCTTTTAGAGCGCAACTGGACGCAAAAAAAGCTTAAACTGTCGATGGATTTCGACGACACGACGTTAGAGGCAAACGAGGATATGATGCGCCAGGTATGGATAAACCTGCTCGACAACGCAATTAAGTTCGCGTTTGAAGAGGGCGAGCTGGAAATAGACGTAACCTCGCAAGGCGGCAAAATCGCCGTTAAAATAGCGGACACAGGTCCCGACATTCCCGAAGAGTACAGGGAAAAGATTTTCGGCAAGTTCTACCAAATCGACGAGTCCCATTCCATTGCCGGAAACGGCATAGGCCTTTCCATAGTAAAGCGCATCGTCGATCTTCACGACGGCACGGTGAGCGTGGGAAGAGAGGGCGACAAAACCGTTTTTACCGTAGAGCTTCCTGCCTGACGCTTAAATTGTTTATCGGTACTCGATTCGGTATATACGGAAATTTAGTTTATATAAAGATTGACCGGGGCGGCGAGCCTCGGTTTTTTTACAAAAAACTTACAAAAGTTTAAACAAATTGTGTAAAAGTTTATTTTGAGTTTATATTTAGAGGTGTATAATGACCGTGGTAAGACGGAAAATACGTTAAATCTGTCTGTTTCGCGGAGATTCCGCACAATCAATATCTTAGGAGAACAATCATGGACGAACTCAAAATCAAACAGGGTCTTAAAGACTTTTTCTGCAACAACCTCGGTATCGAAGCCGACCAGCTCGAGTACGACACTCCGCTCTTTTCGGACGGTATAGGTCTCGACTCTATCGACTCGCTCGAGATTATTTCGTACGTCGACGGCGAGTACGGCGTTTCGATGACGGGCGTCGGCAAGGATCATTTTTATAATATCGACGCTATCGCCGCTTACATAGTCGCTAATTCCTAATCGGATTTACTATACACACCCATATATAAGGAGGTCATTGTCATACTATGATAAATGACGAAAAGCGCTGTGTAATAACAGGACTCGGTATGCTGTGCGCAATCGGCAACTCGGTCGACGAGTGCTGGAAAAACGCGGTAGAAGGAAAAAGCGGAATCGAACATACGACTGCGGTCGACACAAAGGATTGTTACGCCGATTATGCCGGCGAAGTAAAATGCCCCGACCTCGACACGCCCGAAAACGCAGGCGTCGACAGGGTTACAAAGCTTTGCATAAGGGCTACCGAAGAGGCTATGCGCGACGCAGGGCTTAAAGGCTTTAACGGCGACGGCAAGGCGGCGGTAATTATGGGAAGCTGCGTAGGCGGCGCCGTCAGTATCGACAGCTACTACAAGGACGGAAAAAAGGACAAGAACACCGTTCTTCAAATGCCCATTTCTTCAATCGCGTCTCAGGTCGCGCGTAAAGTCGGCGCCGGCGGCGTGGTAACCAACGTCGCCAACGCTTGTGCCGCAGGCACTATAAGCATTGCGTACGCCGTCGACATTATCCGCGCAGGAAAGGCGGACGTCGTTATAGCCGGCGGTTCGGACGCGTTCTCGTCCGTGCCTTACGCCGGATTTATCTCGCTTCACGCTCTATCCGACAAGCCTTGCTCGCCGTTTAATCATTCGGTGGGGCTTAACCTCGGCGAAGGAAGCGCGGCGCTCGTTGTGGAGAGCATGGCTCACGCCAAAGCGCGCGGCGCGCACATATACTGCGAGGTGCTCGGCTCAGGAATTACGAGCGACGCGCACCACATTACCGCACCTCGTCCCGACGGCGAGGGGCAGATGAAGGCAATCTCTCGCGCAATGGCCGCGGCCGGAATTAGCGAGTCCGACATAAACTACGTTAACGCGCACGGCACGGGCACCGCCAAAAACGACCAGGCGGAGTTCTTGTCGCTTCACACTATTTTCGACGACAAAAATCCCGATTTAAGCGTATCGTCCACCAAATCGATGACGGGACACTGTCTCGGCGCGGCAGGCGCTATCGAGGCGGTTTTTGCCGTAAAAGCTCTTACGGAAAATATCGTTCCGCCCACGGTAGGCTACACGCCCGAGGATATCGAGGCGCTTAAAGAAAAGGCAGGTAAAATCGACTTTACGCCTAACGCCGCGCGCAAAAAACAGCTTTCCGCAGTTATGAGCAATTCGTTTGCTTTCGGCGGAAACAATGCGAGCATCATATTCGGCGAAAAAACCAAAGAGGTCAAAAAGGTCGGCGCAAAGGACGTACATATAACAGGTATCGGCGCGGTAACTCCGCTCGGTAACGGCGTGGATAAATACGTGGAAGTCGCAAAAGCGGACGGACGCGTAACCGCGGATACGCTGCGTTCTGCGATTTCGACCGCGGACTACGACGCGCTTGGGCTTAAAATGGCGTTTTACCGCAAGCTCGACAGGTTCTCTCAGCTTCAGTCCGTTTCGGGTATGCAGGCATTAGCCGACGGTGGCTATACCGTAACGGACGACAACGCGTTCGATATAGGTATAATCGTGGGAACTTCGACCGGCGCGGTCGACCCTGCGTGCGACTTCGAGGTAATGCTTGCCGAGCGCGGCAACGCATTCGGAAGCGCGTTTAAATTCCCCAACACCGTTTATAACGCGGCAGGCGGATATCTTTCCATCTGCTCGGGCGTTAAGGGCTATAACGTTACCGTAACCAACGGCGTGCAGTCCGGCATTTTCGCTCTCGGCTATGCGGTTGAAGTTATTCGTAACGGCGACGCCGCCGCCATGCTTGCATGCGGCACCGACGCGAGCAGCGACGTTATGGACGAGCTTGTCGAAAAGGTGGAATTAAAGGCTGATAAAATCGTCAAGCCGTACAAGGGAAAGGACAAAAAGTTTACGCTTTCGGACGGTTCGGTAACTCTGCTTGTGGAAAGCGGAAACAGCGCCAAAACGCGCGGCGCAAAAAAGTACTGCAAAGTCTCCGGGTTCGGTTCGGCGACGCACGGCGTTTCGCTCGACACAATCGACGGCA
The DNA here is from genome assembly GCA_022508485.1 of Clostridiales bacterium. Lineage (GTDB taxonomy): Bacteria > Bacillota > Clostridia > Christensenellales > Pumilibacteraceae > Anaerocaecibacter. Next base: position 65,211 of record JAFLVD010000006.1, on the reverse strand, counting down.
GCGGCGAGGCACTCGACCGCGCAATCTCTATCGCGCTTAAAGACGCCGGACTTACCGCAAACGACATCGACGGCATTATCGGCTTCGGCAACGGCCACGTCGAAATAGACAAGACGGAGATCGAGTCGTATAAGCGCGTGTTTGGCGCAAGGCTTGAAGCTGTTCCCGTAATTTCGGTAAAAGAGCGGCTCGGCGAGGGCAGAGCGGCCTCCGCGGCGCTTTCCGCGGCGCACGGCGCGCTTATACTCTCGGGTAAAATCGAGACCGAAAAAAGCGCGTACAAAATAGGCAAAAAGACAGAAAAAACGGAAGTAAAGTGCGGCGCACTTACTAAGCTTCTCGTTACGTCTTACGGACTGGGCGGAGGATATTCCGCGGTAGTCCTCGAAAAGGAATAACAAAATGAAAACAGCAATTATAACCGGCGCGTCGAGAGGTATCGGAAAGGCGTGCGCGATAGGGCTTGCAAAAGCCGGCTATACGGTCGTCATCAATTACAGCCGCAGTAAGGAAGAGGCGGAAAAGGTTCTCGCCACCGTTAAAGAAAACGGCGGCGACGGCATGATTTACTGCGCCGACGTTACCGACAAAAAGCAGGTTAACGAGATGATTCGCACCGTCGACAAAACGTACGGCGGAATAGACCTTCTCGTAAACAACGCCGGCATTGTCAAGGACGAGTTTTTGCTCATGCTTAACACCGACAATCTCGACAAGTGCTTCGACCTTAACGTTAAGGCGTATTTTTACTGCGCGCAGGCGGCGGCTCTTAAAATGTTTCGCAAAAAGAGCGGCGTTATCATAAACATGTCGTCCGTAAGCGGCGAGATGGCGCTTGCCGGGCAGAGCGTGTACAGCGCGACAAAGGGCGCGGTAAACTCGCTGACAAGAGTGCTCGCCAGAGAACTCGGAGAAAAAGGTATACGCGTAAACGCGGTCGCGCCCGGTTTTATCCAAACGGAAATGACGCATGAGCTTCCTGCCGACAAGGTGGAAGAGTATATTAAGGCGATACCTATGCACCGTTTCGGCACGCCCGAAGAGGTGGCGAACGTCGTCGTTACGCTCGCCTCCGACGCGTGCTCGTACGTTACCGGCCAGGTAATAACTCTCGACGGAGGCTTGTCGCTGTAATGAATATCGATTGGGTCAACACCAAAATAAAACAGCGTCCGCCTTTTCAGATGATAGAAAAGGTCGTCGAATACGAAGCCGGCGAGAGCGCGGTGGGCATTAAAAACGTTTCGGTCAACGAGCCGTACTTTGTGGGGCATTTCCCGGACGCGCCCATTATGCCCGGCGTGCTTATTATAGAGGCGTGCGCTCAGCTTTGCTCGATAGTTATGACGTCGGGCGACGTAAAGGACGACGATAAGGTGCTGTACGTACTGCTAAAAGTGGACGGCTTTAAGTTCGTTAAACCCGTTATTCCCGGCGACACTTTAAAAATCAGCGTTAAAAAAACGCGCGCCGGCGGTCCGCTTGTAACCTTCGACGCTACCGCGCAGGTAAACGATACCGTTTGCGCAAAAGGCAGTATGACTTTTACCGTAACGGACAAAGCCGGTATTTACTCCGACAAATAATCTTTTACGGCGTTTCCGCGGCGGCAGAGTATATCGTTTACGCATAAACCGCTTACCGTGCCGAAACGCCGCAACAAAAAAACTTTCTACATAATCGGACGTGGAAATGAAAAAGACAGCTATTTTATTTTCCGGTCAGGGTGCGCAGACCGTAGGTATGGGCAAGGACCTGTACGAGGTTTCGTCCGTCGCCCGTCGGCTTTTCGACGGCGCGGAGGCGCGCTTTAAAGGAATAACCGATATTTGCTTTAACGGCGATCCCGAAATGCTTAAAAGCACCGAGTACGCTCAGCCGTGCTTGTTTTTGACCGGGCTTGCCTTTGCTCTCGAACTTAAAAACCGCGGAATCGCAGCGGACTGCGCCGCCGGCTTTTCGCTCGGCGAGATTCCGGCGCTTGCGTACACCGGCGTTTTAAGCGTGGACGACGCATTCGAGTTCGTTCTTAAACGCGCGAGAAAAATGGCAGAGCTTTCGAGGCTTCACAGCGGAAGCATGATCGCCGCATTAAAGCTCGACGCCGAAACGGTGGAAAGCCTTTGCGCCGAGTTCACCGAGGTGTGGCCCGTTAACTACAACTGCCCCGGGCAGATAGCTTGCTCTGGCAGGCCGGACGAAGTGGATTCGCTCGCGGCAAAGATTGTGTCCGCCGGCGGAAGAGCGGTAAAGCTTGCGGTAAGCGGCGCGTTCCACACGCCGTACATGGCGGAAGCGGAAAAAACGCTTCGCGAGGCGCTTGACGGAGTAAACGTCGGCGCGCCGTCGGTTACGCTTTATTCCGACCTTACGGGTGCGCCGTATCCCTCCTCGCGCGACGGGATAATCGACGCCGTTTCCCGTCAGGTCTGCTCTCCGGTCAGATTCGAAACCGTTATTAAAAAAATGGCGGCGGACGGCGTGGACACGTTTATAGAAGTGGGCGCCGGCAGTACGCTTACCGGCTTTGTAAAGCGCACGCTGGATGACTCCGTACGCTATACCGTAACCGACGTAAACTCGCTCGACGAGGCCACCAAGCTCATTCTCGGCGGTGAAGCGGCATGAGCGGAGTACTCGAAAAAATGACTTCTTCCGCGGAAAAAACCGTTTGCGCAAATTGCAAGAACGAGATTACCGCGGCGGAAAAAGCCAATTCGTACTTTATTTGCCCCAAGTGCGGCAAGTATATGAGAATTCCGCCGCGCGCAAGGATAGAGTATCTTGTGGACGGCGGAAGCTTTACCGAGCTTTTCGGCGCGGACATTCACGCCGACCCCATTAACTTTCCCGACTATAAAGGAAAGGCGGAGGCCGCGCGCAAAAAGAGCGGCGAAAACGAGGGTGTGCTTTGCGGCAGGGCGACAATCGGCGGCTACGCCACCTGCATTTTCGTAATGAATCCCGAGTTTATGATGGCGTCGATGGGTACGGTCGTAGGCGACAAGATAACCGCGCTTTTCGAGTATGCGACCAAGCACGGTTTGCCCGTTATAGGCTTTACGGCGTCGGGCGGCGCGAGAATGCAAGAGGGCGTTCTTTCGCTTATGCAGATGGTAAAAACCTCGCTTGCGGTAAAGCGCCACAGCGATAAAGGACTTTTTTGTCTCGAATGCGTTACCGACCCCACTATGGGCGGCGTTACCGCAAGCTTTGCAAGTCTCGGCGACGTCATAATAGGCGAGCCGGACTCTATCGTCGGCTTTGCCGGTAAGCGCGTAATAGAGCAAAACACTAAGGAAAAGTTGCCGCCCGATTTTCAGACGGCGGAGTTTATGCTTAATCACGGATTTTTGGACGGCGTGGTCGAGCGCAAAAATCAGCGCGATTACATAACGAAAATGCTTATGCTTCACGGCTGTAAGAGAGTTTAGTTTTATGGAAAACACCGTTAAAAAGGCGTACGATAAGGTTCGCCTTACAAGAAGCTCGTTTCGACCGACGTCGAGCGACTATATAAAAGCCATTGTAGACGATTTTATCGAGCTGCACGGCGACAGAAGATTCAGCGACGACCCGGCGGTTATCGGCGGTATCGGCACGCTTTGCGGCACTCCAGTTACCGTTATCGGCACCGAAAAGGGCAAGGATTTTAACGAGAGGGTCGCGCGCAACTTCGGCTGTGCGCTTCCCGACGGATACAGAAAGGCGCTTCGACTTGTAAAGGAAGCGGAAAAGTTTAATCGCCCGGTATTGTTTTTGGTGGATATTCAGGGCGCAAATCCCGGTAAGTCCGCCGAGGAACGCGGTATCGGCGAGGCGATTGCCGAAAACCTTTACGAGTTTGGGTCGATTAAAACGCCTATGCTCTCGCTCGTTATCGGCGAGGGCGGAAGCGGCGGTGCGCTCGCACTATCCGTCGCCGACGAGATTTGGATGCTTTCCGACGCGTACTATTCGGTAATAGCGCCCGAGTCGTGCGCGAGTATACTGTTTAAAGAGCCGTCCCGTGCCGCGGAGGTGGCGGAATACCTTAAACTTACCGCGCAGGACCTTTACGAAATGGGTGTAGTAGAGCGCATTGTGGACGAACCGGATTTTTCAAAAGGCGTTCCCGATTCGTTTATGAATTCGCTACGCGACGCTCTTGCCGCAAGGCTTAATGAGCTTAAAAAGCTGAACAAAAAAAAGCTCGTCGCAAAAAGGTACGAAAAATTCAGAAAAATCGGCAGGTACGCCGAGTTTGCCGTAAGGTAGTCGGTCGGTATGGAAAGTGAAAAGAAAAAGGTTATAGTAATAAACGGAAGTCCGCGCCGCGCCGAGAGCGTTACTCTTGTTGCGACCGATTGGTTTGTAAAAGGCATAGAGGAAGCGGCGCCGTGCGACGTCGAGTTTGTAACGGTGTCCGACCTTAACGTCAAACCGTGCATGGGCTGTCTGTCGTGCTGGGCGCGCACCGAAGGCGAGTGCGTAATCAAGGACGACGACATTATTCACGTAAAAAAGAAAATTCTCGATTCGGATATAGTAATCGTAAGCTATCCTCTGTACTTTTTCGGTATGCCCGGCACAATGAAGGTTTTTACCGACCGTATGCTAAGCCTTATGCAAACGTACGCCGGTCAGCCCGCGTCGCTTACCGGCGAATCGCTTCACGGAATACGATACCCCAAGCCCGGCAGAAGCTTTGTGGTAATCTCGACGTGCGCATACACCGAGGTTAAAGGCGCTTACGACGCGCTTAAATGCCAGTACGACTGTATCTGCGGACGCGGAAACTACACCGCGGTGCTCGTGCCGCAATTAAAGATGTTTCTCGCCTCGGCAAAAGGCGAAAGGCTCGAAAAATATGTAAAACGGTTCGAGGACGCCGGAAGAATTCTTGCGCTCGAAGGCAAGGTGTCGGATGAGATCTTAAAGGAACTGTCGCAGTCGCCTTTTACCGAGCGGACGTATAAATATCTCCTCAAAGAGTATTGGGACAGACAACGGAAGGGCGAAAGCTGAATTAGGGAATTATATTCGTTATGATAGAAGTAGCTGTTGATATTCAAGGCGCGGACAATCCGCCGTCAAGTCTTATATCGGGCGCAATCGCCGCGCTTAACGAGACTAAGGATTTGTTCGTTTATGTTTGCGGCGACAAGGCGGCAATAGAGCAAGCCGTTTCGGGTAAGGCGTACGACAAAAAGCGTCTTGCCGTTATCGACGCGCCGCAGACGATATTAAATACCGATAACCCCATGGAAGCGATCGCCGCCAAAAAGGACTCATCGCTCGTTGCCGCCGTCGAGCTTTGCAGAGAGGGTAAGGCAAAGGCCGTCGTTACTTGCGGCGCGACCGGCGCGGTTTTTGTCGCGGCAATGCTCATGCTTAAAAAAATAGCGGACTGCCCGGCGCTTCTCTGCGAACCGAGAAAGATAGACGGTACGCCGTTTTGCATAGTGGACTGCGGCGCCAACGTCGACTGCCGCGCCGAAAAGCTTGTAAGCTTCGCCAAAATCGGCTGCGCGTACATGAAGGCAATCGGCACCGAAAAGCCTAAGGTCGTGCTTTTAAACAACGGCGCCGAGGACAAAAAAGGCAGCGCGCTCACCAAAAAGGCGAACGAGCTTTTAAGAAATACGCCCACTCTCGACTTTATCGGCAACCTCGAAGGCACGGAAATACTTACGGGCGAGGGCGACGTCGTGGTGTGCGAGGGCTTTTCGGGCAACATCTTACTCAAAACAATGGAAGGCGTCGCGCTCGGCGTGCTTAAAGAAATAGACACCGCAATGAACAAGCTTGGCATAACGGACGAGGGCTACAAAAAGCTTCACGACAAGCTGTACAAAAAGTACAACTACACCGAGCTTGACGGTGCGGTTCTGCTCGGCTTTTCCGCGCCGATTATAAAGGGCCACGGCGCGGCGACCGCAGAAACCATTTACCATATTATTAAAAGCGCGTACGTCCTGGCGCGCAACGACATATCCGAAAAGATACGACAGGAACTTTAAGCGGCTTTGCCGCAGGCGTAAAAGAAAGAGCGAATAGATAACGGTTATACACCGCCTTCGGCGGATTATATAAGAGATAAATATTAAGGCGGCATTGCCGTCTTTTTTATTTATCGTCATATAACCGTCCGTTTCGATATTGCTTTTGTCGTAACTTTTGACGATTTGTTTAATATAATAATATATCACAAATAAAGGCGAAGCCCCGAAAATAAAGGAAAACTTTCTATAAAAATGTTGGAAAAAAGGGCGGCGCATACGGCATTTTGCTTGCTATACACCCACGTTTGTGGTATAATTAAACAACTTGTAGTGTCCTCAATGGCGAGAACGCGCGTTTTTTGTTACAATTTTTTTGGCAAAAACATGCAAAATCGGCGTTAAACGGACAGTACGGGCAATAAAGCGGTGAGATAAAATGAAAAGATTAACGACACTGATTTTCATAACAATTATGCTTTCCCTGTCTGTGTTCATGACGGGGTGTATGAGCACGGAAGTCGAGTTTGACAGAGAAAATTCGGTCAAGGTCGTGTTTGTGCTCGAGGGCGGTCTCTACATGAACTCTCCCGCGGATATCGTATACTATTACAAGTTCCCGAGCGGCTCGCGTAACAAAATTAAAAACCCCGCCGCAGAAAAGCAGAACGACAGATTTTCTAAGTCGACCGTTACTCGCGACGAGTACGATCTCGACGGCTGGTACCAGTTTAAAAACGTCGGCGACGGTTACGTTACGTACAGCGGCAAGTGGGACTTTGACAGCGACAAGGTCGACAGAGACGGCGTTACCTTGTATGCAAAGTGGAATCCCGTTATACACTACACATATCAGCTTTACAGATACGACTTCGAGGACGGTGAGACGCTTGTAAAGGTAGGCACACCTTACGAGGTTAACAAGGGCGAAAAGTTCAGAGACTACCTTGAATACGCGACGAACATACCCGAATATACCTTTGTCGGATTCTACGACGAAGAGGGCAATCCGTGGGATCCCGACTTTACCCACCCGGGCGGAGAAAAAAATACCGAGATAAAGATTATCGTAAAGCTTGAGCGCGGCGTGTTTAAAGAGGTCTATACCAAAGAAGAGCTTGTGGCGCAGATGTCTATTAACAACAGCAACGCCTCGTCGGCGGCGGCAAAGCGCGACATAATGCTCATGGCGGATATCGACTTCGAGGGCGAAACGTTCGACGGTTTCAGAAACTTTACCCGTATGCTTTACGGCAACAACCACACCATTAAGAACTTTAAGCTTAACTATCCCAATACGAGAGACAACCTCTCGAGCGACGAGATATTCGACGTCGAAGGCACGCTTCCCATAAGCTTGTTCGGCTCGACGGAAAACGCCGTCGTAAAAGACGTAACCTTCGAGAACATGGTTATATCTGTAAACAACACGCTCTATCAAACGAGGGGAATCGTAATAGCGCCTCTCGCCGTTAAATCGACTAAGAGCAAGTTTACAAACGTAACGGTAAAAGCAAAGTACGTTCTCGAAGCTCTGCCGAACGGATTCAGTCTCGAAAACCTTGTGGTAGTAAAATCGAGCGACGGTTGCTTCCGTAAGGACAATAATTCCGTATTCGACAACGTGTCGTCGGTAATAGACGAACAAACAAAATCGTAGTTAACCCATTGTAGGAGGAAATAAACAAAATGAGCAGCTTTTTTAAAAAATTCGTAACTATACTGCTTGCGCTTTGTCTCGGGCTCTCGCTTATTGCGTGCACTAAACCGGATGAGGACGTAACGGTAGTATACTACGACAACGAGGAAAACCCTATCAGATTTTCCACGCTCGAAGTGGATAAGGTATTTAACCCGTTCTTCTCGACTTCCGCAACCGACGGTAACGTCGTAGGCTTTACTCAGCTCGGCATGTTGAGTAACGACGCCGCAGGTAACCCTGTGTACGGCGACGGCGAGGCGTGCCTTGTAAAAGACCTCGAGATTAAAACGGAAGGGACCGCGCCCGAGCAGGGTCAGGAAGACAAGCGCGTTACCACGTATAAAATGGTGCTTAAAAACGACGTTAAGTTTTCGGACGGCAAGCCCGTTACGATAAAGGACGTTCTGTTTAACCTTTACGTATATCTCGATATGGCGTACACCGGCTCGTCCACCATTTACTCGACCGATATAATCGGTCTTAAAGAGTACCGCACCCAGGCGGATTCCGAGGCCGAGCAGGACAACTTTATGAAGCGTTTCCGCATTGCGGCTAACGCGCGCGTTACCGCTCTGTCCGAGCGCGTAAGCCAAATCCTCAGAGACCACTCCGCCGAACAGTACGACAGCGAAAAAATAGGCGTGTGGCTTAAAGAGTATCAAGACACCGGAATCGAGGCGTACGCCAACCTCGTAGAGGACTACGACAAAACGCTCGAGCTTTTCCGCAAAGAGCTTGAGGACGACTGGTCCAACTCGCTCAACTCGTACGAGGACACCAAGTTTTCGGATTCGGACGGAAAGCTTTACGAAGGTCTCTTTACCACCGACGTCGAATCCTTCCTCTATAACGAAGGCATAATCACTTGGAGTAAAAAGGACAAAAAGCTTTTATACGAGTTCGGCGGACCCGACGCGGAAGGTCAGCCGGCTGCGTGCAAGGGCTGGGATAAGGAAACGGCTATCCAGGCCGTATTCGACTTTAACATTCCCGACAAGCTCGATCAGGTTATCGATTACTGGATGACCGGATCCAACCTTGCCGATCATATCACCAACGCCGAGCTTGAAAAGGCCTCGGCGACAATGGAAAAGAAGCACCCCAACATTTCGGGAATTACGTTTGCCAACGGCGGCACCGCCGTGGGCGGCGCTAACACCGTTACCGTTAACGACGTCGATTACGCCAAGCCCGAGTACAATACCGACGGCTCGGTTAAGGACGGCTTTAACGAGGTTCTTTCCATAAAGATTAACGGCGTAGACCCCAAAGCCATTTGGAACTTTGCCTTTGCCGTTGCGCCCCTTCATTACTACTCCGGCACCTTTAAAGGCGTCGATTACGTAAACGAATTCAGCATCGAAAACAACAACTTTGGCGTTGCCTGGAACTCGCAGCAGTTTATGAACGACGTTCTTAACGCGTCCGATAAGATGGGCGTTCCCGTCGGCGCCGGCCCGTACATGGCGGCTAAGCAGAGCGGCGGCACAGACAACATTAAGCCCAACGACTTTTACAACAATAACGTTATCTACTTCGAGCGCAACCCTTACTACCTGTTAGGACCTGCGAAAATCAAAAAGCTGCGTCTTGTAGTGGTTGCGAGCACCGGTATGCTTAACAGTCTTTATACCGACCGCGTAGACTTTTCCGAGCCTAACGCAAAACCCGAAACCGCTCAGGAAATTTCCAAAATGAAGAATATGGAAAGTAAAGAGGTAGAAACGGCAGGCTACGGCTATATCGGCATTAACGCCGCCAAGATACCCGACCTCGAGGTCCGCCAGGCAATAATGTACTGCATCGACATAATGCACTGCGTAGACTACTATAAGAACCAGGCCGAGCCTATCTACCGCGCTATGTCGCTGTCGAGCTGGGCTTACCCGAAGGGCGCCACCGCGTACTATCCGTTTATCGGCGGCAAGATTCCGGCAAACCTCGATAAGGTAGATCCGCAGTACAAAGAGTTTGTGGAAAGAAAGGGTAAAAAGGCGGGTGAAACGTTTACCGCGGCAGAGCAAAAGGAATTTATCCAGGGCCTTATGAGAAAGGCAAACTATAACCTTAATTCCTCGGGCGTCTATGCGAAGGGTTCAAACGTATGTAAGTACACCTTCACCATTGCCGGCGAGGGCAACGACCACCCGGCGTGGATTGCGCTCTTTAACGCAGGCAAGCTTCTCGAAGAAACTATCGGCGGTTTTAGTATCACCGTCAAAAACGACGCGCAGGCGCTTAAAAAGCTGACAACCGGCTCGCTTACCGTATGGGCGGCGGCGTGGGGATCCACGATTGACCCCGACATGTACCAGGTCTACCACAAGGATTCGACCGCAACGTCGGTGCTTAACTGGGGCTATCCGCAGATTATCCGTAACGCCGGCAACAAGTACGACAGAGAGGTTTTACTCCTCGACGAGCTTTCCCGTCTTGTCGACCTCGGCAGAACGACCGAGGATAAGACGGAACGCGCGAGCATCTATTCCAAAGCTCTCGATAAGGTTATGGAAATGGCGGTAGAGCTTCCCACTTACCAGAGAAACGACCTGTTTGCGTACAATAAGTCCAAGATCGACGTCAACACCTTTAACAAGGATCTCTCGTCGTACAAGGGTCTTACGAGCGACATTCATACCATCTCGCTTGTAACGCAGTAATTACGGCAAAAGCAAAACAACACTTTATTTAAGGAACTCATGTTTAAGTATATCGTAAAAAGAATAATTATCTCCGTAATCATACTGATAGGCGTGTCGTTTATTGTGTACTCTTTGGTTCGTATGATGCCTATGAATTACGTGCAGATAAAATATGCGCCCTTAATAGCAAACGGCTCTGTTAAGCAAGAGGACGTCGATCGCTTTATGGCGCTGTACGGCTTGGATAAAGGAATCGTCGAAGGATATTTTAACTGGCTGGGCGGCGTTATTCAAGGCGACTTGGGAAACTCTCTTAAATACGGAGACCCCGTAGGCAAAGTCATTACGGACAATATGTGGATATCCTTTGCGATAGCGCTTGTCGCGACGATCCTGCAATTCCTTATCGCTATTCCGCTCGGCATAACGAGCGCGACGCACCAGTATTCGGTAAGGGACTATACCGTTACGGTGTTTACCATGATAGGACTGTCGTTCCCTACGTTCTTCTTTGCCGCGATAGTCATAAGGGTGTTTTCCGTTCAGCTCGGCTGGCTGCCCGACGCGGGACTTGTCGATACGAGCGTGGACTACGCGATGAATTTTTCGGGGCAGATGGCTAAACTCGGCGATATGGCTATTCACTTGATAATGCCGATAGGCGTCAGCGTTATATTGTCGATAGGCGGTCTTATGCGCTACACGCGTACCAACACGCTCGAGGTGCTTAACGCCGACTACATACGCACCGCGCGCGCCAAAGGCCTTTCCGAGCACACGGTTATTTATAAACATGCGTTCCGTAACACTCTAATTCCGCTCGCCACGCTCATGGCAGGTATACTTCCGGGGCTTTTCGGCGGAATGATGATAACGGAAGAAGTCTTTGCAATAGAGGGCATAGGCCGTCTTGCATACAAAGCGCTCGTCGAGGGCGATATCCCGTTCGTTATGGGATACAACATGTTCCTCGCGATACTCACCATTATAGGCACGCTGCTGTCCGACATTATGTACGCCATAGTCGATCCGCGTGTAAAACTTACTAAATAGGAGGTATGGTTATGGAAGATATCGAAAAAGAAGAAACTCTCATAAACGAATCCACCGCCTCCGAAAGCGAGCAAGTTTATTCGGACGGCACGGCGGCAATTTCCGAACCGTATAAGACCGAGGCGGAAATCGAAGCGGAAATCGAGGACCAGGAAACGTATAAGGAAATAAGCCCGTTCAGGCTTGTTATGCGCAGGTTCTTCCGCAGTAAGCTTTCCATTGTCGGAATAGTAATGATAGTGTTCCTTTTTGTGTTCTCGTTCTTAGGCCCCGTGTTCGTCGACTGGAAAGAGGACCAAGTGGACAACACTCCCACCGAATTCCAAATCTCGAGCGTTTACACGTACGTCGACGAGAACGGAGATACGGTAGAGGTGTTGGAGGACTTTACCTACATAAGCAAGACCAACACCTATGCGGATCCGAGCGCCAGGCACCTTTTGGGTACCGACGATAAAGGCTTCGACGTGTTTGTTCGCCTTATGTACGGCGGCAGAATATCGCTTATGATAGGCTTTATAGTCGTCATACTCGAAACGATAATAGGCATAATACTCGGCGGTCTCGCCGGCTACTTCGGCGGCTGGGTCGACCAGCTTATAATGCGTATAGTCGACATATTTACCTGCATACCTACGCTTCCTATTTTGCTTATTGCTTCCGCCGTTATCGACTCGTGGAATCTTGAGCCGGATCAGCAGATTTACGTACTTATGGTAATAATAACTCTGTTCAGTTGGAGTGGCGTGGCTCGGCTTGTCCGCGGTCAGATAATGTCGCTAAGAGAACAAGAGTACATGGTAGCGACCGAGGTTATGGGTCTTCCTACCTGGCGCAAGATATTTAAGCATCTTATCCCCAACGTAATGCCGCAGCTTATAGTGTCGATGACGCTCGGACTCGGCAGCGTAATACTGTACGAGGCTACGCTAAGCTACTTAGGGCTCGGCGTTCAGCTTCCCAAAGCGGCGTGGGGAACGATGATATCGCAGGTAAACGACCCGATTATATTCAGATATCACATGAACGTTTGGTTCCCGGCAGGCGTGCTGATAGTTATAGCTGTTCTCGGCTTTAACTTTGTAGGCGACGGACTGCGCGACGCGATGGATCCCAAAGCAAGGAAATAGGCACACCGTGAAAGAAAAAAAGACAAAATCCAATTATATATCTATCGGCGAGAGCAGAAAGATAATCAGGTACAACATCAAACAGATGAGGTACTACGAGGCTCTTAAAAAGAAGAACCGCTCGCCCGAAGAGTATACGTCCGTCATGCACGACGAAAACAACCTCGTCGAGCTTGATAATCTTAAAACGTGCTTTTTTACCGATACCGGTACGGTCATGTCGGTAAACGGCGTGTCGTTTAACATTCCCAAAAACAAAATCGTCGGCGTCGTCGGTGAATCCGGCTGCGGCAAAAGCGTAACCTCGCTTTCCATTATGCAGCTTGTTCAGGCGCCGCAGGGTCAGGTTATCGACGGCGAAATCCGCTTTAACAGCGACAACCTCGGACGAACCGAGGACGGCAAAAAGCTCGCGTACAATATCGTTAAAATGCCCACTAAGGAAATGTATAAAATCCGCGGCAAGGACATTACGATGATTTTCCAAGAGCCGATGACAAGCCTAAACCCGGTGTTTACGATAGGCTTCCAGCTCGACGAGGTAACGTTACTTCACGAGCCGGGCGCCACAAAGGAATCGGCAAAGGAATACAGTATCGAGCTTCTTAAAAAGGTCGGCATATCTATGCCCGAGCACGTCTACAAAAGCTACCCCCACGAGCTTTCCGGCGGTATGCGTCAGCGCGTTATGATAGCGATGGCGATTGCCGGACACCCCAAACTGCTTATTGCGGACGAGCCGACAACGGCGCTCGACGTTACCATTCAGGCACAGATACTCGAGCTTCTTAAACAGCTTCAAAAAACCGAAAACTGCTCGATTATGCTTATAACCCATGACCTCGGCGTTATTGCCGAAATGGCGGACGAGGTCATCGTTATGTACGCCGGCAGGGTAATAGAACACGGCACCGCCGAGGATATATTCTTCAACCCCATGCACCCGTACACGATTGGACTTCAAAAGAGCAAGCCGCTTCTTTCTTCGGACGCGAGCAAGCCTTTGTATTCGATACCCGGGCAGGTTCCCAACCCCATAAACCTTCCCGATTGCTGTTATTTCAAAAACAGATGCAATAAGCGCCTGTGCAAATGCTCGGGCGCGTACCCTCCGATGATAAAGGTAAGCGACACTCATTATGTTTCGTGCTACCTCTACGACGAGCAAAAAACGGACGAAGTAAAGGACGAGGAGGCAAAGTAATATGGAAGATAAGGAACTTATCATAGCCCCCGTCATACTTGCCGACGCGGGGGATTCGGGGGAACCGAATTCCGTAAATAAAACGTCAAAGAAAAAACCGGCCCGAAAGGTACAGCTCAGAAAGCTTCGCGGCCACGCAAACGCGCCGCTCGAGACCGATTCGGAAGATGTCGAGCAAAAAGAGAGCGCGGCGGACGAGCAACCGCCCGAAAACGTCGAACAAGTAAAAGACGAACCGCAGACGGTTGAACAGAACGAATCGGCGGAAGAGCAGGTCGAACCGAAAGAGGAAGAGTCTGCGCCCGAGCCGGCAGAACAGCCCGTTCAGCCGACAGAAGAGCCGGAACAGGAAGCTGCGGAAACCCCTGCGGAAGATAAAAAAGAGGACGAACAAAAAGAGCCTACCGAGCCGGCAGAAGAACCGAAGTCGGAAGAAAAGCCGAAGGCCGCTAAAAAGACGGCGAAGAAAA
>JAFLVD010000006.1:0-50929 GCA_022508485.1 Clostridiales bacterium | reverse complement strand
CGAAGAAAAAGGCCGCGCCCAAAGAGGAAGAGCAGGCGCCGACAGAGCCTACCGAGCCGGTCGAAGAACCTAAGGCGGAAGAAAAGCCGAAGGCAACCAAAAAGACGGCGAAGAAAAAGGCCGCGCCGAAGGAAAAAGCGGAGACCGTACCCGAGGACGAAGCGACCGAACAGCCGACCGAAAACGCCGAACAAGTAAAAGACGAGGCACCGACCGAACAGCCGACAGAGCCGACGGAAGCGGAACAGCCCGTGCAGGCGGAAGAATCGACAGAGCCGGTCGAAACGGAACAGCCCGTACAGGCGGAAGAGCCGACAGAGCCGACGGAAGCGGAAAAGCTCGACGATATTCCCGACGCAAAAGACGAGGCGCAGACCGACGAGCCGGAACAGCCCATACTAAGGGTTGAGCACCTTAAAAAATATTTCCCGATTCAAACCAACTTTTTCGGTAAGCCGCTTCGATATTTAAAGGCGGTGGACGACATAACCTTCGACCTGAAACAGGGCAAAACGATAGGCGTCGTCGGCGAGTCGGGTTGCGGCAAGACCACGCTCGGCAGGACGATACTCAAGCTTTACGAGTCGGACGGCGGCAAAATTTACTTCATGGGCGACGATATAACAAATCTCAAAAAGCGCCAGATGATGAAGTACCGCACCGACATACAGCTTATTTTCCAGGACCCGTACAGCTCGCTTCCGCCGCGTATGACGGTCGGCGCGATAATAGCCGAGCCGGTGCGAGTTCACAAGATAGTGCCCAAGAACGAAGTCTACGAGTACGTTATCGATATTATGAAAAAGTGCGGTTTAAAGCCGTCGTACTACGATAGGTACCCTCACGAGTTTTCGGGCGGTCAGCGCCAGCGTATATGTATAGCGCGCGCGCTTGCGGTTAAACCCAAGCTTGTTATATGCGACGAGCCGGTAAGCGCGCTCGACGTGTCCATTCAGGCACAGATTATAAACCTTCTTAAGGACCTTCAAAAAACAATAGGACTGACTTACGTTTTCATCTCGCACGACCTTTCCGTCGTTAAATACATTACCGACAACATACTCGTTATGTATCTCGGCAACGCGATGGAGTTAAGCGAGACGGACGAGCTTTTCGATAACCCTCTGCACCCTTACACGCAGGCGTTGTTCTCCGCCGTTCCGGCGCCCAACCCCAACGTTAAGATGAACCGCATAATGCTCGAAGGCGACATTCCGTCGCCGGCAAATCCGCCGGCAGGCTGTAAGTTCCACACGAGATGCAGTAAGTGCATGAAGGTATGTAAGTATATAATCCCCGAGTATATAGAGGTCAAGCCCGACCACTTTGTCGCTTGCCACCTCTATAACGAAGAGATTATGAACAATCTCGATAAGTACGACGCAGAGTATGACAGAATAGAGGAAGAAAAGCGTATCGCAATCGAGCTTGCCGCACAAACTAAAAGAGGCAAGAAAAAGTCGAAGGTAACGGAAACTCCCGACGACAAAAAGCCGGAAGATAAACAGGAAGATACTTCGCCCAAGACCGAAAACGCCGACAATACGGACGATACGGTAAAAGTGCCTTTAAACGCTTCGGTAAGCGCGGCGTCCGCGGCGGAAGAGATTAAAACGGAAGCCGAGCAAAAACCGCTCGAAACGGAGACGGCCGAGCCGCAAGTAACTTCCGAGCAGGAAGCGACGACAGAGCAGGCGACCGAGCCGGAAGCGGATCCGACGGCGGAGACGGCGGCGCAAGCGGAAGAGGTTAAGGAAGAACCCGAGCCGCAAGCAACTTCCGAGCAGGAAGCGGCGACCGAGCAGGCGACCGAGCCGGAAGCGGAACAAGCGGAAGTAACGGCGCAGGACGAAAAGCCGACAAAGAAAAAATCGTCGTCGGTAAAGCCCACAGAGGTCGTCGCGGAAGAGAAAAAGCCGAAAGCCAATAAGTCGACAAATAAAAATCAGATCGAGCCTACGGTAACTATAGTTACCAAAGAAATGGCGGAGATGAAAAAGGCCGCCATTCCCAAGTCGACAAGGCCGGCGCCTCCCAAGCCGAGCGCGGCTACCGACAAAAAGAAGTCGGCTAAGCCGGCAGCATCGTCTAATAAAAAGACGGCGCCCAAAACGGCGACTTCGCCTAAATCCGCAGCACCCAAGACCAACGCGCCAACGCAAAAGAAAGCGGCGCCGAAGTCTGCCGCGGCACCCAAGTCGACGACCGATAGGAAGGCGGCGACGCCCAAGTCGACGACGACAAATAAAAAAACAAAAAAGCCGAACGAGGATAAATCATGATCGGCGAACCCGTAAACGACGCGGACGAAATACCGAACGAGGGCGACTCGCCCGAGAAAGACGGTAAATCCGAAGCAAAGGTCGATGCGAGGAAGGTCAAAAAGAAAAAGAAAGTCAAGTACATTGACGACGGACACACTGTTTACAGCATGGAGGGGCTTGATGAGGCACGCGGCATAAAAAGGCGCGATGACTCTATTAAGCTTACACGAAAAGAAAAGTGGGCGGCTATACGCGCTGCGTTTGCAAGGTTTTTACCCATATTTTTAGGGGTTGTGGCTTGCTTCTCGCTTACGGCGCTGCTGCTGTACTTTTGGCTAAGAGGTTAAAGGCGACCCGATAACCTTAAAAGAAGGAGAACAAATGCGTAAATTACAAAAAAAGCTTAACGGATTTATTGTCATACTGATGGCATTGTTTTTCTGCGTGAGCTTCTTTGCCGTGGGCTGCGCCAACGCTAAAATTCCGGCGCTTCCCAATCCGGCGGACGAGATAGTTCAGTCTTCGCAAGAGCTTGAGGTTTTGCAATCCGACTTTGAGTTTTCCCAAGAAGAAAAACTTTCGCGCATTAAAGCGGATTACTTAAAGCAAAACGGCGGCTACCGCTCAGGCGACGTCGTTACGGCGATTGTCGTACTCGAGGGCGACGATATAATCGATACATACCTCGAAAGCGCAGAGTACGAAACAATGTCCGCAGGCGCGTACGCTAAAACGAAAAACGGCGCAACGCGCGCGCGCATTATCAAGCGCGAGCAGGACGCAGTTATAGACAAGCTGTTTGCGGATAACCTTATCGTGTCCGTCGAAAATCGCTACGACACCATTTTGAACGGTTTTTCGGTTAACGTCGAGTACGGCAAGATTAAAAAGCTGGAAGAAGTTCCCGGCGTGGAATCGGTCATGCTTTCCGACACGTTTAACCGTCCGCAGGAAGCGGAGGGTTCGCTCGGCGGAGGGTCCGGCGTCGTAAATCCCGTCGACGTTTACGAAACGGGTATATTTAACGCGGCGGCGGCTAACGCGCTCGGCATTACGGGTAAGGGCACCTCGGTTGCCATTCTCGACTCCGGCTTCGACTGCTCGCATATCGTATTTTCGCGCATGCCCGACGGCCCGTTAAGCCTTGAAAAGGCGGATATTGCCGCGGTGCTTCCCGAAACGCGCGCGGCGTCCTTTACTCCGGGACTCGAGCTTAACGACGTATGGTACAGCGAAAAGATTCCGTTCATGTACGACTATGCCGATAAGGACTACGACGTTTTCCCGTACGATTCCGAGCACGGCACGCACGTTGCCGGCATTATCGGCGGCCACGATCCGCGCGATAACGGCGGCACCGCCGCAGAGGACGGCTACGTTGTACGCGGCGTCGCTACCGACACGCAGCTCGTTTTAATGAAGGTTTTCCCCGATCTTTCCGCCGGTGCCGAAACCGACGATATTCTCTATGCCGTAGAGGACGCGGTTAAGCTCGAAGTAGACTGCATTAACATGTCGCTCGGTATGTCGTGCGGATTTGCGCGCGAGCCGGACGGCGACAAGATGAACGAGATTTACGGCAAGATAGAAACTGCCGGTATCACCCTCGTCGCCGCGGCGAGCAACAGCTACAGCTCGGCGTTCGGCGGCGACCAGGGCAATACCAACATGGTAACAAACCCCGACTCGGCTACAGTCGGATCCCCCTCGACGTACAGCTCGGCGCTCAGCGTAGCGTCGGTCAGCGGCGTTGCGAGCAGATACCTTCTCTGCAACGATACCGACGTTGTTTTCTTCCTTGAATCCAGCTCTATATCCGGCAAGCAGAACGACTTTATCGCCGAGCTTTACGAACAGCAGAACATCCCGTCAAACGAGTCGAGAACGTTCGACTACGTTACCGTACCCGGCAACGGCTCGCGCGTTAACTATATAGGTCTTGACGTTAAGGGCAAGATAGCGCTTGTCCGTCGCGGCAGCAACACCTTCGAGGATAAGGCGTTGCAGGCTAAGGTCGCGGGCGCCGCCGCAATAATTATATATAACAACGTAGAAGGCGATATAGCCATGTCGATGGGTAAGACCGACCATATCCCTTGCGTTTCGATAAGCAAGGACGTCGGCACCCGTCTTGCCGCGCAGCGCACCGGCACAATGAAGGTTGCGCCCGAATACCAGGCAGGCCCGTTTATGTCCGACTTTTCGAGCTGGGGACCTTGTCCCGACCTTCAGCTTAAACCCGAAATCACCGGACACGGCGGCACGATTATTTCCGCCGTTCCGGGCGGCGGCTACGACGAGCAGAGCGGCACGAGTATGGCTTCCCCCAATACCTGCGGCGCGATGGTTCTTATCCGTCAGTTCCTTAAAGACAAGTTCCCCGAGTATTCCCCTCAACAGATAGTTGCGGTTGCCAACCAGATAGTAATGTCGACGGCGACGGTTCTTCTTAACGAGCAGGGCGTACCGTATTCGCCGCGCAAGCAGGGCGCAGGTCTTGCAAGCCTTAACAATGTTATTGCGACAAAGGCGTACCTTTCCGTAGACGGAAAAAATAAGGCCAAGCTCGAGCTTTACGACGATCCCGACCGTACCGGCGTTTACGATATGAACTTTAATATCGTAAACTATTCGGACGACTCGCTCGAATACGACCTTTCGATTGTCGGAATGAGCGAGACGGTATCTTCCTCCGATGATAAGTTCGTCGCGGAAACGGGCTACCTCCTCGGCGGCGACTTTACTTTCAGCGTTACGAACGGCGCCAAAAAAGGCAACAAGGTAACGGTTGCACCCAACACAACCGCCAAGATTTCGCTTAAATACAAGCTCAGCTCGGCGGACAAAAAGTATATCGATTCCTCGTTCCCTTACGGAATGTACGTCGAGGGCTTTGTTAAGCTTGCCCCCTCGTATAAGGATGGAGTGGATCTTAACATACCCTTCCTCGCGTTCTACGGCGACTGGACGCAGGCGCCCATGTTCGACCTTACGTACTACGACGTAGAGTCGGAGGCGCACGACGAGTCCATTGACGACGAGGACAAGATTAAGGCGGACTACTTTGCGACAACGCCTTACGGCACGTACTACTATAACTATATAGTTCCGCTCGGCACGTACCTTTACACCGTGCCTGCCGGCTACGACGAGATTCCGGCTACAAGAGAGCATATCGCGGTGTCCGAAATACTCGGCACTATCGACGGCTTTTCCACCATTTACGGCGGACTGCTTCGTAACGCCAAAACAATGACTTATACCATAACCGATAAGCTTACGGGCGAGGTGGTTTACGACTTTGTAGACTACAACGGCCGCAAAGCGTATTCGGAAGGCGGCACCCCCATACCGTACTATGAGCTTCTTAACTGGCAAACCGCCAAGATGAACCTTGTAAACAACAGGGTTTACGAGTTTAAGATGGTAGGGCTTTTGGACTACGGCGACGGCGGACTTCTGACGAATATGAACAACACGTTCAGCTTCGACTTTACTTTCGACAACGAGGCGCCCGTAATTAAGAGTGCCGCGTACGAAAAGACGTACGACAGCACGCGTAAAAAGGACAGATATTACGTTACGCTTACCCTGTACGACAACCATTACGTTCAGTCGGTAACGCCCATAATATTCAACTCCGCGTCCTCGTACTCTCAGCTTGTAAGATACGCCATACCCGTTTACAGCGAGAAGGGCAAGGATAACCGCGTCCGTATCGAGATAACCGACATTCTTGACGACGTCGGCTACGACGCACTTATTACGAGCGCGCTCGGCTTTATGATAGACGACTACGCACTTAACAGCAACTTCTTTATCTGCCAGCTTCCCGGCACTCGCGGCGACTTTAAGTTCACCAAGTCGGGCGAGATAGACGGCACGCCGCTCACCATGCTTACAATCTACGAAAACGAGATTGTAGATCTTACGCAGTACCTTGCGACGAGCGACGCAACGGTCGACGCAGGCAAGGACTACCTTAAATACCTTAACTGGAACTCGTCCAACACCGACATCGCGACGGTGCAGGACGGATTGGTGCGCGGTCTTTCGGTGGGCCGCTCGACGATAACCGTAACCGAGCAAATGAACCTTAAACGCGCAAGACTGCTTCTTAACGTCAAAAAGCGCGAGGAAGGAACGGATACGCATAGCGACGGCGGCGGAAATATCGACGACGCTACTAAGGGCGCGCTCAACTCTCAAAACGACGTGGACGACGCTCGGAACGCGGCGATAACGGACGTAAGGTTTGCATACTTCGAAACGACCTACGCCTATTCGGTTGCCGGTCAGACAAGCCAGATAGGCGAGACGGGTTCGAGGATATTCGTAAACTCGCTCGGCGGCAGGGTGGAATTCTACCCGGGCGAGGCGTTTAAGCTCTTTTACGAGGTTACGCCGTGGTACGTTTCCGACAAGTACGAGTTTACCTATTCGACAACCAACGACCAAGTCGTAACGGTCGACCAAAACGGACTTGTAACGGCGGTATCGGAAGGCTCTGCCACAATATCGCTTCGCGTAAGCGGATCCAACCTTATAGCAAGCTTGCCCGTTACGGTTAAGAGCGAGTTTATAATAGAAAACCGCGTGCTTGTCGCATACAAGGGCAACAGCAAGGTGGTAAAAATCCCCGACGACGAGGGTATACTTTATATCGATTCGTACGCGTTCTGTTTGTACGACACCGATAGGTCCATTCAGCTTACCGAGGACGACTACGACGCGAACAAGATTCCTATGGCCAACCCCTTCATAGAAGAGGTTATCGTTCCTAACGGCGTTGAGGAAATTCGTAAGTACGCGTTTTATAACTGCCCCAATCTGAGAAAGGTAACGCTTCTCGGCGAGGTCAAGTTTATAAGAGAGTACGCATTCTACGCCGACAGCAAGCTCGAAGAGATTAACATCGGCCTTGCGTACTCGATAGGCGAGCGCGCGTTTTACGGTTGCTCGAGTCTTACCGAAGTCGACCTTACGAGAGCGTACGCAATAGGTAAGAGTGCGTTCCAAAACTGCACTTCGCTTATAGGCACCAAAAAGGACGGCACGGCAGGCGGAAACGGTAAGCTCGATTTAACCGCGCTTCGTAACACCGGCGAATCGGCGTTCCAGGGCTGCGTAAACGTTAAGTCGGTTATCCTCACCGAGCACACCAAGCTGTCTAAGCAGATGTTTGCGGAAAGCGGCCTAACTAACGTTACAATCTACGAGAGAGTGTCAATCCCCGATTACTGCTTCGCAGGCTGCGAGGACCTCGAATGGGTTGTCGTCTCCAACGATTTGTATTCGATAGGCGAGGGTGCGTTTGCGAGCAATCCCAAGCTTACTTCGGTATCGTTTAAAAGAGTAAACAAGCTCGGCGACCAGGTATTTTATAACTGCGCTTCGCTCGAAGGGCTTACGCTTCCCGACTGCGAGGTTTCGCTCGGAAACTACCTCTTCCTTAACAGCGAAAAGTTTACCACTCTTCGCTTCGGAAATAATACCGCGCTTACCGATATTTCGGGCGCGACTCTCCGCGGCACGAGCATTACGACCTTTGTCGTTCCTGTGGCTAATAGCAGGTACATGAATTCCGCCGACGGACATTACCTTCTCAATAAGACGGGCGACACTATACTGTTCGCTTCCAATGCGGTTAGCGGAGACGTAACCATTCCCGTCGAATACAAGCATATCGGCGCCGGCGCGTTCAGCGGCCTCGGCATTAAGACGATAACCTTCGCCAATCCTTCTTCGACCGAAGGCACCGACTACACGCTTACTATCGGCGATTATGCGTTTGCGGCGTGCGATGAACTCACTGAAGTTGTTTTGCCCAACACCGGCAGAATTAAGGTAGGACACCGCGCATTCTACGATTCCTCTCTTTCGGTAATCAATCTTAATGCGGTCGACTACGTGGATTCGTATGCGTTTGCCTCGACCAAAGTTGCCGGTGCGACAATCAAGGCGAACGCACACTACGGCGAGGGCGCGTTCTTCCGCTCGGCACTCGAAACCGTAACAATCGGCGCAAACGCAGAGTTCGGCTTCGGCGCGTTCCAGGGCTGCGATAACCTTACAACCGTCGCAATGCCTGCTCAGGGCGGCGTGCACTTCGGCAGGGCGTGCTTCTTTAACGACGCCGCGCTCTCTATCATCGATTTGAGCAAGACGGACGGAATAATAGAAGAGGACGCGTTCTACCGCTGCACCTCGCTTAAATCCGTCAATCTTGCCGGCGTTACCGAGATAGGCAATTACGCTTTTGCGGACTGCCGCGGTCTTACTTCGATTTCCATTCCCGACGTCAAAAAGATAGGCGACTTTGTGTTCGGTCAGTATGACGAGTACGCCACCGCGCCGCAGATTAAATCGGTTGTTCTTCCGGCGTCGCTTGCCGAGATGGGACAGGGCGTGTTCTTTGCATGCAACGCTCTTAAAGACGTCAGGATTGACGCCAAGCTTACCGAAATACCCGATTACACATTCGGCTACTGCGAGTCGATTGAAAGGTTAGAGCTTCCTGCAACAATCAAGCGTATAGGCGTGTTCGCGTTCGCAGGCTGCACAAACCTTGCCGATATCGACGTGTCGGGCGTAGAGGTGTTCGAAGACTACGCGTTTACATCGAGCAAATCTCTTACCGATATAAGCCTCGAATCGGCAAAGTCGATTGGCTTCGGTGCGTTTGCCGATACGTTTATCGACGGCGTGATTACCGCAAACAATCTTACTTCGGTAGGCACGTTTGCATTCCAGAACGCAACCTTTACAAGCTTTTCCGCACCCAAACTCGTAACGATCGGCATAGGCGCGTTCGCGTACAACCCCAATCTTACCGAGTTTGTGTTTAGCAGAGAGCTTGAAAGCATCAGTCAAATGGCGTTCCTCGGCTGCACCAAGCTCAAAAGCTTCTATTTTATGGAAGAGGGGATTAAGTCGGACGACGGTAAGATAAACGACTATGCGCTTCTCGATAAAGGCATACTGTACGTTACGCTTCCCAACGGAGAATACATGCTTGCATCCGTGCCGGCCGGAATGAATATCGAAACGCTTACCGTAAGAGAACGCACGCTCGTTATCGACTTCTACGCCGGTAACGAAAACGCAAACGTCGTGTATATTGTCCTTCCCGGTTCGGTACGCTCGATAGGCAACTTTGCGTTCTACGGCTATAAAAAGCTTCTTTCCGTCGAGTTCCGCTCGGTTAAGGCGCCCACGCTCGAAAGCACCTACGTGGGCGATGAGGACGCAGTACTCGACGAAACCGATCCCGGCTACGGACTATTACACAGTCAGTTCGATCTGGCCGATGAGGAACTTTACTACTACACATTTAAAGATATGGCAGGAAAACAATCGAGAATAGCTATGATACTTCCGGCTAACTCGGACGTAACCGGCTACGATTCGATTATTTACCAGGCGTTTTTCGGCACCGTGGACAAGGCGATAATAAGCGACTACGTTGCAATGGACGCGCACCTTGCCGACTTTATCGATTACGCAAAGCAGATTATGCGTATAAACGTAATAACGATGGCGGACGAAACGCTTATCGATAAGGCGCTTACCGAGCTTGAAGCAATTACAAAAACGGGCGTCGACTTCGGTTACACTAAAGAAGAGTGGAACGCGTTTGTAAAGGCTGTGCGTAACGCCAAAAACAGAGTGCTCGAGCTTAAAGGCGAGCCGCCCATTAAATTCGAAGAACCGCCCGAAAACGGCGACGCAGGCTTAGAGGTTGCATTGATTATCATAGTCGCTGCGATGCTCGTTGTGTCCCTTGTGTTTGTGGCGTACTCGGTCGTCGTGTATTCGAGAATGAAAAAGAAGGAAAACGGCGGCAACGGCGGCGAGGAGGATAAGAAATAATGAAAAAGATACTTAGCGTTATTCTTGCATTTACGTTAATGTTTTGCTTTGTCGGCTGCGAAACGCCGGACGAAGTCGGTCGTACTCTTTCCGCGCCTCAAAACGTAAGGTTCAGCAAAATAGAGGACGAGGACCTTGTCGCGGTTACTTGGACTAAGGTGGAAAACGCCACCTCGTACGTGGTAACCGTAAACGGCGACGACCATATCGTTTCCGCAGAATATTACTACATCGACCTGGGGCTTGTAAGCGACTACACCGTTACAGTAACGGCTAAGGCAAAGGGCTATAACGATTCGCCCAAATCGAATGCGGTAACCTATAAGCGCGAAGACGTTACGCTCGGCGTTCGCGGCGGTTCCGAGGTTAAAAGCGGCGGTACTCTTCAGCTGGAAGCGGTTGTAAACGGCACCGCCGACAAAAGGGTTACCTGGGAAGTACTCTCTGGCGCCGACGTTATATCCATTGATAACGAAGGTCTCGTAACAGCAAAAGAGGTTGACGACGACAAGATTGTATCGATTAAGGCGACGAGCGTATTCGATAAATCGGTATCGGTTACCAAAGCGCTTACGGTAACCGCCAAGACAGAGCTTACCCAAGCGATGATAGACGAGCTTAACGACAACTACATCGGCTTTGAGGGCTTTTTAACCGTCAATCTGTATTCCATTATGACCAATAGGCTGTTTAACAGCATCTCGTATGACATAAGCACCGCAATGAACGGTTCCGAGTGGTACGGCAAGTACGAAATAGACGTTGGTATCGCGTCCGGCATATACGTTATCGATAACGGCGGTATCGCGTCGCAGGTGCAGGTAAGCCTTAACAACGACGACGACCCTACGCCGCTCGAGGACGGGGACGGCAATCCGCTTACCTGGGAGGAATCCGGTCTTTACAACACGTTCAGCGGCAGAAACGTAACGCTCGACGCGTTTGAGTTTAACACCGAGACGTGGCGTTACGAGTATATCGGTATGGGCGACGACGATGACGAAAAGGCGGAGGATAAAGCCGACTTTATGAATAAAATCGTCTCCGCAGCCAATCCGTACGGCTTCGACCCGAAAACGGTGTCGCTCATTATCGAGGACGGCGAAATAGCCGGCATCTTTGCGGAATCCAATATCGACTATACCTCGTTCGAGGGGTACAGGGCGACAATGGAGCTTACCGTTGCGCTTAATATCGGCGAGGATCGCGTAAAGGTTTCCAAAATCAAAAAGTACGAGTACGACGAGGAAGTGCATAAGCCGCTTCAAGACGCCATAGCGAAAATGCAGTCGCTTGACAACTACACAGTCGAGTTCCTAAATATCGGCATTAACATTTTTACGCATTCTTATGACTATAGCGGATATATCGAAACTGTTACAAATGACATTTGTCATTTTGCGCCGTACAACTTTATACCTTCCGATTACAGCAATGTAACGATAGGAAACGGTACGAGAATCTTTACCGGCTTCGACTACGGCTACGTTAACAGAACCGAAAAGAAGGGTACCGACTATTACAACACCTTCTTTATAGACGAGGATTCGTCGGGCACTGGTGCCAAAACAATCGGAACGGGCAGGGCGTACGCCTCGAGCTTTAAGGACGCAATGCCTTCCTTCGATTTTGCGGCGGCGATATTTACGACGCGCATTACCGACGAGGAGACGGGGAAGATGTATTACTACGCCGATTATCCGATGTGCGCCGTGGCGACTACCTTCTATAAGGGCTTAGGCTCGGACGCCGACCTTTACGGCATTTACGCCACCAACAGCAACTTCACGGGCAGCTCATCGTTTACGCCTTACGTCGTAGTCAATCCCGAAGGCTATATCGAGTCGGCAGGCTTTAACTATTATCTTGGTTATCTCTACGGCGTTATCGAAATTAACTATTACGATTTCGGCACGACCGAAACGGACGGCGACATGGTAAGCAAGCTCGAAAACCTCCCCGTCAGGGAAGTGCCCGACAGCTGGGACAGCTTCGTTATAACCGACTTGCTTACCGACAGAGGAGACATTGCCGCCGACGCGTACCTCGCGTCCTTCCTCGATGTAGAGCGCGACGAGGAAACAATCGAAAGCATAGTTCCCGTATTCGACAATGCGCTCGGCGACACCTTCGCTTTTGCTCTCTCGTCCATGAGGGGAAATAACAGAACGATAGGCTTCTTCTACGACGTGTCTGTCGATATAGACTACACCCTTAACAGCTCGCTTTTTACTTTAAGAACGTTCCTATTAGACCTCGGCTATACCCGTGCTCGCGACAACACCTATTCCAAAAACTACACCGACAAAAACGGAATTCGTAAAGTCGTACACATACAGCCGCTCGACTCGCAGCTTGACCTATTCATTTATGTATGGGTTACGTCTGCGCCCTAAAATGTATTACCCATTAAAGGAGAAAAAATATGAAAAAGCTTAAAAGGTTTTTCGGACTGCTGACGACGCTCGCTTTGGCGTTTGTCATGGCAATCGGCGTCGTAGCTTGCGACGTTAACCCCGGCCCTAACGTCGGTCCCAATGCGCCCAATCCCATTATCGTTGAAATCGAGGGCGGCGCGAGCACCATTAAAAAGGGCGAAACAATGACCCTTACCGCTAAGGTTACGGGCACGGATAATCAAGAGGTTACCTGGACCGTTTCCGACCCCGTTACACTCAGAATTGACGAGAACGGCGTAGTTTCCGTGCTTACCGAGCCGGAAATACTTAACAAGCTCGTTACCATCACCGCTACGTCGGTAGCAAGCGCCAACGCTAAGGCTACCAAGACGGTTACCGTGCTTGCGCCTAAGCGCGACGGTCAGGTAGGTTATCTTACCACCGCCATGCTCGACGAAATTGCCGGCGATAACATTACCGTTACCGGTACCGTAACCGACAAGTACAAAGATTCGCACACCTCTTCCAACAACAGAACGAGAGTGTACAACATCTCGGTAGAGATGCAAGACGGTGCGTGGAGCGGCGCTTGGCAGAGCGCGAATACCGAAAAGTTCGTCGACACCTACTACAAGGGCGAAAAGAACGACGTCAAGTACACCATTACCGACCTTGACGGTTACGTAATCGAATCGCTCAGCGACGGCCACTCTATCGAAAAAGAGATGATCAATAAGGACAACGAGGTTGTCCGCAAAATGCAGACAGATTACAGAAGCAAGCCCCTTGCCTGGGAAGCTCAGCACTACTGGAATCACCTCGGCGGATTTAACAACCTTATTAACGATACCAAAATGTCGTACGACCCTGCCGACCCTATCCGTTACGAGTACAACGTAAACGAAAGGAATTCGGAAGAGTTCTTCCTTATGGCATACCTTGCGCAGTCGCTTACCCCTATGCTCGATCCTTCCACCGAGTGGTTTGCAACCGTAGTGTTCGTGCTCGACGAAGATCACGAGCATATCGTAGCGATCGACGCGCAGTGCAATCCCACTTACTCGGGCGTCGAAACCGACAATTCGGGTAACGTTACCGGCTACGACTCGATGAGCGTAAGCGAAATTCACCTCGAATTCTCTAAGATAGGCACTACCGCTATCGCGGCTAAGTCGCCTTACTCCGCGCCCGAACACGCAGACAAGCTCGTTACCGCGCTTAACAACCTTAAAAACGCTACAAGCTACAGGTTTACCGCTACCGAAAACGCTATCTATGAGGGTGGTTACGATGACGGCGACTATTCCACCGATTATAATTCTTCGCGCGTTTTGAACGCGCCGAGAGCGGCGGCTACGTTCACCTTCGACGACGAGATTATTAACTACAACTCGGCTACCGGCTCGGTAGGTCTCGACGGATATATTTCCGATGAGGCTATCGTTCTTAAACGCACCGGCAAGTACTCGTACTCTATGGACGACAAGGTTTACCACGTCGAGTACAGCGGTTACAGACAGTTCGACGGCTACTTCGAGATGTTCGAGCCGTTCGTAAATACCACCACTTCCGAGGGCGTTACCACCGTAACCGAAAAGGGCATTAAGGGCACCAAGCGCCTTAACGGATCTATGAAAGAGCGCGTTCTTCCCAAGTTCGACTTCTCCGCCAACATCTTCGAGTTTGTCGGCTCGTCCACTCAGGGCGGAAAAACCACCTATACTTTTAAGCTTCAGGAAGCGGACGTAACTCGCGATATAGCTAAGCAGGTATCGATGCACTCGTACAACGACAGCTCGTACGCCGACGCGTCCCACGCAGTAACGATTGTGGTCGACAGCAACGGCAACGTTGTTTCCGTTTCGTATCCCTACAACATCACCACCGCCTACGGCACCATTACCACCAGGTTCTACGACATCGGCTCAACCGATATCGCGCTTGCGAGAATAGACACCAACTACAAAGAGCGCGGCGCAATGGCGACTTGGGATAAGTACGAAATGAAGTATTACGTCGACGCAGAGGGCAACAACCTTCGCGATCCCGAAACCGGATACGTTTACTATCCCGACGCGCTTACCGCGATTAAGAGCATGTACGGCTCGTCTTACAATAAGGTTCCGGCGCCTACGCTGTTTACCAACATTTTCGACGACTATATGTCCGGTCCGTTCTGCGAGGAATACGATATCGACCTCGGCAACGATAAAACGAAATATCTCCGTTACATGGCGGTAACATGCCAGGCAATGGAATACGACGAGAACAGACAGCTTCCCGACGAGCTGTTTAACAAGTACCTCGAAAAGATGGACGCCGAAATGACCAAAGCAGGACTTGCCAAGCTCAGCTTTGTCAGCACCGACTATAACCGTTTGATTGTTTACGGCAACAACGACATTACGATTAGGGTAGAAAACATCTACACAAGCTTCTTCTACTGCGATATCTACCTTACCAACGACTACGCCGCAAGATACCACAATTAACAACGTAATAAATAATAGTCAAGGAAGACGGTACCCGCGTTCGATTGAGCGCGGATACCGTGCTTTTTGAGGAATTAGTTATGAAAAAACGATACTTTTTAATATCGGCGCTTATCGCTCTTATCGCGACGGTATCGGTTTTTGCCGCTTGCACGAAAACGGATTCGCCGGGCACTCCCGTCGATACCGGCAAGCATGAGGTAAGCATTTCGGTTAAGTACGATAACATTACCATAAAGGATACCGACGTCGAGGGTTACGACTACACCTACATGTTTTCCATTATTTCGGACGGCAAGGTGGTCGCGGTAAAGTCCGAATACATCGACAGCAGCGAGGTCGTTGCGGCGGAGGGAAGCTATAACGTAGTGTGTTCTTACGGCGGACAGTCGGCTAATGCAAAAGTCCGCGTCGTGGGCACAGTATACACGGTAGACGTTACAGAGACCGAAATTACGATATTAACCTCTCAGGTCCCGACCTACGACTTTAAGAGCATGTTCACGCTCAAAAAGGACGGCGAAAGACAGAGCATAACGGACAGCATGATTACAAGCACCGTCGTTGCCGCAGCCGGCACTTATGCCTATTCGGTTACGTTCGGCGGAGTAACTAAAACCGTTATCGTTCACGTTATCGACGACGTTATCGTCGTGCCGAGCTACACGCTTAAAACGCTCGAAGAGAGCGAGGTAAGCTCGTACGACTATACGCTTTTGTTCTCGCTGTACGTAGATGGTAAGGCGGAAAAAGTAACGACCTCGATGCTCGATACGAGCGCGGTTTCGTCCGCCGGCGTGGGCGACACCGTTTCCGTCGGGTTTTCGTACGTAAAGGACGGCACGACGTACACCTCATCCGTTCGCGTCCGTATCGTCGAGGATTTAACGTATACGCTTTCCTCGCGCGACGTAGTTATTTATCCGCACAGCGAAAACATATTGCTCGAATCGCTTTTCGAGATTAGGCGCGGCGACGAGATTATCCCCGTTACCAACGACATGATTTCGGGCGCGGTCAACTACTCGCAAGCCGGCGAGTACGTAATAACGCTTACCGCTTTTAATCAGTCTGTTACGGCGACGGTTACGGTAGAGGCAGGCGTTATCGTAAAGTCTGTCAAGGACGTAATTTACGTACAAAAAGACGCCGATAAATCGCTTTACGCATTTTCGAACGACTTTACGCTCGTTATAAACGGCGTTAAATACTTTGCTATTCCCGAAGAGTTTTTCGCAGGTCTTGACGAAGTGGACTTTTCGACCGAGGGCGATTACACCGTAACGCTTCGTATTCCGTACAACGTGAACGGAATAGGCGTGGGCAGGCCGCCCGAGTTTAGCTATACCGAGTGCGAGGTAACGTACGCGGTGCGCGCCGTTATAGGCGTAGCCAACGCAATCGACCCTGTCGTAACGCTTATCCGCGGCAATACGTACAACGTGTTTAACAATGTGTACGCCACGGTTAACGGCAGGCGCATGGCGCTTACCGCCGACAGAAACGGCGCAAACGTGCTCTACGTGTATGCCGACGTAAAAAGCGAACCTATCGACTTCGATTCGACGGAGGTTCAGCACGTCGAGATAGACGTGTACGTTAACGGCGTCGACGAGGCGCCCGTAACAGTCGAGTACGACGTGAGTATTCGCGACGACGTGGTTATCACCGCGCGCGATACGAGCGTGTTTACCGGCGCGACGCTGTTTACGACCGAGCTTTTCGAGGTCGTTAAAAACGGCGCGGCTATCGAGGTTACGGCAGATATGATTTCGGGCAAGGTGGACACCTTTAATCCGGGCGTGTATGCCGTTACGCTCGAGCTTGGCGGCGTGAGCGCGACGTCGCTTGTTACTGTGTTCGACCGCAGGCTTATGGGCAGCTACAAGACCGGACTTACACCCATTCCCACGACGGACGACGACGATGATTACGACGACGGCGAGTACGGCGACTGGGGCGACTACGGCGATTATTACTATTCCGCGGCGCCCAAAAACTCTTCGGTAGAGCAGTCGGCGGTTTCGACGACGTTAAAAGACATGGTTGTTTCCGACGACGGCACCATGACTGTAAACGGCTATACTGCGACGCTTCTCGGCGGCATAGACGAAAGCACGCTCGTTATACGCTTCGGCAACAACGACTACACCCTTTACTATATCGACGGCGTGGTGGTGCTCGACCCCGACAACAGGATTAAGCTCGGCTTTTCGGACGTTAAGCGTCCGCTCGTGTACTTTAACGAGGAAATCTGGACGCTCGACAAGTCGATTGTTATTAACTACGGGTCCAATTACGTTCTGACCGGAACGACTACCATGTACAGCTTTGATATTTTCCATATCGTGAGGACGGACGGCACCGGCGATAAGTGGTTCGGTCTGTACGTAGAGCTTGCCGTTAAAAACGCGTCCGACACCATTTACGACGTTAAGTGGGGCGACGTGATTTTTGCGGACGGCTTTAACGCGGCGAGCGGTACGGAATCGTCGTTTACGTTCGGTGGGGAAAAGTATTCCTTCACAATGGAAAACGCCAAAACCGGCAAAATAATCAAGGATAACGATACGAGTAAGTACGCCGGTCAAAACTTTACCGGCACCGTCGACGGCAAGAGCGCAAGACTGGAAGTGTCCGCAAGCAGTCAGTACGTTCTCAAAATAGAGGGCAATACGGTGTTCAGCTTCGGGCTTATGGAAAAGAACAACACCAAAAACTGGTATGAGGACAGGGAAACCGATACGCTCTTCCTTTATCAGTTCGATGAAAAAAAGTATTCGTACACCTTTAAGCTGAATACCGATAATAACATCTTTACCATAGTCGACCGCGACGTGTACTACGGACTGTACGAGGCGGAAGGGCGGTACCTCTACCTCGACGGGTACGGCACGGGCATGTTTAAGCCCAATCCGGCTTCCTACGAAACGTACAGACTGCGCTACACGGTAAACGGCGACGTTCTTACGATTACTTATATCCGCACAAAGCCCAACTTCGAGTACGGCACTTCGGCGGAGTTCTATATCGGCGAGTTTTTAAACACCCTTAAAGTAAAACGGTTCGAGACAAATCTGTTCGACGGCGTACTGCTTCAAAACTCGATAATCTCGGACGGCGCGATAGTAACGCTCAGTAAGTACCGCTTCGGCGCGGCAATCGGCAGCAAGACCGCCGACGGCGTAAAAGCGGATATCCGCGACTCGATTAAAATCATCACTAAGGACGGCGAGGTTTCGGCGGCGGATAAGGCGTCGAGCAGCGCCAACGGCTACGTCGACCTGACCAAAGTCAGCGCCCAGTATTCGGGCTACTACCGACTTTCGGTAACGGTTACGGTAGGCGGCGAGAAGGTTACCTCTTACTATTCCATTCAGATAGTCAAGGGTACGCTCGAGGCGAACAATCCGCTTGTCGGAGAGTACGAGGGTATATGCTTTGCCGGCTACGACTTTACAATCGGCGCTAACGGTCAGATAGAGCTTAACGCGAGCGGTACTAACTACTTCGGCTATTCCGAAGCGGACGGGGACGGACTTAAATTTAAGGCGTACTCCGAAAACGGCGGCACGATAGTGGGCGAGGTGAAGTCGATTTCGACAAACGCAATCATACTCACCGTCGGCGGCTCGTTTAACTTTACCGATTACTACGTTAAAAAATCTCTCGGTTCAAGCCGTGTTGCCGGTATTTCGGGAACAGTGCTTCGCGAGATAACGATAACGGGCGTCGGCAAGATATACGTTCTTTCATCGAGCAAGGCGTCTACCGGCGAGATTGTAACGCTTACAAGCATGACCGGCGGCGTCGAAAACGACAGCGTTGTTAAAATCGAAACGGCGGACGGCTCGGTTAAGTACGTTAAAATAATCAAGTGGGGCGACACCGCGGAAGGCATAAGCATACTAAGCAACTACGAGGAATAGTCGGCTTTACAAAAAATTATTGCCTAAAACGCCGTAAAAACGTTTGACATAGTGTCTGAAAAATTATATAATATTTTAAATACGCGCATAGGAGCACGATGATGTCTCTGTGCGCGTATTTTTATAATTACTTTGTAAACGGACCGCGGTGCGCTTTTACCGCGGTACAACCCATTTAAGGAGTAGGATATGAAAAAGACCAAAACGCTCTCAATCCTCGTTGCAATCGTCCTCGGCGTGTGCGCATGCTTTACGATGATTGCGTGTGAGGAACAGACAGAGCACACGCACGAGTACAAGTGGACCGTTACAACTGCGCCCACCCTCGACAAAGGCGGTACCCTGACGGGCGCCTGCGAAGCGGACGGCAGTACAAAAACGGTCGAAGTTCCGGCACTTTCCGACACCGACTTTTGGAAGTCGACGGTAAAAGCGCCCACTCATACCGACGCAGGCTACACTTCGTACACCTCCGCCGAGTATAACGTATCGGTAAGAGTACCCGGCGACCCCGCGCTCGGCCACGACTGGGGCGCGTGGGAGGTTAAGGCGGACAGCAAGCCGACCCAGAACGGATCCGGCCTTGCAATTCACTACTGCACCGCAAATGACGGCGGTCAGGAAACCGCAGAGCTTAAGCCTTTATCCGACGCCGAGTTCTGGACGGTAAAAGAGCAGACCGAAGCTACGCACACCGCAGCCGGTAAGACCGTCTACCATAACGATACATACAGCCTGGATTACACCGTTACCGTTGCCGCCAAAGGCCACGGCGACCGTTGGTCCGCATGGACGGTAAAAGAGGGCAACGAGCCTTCGTTTACAGCCGGCGGCAAGATAATCCGCACCTGCCTCGACAACGACGGCGGCGAGGAAACGCGCGACGTCCCTGCGCTTAGCAACACCACGTTCTGGGTTCCCGGCGAGATAGTGGGCGGCGACTGCGAAACTCCGGGTACGAGACAGTACGTAAACTCGCAGTATTCCGTTTCGTTCGGCGTAGAAGTTCCTCCGCTCGGCCACGATTTGACCGATTGGGAATGGGAGGACGGCGAGCCGACCCTTACATCGGGCGGCACGCTTACACGCCACTGCAAGCGCGAGGGCGACGAAGAGTATAGCGAAACAAAGTCCGTTGCGGCTCTTAACAATTCAAGCGTTTGGACTAAGGACGTTAACGCGTCTGTTTCCGCCAACTACAATACGGCGGCGTTTGACGTGTATAAAGCTAACATAGAGGACGTAGGCGAGTTGGTCGTGAGGTACAAGACGGCAGACAAGCTGACCGCGCCTTACGACAACAAGGATTACGTTTCGTTCTCCTACGATACCGACGAGGTTAACACGGCTGTCAGCCGCTACAACCACTGGAGTTATAACAACGATCCCGACACGCACGAGCGTACGTCGCTGTCCGGCACGATGGTGTTTACCCCCGAAACGGACGGATTCGTCGCAGCCTCGTGCTTTAACGAGTATGCATGGGTCATTTCCCAGGGCCACTTTACGTTAGAGCTTATCGACGCGAGTAACGGCAAGCTTAAAATTACCGTTCGCGAGATGGACAGGACCGATTCGATCCCCACTATTAAGCCGAACGGCAAGGTAACCGAATACTACGGCTTCGTGGAAATGTCGTCGGGCGTCATGGTTGTTCCCACGCCCAACAGACTTGTAGTGTTCGTTCCCGTCGATATCGACGACTACACCACAAAAGAGGCGCTCGATACCGTAGACGCCATCGAGTCCACAATGTCTATATGGGATGGCGGCATTGCCGTTTCGCTTAAAGTAAGCGCAGCGGCCGCAACCAACAATATTTTCGTTCGCGACGGCGACGCTTACTTTAACGTTAAGTTTAAGAATTCGCCGCTTATCACCGGCACCGATATCGCCGCGGAAAACTGCTTTAAAGCGGATTACGTCGCGGTGTTCGACAAGGATGACGACAAGCTTTACGGCTTCGGCAAAAACGCTTCGGGCGTGCTCGTGGAAACCGACGGGCTTGAAGGTACTTACACCGGCACAATCGACGTGTTCGACTTTGAAGAGCAGACGACGGACGGCAACAAGGCGTTCAGCTTTACGCTTAACGGCGCCGGCTTCGGCACGATTGTATCCGGCCCCGAGAAATACACCGGTTCGAACTTTACTCTTCGCTACGTAAAGGCGGCGGCAGGCGCAGGCTATGCGTTCGGGCTGTATATCGTTAACGACGGTACCGACGCCGCGTACTATCATATTTCGGTAGGCGACGACAGCTACACGTTTACCGGCGAGGTTCAGCTTATAACGATTACGCGCGTTTACAACAACACTGTTGACGGTAAAGACACCGACAGTGCGACTTGGTTTGCGAACGTTACCACGGAGGTAGGCGACTTTGACGAGGTCGGCTTCCTCGGTTGGTACGATAACCCCGGTCTTAACGGCTCTCCCGTTCACGAGGTTAACAGCGAGACCGACGTAACGCTTTACGGAAAGTGGTCGCTTGCCAGCATAGAGTTTAAGCTTTACGGCAAAACCGCCGAAACGTACGTAACCGTATACTTTGCGGACGGCGACACGCTCGGCGACATTCTGCCCGAGCTTACCGACGCGCAAAAGATTAACCCCGTAAACAACACCGGCTTTGTCGGTTGGTTCGTGGAAGTGGACGGCGTAGAATACTCGGCCGATGAGGAAGCTTTGCTTTCCACCGAGTATGATGACGGTTCGGTCTACTACGGCAAGTGGGATCCGCTCGGAATTTGGTCGTTCGAGATGGATAATAGGTACGGCTGGGTATACGACGGCGCAACCGGCTACTGGAAGAGCAACAGTGCCAAAATAAACGCAAGCAATTCCAGCGCTACGATGAGGATTACAGCCAACGACGGACCTATAACGATTTCGTTTAAATGGTGGACGAGCACCGAAACTTCCGATAAACTCACCATTCGCCACTATAAGGATGCGAGTCAAAGCAACGATGTTTTGGTTAACGGCGTGGGCGGCAACAAAACTATAGCCGACGCGCAGGAAATAAAGATTACGCTTACCGACGGACAGTCTCTGTTCTTCGATTACAAAAAGGACAGCAGCGTTGATTCCTACGACGACCGCGTGTACCTTGCCGAGCTTATGATTAACGGCAGAGTTATCACCGTTCCCAATTCGCCCGACTTTATGGAAGGCTCTTATTCCTCGAGCGGCGACAGCCTCGTTCTCGACGGTTACGGCAACTTTACTTGGGGCGATAAGACCGGTACCTATAAAAAGGCGGAAGGCAAGTCCTACTACGACATGTTCGTCGTAGAAGATGGCAAGCGCACCGAATACTACGAGCTTACTCTTAACGGCTCGGCGTACTCCGTCAATAAAGCAATGGTTAACGTTTCGTACTCGGCCGGTAGCCATAACGTTCCTTCTACCGTTTCGGTCAACAAGTATATCGAGTACACGCTTGCGGAAGGCATTGTAAACGCAGGTTACATATTCCGCGGCTGGTACAGCCAAAACGGCGCTTCGAGCGGCGAGTGGGGCAATAAGCTTCTTTCCGTAACTCCCGACGCCAACGTTACCGTATTCGGCAAGTACGAGGCGCAGGTAACCGTAACCTGGAATTACCTCGTCGACGGCACGCCCAACGCGACGGACAATACCAAGTACGTAAGCGACTCTATCGAGTACTTACAGTCGATTGAGGGCATAGTAAACGGCAACAAGACGTTTGCCGGCTGGTTCACCAAAAACGGAACGCTCGACGGAGATTGGGGTACGCAGGTTACCGTTAACACCGTGCTTACCGAAACTAACGTAACCTTCTACGCTAAGTGGGTCGATCCGCACCCGATGGCAGGCTCTTACAAGGGCTACGAGCTTTACAACGGTTATGTTTACGGCGCGTCTTCCGCGGCGAAAACGCTTACCGTTGACGCGCTCGGCAACGTGTCCGGCTCTGTTACCGGCGTTATCGGCGAGTACTCGCCCGAGACCGGAATCGCGGTAATTACCGGCCAGGCAAGGTACGTCTACTACGACGCCGAAACCGAAACCATCGCTATGGGATATAACCAATCCACCGCAACTCTCAATAACGATATTTACGTATTCGTTAAATCCGACAACGTATCTGCAATTTCTCAGTACGACAACGTTGCATACTGGGTAATGAACTCGCTCTACACCTACATTGTTGAGTTTAATGTGGACGACGAAGTAAAAACATACTTCGTCCATAACAACAAGGTTTACGGCGACGTGCAGGCTTCGGCTACCACCGCCGCAGGCGAGAACGTGCAGACCGTTCCCGAATTTGCCACCGCAGGCAACTTCGTAACGGTAAAGGACAGCGAAGGCAACATTATCCTCGAGTTTATAAGCACCGGCGCCAAAGGCTCTGAAATTCAGGAGGCCGACGTAACGCGCGGCACCTACAAGAGCGACGCCGGCGACGACCTCTTCCTTAACGGAAGCGAGGACTTTACTTGGGGCGATAAGTCCGGCAAGTACTACGAAGTCGACGCCGACGCATTTACGTACAAGCTGCTCGTTAAAGAGGGCGGCAAGAACGTAGAATCGTACACGGTCGTTATCAATTACAGCGATACCGATAATCGCACCTACACCGCTACCGAAAATAAGGTAACAATCAATTACGAAACCGCACACGCTTCGCAAGATGCCGAGACCGTTTGGGCGGACGTAGAGTATACGCTTCCCACCGGCCTTACCGAGGAAGGCTATATATTCCGCGGCTGGTATAACAACGACGGCACGACGAGCGGCGAGTGGGGCAGCCTGATAGACACCGTAACTCCCGAGCTTGGCGAAACCTACACCTACTACGCCAAGTGGGACGCCGCGGCTACCATTACCTGGAACTATCTCGTTTCGGGCACGCCCAACGACACCCAGACCGACAAGTACGTCGGCGACAAGATCGGCACCGTTAAGGCTATCGGCGACGTAACCAACGGCACCTTGCTGTTCTTCGGTTGGTTTACCGCGGACGGCACCCAGTCCGGCGACTGGGGCGAACAGGTAACCGCCGACACGGTAGTAGCCGGCGTTGCGGTAACCTACTACGCCAAGTGGGGCGAGGCGCACGCGCTTACGGGAACGTACAAAGGCGTTGAGTTTGACAGCACGGCTTTGCGCGGATCCACTTACGGCAACCTTACGATAGATCCTCTGGGTACCGTTAGCGGCACAAAGAGCGGCACTCTCGTTGAGGTAGGCGACGGTGTTTACACCTTAAACGGCTCTTACCTGTACTACGACGCAGTAGGTAAGACCATCGTTACAAACTACGGCAACGGCACGACGCTCGGCACCGACCTTTACGTTTACACTTACTTAGCCAATCCCGACACCGATACCGTTTCCGGATCCTACGCTAACCAGAATACATCTACGTATGCGGTATGGGACAGCAACTACACCAAGCTCGGCGTGTTTAAAGTGAACAATGTAGATAAAGTATTCTTCGTATACAATGGCAAGGTTTACGGAAACGTCGAGGTTTTGATTAACGGCACCGCAACCACCAACTTGACCGGGCTCAAGACCAAAAACAACGTCGTTACCATAAAAGACGCAAATGGCAACCAAGTGTTTAAAGGCTCGTACGACGGCAGCGGCTTTGTCGGTGCGGACGGACTTGACGGAACCTACGAAGGCGAGTACGGTCAAATAGTAGTCGACGGCTACGGCAATCTGACCTTCGCAGGCGGAACGCTCTCTCTCGCTTACACCGTTATCGAAGGAAGAAAGATTACGTTTGTAAACGCTTCGAGAATGTACGTTGTTACGCTCGGCGACGGCGCCTACACCAAAGAGCTTGACGGCTTCGAGGGCACCTACAACCTTCCGGGCGGCGCAGGCACCGTTACTCTCGACGGTTACGGCAAGACGGGCGACGGCAGAGTGTACAATATCGTAAACGGCACGCAGCTTACCATATTCAACGCCGCCGACGGCTCTTCCGCCTCGTACGGCATCGAAAAGGGCAATCCCGACCTTCTCGGCAAGAGCGTGTTTGCAGGCATGAGGTTCAGCGGCACCGTTAATACCGAATGGGATACCGGCGAGTCGATGAGCATTGTGTTTAACGATTCGGCAGATCTTTCCGGCAGAATTACGATAAGCACCGAGTGGTTAGACTTTACAGCCGAAATCACCGGAAAAACGATAGTGTTTACCGTTACCAACACTTTTTCGAGCAGCAGCGAAGTGGGACACACCTTAACGTTTACTATTTCCGACGATATGACTAAACTGACGCACGTCAGCAACACCTTGTCGAGGAACATCATTAAGGTTACAGGCACGCCTACGCTCACAAAACAGGGCTGAAAATAAGTTTAGCCGACAGTATTAAAGCACACAAAGCGGCGGTCGATTATTCGGTCCGCCGCTTTGCTTATGTGTTATCGCTACTCATGACAATCGCCCAACATTTGGTTGGTATCGAGTGACAAAAGTAAATGCAATTAGTCGGGTGAAACCTCAAACAAACATTTATGTACACACACGACAATCGTCCAACATTTGGTTGGCAAAAGTATTGACATTTATTTATTAAGTGCTATACTATTAAAAACATAATTTAATATAATCATATACGGAGTGAAAATATGAAAAAGAAAAAATGTATCGCAATGCTTCTTGCCGGCGGACAGGGTACGCGGCTTTTTGCGCTTACCAACAGCGTGGCAAAGCCGGCCGTGTCGTTCGGCGCCAAGTACCGCATTATCGACTTCCCGTTAAGCAACTGCACCAACTCGGGAATCGACACCGTCGGCGTGCTCACGCAGTACCAGCCGCTTATCCTTAACGAGTACGTCGGTAACGGCGAGCCGTGGGACCTTGACCGCAGCTACGGCGGCGTTCACACCCTTCCGCCGTACCAGGCAAAAAAGGGCGGCGAGTGGTATAAAGGCACCGCAAACGCCATTTATCAAAACCTGCATTTCCTTAACGAGTACGACTCCGAGCACGTTTTGATTTTATCGGGCGACCACATTTACAAAATGGATTACGGCAAAATGCTTGCCGAGCACATTGCGCACAACGCCGACTGCACGATTGCGGTTATAGACGTTCCCACCGAAGAGGCGAGCCGCTTCGGCATAATGGACTATGCGCCCGATAAGAGCATAACTTCTTTCGAGGAAAAGCCGAAAAATCCCAAGAGCAACCACGCGAGCATGGGTATTTACATCTTTAAAAAGGACGTGCTCGTGCGCGAGCTTGTCGCCGACGAGGCGGATAAAAACTCGGTCAACGACTTCGGAAAAAATATCATTCCCAAGATGCTCGCCGCAAAAGCGCGCATGTATGCCTATCAGTTCGACGGATACTGGAAGGACGTCGGTACGGTTACGAGTCTTTGGGAAGCGAATATGGATCTACTGGGCGACAAGCCGATTTTCGACCTCGACGACCCGTCGTTTAAGATTTACTCGCGCAACCAGCCCCTTCCGCCGTCGTACATAGGCGAAACAGGCAAGTTTATCAATTCCATTATGACTACCGGCTGCGAAATTCACGGCACGGTTATAAACTCGGTAATAGGCGAGGGCGTAATCGTCGGAAAGGGCGCGGTCGTGGAAAACAGTATCGTCATGCAAGGCTCGGTCGTCGGAAAGAACGTTAAAATTAAGTACGGCATGATAGACGAGCACGTTACCATAGAGGACAAGGCGCAAATCGGCGACGAAAAGTCGGATAAAACGCGCATAGCGCTTGTAGGAAGAAATTCCGTCATTAAGCGCGGAACTATTGTTCCCTCGGGGGATATAGTCGACAACGGAGGAGAGTCCTAAAACCGCATTCATCGGCGGATGCGCGCTACGCTTGTCGCGGCGAGTCGGTCATGTAGGTCTTACTACACTCCCTTCCTCTCCGCGCCAACTGTTACGCGCCTGCGCCGCGACTGCACTTTTAGGGGTCTTACGCAAAAAAAAGAGATTAGGAGTTAAATAATGAAAACACTCGGAATTGTATTCGGTAATATTCACGACGACGAAATCGGCGAGCTTACCGCCGTCCGCTCTATCGCGTCGGTGCCGTTCGGCGGCAGGTTTAGGCTTATCGACTTTGTGCTTTCCAACATGGTTAACAGCGGAATTTCCAAAGTCGGCGTAATCACAAAGAACAATTATCAGTCGCTTATGGACCACGTCGGAAGCGGCAAGCACTGGGATTTGTCGCGTAAAAACGGCGGTCTTATTATCCTTCCTCCGTACGGCGGCGGCGATAAGGATTTGTACTCGCACCGTCTCGGCGCGATTAAAAACATAAGCGGATTTATTCGCCACTGCGACGAGGAATACGTAATTTTCAGCGATTGCGACAACGTTTGCAATATGAACTTTGCTTCCGTCGTTCAGGCGCATATCGACAACCACGCCGACATAACGCTTGTCGCGCGCAAAAAGAACCTTACCAATCAAAAGCCGCGCACCATTATGGAAGTGGACAAGTCGGGTAAGGTTACTAAGGTTGTAAACACGACTAAGGCGCAGGGCGAAAATATCGTCTTTGCCAACATCTTCGTCATGAACCGCAAATTCCTTTTGAACCTTCTCGAAACGGCGTCAGAGCTTGGCTACGTCAGCTTTACCAACGACATTCTCGCAAAGGGTTGCAGCCAGTATAACATCTACTCGTACATGCAGGACGGATACTTTGCGACAATCGACAGTCTCGGCAATTATTATAAGCATTCGCTCGAGCTACTGAATAAGTCCATTCGCGACGAGCTGTTCTACCGCGACGGCGCCAATATCTACACTAAGGTCCGCGATAGCGCACCGTTTAGAGTGGGTAGCACCGGAAGTATCTCCAACTCGCTCATAGCCGACGGCTGCGATATTCAGGGCGAAGTGAAAAACTCCATTCTTTTCCGCGGAGTCAAGGTGGCAAAGGGCGCAAAAATAACCAACTGCATACTCTTCCAGGACACCGTTATAGGCGAAGGCAGCACTCTTAACTGCGTGATTTCCGATAAGCTTGTTACCGTCCTTGACGGAAGAATGCTGTCCGGCCATGAAACGCACCCGTACTTTATCTCCAAACACGCTGTAATATAAGAGGTCTATATGGCAACCAAAAAGCAAGATATAAAAAAGACGGCGAGTACTACTACGCCGGAAAAAGAAACCGAACAAAAGCAGAAAGTAAATGCGGCCGAAAAAACCGCCGCCAAAAATGCGGTGTCAAAAAAGAAAGCGACAGTAAGTTCGGCCGATAAAAAGCCCTCCGACGAAAAAACGGCGGCTAAAAAGAGCAAGACGGTAAATACAAAGGCCGAGACGAAGCCCACGGAGGAAAAGGCGACCGCGCCCAAAAAAGCCGCGGACAGGCTTACTCCGCTCAAAAAGGACAAGACGGAAAAGCTTGAGGCGCCCAAGAAAGAAAAGTTCGAAAAATTGGAAGCGCCCCAAAAGAACAAAGTAGAAAAGCTTGAAGCGCCCAAAAAGGAAAAGATTGCAAAGCTCGAAGCACCTAAAAAGGAAAAGGTGGAAAAGCTCGAGGCGCCTAAAAAGGAAAAGATAGAAAAGTTGGACGCGCCTAAAAAAGCCGAAAAAGTCGTTCCCGAAGAGGGGACGAAAACGCCCGACGAAAAGCCGACCAAAAAGAAAATACTTTTCGTCGCGTCCGAAGCGTTCCCGTTTGCAGGGACGGGCGGACTCGGCGAGGTTATGGGCAGCCTTCCGCGCGCTGTTAACGACAGCGGCGAGTACGAGGCGAGCGTTATACTTCCGCTGTACGGATCCTTCCCCGAAAAGCGCCGCAAGGATTTGCAGTTTGTTTGCTGGACGTTTATCGAGCTGTCGTGGCGCCGTCAGTACTGCGGACTGTTTAAGATTGTAGAGGGCAACACCGTCTACTACTTTATAGACAACGAGTACTACTTTAAGCGCGACAAGCTGTACGGTTACGGCGACGACGGCGAGCGTTTTGCGTTTTTCAGCAAGGCGGTTATAGATTTAATCCCCCGTCTCGGCTTTAAGCCCGATATACTTCACTGTAACGACTGGCAGAGCGCGCTCGTTCCCATTTACTACAAGCTGTTCTATATGTACACCTACGGCTTCGAAGGCATTAAGACGGTGTACACCATTCACAATATCGAATACCAGGGTTGGTTCGACCGCTCGACGTTAGGCGACGTGTTCGGCATACCCGACCATGAATTCCACAGCATCGAGCATTTCGGCGCGATTAACCTTATGAAAGGCGCTATCGACTACGCCGACATGGTTACGACGGTCAGCCCGACGTACGCCAAAGAAATTCTTACGCAGGAATACGCTCACACGCTCGACTACGACTTAAACAGAAACGCGCACAAGCTTATAGGCATTCTTAACGGCGTTAACACCGAGTCTTATAACCCCGAAACAAGTCCGTCGCTGTTTGCTCACTACTCGGCGGACGACAAAGCCGGCAAGGCCGTTTGTAAAGCCGAGCTTCAAAAAATGCTCGGACTGCCGGTAAGAGCGGACGTCCCCGTTATCTCGATGATAACTCGGCTCGCGGCGCACAAAGGGCTTGACATCGTCAGAGCGGCTATGACTGAGCTACTCTCTCGCGACATTCAGTTTATTATGCTCGGCACCGGCGAAAACGACTACGAGGACTATTTCCGCCACTTGCAGGATATTTACGGCAACAAGCTTCGCGCCGTCATAGCGTTTAACACCGACCTTTCGCACAAGATTTATTCGGGTTCGGATATCTTCCTTATGCCGAGCCGAAGCGAGCCGTGCGGATTGAGCCAGATGATGGCGTGCCGCTACGGTACAATCCCCGTCGTTCGAGAAACGGGCGGACTTATGGACAGCATAGTCGACGCATACGACGGCGAAATAGGCAACGGCTACAAGTTCGCCAAGTACGAGCCGAGAGACCTTATTAACGCAGTGGACCGAGCGCTCGGGCTTTATAACGGCTTTAAAAACAAGTGGGTGGGGCTTGTCGACAGAGCGATGCGCACCGACTTCTCGTGGGCGGCGAGCGCAAAAGAATATATCGCCATGTACAATGAATTATTAAAGAAGTAATTTGTTTCCGAAAATCGCCGAAGTTTCTTTCGGCGATTTTTTATGCGTTCTTTCCGGCGAAAGTGTTGAAATGACGGAACGGCTGTGGTATAATGATTAAAATAACGCGGCGCGTGGAGAATAAAACAATGAAAGAAAGAATTGTAAAGTGGATAAGAGACTACTTCGAGGAAAACGGCAAGGGTTGTAATGCCGTTATCGGCATTTCGGGCGGTAAGGACAGCTCGGTATGCGCCGCGCTTCTCGTCGAGGCGCTCGGCCGCGACAGGGTTATAGGCGTGCTTATGCCGCAGGGCACCCAGCACGACATAGGCGTGTCGCACGAGCTGGTCGAGCTTTTGGGCATTAAGCACTACGTTGTAAATATAGGCGAGGCGTGCGAAGAGCTTATCCGCGCGATAGACGGCGGCGGCATTCCCGAAAAGGATCTCCGCTCCAACAAGGTGTACTATTCCAATACGCCGGCGCGCGTAAGAATGACGGTGCTTTACGGCGTTTCGGCTATGTTTAACGGAAGGGTGGCCAACACCTGCAACAAGTCGGAGGACTACGTGGGGTACTCCACCAAGTTCGGCGACAGCGCAGGTGATTTCAGCCCGTTAAGCGACCTTCTCGTAAGCGAGGTCAAGGCGCTCGGATATGAGCTCGGTCTTCCCAAAAAATTTATCGAAAAGGTTCCCGAGGACG
The DNA here is from genome assembly GCA_022508485.1 of Clostridiales bacterium. Lineage (GTDB taxonomy): Bacteria > Bacillota > Clostridia > Christensenellales > Pumilibacteraceae > Anaerocaecibacter. Next base: position 20,229 of record JAFLVD010000006.1, on the reverse strand, counting down.
GGCTTTCGGGCAAGACGGACGAGGATAACCTCGGCTTTACCTACGCCGTACTCGATAGGTATATTTCCACCGGCGAGATCGACGACCTTGCCGTAAAGGAAAAAATCGACAAAATGCATAAAGCCAATCTTCACAAGATAAGTCCTATGCCCATGTTTAAAAAGTAGGCGGATATGACGGACGAGGAACTTAAAAATCTTACCGCGCGTGCCGAAAACGGCGACGACGAGGCGCAGTATAGGCTCGGTAAAATTTATATGTACGGCATGTGCGGCGTAAGACGGTGCGAAAAGCGCGGCGCCGGGTTTTTCAGGCTTGCCGCAAAGCAAGGGTACAACTTAGCCGTACGCGAATTAGAGCAGTATAAAGAAAGGGTGGCGGACAGAAGCGACAGCATTAGGCTCGACGGAAAAATTCTTCCGTTAAAAAAGAAAGAAATCCTCGCAATGCGGACGATTGTCGTTAAGGATAACACGATAAAAGGGCTTAGGTATGGCGGCGGATACAGAGGCCGCGGCGGCACCAATCTTTCCGATTATACCGAGACGGGCGGAAGAGTGATTTTACTAACCGAGCTTGAAGGACAAAAGCCGCTTTTTATAGAAACGATATATATTCGGGCGGTCGTAAACGACGTAGTGTATTTTACAAACAAGTTCGACTCGGTGTTCGCTTTTAATGCGAGAAAAGGGTTCTATTGCAGCTACGAGGTTGCTTACGACACGCAGGAAAGCTATTCCGTTACGGCGGTCGAATAGCGGAGTAATAACACACAAGGAAAGCTAACGGAATGTCGGACAAAGCGATTATAATTTTATGTTCTGTTATTGCGCTTGCGGTTTTGGGTGCTAGCGTTACCTTTGCCGTGCTCGCCAGGCGCAATCTTAAACGCATTGTGCGTATTTTGGGCGCAGGCGTGTTTTTAATGCTCGTCGCCATGATTTTCCCGTCGTACTCGATACAAGGCGAGAGTTACGCTTTGGGACTTGCGCTTGTTCAGAGTATGTGCGCAATGCTTCTTAACGCCGACGCCGGCGCCATACTTTCGGCGTTCGACGGCTATACGCTGGGATTTATCGATTTTTATAAGGGAGTAGTGCTTGCGCTGCTTATTATCGCGCCGCTCTTTACCGTAGGTATTACGCTTTCGTTTTTCTCGGACAAGTTCACAAGGCTTCTGTACCGTATACGCTCGTCGTATAAGCCGACGTACCTGTTTTCCGAAATTAACGAGCGCACGCTTTGCGCGGCGGAGGATATTGCGCGCAAAAACAAAAAACCTGTTATCGTGTTTGCCGTTCGTACCGACAAAAACGACGTCGACGCCGGCTCGCTCGACCGAATAAAAAGCATCGGCGCAAGCATTATAAGCGACGATATAGTTAACATAAACCACTCGCTGAAACGCGAGCGCAATTACTACATGTTTTGCGCCGACAGCACGGCAAACCTCGACGCCGGACTCAGGCTGTACAAAAAGTACAACGGCGCTCAAACGTCTAACGTAAACATGTGGATTTACACCAACGACGAGATTTCCGAGGTGATTTTCGACCACCTGTACGAAACCTTTAACGTTAGGCTTATAAACGAGGAAAAGCTTATCGCTCGGCGGCTTGTGTCTGATTATCCGCTGTATAACGCCGTAGAAGGGGGCAAATTGTCCGTTCTCGTCGTGGGCAGCGGAAGTATCGGGCTTGAGATTGTTCGCGTCGCAGCGCACTGTTCGTGCCTCGGTGAGGGCGTGGAAGCAGAGATTAACGTAGTCGATATGTACGGCGATAAGGCGCAGTCCGCTTTCGATAAAACGGCGCCATCTCTCCGCGAAAAGATGTACATTAAATTCCACACCGCCGATATCAATTCGTCCGAGTTTACCGAAATCCTCGGGAAGATAAAGCCGACGTACATAGTGCTTGCGCTCGGCAATCTTAACCGCAACCTCGAAACGGCAATTTATATAAGAAGATTCTACGGCATGGAAAACGGACTGCCGCACATTCACGCGCTTGTCGACCATAAGCGTATCGAGGAACAGATTCTTCCCAATCTGTGCGTGTCGTACTGGACGTACGACGAGGACTCGCTCAAACACAAAAGCGAGTTTATCGGTTCGCTCGGGATTAAGCCGTTCGGCAGCTACGAGGAAACTTACAGCGATTTGAGGATAAGCGCGTCGTACCTCGACTGTCTCGCCGTCGCGCATAACGCGGCGTACTGCGGCGTTACCGAGCTTAACGAAAGGTACACGCCGGCAGTACTTACCGACATTTACAATCAGGTTATTTTCTTTAAAGACTTTTCGGACGGATTTGCGGTGTCTATTCCGTACAAGCTGCACCTACTTGGTCTTGAACTGACTGACGACGGCGAGGGGGACGTTCGACTTTTGGAAGAAAAGCTCTCCGACAAAGCGAACGTCGCTACTTTGCGCGCACACGAAAATAAGCGTTACGAAGTGTTTATGCGCGGCAACGGCTGGACGGATTTGCCTATATCGGATATAAAACAGGGTCGGCTGGGCGACAAGCTGAAAAAGAAAAACGCGCGGCTCGACAACCGTTACATAAATGAGCTTACCGCTCTAACCGGACGGGATTTCGACAAAGAGGACGAGCTGCCGCTTTATAATATGCCGATAATAATTAAGCTTGCAAATGCGCTTTACGGCAAAAACTACTCGGTAAGAGAGATTAAAAAATGTAACGGGAATTAAAACAGAAGAGATTTTTGTAAAGGCGCTTGCTGACGAAAGCAAGCGCCTTTTTTATAAAAATACCTATAAAAAGACCGTGTTAAAGCACGCCGCCCACTAAAATATCCCGGGGGAAGGTAAAATACTTGACAATAGGCTTCATATAATGATATAATACATACACTATATCTGTGCGAGACGATGGCGTTGGATTTTTTTCGATTGCCATTTTCTTTTTAAAAAAGTATTGCGCTAGCGAGGTGCTTATGAACAGACTTAAAAAACTAATATTGTTTTTGATTTGCGCCGCACTTTTGGTGTTACCCGTTCTTGTCGGTTGCAGCTGCAACGACAACGGAAAAGCCACGTATTCGATTTACGTTACGAGTATGGGCGGTCTCGGCTTGCAGGACGTTTCCGTTACGGTTACTTCGTCCGACTCGAAGGTGGCTTCGGGTAAGACGGATAAAAACGGTAAGTACACATTCAGCGCCGAAAAAGGCGTTTACGACGTTGCTGTCGACAATCTTCCGCTCGGCTACAAGCTTGACGATGCCAACGTCTACAAAACCTCTGCGGATAAGCTCTCTTTGCTTATCCATGCGACATCCTCGGTTATTAAGGATACGATTCCCTCGGACAAAATATATAAGCAGGGGGACGTTATCTACGACTTTTCCATAACCGACGAGACGGACAGGAATAACCCCGTTACCTATACGCTTTCCACCGTTCTGGAAAGCAAGAGAATGGTGCTTCTAAATTTTTGGAATACAAACTGCGGTCCGTGCGTTGAGGAAATGCCCGACCTCGAGCTTGTTTACAGAGAATTTAAATCGCAGGCCGAAGTGTTCGGTATAGACGTGCCGCTTCTCGGCGTTGACAGAATTGCGAATATAAGACAATACAGAAACGCGACGTACTACGACGACGACATGAATCCGTACAGCTTAACGTATCCGCTTGCAATCGACGACAACGAAATGCCGTACCACTTTGCAATGGACGCCATTCCCGTTTCCGTCGTTGTCGACCGTTACGGCGTTATAGCGCTTATCCACGTCGGAGGCATGGATAGGCCGACGTTCAGAAAACTGTTCGAAAAATACACCTCGGACAACTACGTTCAGGATAAATTACCCGACGAAGAGAATCCCGATAAACCGAAGGATGAACTCGAGCGTGAAAAGCCCAACGTTTCCCAGCCCGCTTCGTCCGAGATAGAAGCCGCGATTAACGGCACCGGCTTTACCGGCTCGTACTATCCCGAGACGGAAACGGATGACGCGGAATATTCGTGGCCGTGGCTTGTAGGCGAGACCAACAACGAAAAATATATCTATCCGGCAAACACCGGCGTTAACTACTCGTTTGCGACCATATACACCAAAGTGAACATCTCCGCCGCGGACATTGCGGACGAAAACGGCAAGGTCGTGCTTGCGTTCGATCTTCAATGGGCGTGCGAAAACCTTTACGACTACTTCTACGTTATCGTAAACAACTCGCTTGTTTACGAGTACACGGGAACAGAGCAGTGGGGTAAATGGCAATCGTGCTTCGCGCTTGTCGCTACCGAGCCGGGCGAGTACGTGCTGTGTCTTATGTTCGTTAAGGACGAGCAGCAGTCGGAGGGCGCCGACACGGTGCGTATAAAGAACATGCGTATGCTCTCCATACCGCAGATCGATATACCGTCGCTCGACATGCCGAGAGAGGCGGCGCGCGACTGGGACGGCAACGACTTTAATACGTACGTTTCCGTAGTAAAAGACGCCGACGGCTTCTACCACATGGGATCGGCCGACGGTCCGTACATTCTTGCGGAATTGATGGGCGTAAGCGCGTTTAATAAGCGCCTTACCACCTCGTGGGGTATTTCCGAGTTTGCCATTAACGGCTACTTTAACTACAACACCACGGACGATACCGACGACCCCAACTACAATCCCGATTTGGACGATACCGACGCCATAACCGTATGGGCGCAGGCGGCAAACAACTCCGAGCTTTACGGCCTTACGCTTATAAACGACGAGCTTAAAGCGCTTCTTGAAAAATTCATTAAGACGCAGGTGGGCAACAAGTATAACGACAAGATGTGGCTCGAATATTGCAGATACTTCGACCACTACGGCACGGATAAGAGCGACGCCGGCATTAACAGGCCCGAACGTAACCCTATCCGCGGCTTGCTTAATTCCACCGCGGTGCCTACGGTCGCACCTTACGACGGGGAACTCGACCTAAATAACATTCCTAACGAATATAAAAACAAAGTCCTTCTTACAAGGCTTATAGTACCTCGCGGCTTTAAGTATCTGTTTGTACCGGAACAGGACGGCGTATACCGTTTCCGCTCGCAGAGCAAAGAGCTGTCCGACACTATGGCTTGGCTGTCCGAATATGACGCCCCTGCCGAGGTGTATTTGGCAACCTCGGATAGTCAGCTTGAAAACCCCGACGAAACGTACAACTTTATTATAACCTACTATCTTAAAGCCGGCGAGAAGTACATTCTTGCTACGTGCTTTGCTGATATGTACGGTACGGGCGAGTACACCTTTACCGTGGAATATCTCGGACCTACCTACTACGCATGGCAGTTCGCCGCGTCCAACCTCTTTACAACCACGGACGACAGTATGACCCAGGTAACCAACATCATGTACGTTCAGCCCGTGCTCGGCGACGACGGCATATACTACAACGCCAAAAAGAATGCTAACGGTCAATATATTAAGGTTAACGGCGAGTACGTTGCCAATACCAACGACCCTATCTACGTCGACTTTCTTACCGGTGCGCGCTTCTTTGAATACGGCTCGCTCGAGCTTGTGTTTACTTACAGCGACAGAAATCAGGTAATCAAAACGCTTAACGATATCTTTGCAAGGGTATGGAACAAAACCAAGCCGTCGGGCGGCTGGACCGAGCGAAACGGTCTCGCCGAAATTAAAGGCACGGCACTTAACGAAGATGATTGGATAAGCATACTTACCGAAATTTTCAACACCTACGGCGACACCGCATATATCGACGGCGACGCAATGCTCGCGGCGGTTACGTCTCGCGGCACGGTAGGCGAGCTTGCGGACTTCCTTATCAACTTCTACCTTAACCTGTACGATCAGACGTTTATACTCTACGACGACAAGTACAACATCGATCCCGATAGGTATAAGGACTATACGCCGCTTATCCGTCAGTACTACAACGACGCAAAGGCCAATACCGGCGACCCCAACCGCCGCTATGCCGACAAGGGCTGCGTAAAGCTCACAGAGCCTCTCCGCGACGCGCTCGATATGTTCTGCAAGCGCGTGGGCGGCTTCCCCGAGCTTGATACAGACTGGCTGCGCCTTTGCGCTCACTACGAGTATTTCGGCCCTGCCGAATAAATAACAAGTAATCTTAAAAAGGAGAAGTTTACATGAAAAACATAGCAAAAAAGCTTTCGATTGTTTTGTTGGCTGTCGTTGCGGCGCTTTCCGTGTTTGCGTTTACCGCATGCGATAACAAGCCCGAAAACACCGCGACTACCTACACGGTAACCGTAGTGGACGAGGCCGGCAATCCGTACACCGACGCACTTGTTCAGCCGTGCATAGTGGAATCCAACGGCGCGCTCGGCGCGTGCTACGAGGGCGTTAAGCCCGACGCTAACGGCGTTGCGGTGCTCGAAATCGGCAAAACCATTCCCGATAAAAAAGCGAACCTTATAGAGGTTCACCTTTTGGGACTTCCGGCGTACCTTACGTACACGGCGCCGAGAATAAAGAGGGGAGCAAAGACTACCATTACCGTTTCGGTTAAGTCGGGCGATAAGCTTAATAAGCCCTCCGGTGGTACCGGCGCGGGCAGATACGTCGAGGACGCTTTGGGTAACGTTTTGTTCGATCTCGAGGCGTTCGACCCGTACGTTGTAGGCAACGGTGCGTACGCCGTTAAGTTCACTTCCGTCAACCAAAACATATACTTCGCTTACGAAGCGTATGAGGAAGGTTTTTACAAAGTGTATTCGTACGGCGAGGCGGACTTATCTGTTACGCAGTATCTCGGCTCGATTATGACAGGACTACACTCCGGCGGCAGCGAGTTCAGTAACGATAACATTTCCTCTACAAACAAAAACTTCTCGCTCGATTTTGTGGTAGATCCTTCCAACTTCAGCATGAACGACAGCGGCATCGCTTTATCGTACTTCGAGGTCTCGCTTGAAAACGCGGCCGACGTTAACAAAGACTCTCTAATCTGCTTCGAGTTCGTTAAAGAATACGAGGAAGAGCCGGAAGAGGAAGTCGTCGACGTTACCCCCTCGGTAACGCTTACCCAACAGGAAAATCACGACGGCTACTTTGTCGAGGCCGACCTTGACGGTTCCTTCGAGTACGAAAAAAGCGCCGACGGCAAATACCGCACTTCGAGCGGCGCCGTTTTGTACGCCACGCTCGGAAAAGGGTCCGTTACGCCTTACGGGCTTAACGACTCGTTTACGGCTATCCACGAACAGGGTCAAGCCTTTACGTTCAGCGTCGACGGCGTAAGCAAAAACTACTATCCGCTCGTCGAAGCGTATACCGACAAATCCAACGACGAAGGTCGTTACCCGTTAACCGACGACCTTATCGAATTCTTTACAGTTTATATCGAAAAAACAGGTTTCGAGTCGTGGATGCAGTCCATGTACTACACCACGCTTCCCGAAGGCGAGGAGTGGCTTGTATGGTGCGGCTTCTACGTAGTGCCGGCCGGCACCGTCGACGATCCGTACCCCTTAACCGAAGGCACTCACACCGTTAAGGTTCCCACGGGCGGCGAGGTTGTTTACTCTGCGCTTGTTTTCGGCGAGGTTACCTGCGAGATAGAGTCCGCCTCTACAAACGTTCTTCTTACGGTAAAAGGAATCGGCGAGGACGGAGAGCTTCAAGTGCTTACCACCGTTCAGTCGACCGCAGGCGGCTTCTATGCCTCTTTCGAGCCGGAGGCATTCACTCCGTACTACCTCGTATTTTCCACCGTTAACGGTCAAGCGGAAAACTACGATATTTACGTAACGCTAACGGAAAATGAGCCGGACGGATCCTTAGATCATCCGTTCGAGATTTCGAGCGTCGGCACGCAGTACGGCTACGTCGAAGATTATCCCGACGTCGAACAGGTTTACTACTTCTACAACGTAACCGACGAGACTACGCTTTACTTCTACAACGGCGATAACGCCGCTATCGTTTCCGTGTCCTACACCGACACTTCCGACACCGTACATACCAAAACGTTTGCCGAGCTTGCGGACGGACTATCCGTAGCCGACATAAGCAGGATTGTCGTTCTCGTGTCTATATCGGACAGCTCTTTCACCTTTACCGTTGCTTCCTCGCCGTTAGGCTCGATGTTTAACCCCTTCACAATCTCGGAAGACGACGACCACTTCGACGTTGTCGTTCCCGACGGCGGCGGCGTGTTCTATTCGATTTTTGTGGACGGCGCAGGCACTTACACTCTTACTTCCGACTCGAACAACGTTAAGCTTAACATTTACGAGTTCAGTATGGATACGCTCGGCTACGTGTTGAGCGATTCCTATACCTCCAACGACGGTTCTTTCACGCTTGTTCTCGGCTACTTCGGCGACATCCTTATGGAGTTTACAACGCTCGACGAGACCGGCGACAGCTACACCGTGTATTTGGACGTTCAGTTCAATTACGAGGAAGGTTCGCCCGAAAACCCGATTGTAATAACCGAGCTTAAACAATACGCGAGCTCGCTTAACGATAAGTACGACGACGTTAACTACTTGTTATCGATCTCGGGTATTTCGACCCTGTACTTCGACTGGGACGACAATACGGCAATATTGGTGGTTGTTAACGGCAGATACCTTTCGTCCAGAGACGACGCCGACGCCGAACTGTTAAAGAACGGATTGGACGTATCCGGTGCGTCCGAGATTACCATTACCGTAATGGTTAACGATTCCTGGACGGCAAGCTCTAACGACGTCAGCTTTACTGTTTCCGATTCGAAATAGAGAAAACTCCCACTCCGATAAAAACATAACAAACCAAAATCGGACTTGCGAATACGCAGGTCCGATTTGTTTTGCGGTTTAGATATCGGCACATTAACGTAGAATAGTAGCTTTTTGTGTCGATGGGGGAAAGCGTGCCGATGATTTCACGCAAAACAAAAGAAGAGGCGAGCGCCTCTTCTTTTTATGCTGTTATATTTATTGGGTTTGTTCCGCCGTTTAATTTGTATGTGCGTTTTGCGCTTTTTGTATTTCCTTTACAAGATCTTCGTAGCTTAGTTTGCCTTGACGGGTAAAGGATATTTTGCCTTCGGCGTCTACTATAAGCGTCATCGGCCATGTAGCGTTGCCGCCGAGCGCTTTAAAAGTCAGACACGTTTGACCGTCCAGGTCGTCTTGAAGGAATATAAGATTGTAATCGCGCCAGCTTTCTTTTGTATCCGTCGGACGGATTATAAACTGCGGAACACTTTCGGTGGATTTGCCGTGTATCGCAACTACCTTTACGTCGGGGAATTCGGTTGCCGCCTTGTTAAAGTGGGGGATTTCCTCGACGCACGGGCCGCACCAGGTGGCCCAGAAGTTTATTACGACTACGCTTCCGCGCTGCTCGCTTAGCGTGAACGTGTCGTCCAACAGCTTGTAGCTTCCCGTAGAGCCTTTACCGTAAGTTTTAAGCGAGAAGTCGGGGCACTCGGTGCCTATTTGCATGTCGTTAATCTCTTCCGTGGTGGTAAATACGTTGTAGTACAGTACCGCACCTATAAACGCAACGAGTGCGACGCACCATGCCGCGACCTGAATCCAAAACGATTTTGGTCGAGCTTTCTTTTCCGCAGGGGGCGGCGCGCCCGAACGGAATTCTATATCGCCGTCCTCGTTTGTTGATTTGTTCGCTTCGGGTTCCGCCGCCGCTGCCGACATAAAGGTTACCGGCATGTACGGAGGGGGAATGGTTGATTTTATTTTAGGTGCGCCGTTTTGCGTAGCGGCGGTCGCAAGCACAGGCGTGGGCGCAACCGATTTAAGTACGGGCGTCGGCGCCGGCTTTTCCTCTTTCTTTTCTTCCTCTTTTTGGTCGAGCTTGTCGAACAGTCCCGAGCCTTTCCAGGATATCGCTTTTACGGGGCAGACGCTTATACATCTTCCGCAGTTTATGCATTCGTGATCGCCGACGTGCTTAACGTCCATTTGGCAGTGCTTTACGCACAGTCCGCAGTCAATGCACTTGATTTTATCCACCTTGACGCCGATAAACGATATCTTATTAAAGAACCCGTAAATCGCGCCGAGCGGACAAATAAAACGGCAGAACGGACGGTACAGGAATACGCAAAGCACTATAAACGTTATAAGTACGCAGAACTTCCAGGTGAATATGTTGCCGAGTTGCGCGAGTAAATCCCGACTTCCCGACCAGTTGAGGGGGTTGCTGATAAGCCCGATTCCGCCCTCGAACGTTCCGGCGGGGCAGATGAATTTACAGAATGCCGGGACGGCTATTCCCTGTAAGCCGTACATCACGGGAAGCGCAACAACCAAAACCACGAGAAGCACGTACTTTAAGTACGACAGAGCGCGCGTCGCGCGGCCCTTTTTAATCTTGACCGAGGGGATTTTGTGAATCAGCTCTTGGCACAGTCCGACGGGGCAGAGAAAGCCGCAAATCGTCCGTGCAAACAGCAGCCCGAACAATCCTATTATTCCCAGTATGTAGTACGGCGCACGAGTCCCCGACTGGGCGAACGCGTTTTGAAGCGCGCCAAGCGGACATGCGCCTATCGCGCCCGGGCACGAATAGCAGTTAAGCCCCGGCACGCACGCATACTTGCTGTTGCCTTGAAAAATAGTGCCGTTTGCAAAACCTTTAAAGTTAACGTTATAAAGAAGCGCAACGTACACCTGAATAAGTCGGCGCTTTGTGGGTAGGTGGCGAACTATCCAATTTTTTACGGAAAGGAAAAAGTTTTTCATTTGCTCACCCCAGTCCTATGCACTCGGTGCAGATTGCGATTGCTTTTGTAAGCACGTCGTTAGCGCCGCCGTTCAGTACGCCCAAGACAATAAAGGTTATCGCGACCGCGCCGACCGCGGCGCGCGAGACTATAAGAAGTATTCCGTTTACTTTGTCAGGGATGTACCGCTTAATTATGTTGTATACCGTAAAGCCGATTATTGTAAGCGCGGCAACAACAAACACAATAACGTATATAACGGTCTGCGAGACGGTGTAAGCGGTTTGAACGATAAAAGGCGCAACAATGTACGCTATAAGTGCAACGCCCGTTATGACAGACGCCAAAACCGCTGCTAAGGTTATTATCCCTTTTTTAACTTCTTTTGTAAGCGGCGGAGTGGACTTGTCGCCTTTTGCTATCGCCGTTTTTGCGGCGGCTATTTCGCGTTTAAGTAAAACCTCGTCGACCACCGCCGCGGCTATTCCCACGGCCACCGCCGCCGCCGTCCAGGTAAGAACGTTTTTAACAAGGTTAAGTATATCGTCTAAAAGCGTGTCGGTGTGGAAGTGTGTGATATTGAACGCATAAACGAATATAACGATTGCGACCGCAAGAAACAGAGTAAAAGCCGCGCCCCAAATAAAGCTTCGGATTATTTCGTACTTTGACATGTCGGCTTTTGCGTCGGCGTATTCCTCGCCGCCCGAAGCAGGCATACGGGACTTGTACCTGTTTAGCAGGGTAAGGCTGTCAGACCCAACGTTCTTTTTTTCGGCGAGAGGGAAGATTATGCAAATTACCGCGCCGCCGATAATCGCCGCAATCCAGCAAAGCAAAAAAACGAACGGAACGAGTATATATTCCTTTATGCGGCTTATCTCATACGGATAACCGGCGTCCTTTCCGCTGTAATACAGTTGAGACGCCGCGATTATAAAGGCTATGCCTACAATCACAGTCATAACCGTAAGGACTATCCCGTATATAAAGCGAATTTTCTGCGTCTTAGTCAAGCTTGCCCTCTGACAATTAAGTTGAATATAGTAAATATAATTATACCACATATTTATACGGCTGTCAATATTTGAAAGGATAATATAAAAACGCGGCGAACTAAAATACTACTTAATCGAATTTTTATTCGAGTGTATAAAACTCGTGCGCGCGAGCGGATAAAGGTTGACTTTATTCTTTACGAATGATATAATATATTTACCTTGCGGCGTGCCGAATTAAATTCTTTTTTTTCGGTAGATAAAGCTCACGTCGATAATAATAAAAGGGGGATCATGTTATGACGGAAGACGAAGTCGTTTCGAGCGAAAGTGTTTCTGCGGACGAGCAGTCCGTATCAGCCGATTCGTCGGTAACCGCGGACGAGCTTCGCGCTCAAATTAAGCCGCTTTCGAGTAACGGATTTGTGCGATTTTTCCAAAACCTATACCGCAAGTGGCTTGGCGTGTGGTACGGGTTTTGCGACAAGCACCCTAAGCTGTCTGACTTAATCTACAAAGTGGTGTTCTTTTTCGTGTTCTCGATGGGAGTTACCATTTGGCAGTACATAGTTATGGCGGTGGTGCCGCTCGCGCTTCCCAAGACCGCCGCCGTCGGCTGGCCTATGATTCCTCTTGCCGCGGCGGGAGGAAGAAGCTTTATTATCTTCGGCGACGAGCAGGGCTGGGCGATGTTTATTTGCTTTGAGATAGCGGTTTTCACCGCACAGTGCATAAACTTTCCGCTTCAGCGCAACATTACGTACCGCTCGCACGGCAACCCGTATTTCCAGGCCATGTGGTACTTTATAGGCTGGGTGCTTGTGTCCGTTGCGACCAACGCGCTCTGGGGCGTAGCTAACGCCTTCTTACTGCATTGGAACGTTCCCGAGCTTGTAATCGGGCTTGCAAAGACGGTGCTTACCGGTGGCGTGTCGATGGTAGTGTTCTTCTTTATTTTCATGATAATATTCCCCGACAACAACGCCGTTGCAAAGCGCGCTAAAAAGAAGTACGATAACTTAGTAGCCAAAAACGCCGATCCCGAAAAAATCGAAAAGGCGAAGGTCGCTTACGAGACCGCGCAAATAAAGGCGGATAAATCCAACGCGGATAAGGAATACGCTAAGGCCAAGTCGCAGGCAAGCGGAAAGGCGATGCGCTACTTTGCCTCAGTCGATAGAATACAAAAGGCCAAGACCGACGAGGAAAAGGCGACCCTTACCGAAAAGTCGGAAAAGGCGTTTAGCGAAGCGGTCGAGGCGGTTAAAGTTAAAAACGAAAAGGAAGAGGTTTACAACCGAGTTTTCGGTTTGGCGTAACCGCTTGCTTTGCCGAGTAGGCTCGGCGGAAAAAAGGAGTGTGCGTTCGGTGAAAGGGTCGATAAGATTTGTATCGATATGTCTTGCCGCGGTTATGACCGTCGGGCTTTTCGGGTGCAATCCTCCCGAAAAAAAGAACGACGGAACCGACCCTGTCGATTCGTACACCGGCATTAACGATAAAATAGCCGACTTTACGTCGGGCGCCGGACTCGACGTTTTCAGAGCGTCTAACGGTTACGGCAACGGCGGAATGTTCGACTGCGATTGGACAAACAATAACGCTGCGTTCGACGACGAGGCGGAGGCATTGAGCTTTAAAATAACAAACGGCGGAAACAAGATTTACGGCGCCGAATATCAAAGCCACGGTTCGTACGGCTACGGTTACTTTTCCGCTCGGCTTAAAGCGATTAAGCGAAACGGCGTGGTAACCTCGTTTTTCACCTACACGAGCAGGCCGCAGTGGGACGAGATAGACGTGGAGATTCTCGGTAAGGACACGACAAAGGTCCAGTTCAATTATTTTACAAATGGCGTAGGCAAGCACGAATATATGTACGAGCTTGGCTTCGACGCTTCCGAGGGCTTCCACGAGTACGGTTTTAAGTGGGAAGAGAATAAGTTAACCTGGTACGTAGACGGGAAGGGAGTTTACAGCGTAACAAGAGATATCCCGACTTCTCGGGCGCAGATAATGTTTAACGTGTGGAACGGCAAGTCGGAAGGGGATAACAACATTTCGGGCTGGCTGGGTACATACGATAAGACAAACTATTCGGAGGCGGTCGCTTACTATAAGTGGGTGGCGTACAAACCGATTAACCAATAACAAAACGGTTAAACTAATGTAACGGAAAAAACTCGCTGATAATCAGTCGAGTAAAAATGGTTTTATTAGGAGGAAAAATGAAAACCAAAAAGACAATAGCTTTGGCTTTGGCGTCCGCGCTTGCGCTCTCTTTGGTAGGAGGAACGCTTGCGGCCTGCGACGAGCCGGAGAAAGAACCGCTCACCGACGACGCGCCCTCGGCGACTAAGGTTGCCGACTACACGACGGGAAAGGCAAGCGACAGATCGGGCGTGTTCGCTTCCGCCGGCTTTGAAAACGGCGACGTGTTTAACACTTGGTGGAACCCCGACAACGTAACCTTCGATAACGGCGTCGCCGCGCTTTCAATTTCCGAGATGACCGAAAAAGAGAAAAACGGCGACGGCGAAGACTGCCAGGCCGAGTACTACGGCGGCGAAATACGTACGTCCGAATACTACGGCTACGGAGATTACGAGGTTAGTATGAAAACGTCGAGCGTGCCCGGCACGGCAAGCACCTTCTTCGTATGCACAGGCCCGTACGACGTCAACTACGAAACAAAGGTGCCCAACGCTCACGACGAGATAGACATCGAGTTTCTCGGCAAGGACCCGACAATCGTCCAGTTCAACTATTTTGTAAACGGCAAGGGCGGACACGAGCATATCCATAAGCTCGGGTTTGACTCGTCGAAGGGTTTCCATACCTACGGCTTCCGCTGGACGAGCGAGTATATCGTTTGGTTCGTAGACGGCGAGCCCGTATACAAGGTGAAGGCTTCCGCCAAAAATCCTTTGCCTTCCACGCCCGGCAGAATACTCACAAACTACTGGACGGGAACGGACAAAACGTATAACTGGATGGGCAAGTTTAACGAGGACTATTCGGGCAAGGCGGAGTATAAGTATATCGCTTCGTCCGCCACCCCTTTGGACGATCCCACCGTCGCGCCGCCCGAGCCGCCCGAAGAGGTGCCCGTTACCGGCTGGACGGATATCGACGCGTCGGGATTTGCCGCTTGGGACAACAAGTACACCGTGTCCGGAGCGCTCGGCACTATCGGCATGTCGCACACCGAAAAACTTTCCGATTACGCCTGCTCGGGCATGAGACTTTCCGCCAGCTATTCGTGGGTCAAGTTTCATATAAAGAACAACTCGGCAAGTTACGGTGCGGTTGTCCGCGTGGATATCAAAAAGGAAAGTCCCTCGACGCCCGGAATTTCGAGCGTTATATCCGAGTACGAAGGTGCGGAGTATAACCTTGCAGCAGGCGCGGCGGTTATAAAGCTCGCCGCCGGCGACGAAGCGGACGTTGCGTGCAAAATAAACGGCACTGTAAGCGTCGACCAAATAGTCATATTCCTCAACTCGTCTAACGAAGCGGAAGCTACCTCGGGCGATATTACCATTTCCGCTCTTAAAGGTATAGTGGCGCAACCGGGCGAAGAGGATCAAGGCGAAATCGAAGAGGGCGAGCCTTGCCGGCTTACCTTTACAAATACCGAGGAGTTTACGGTGGATAAGTCGGGCGAGCCGGCCTATTCCGTTACCGTAACCTACGATAATATTTCGGGCGGCACCTATAAAAACGTTCAGGCGCCGGCGACGAGCCTTGCGGCGGATAAGAATATCTTCTTTATCAAGATTAAAAATAACGGCACGGCGTCCGCCACCGTACGCGTCGACCTTATAGGTGAGCGCAAAGTTACCGTAGGCGGCAATAAAGACATGGACGTTTGCAACCTTTCCTCGACTAACGTAGGTGGAAGCGGCTGCTATACCGACACCGAGTGGGGCGGAACTTATATTACCCTTGCCGCAGGTGAGGAGGCGACCGTTACGATTACGTACAGCAATACAAATCCGATGGGCGCCGTTCAGCGCGTGCAGCTTTATCTCGACACCGCAACCTACGGCGATACAAACACGCACAGCGGATCTATTACGTTCAGCGACTTTGTTTTTTCCAAAAAGAACTGATTAAACGCTAATTATAAAACGAGCCTCCGTCGTATGACGGCGGCTCGTTTTTGTGTAACGAATTTAGAATTGTGTCGTTAATCGGTTATTGTGTTCTAACTATATCATATATGTCTCGTTTGGCGAGGGTTTCAAAATATCTTTTCAGTTCGATATTTTTATCCCATTTGTTTTGAGGGTAAAAACCGTATCTGTTTTTCACGTCCTGCATTCGTCGCTCGATATCGACAATGCCGTTTGCCGCACCCAACGCGTCGCATAACTGAATCAGCCTGTCGTAATCATCGTATTCGACGGAATTAAGCGCGGATTTTAATTCCAGTAACTCCGCGTCCGTTATATCGAATTCCCCGATATATACGGACAAATCTTGAATGCAAAAAGAATGCGTCAGGCATATTTTCGCAACTTGCGTATAGCCTAATTCGAACATATATTTATAGCCGTCATAAACGTGCCCCAAATGCCGCACGCCGAACTTTCTGCCTATATCGTGCAACAATCCCAAAATATACGCCTTATTGCCGTCCATTCCGCAAGATTTCGCTATTTTTTCAGAACAGAAAGCGACGTTTCGGCTGTGGTTTCCCCAAAGTCCTACGTTATGCGTTTCAGCCTCTCGCAAGATTTCTTCGGCTTCGAGCCGAGTGGGAATTTCCTTTGTCAAAAGTTGATTATCGTGCACGAACTATAACCTCGTAACTGTAACAATTAAAACATAAGCGTGCTTTTCGGCGGTTGAGCATTGTCAATCCAAGTGATTTTTAAATGCTTTTTGCGGACAAACACAAATTACTTATAGTAGCTGTTTTGTTGGTCGTTTACGGTAAGAGCGCCGTAAGCGCCGTCCGCAAGGTCGATTTGGATTGCGGTTACCCCTTTTTCCATTTGGTTGCCGTCCTCGTCTACCCACAGCTTGGCATTGTACAATACTTTGTCCGTCAAAATCTTGGGATCGTCGAAGATGGGGTAGGTGTGGTAGCCGCAGCACAGCCCGTAGCCGAGATACACGCCGTCATAATATCCTTTTAGATTGTTGACGTGGTCGTGTCCGCAAAACAGCGCTTTGGTGCAGTCAAGTTTTTTGATGTATTTAAATACGTCGGGGTGGTCGGTTGTGTTCTCGGCGTTGCCTTGATAGAAAATTCCTACCGTATATCCGTCGTCGCCGTAGACTATTTCGCTGTCCGACTTGTCGCTTTCACACACTACGCCTTTTACGTCGCGGATTTCGACGTTCGGCAATTTGCTTTTTACGTCGTCGGAAACGTCGCGCCCTTTTGCCAGCTCGTTTAGATAGTACATGTTTGCAAATTCACGTATGGGAATGTGGAAAAACATGCTTGTCTGTATGTCCGCTTTTACCGTACGCAGTCCGTCTACCGCCCACTCGTACCAGTCCATTTGGCTTTGTCTTATCCAGTCGTACACCCAGTCGCTTAGCGAGGCGTTATCGGTAGGGTACATGCCGCTATCGAGAAGCACCAAGCTGTATATAAGATTATCGGCGCCGTAACTGTCTTTAAAAATATTGACAAGGAAATTACTTTCCCCGTACACGTCGCTCGGTCCGGGACTGAACAGACAATGTTTGTAGCCCTTCAATAAGTTATAAATGGTGTACTTGCTGCAATCGAACTGACTGTCGTGATTGCCGTAAGTAAACGTCCAGTACTGCTTGCGTTCTTCCATAAATTTTGCAAAGTAGTTGAACGCGTCGTATGTAAAAATGGATAAAGTCAAGTCGCCGGTAACAACGCAAATATCGGGCTTTTCCGCCTTGATTGCCCTGTCAAGCAGGTCCATTGTTTTGGTGTCCCGTGTAAAGCTGCCGAATTTAATTTGCGGATCGGCAATTTGAAGTATTTTAAGCTCGTTGGCGTCCTTATCCACAACGAGCGAAGGAAATAAATCTAAATCAAACCGAGTCTGTCCGCCGTCAAACTTGTAGTCGCCGTAGGCGCCGACTGTCTTGCTGTGTATAGCCCAACGTATGCCGCACACAGCCACGAATACGAGTATGATTGTCAAAAATCCGCCTACTATGGCAAATGCAATAATTCGGCCTTTTTTCATTACTTTTTTTGCCGTAGTGTTATTATCATTTTCTATATCGGTATTTTTCCGCCGTTGTCTCATATCTAAATATTCTAACATATTTTTCCCGACCGTGTCAAATAGGGGATTTATATTCTTCCTTCTGCGACAGCGGCGCTTTATTTTTCCCCACAAAAAACGCACCGACAACCTGTGCGCTTTTTGTGGTGGGGCAGTCGTAACGTAAAACGAATACAGTTCGATAAATTGAAATTTAAATTTAGTCTTCTTTCAAACCAATTGCTGCATATCCTGTTTTTTCAATAAGCGTTTGTCCTTGAGCAGATAAAATCCAATCAATCAATAATTTTGTATTACCCGTGGGTTCGCCATTCGTAATTGCATAAAACTCTACTGTAAACGGATATACGCCACTTGCAATATTCTCTGCAGACGGCTCTATACCGTCAATATTTAAAAGTTTCGCTTCGGAATTTGGATGCATCTGCGTTGCAAAAAATTTATAGGAATATCCCAGCGCAGGTTGAACACCTTTCCACTCAACCGAAATCTGTTTCATTAAACTATTTGTTCCAACAAGGCTTTTGTCGGGCAAAGGCTGTGGAACAATGAGCGGTAGGTTCACATTTTGCATTATTGTTTGAATACCAGTCTGACTTCCCGAACCTTCAGGTCGCTGAAAGGCAATAATGTCTCCGCCTTCTTTCCAGCCGAGTGTACGCCACTTCGCAGTTTTACCCGAGTAGATATTATAAATTTGTTGAGATGAAAGATTATCTGTCGGGTTCTTTTCGCCAACAAGAAAAACAAATGCTTCTTTACCGATAGGCGTATGGACGAGCTCAACGCCTGCTTCTTTTGCTGTCTTAATTTGCTTTTCGGAAGCGTGAGATGAAAATATAATATCCCGATCCCCTGCAATAAGAGAGTCAAACGCTCGTAGAGTATTTGTAAAAGGAGTGCTTTCACCTGCACCGTAGGCTGTTTCGTCATAAACCGCTTGGGCAATCGCCGCATATACGGGATAGAGCGCAAGTGCCCCGTCCATTATGGGAAGTTTTTCCGTAAACATGAGCGTTGCAGGTTCGTCAAGTCGTGCCGTCCTTTCACCAATAAACGGCGCATAAACTGTAATGTCGGGGTTATCGCCCTCGGTTGAATAAGGTTGCTGTATCCACCAATTGCCTCGCAAAGAATTTGGGAAGAGCGCACTTGATAGCACAACCATTACTGCAAGCGAAATAGAAAGTGCCGCAAGTCTTTTAGTGTGTTTAATCCAAAGAAGCACAATAAAACCGCTTAAAAAAATCAGTACGAGAACTATAGGAATAACACCAACAATATTATCCACTTGGTCGAACTGCGAAATGTAGTCGTAACGCCACAAAAGCCACACGCCGAGCACTAACACTCCTGCTGTGAGTAATATCCGCAAGATAAGTAGCAAAATACTGATGATTTTCTTTTTCATAAACCTACATTAACGAGATAACCAGTACGCCCGTACTCAAAAGTAAAATTAACACAATAACAACCAAAATGGGAAAAGCTATTGCAGAAATGGAAAGTCCCAAGCAAATCCTGCGTTGATTTTCACTTTCCATTCCCGAAGATAGAGCAATGATACCGAGAATAATCCCAACAATAGGGAACAACACTGCCATTATGAAAAAAAGAGTAGATATTTGAGAATAATTGATTATCTCCCCTAAAAGCCACATCAGCAGAAATGAAAAACTGAAAACGTCTGCCAGTATAGGAAGCGTCAACTGTGAGCCGATTTTTTTCATAAGGCAGTCAAACAGAAGTGAAAAACCAACTACGAAGCACGGAACAGCAAACCATATAAACACATCTGTTGCTACAAAAGTGCATATTAAAAATATAGCAAACAAAGTTGTAAAGAGTATGCCGATAATCAGCTTTGCCCATTTTTCAAAGAAGTAAACAATTAGCAAAATAACACCGACACCGCCAAATGCGATAACGCCGACCATAAAGTCCCCTGAAAGAAGTATAAGCGTAGGAACGAGCAAAGCGAGCGCCAAACCTAAGCATATCAGCGACGCAATCAACCCCCCTTTTTTACGCTTTTTATCTTCCATATTCCCTCCGAGAAAACCATTTGACCGTAAAACTACTGTTTATCGTACAATTATTATATCATATTAATCATGCCAAAGCAAGCGGAACAGAATAGGACATATAAGACAGAAAATAACCGATTTGCAACCGTGGCGTGTGCTTGTCTTGATACAAGTGAGCAAAAAAAAAACCTAAAACTGTTCCCCGACAAAAGGGGTTCGTTTTAGGTACCATTGGTGGGCAATGAGGGACTCGTGCGGTTTTGTAAACAAAACCGCCGTGCTCGCAA
>JAFLVD010000059.1 GCA_022508485.1 Clostridiales bacterium | reverse complement strand
GCGCGAGCGCGAGCGCGGAGAGCGGAGAGAAGGTGCGCTTCGACAAGCTATGCAGATTAGACGAGCGAAAGGACAGCTTTAAGCGCGACGACTACGACGAGACGGTAACGCTGAAAGCGTTCTGCGAAAATTTCAGAGCGTTCTGCTCGAACAGATTAAAGCTGTATTACGACATAGAGGATATAAGAAGGTTCGTAGCCGGCATGGCGGTAAGTAATTTGCTTATACTTCAAGGAATGTCGGGAACGGGAAAAACTTCGCTTGCGTACGCACTTGGAACGTACCTTGAAAACAGAGCGGTGGTAGTACCCGTACAGCCTATGTGGAAGGAAAGAACGGACTTAATAGGTTACTATAACGAGTTTACGAAAAGCTTTAACGAAACGACGCTGCTTGCTGCAATGTACGAAGCAAATTACAGCAAGGATATATACGTAACAATACTCGACGAGATGAATATAGCGCGAGTGGAATATTACTTTGCGGAGTTCTTGTCGCTGCTCGAATTACCCGAAAAGGAAAAGAGAACGTTGGACGTGGTAGCGACGACGTGGGATAACGATCCCGAACAGATACGGAACGGAAAGATAGTACTGCCCACCAATATGTGGTTTATAGGCACGGCAAATAACGACGACTCTACGTTTGCAATAAGCGACAAGGTGTACGACAGAGCGATGATACTGAACTTGGATAATAAAGCCGAGCCGTTTGTGGCGCCGTATACAAAGACGACGCATTTAAGCGCGGAGAGGTTTATGAAGCTTGCGAAGGAAGCGCAAGAAGAATTCGGGATAACGCGAAGGAACATAAACAGACTGGAAGCGTTAGATAAACAGCTGATAGCGAGCTTTCACATAACGTTCGGAAACAGAATAATGAAGCAGATACGCGAGTACATACCTGTGTATGTGGCGTGCGGCGGCGAGGAACTAAAAGCGCTCGACGACATACTTAGCAAAAAGGTAATACGCAAGCTCGAAGTGCAAAGCCCTACGTATATACGCGCGCATAAGGACGAGTTTTTCGCGGTGCTCGACAAACTGTTCGGCGCGGACGAGATGCGCGCCTGCCGCTCTGCAATAGAACGCATTGCGGATAACGCTTAACAAGGATAGGTAA
>JAFLVD010000058.1 GCA_022508485.1 Clostridiales bacterium | reverse complement strand
AGCCGTACCGTTTGAACGCTTCCGCACGCGCAAAAGAATATGCACATACATACCGAAAGTAATATAGTTATAATGCTGTTTACAAGCTTTTTCATAATTCTCCGTTCGATGATTTAAGCTGTCATTTACAGAAAGACGGCAATAAAACTTTTTCGAGCTTGGGGCAGTTATAAAACACGCTTTCGCCCATGGATTCGATACTCCCGAGTATAGTCACCTTGGTAAGATTACTGCACCCGTTAAATGCGCCTTGCCCTATCGTAATGTTGTTTCCGCATATTGTTACGCTGTCAAGAGC
Source organism: Clostridiales bacterium (assembly GCA_022508485.1). GTDB lineage: Bacteria > Bacillota > Clostridia > Christensenellales > Pumilibacteraceae > Anaerocaecibacter. Next base: position 827 of record JAFLVD010000058.1, on the reverse strand, counting down.
TTTACACAACGAAAAAGCCACGTTTGCTATCGTTGTTACGTTTTCGGGCAAAATTATTTGCGTAAACAAGTCGCAATGAAGAAAAGCAGCCATGCCTATCGCTTGCAGGCTTTCGGGAAACGACACGTCGGTAAGATTTCTGCAATAGTAAAAAGCCATTTGCCCTATCGTCGTCAGCCCTTCCGCAAAATACACCCTCGAAAGATTTTCGCAGTGGTAGAAAGTACGCATTTCTATCGTTTGCAAGCTTTCGGGAAACACAACTTCTTCGAGATTTTTACAATAGTAAAACGCCTCCTGTCCCAAAGAAACCAACCCGTCGGGAAGCGTGACCGAAGTGAGACTGGAACAAAAACGAAATGCGTTCCTACCTATCGTTTGCAGACCTTCCGTTAATCTTAAGTCGGCAAGTTTTCTACAATAGTAAAAAGCCTTATCGCCTATTACTCTTATGCCTTTGGGTATTACAATCGAAGTAAGGTTATCACAAGAGTAAAACGCGTACTCGTCAAGCTCCGCAATGTGTAAGCCTCTGTACGTATCGGGAACGACAATCTCGGTTACTTCGTCGTGAAGACTTTCTTTAAGCGCTATTTTGTAGTAGCTTTCGCCGTCCTCGTCCGTTACAAGCGTAAACTCATAAATCTTATCAAGCTCGCCGTCGTTGTCGTCGCTATCGACCGCGCCTGCGCGACCGCCGTTGTTTTCGTCCTCCTGCGCGTCCGAAACGGAATCCGATTTTACGGTTTCGTCCGTAGTGGGCTTATTCTCGACCGCGTTATCGCGCTCGACCTTATCTTCTTCCGTAACGGCGCCGACCTCCGCCT
>JAFLVD010000057.1 GCA_022508485.1 Clostridiales bacterium | reverse complement strand
TTTAGCGAACGATGTCCGAGGGACCGAGGACATCACGCGTTTACGCGTGCCCCCCCACGGGGAAGGCTATGTGCGGCTGACGCATAGTGAAAGCGATATTATGTTGTTTTGTTACTATCGCTTAATCTTTTTTACACAAGAAAAGGCTTGCGCCGTTATAGCACAAGCCTTATTAAATTGCCGGTTATTACGCCTCGTACAGTGTAGTGAAGGAGTAGATGTTGAAGTAGTCGACGTTTGTCGCATAGCCGCCGACTGTTGTAAATGTTACCGTGTTGTAGCCTTGATTAAGTTCAATCGGCATTAGGTAGACTTCCGTCCAGGCAACCCATTCCGTCTCGCCGTAGGAAACAGCCGGAACGGTACGCGGCGGCATGTTAAGTAGCGTGTCGTTAACGTTGACGGAGAACCATTCGGAGAAATCGGCTTCGAAGCTGCGCTTACTGAGCCCGACCGACAAAAACACAGTGCAGTCCGCTTCGGCGTATACCGTCAGTGTTATTCTTGCGCCGTAGGTGCCGTCGATATTGCCGAGGAAGTATCCGCCGCTTGCCCATTCGCTGTGCCAGTCGTCGATAATAATGGGGTAGTCGGCGAAGCAATTTTCCGCTTCGAAGCAGTATTTAGTACTTCCGTCTTCGGGGCGCGAGGGGATATTCGAGTCGTCCTCGCCGTCGCCCCACTGAATATTCAAGTACTTAAATCTTTTGGTCAGCCAGTTAATAAGGTAGTCCGCCGCTTCCGCTTGAGTGCGGTAGGTGTTCAGTTCCCACACAAGCTCGCTGTTGCCGAATATAATGCGGTTTTTCCAGCGCCTGAAATTGTTTTCGTAGCACAGCTCGTAGTCTTTTTTGTTCTTTTCGATAATCTCGATTACTTCGTCGGTCGCGCCGCTTTCGACAAGCTCTGCCCATTTATCTTTGATTATGTTTTGGAACCACTGCTCGCGGATAAGAAGCACCAGCCACGGATTGTCGCAGTTTGCGGCGTACATGCCGTTTCCGCTGTTTACAAAGCCTTGCTTTATTCCGAACGCCGAGTCAAAGTCCCACGGCGCTTCGAAAATAAGCTTTTTCGAGCCGGTCTCCGTCATGTCGAGCGAGATATAAAAGCTCGACCAGGCGAGGTCGGGGTCGCAAGTGATTTCGGACAGAATGTACATATCGGCGAGCGATTTAATGTCTATAACCGACGACACCGTCGATTGCACCGTTCCGCTCGTTGGAACGAGTCCCGTACAGTCGGAAGTTAACTTGTAGAACGTGTTTCTGTACACCGCCTCGTACGCAATTTTGTATGCGTTATCCATGTACGTGTTTATAAATTCGAGCTGGTCGTTCGAGTATATATCGCTCTTAACGGTGTAGCCGCGCTGTGCATACCGCGTGTTTAGCGTACTGCCGTTCGACTTTGTGAGTGGGGCATAGTCGGCGTAATTAAGCTCGAACGTCGGATCGCCTGCGCCGTTCGGCATGTTCTGTTCGTCGGTGTAGTAACCGTCGTACTCCACCAAGTAGCCGGTGTCGGTGCCGGTGTAGTCGTCGGGTACCGCAGGCGCGCTCGTCCTTCCGTCGTCGCCTTTGGCTTCCTGCTGTTCGACGAGTAAATACACACCCCAATACCTGCCGTTAAGATACACTTCGACGTTACGGTAGTCGCTGCTGTAATATCCGTCCGAGCCGAGTAGGGCGTTTCCTAAGTATAACGCCGCCAGGTTATTGCTCATCGAAAGGTCCTTCCAATCGGCGAGTAGCACCCAACTCTTGAACTTGGCGCCGCCGTTAAGGCCGAGCACGCTTTGCTTTTTGTTGAACTTAATGCGGATAGGCTTCTTTTCGTAATTGAGCGTGTAATTGCCGCGCGCCTTTACGCTCGCTTCCACACCGTCCAGCACCGTCTCGTCGTCGTCCTCTATCGTTACCGTCGCCGCCACGTACTCTATCTCGTCGCGAAGCTTGGAATTGCGGTCGGGAACGGTAGCAAAGGCGTTAGATCCGTCCGCTGTATCAATCCTAATTACCGGCATAACGCCGCTCGTCGTATAGTGATCGGTGTCGCACTTGGGGTAGCACGCAGGGTCGCTACAAGCGTCGTTAATGCACTTGCCGCACTCGGGGCAGG
>JAFLVD010000056.1 GCA_022508485.1 Clostridiales bacterium | reverse complement strand
GCCTGCCGCTCTGCAATAGAACGCATTGCGGATAACGCTTAACAAGGATAGGTAATAGGCAAAAGCGGTAAACACTGTTTACTAATAAGGATTTGGTAAAAAATGGACGAGTCGGATATACTCTACAAAGCAATAAAGGATTACCGAAGCAATACGGAAGGTCATGACGACCTCTCCCGGTTTCGTGATGCCGTTGTAGCCGACCGTCCCGAGGAATCGCTCTTATCGGTAACCAGGAATATTTGCGAGATCGACGAGGAATGGATTAACGAGATAGAAAAAGGGCTTGAGTTTGTTGCGGCGGCGCTTGCCGAGGAACGGCAGTTTATTCAGTCCAACGGCGAGATTATCCCTATCGAAAGGGTAAAGCGCGTGTCCAAAGACTCAATCGAGCATTTGGCAAAGCACAGCAGCCTTCTTACGAGAGCGCCAGAAAACGGAGCCGACCTTGTACCCGACAAGCTTTACACCGTAGAGCGTTTGAGCGACTTTACCGTATACGAAAACAAATTCTTATACATGCTTCTTGCGTACATTCACGACTTCGTAACGTACAGATACGAAAAGATAATCGACTTTACATATACCTACAAGGGTAAGGTCGAGCTTAAAAAGGATATTTCGTACCGCAACCAAAAGGTTAAGTTTTCGCTTACGCTCGACGACGAGCGCAAAAAGGACAAATTCCTAAAAGAGCTTAACCCCATTAAATCGACCATAGGACGAATAGAAAAAATACTGTCCGACGTCAACTTTTACCTCTCGCTTCCCATAATGCAGGAGGTGGCAAAAGCGCCTATAATAAAACCGCCCATTACCAAAACGAACGTGCTCAGAATGAACAAGCACTTTAAAGGCGCGGTCGCGCTTTACGAGTACATTAACTCATACACCAAAGAGGGCTTTCACGTCGTGCCCAAGACGGACGCGCAATCGCCGCTCACCGAGAAAAACGCCGACGCGTTTTCCGAGCTTCTCGTTTACTCGGCGTTCCTCGCTTACGAGTACAATCTTAACCTCGGCGAGGTTTTAAAGCGCCAGTACGAGGCAGAGCTTCAGCGGCTTAAAATAGAGGAAGAAAAGCGCGAGACCGAAAAGCTTAAAAACTTGCGTAAGCGCATCGCATCGAGCGGCATGGGCATGGAAGAATACATGCTTATTCTCGAAGAACGGCTTAAAACCTTCGACGCTATGCGGCGCGACCTCGAAACGGCGAGAAGCGATATAGAAAAACTTACGCAGGATAACGGAATCCTCACTGCGGCGGTGGAAGAGCGAAACAAGCTTATCGCGGACGCGCGCGAGGAGATACGAAGCCTTACCGACAAAAACATAGAGGAAGTTCAGCGCCTCCGCGCCGAGTGCGCCGACGCGCTTAACGCAAAGGACGAGGAAAAAGCCGCGGCGCTAAACGCGGCGGATATCCGCCACGGTCAAGAGCTGTCCGCCGTTCGCGAGGCGGCGGCGAGGGAACGCGAGGCGACCGCGCAGAAGATAGCCGACGCGACAAAGGCGAGCAACGAGCGAGCGGATAAGGCCGAGCGCGACGCGAAGGAAAGGGTCGCGGCCGCGAAGAGCGTTACGGCGGAGACGGAAGCAAGACTCGGCACCGTCGAAAAGAGCTTAAACGACCTCAAAGAGGAGTACACGTTTATTCAAAGCCGACTAAACGGATTGAGGGCGCAGCACGGGCTTATAGAGTCGACCGAGGACTACACAACCGAGGATTCGTTCGACGATATAGAAAAGCAGTACAAGGCGTTTACCGCCTTTTACAAAAAGGAATGGCAAAAAGCCAAAAAGCGTATTCGCCGCGAAACCATTACTATGGAAAGCGTAAAAAAAGAGGCGAAGCGCAAAAAGGGCGGCGACCGCCGCGCCGAAAACAATACAGCCGAAGAGAATACAATCGACGAAAATCAAGTTAACGACGCTGCGACGGAAGGAGGATCCGACTCGGATTTGTAAAACACGATGAAGAAAAAGAAGGGCAACAAACTCGCTAAGGCGAAATATGCAATCTGCTTTATACTTGCGCTTATCTCGGGTGCGCTTTTAATAGCCGCGCTTGTGTTTTTCGTGCAAACAAGTCCGGAGCAGCCTAACGAGCTTATCCCTTCCGAAACGGTCGCGATTATAATAACGCTAATGGCGATACTGCCCGTTCTTCTCATAGTTATGATAATCCACCTCGCATTAAAGCGCCGCCGCACAATAGACGTCGAGGTCGAACAGATTTCGGTAGCGACCGATATTCGTTCGGTTACCGCCGGCACCGCCGAGATAGAGGGTGGCGGCGTAGGGATAATCGCCGGCAGTGTAAGCGGCGCGAGCGCGAGCGCGAGCGCGGAGAGCGGAGAGAAGGTGCGCTTCGACAAGCTATGCAG
>JAFLVD010000055.1 GCA_022508485.1 Clostridiales bacterium | reverse complement strand
AAAGATTTGCAAGAACTGCGGAGCGGAAAATAAAGACGAATCTACATTCTGCAAAAAATGCGGCTCTAAGATGGAATAAGCTAAAATCATAACAGTGGGGGGGCGAACATAATGCCCCCCCACAAACAAAACAATGTCTCATTAACGGCAGGACGATTAGCTCGTTACGCCGAATAATAAACTAAAAAGGAGAATAGTAATGAGAAAGACAAAGGGAAAGATTGCACTCACGTCTTTTTTGGTCGTTCTTTTTACGCTTGTCTGCGCGGTTTTCCTCGTAGCGTGTGAAAAAGAAGAAACGACCAAAAAATACACCGTTACTTGGACCCTTGACAACAACGTAAAAGCAGTTGAGATTGTCGACGGTCCCAAGTACGCACAAAAAATGGAAGTCTCGAAGGGCACAAAGATTTCCTTCAAGCTCACATTTAACGACGGTTGGGAAGCCGGCTCGGTAAAGGCCGGTAAATCTACGGTTCGTCCTACCAACGGCGTGTACACCACCGCCGCTGTTACCGAAAACTTAGAGATTTCCGTTGTTTCCGCGGAACAGCTCGATCATATCGAAGCCGCACTTGCGGACGAGAACGCGGTATTCTATGCCGGCGACGTTCTCACCGCAGACGACATCGTTGTAACTGCTTACTACAAGACCAACAGACACGAGGAAGTTACCGGCACCATTTCCTATCAGCAGGAAAATGCCGAAGCGCTTAGCCTCGGCGACACCAAGTTCTACGTCAGCTATCCCGGCGCGGACAAGGTCGAGGTCGAGTTCGACGAGGCCGTAAAGGGCTTAATTAAGCTTAACCTTAACGGCGGCACGATCTCCGGCGATGAGCTTGCTAAGCTTCCCGAGGGTTACATGGAGGGTGAGGACTACGTTGCCTGGACCTTTGCTGCAGCTCTCACTGCCGACGTCGAGCTTCCCGTACCTACGCTTCTTATCGATCCGGAAGATCCCACCTCCGGACTTCCTTTCGAAAGATGGAGCGGCACGGGCGTAACCAATAACAAAATTCCTTCCGGAACCAAAACCAGCGTTACCGCCGGTGCGTCCTACACCACCACGCTCGTAAACGTTACCAAAATGGGCTTCGAGCTTGACCAAAGTGTTCCTTACCTCTACGTAATGGGCGAATTTGTCGCGGCTAACTCCGCTTACCTTTACCTCTACGAGGGCAACGATCCGCCTAAGGCTTACGACCCCCATATCACGGTCGAAAAGCAACCCGACAATAACGGCTTCAACCTCAGGCTTAACCTGGCAGATCTTGCCAAAGCAGAACCCGAATACATGGGCGATGGCGAGAAACCCGATAACTTCCCCGAGTCGCTTATCGGCGTATGGCTCGATATCAGATTCTGCTTAAAGCTCGGTAACACCACGATTATGCAGGAATTGTTCCTTTCCGATGACAACGATTATGCCGACTTAAATGACCAGGTCGTTGCTAAGGTCGACGAAAAGTACTATCGCTTCTTCTTCGAAAGCTGGACCCCTGAGCCGGGCGGCGCCATTACGGGCGGCAACGGCGCACAGTTCACCGGCACTGAAAAGATCCTTAAGCTTCATTACGAGGAGACCGCGCCTTACATGCAGACCGGCGTGGCCCTTGAAAAGAAGACCTTCGAAGGAACCGACGAAGCCGTATACCTCGTTGTATCCGGTAAGTATATAGGCGAGCTCCAAAACAAGGAGGACCTCGAGAGCAAGATTGCGGCTATCTACATCGACCTTCAGAACAACGACGGCGCCAACCACAAAGGCTGGGGCATGTACCTCGATAACGGCTCACAGAAAGTCGATGTCGATTACAATGAGCAAGGCGACAGCACCTTCAAGATTTATCTCTCTCTCGCAGGCTTGAACGACGGCGACGTTGCGTTCTCGCACTTCGGCGCTTCCAATACCAACCTCGTCATGAAGTTAGAGGAAAGCAGCATTGTTGTAGGCACCATAACCTACACGCTCAAAAACTGGACCGGCTGGGGCTCGCAGCTCGTTTGCGTATTCGTCGATGACTCTTCGGCTAAGAAAGCTTCCGTTACCGAAGTTGACCTTGTTGTAGAAGGCGAAAAATTACTCTACGTCATTACATTCGCCTACCGCAACTATACCAAGGCTGAAATCGAAGCTCTTACCGTTAACTTTGATCTCCAAACCAATGACAATATTTACGGCGGCGGCTGGGATCGTAACAAGAACTTCGACAAGACCATAACCGTCAACGAAGAAGATGGCACGTTTACCATTAAGTTTGACATTTCCTCGCTAATCACCACAAAACGCGCTTACACCTCGCACCTCTCGTTTACCGCCGAAGGCGATGCCGGCGACTTTAAGCCCGACATTGACGCCTTCTCGAAAACCGTTGTATTCGGCGAATGGAAGGTCGAAATGGTTTACGTTAAGGGCAGTGGCAGCGACCAAGACTTCTGGGGCTGCGTAGGTATTAAGGTTAACGAAGCCAATGCCGCTAAATATACCGTCGAGAGCTTTGAACTCGAAGAGCGGGACGGCAAGGCCGTTATGGTCATTAAGGGCAAAGTCGAAGGCTACGAGGGCGACGCTAAGGCTTACATCGCTACCGTATTAAACGGCGATCCGTGGCCGACGGTTGCTCGTACCGAAGACGGCACGATAACCGTTGACGACGAGGGAAACTTCACCGTTGTTTGGGACTTGTCTGCTCTTGAAGATGGCAGGTATTGGATTCACTTCGGTGGTCGTGGCGAGGATCTTCCTTCTACCACTATTAACGAAGAAAAAATCACCGTTACCGTCGGCAACAAAACATACACCATCATCGAATACAGAAACGCACAAGGTGAATTAAAAACCGGTAGCCCTGAGATTCAGGTTTCTACATCGGCAGCTGCCGAGTAATCCTTAACTCTCAATCAATCCTAATATTATAACAACACAAAACGGGTGGACCCTTGTCCACCCGTTTGTTTTTCTCTTAAATGATATTTAGATGCATTTTAAAAAAGTAAACTGTCTTATAAAAATCCGAGCTTGTTTACACTCCCATCAGTCTGCTTCGCGGACAGCCTTCTTACAAAAGGGGGCTTTTTTTTGCCGTACATCATTCCGAGCTTGTCGAGGAATCCAGGCGAACCGCCGTAAGGTTGT
>JAFLVD010000054.1 GCA_022508485.1 Clostridiales bacterium | reverse complement strand
TAACGAGGTCGTTAAGCTCGAGAACGGTCATTTTTTCGATCTCTTCGATCATCTTATCCAAATCTGCCATGATTTAATTTCTCCTTTTTTTGGGTCTGTGCCCTTTATATTTTTTGGGCGTTAACGCCGCCACGCGGTCTCGCAATTAAGCGAGGATATTCAGTTGTAGGGTTGTATGCGCCGACGCGCATAGCGATTTATTAAGCCCCTTTCTTTTTCGCGACTTCGCTGATAGCGACGGCGAGCGAACGCATGGGGCTTGTGAGTAGGCCGAGTAACTGCGAAAGCAATACGGGCTTTTCGGGAATGCTTGCGAGCGCTTTAACGCCTGCGGCGTCGAACTTTTTGCCCTCGACAATGCCACACTTGACTTCCATCTTGGTCTTTTCTGCGTACTCGGTGAGTACACGGCAAGGCGCAATGGGGTCCTGCGCGCCGCCGAACGCGACCGCGGTCGGGCCGACGAACACGTCGTCGTAGCCGGTGTTGCCGGTTTCGGCAAACGCGCGCGAGAGTGCGCTGTTTTTAACGACGCGGTACGTTACGCCGGCTTCGCGAAGAGCTTTACGCATCTTGGTGTCCTGCTCGACGTTGATACCTCTGTAATCGACAAGCACGATGGACGAAGCGTTTTTGACATGCTCGACGACGTCCGCGACGTAAGCCTTTCTGCTCTCGATATTGTTCTTTGACATTTCTACCTCCTTATAGAATAGGGATATGAAAAGCGGCGCCCTCTTATCGAGAACGCCGCTGCATAATACACCTATCCCGTAGGTGAATAATTAACGCGCCTCGACAAGTCGGCATAAAGCCGTTTAAGTTTCCGCTTGGGTCTTAGGCTATTTACTTTGTTTGTGCCTTCGGACTTTTAATCCGAATGTGTTACTGCAATTACACTCTGACGTTTACTTTAAGTCCGGGACCCATTGCCGGGGCGACGAACACGCTTTTAAGATAGGTGCCCTTTGCCGCCGCAGGCTTTGCACGGACGATAGCGTCGAGAAGTGTGTCGAAGTTTTCTTTGAGCTTTTCGGGACCGAAGCTCTTTTTGCCGATAATGCAGTGAATGATAGCGGTCTTATCGACGCGGTACTCTACCTTACCTGCCTTAGTGTCGGCAATGGCTTTCGCAATGTCCTGGGTGATCGTGCCCGACTTGGGACTGGGCATTAAGCCGCGAGGACCGAGGATACGCGCTACGCGACCGAGCTGACCCATCATGTCCGGCGAGGTAATAACCACGTCGAAATCAAGGTAGTTTTCGTTTGCGATTTTGGCGATTATCTCTTCCGCGCCGACGATGTCCGCGCCTGCCTTTTCGGCAATGTCCGCCTTGTCGCCCTTAGCGATAACGAGCACTCTTACGTTTTTACCGGTGCCGTGAGGAAGAACAACGGTGCCGCGGACCTGCTGGTCTGCCTGACGAGGGTCGACGCCGAGCTTGATGTGGGCTTCGATTGTCTCGTCGAACTTAGCCGTCGCTATCTCTTGAATCTTGGTAAAGGCTTCCGCCGTTTCGTACACTTTGCCGCGCTCAATCTTTTCGGCGGCGGCGATATATCTCTTTCCGTGTTTCATATCACTCCTCCACCACAACGACGCCCATAGAGCGAGCGGTACCGGCGACCATCGTCTTTGCGGTCTCGAGCGAGCCGGCGTTGAGGTCTGCCATCTTGATTTTTGCGATTTCTTCGATCTGCGCCATCGTTATTTTAGCAACCTTGTCGCGGTTGGGCTTTGCCGAGCCGGACTCGATTCCGCACGCCTTTTTGATAAGGACTGCGGCAGGCGGAGATTTCAGTACAAAGGTGAACGAACGGTCGGAGTAGATGCTGATTACCACGGGGATAATAAGCCCGACCTTGTCCGCCGTGCGCTCGTTAAATTCCTTAACGAAGCCGGCGATGTTAATGCCGTGCGGACCGAGCGACGATCCGACAGGCGGTCCCGGCGTTGCTTTGCCGGCGGGAAGCTGAAGCTTAACAACAGCTTGCAGTTTTTTTGCCATTTTTGCTTTCTCCTTGTAAAATTTATTACAATCGCGGTACCTACGAGCCTATTCGGCTCTCCCGTTGTTGTTTACTTATTATCCGCTCTTACTGCGGATCGATTTTTTCGAGCTGGTACATATCAAGCTCGGCAGGAATCATTCTGCCGAACATGTTGATGTCGACCATGCACTTGCCGGTGGTTTGGTTTATGCTCTTAATCTCGCCCGTTCTGTCGGCGAGCGGACCGTTAACGACGCGAATGGAATCGCCGACCGCAAAATCGGTTTTAACCGTTACTTTTTCAAGCTGCATGCGGCGGATTTCGTCGTCGGTCAGCGGCGTGGGTTTGCCCTGCGGCCCGACGAAGCCGGTTACGCCGCGCGTGCCGGTAATAAGGTGCCACATGTCGCGCGTATAAATCATTTTGACGAGCACGTACGAGGGGAACAGTCTGCGCTGAACAACCTTGCGCTTGCCGTTTCGCTCTTCCACAACGTCTTCCATCGGAATACGCACGTCGATAAGACGGTCGTCGATATTGCTCTGTCTGAACGAGGTTTCGAGGTTTACTTTAACAAGGTTCTCGTAGCCCGAATACGTGTGAAGGATATACCACTTGGCTTCGGGAAGCTCGGGGGCGGTACTTTCCGCCTGCGGCTCTTTGCTTTCGACTTCTTCCGCTACCGTATCGGATTCGAAAAGTTCGTCGTCTGTCATAGCAGCCCTCCTCCGCCTTTAAGCGTCGAAGCTAATGTTGAAAGCGACGTTACCGCCTGAATATTCTCTACGCCGAGCTGGTACAGCCAGCCGAACAGCGCGTCGAACGCCATCAGAACGAGCAAGAAAATTACCGTTACAAGCAAAACGGTGCCCGTCTGTTTAAGGACCTTTGAAAACGACGGCCAAGTAACCTTTTTAAGCTCGGAAAAGAAGTCTTTGAACCAGCGGCCAACCTTGCCCGGCTCTTTCTTCTTTTTGACGGTGGTCTGCTTGCTGTCGAGATAGATTTTGGACCTGTCCTTCTTTTTGACCGGAGTTTCCTCCGCCTTCGAAGCGCTGTCGCCCTCCGTATCCTCGGGGGTATCGGAAGTAACAGTCTCCTCGGCGTCGTCGACTTCCTCGTCGAGATTGGTCTTTTCTTCTTTAGCCATTATTTAGCTTCCTTATGAACGGTGCGCTTCTTGCAGAAACGGCAATACTTTTTAAGCTCGATCCTGTCGGGATCGTTCTTTTTGTTCTTCGTAGTGTCGTAATTGCGCTGCTTGCATTCAGTGCATTCAAGCGTAATCCTTATGTTTTTAGGTTCCATACCGGTCCTCCAAAATCACACGTAATAAAAACACCGCCGGAACGGTGCTTTATAAGATTAACATATTATCCCTTTCCTTGTCAAGCATTTTACTTATATTTAATTATTATATCTTGTTAAATTCTCTCTACCCGATAGCGACTGTGCGGTTATAAGTTATGCGGCTATCGCCCGACCTCCGCTACGCCTCACTACGTCCCCTTCGGTCGAAATGGTGTGGTAGCGGTCGTGTAAACGTCGCGGCGCATCTAAAATAAAAAAGAACCGCATAGCGGTCCTTAATTATTATTTTTTAAGAAAGTGTTTCGTCGGGTGAGATGTCTAACACGCTGTTCGGTCTACACA
>JAFLVD010000053.1 GCA_022508485.1 Clostridiales bacterium | reverse complement strand
GGCGGAGTTACGTACAAACAGGGCGGAACTTTTACGCTTACAACATCGGGCGGTGTGGACGGCGCCGACGTAACCTGGACCGTCGAGAGCGGAAGCGGTTTCGCCTCGCATTCGGCAGGTGGGGAGTTTAACATTTTGGGCGCCGGCACCGTTACTATATCCGCGACAAAATCGGGAAACGAAAACTACGAAAGCGCGTTCGACATTATAACAATAGAGATACACAAAGCGGTCCAGTACGATTTTACAATCGTCGCTCCGAGCGGTATAACCTACGGCGACAAGGACGTTGTGCTCACCGCAAAGAACGGGCTGGGTAGCGGAGTGCTGACTTGGAGTGTGGTTGAAGGCGATTCTTACGCAGAAATCGACCCTGTAAGCGGCGCGCTGGAAATTAAAGGCGCAGGCACCGTTGTAATTACCGCGACAAAGGCCGGGGACGCCAACTACGAAAGCGCATCCGATACAATAACTTTGGAAATACATAAGGCTGTGCAAAACGCCTTGTCGATTACCGGTCTTCCTACGGGTGTACTTACCATCAACACGGAATTAAGACTGGGCACAACCGGAGGCTCTAGCGGAGAGAATGTTGTGTGGTCGTATGAAGGGAATATTGAGCTAGACCCCAATACCGGCGTAGGCAAGATTCTGGGCGTGGGTGATGGCACGGCAATAATTACCGCAAGAAAGCCGGGTGGTGATAATTACTACGATATATCCACTACGATAACGCTTTACATCGACAAAACCAACCAAGGCGCATTGATTATCAATGTTCCGAGCGGAATAATTTACGAAAAGGACAAGATTATTACGCTTACGTGTACCGGTGGCACGACAAACGGAAAAGTAACCTGGAGTGTCCAATCGCCGGATTCCGAAAAAGTTATAGCCGTAATAAACGAATCGACAGGCGAGCTGACCATTAAAGGCGCTGGTACCGTTACGGTATACGCCACTATGGCCGGCAATGAGGATTACTATGCGGCGACGGCTTCAACCGTATTCACCATAAATAAGGCTAACCAAAGTGCACTTACAATAAAAACCAATCGCGATTTTAACGGAATAACTTTCGGCGACACCGGCATTGTGTTCTCTACAGACGGCGGATCGAGCGGCGGCAATCTTACGTGGGAGGTTTTGAGCGGATCGGATATTGTGAGCATCGATCCTAACGGCGCGCTTACTATCTTCCACGCAAGTAAAAGCTCGGGCGATATAACTATTTGCGCGACCATGGCAGGCGGCGACAACTATTACGACACTTCGGCGACTGTATCGTTTACCGTAAACAAGGCTAACCAATCGGCGCTAATAATCAAGGCCCCGAGCGGAATAACCTTCGGCGATACCGGCGTTGTTTTTACCGTCGACGGCGGAAGCGTAGGTGGTAATGCGATTTGGCGCGTTGTCGGAGGCTCCGACATAGTCGATATACAATCTTCGAGCGGTGCGCTTACAATCAAGCATGCAAGCTTATCGGACAACGACGTTACTGTTTCCGCAACGCTGCCGGGCGGCGACGATTACTACGACATTACTACATATTTCACGTTTACGGTAAAAAAGGCGAATCAAGCGGCTCTTACAATAACAACCAATCGCGATTTTAACGGAATAACCTTCGGCGACACCGGCATTGTATTCTCCACGGGCGGCGGCTCGATAAACGGAAATGTTACATGGCAGGTTTTAAGCGGATCGGATATTGTCGACATAAATTCCTCCGGCACGCTTACGATTAAGCATGCAAGTAAAACGTCGGGTGACGTTACGATTGTCGCCACGATGGATGGCGATCGGGATTATTACGCGATTTCAACGTCCATTACGTTCACAGTAAACAAGGCTAACCAACCTCCGCTTACAATATCAATCGGCGACAATCTAAACGGAATAACTTTCGGCGATATAGGCGTTGTGCTTTCCGCTGTCGGCGGCAGGGCCGGCGGCACCGTAACATGGAGTGTTTTGGATGGCGCAGATATTGTCAGTATAAATCCCTCCGGCGGCGCGCTTACAATTAAACGCGCAAGCAGATCGGATAATGATGTTACGATTTGCGCGACAGTATCGGGCGGCGACGATTATTACGACACTTTTGCTACTATTACCTTTACGGTAAACAAAGCTAATCAGCCTGCGCTTATAATAGATGCGCCAAACGGAATATCGTACGGCGATAACGTTGTACTAAGCTACAGCGGCGGCAGACCGGGCGGCACCGTGGTTTGGTCTGTCCCGAGCGGCAGCTGCACCGAGATAGACAGCATTACCGGCGCACTCGATATACTCCGTGTGGGCGAGGTTACGATCACCGCGTTTATGGCAGGCGGAGATAACTACTTGGATACGTCGGCCACCGTAACTTTCGTAATAAAAAAAGCCAATCAGGGCGCGTTTATGATAAAGGGGCTGCCGAGTAGCGTAACCTTTGGCGAAGGCACGTTAACGCTTACCGCCGAGGGTGGCAGCGACAACGGCGATGTTGAATGGGTAGTCATAAGCGGCAATGCATTTGTCGAGCATATCGGGCTTGGCGTCTTTGCCATAAAAGGTGCCGGCGATGTTACCATTGCCGCAACCAAATATGGCGGCGACAATTATTACGACACTTCTGCTACCGTTTCGTTTACTGTAAACAAGGCGAATCAAGAGGCATTTAGGATTATCGATCTTCCCAATACTGTGGTATTCGGAGACGGCACGTTTACCCTTAAAACCGACGGCGGATGGGAAGGCGGAACGGTTTTCTGGAGCGTGGTGAGCGGTATCGATTTTGTTTCGCCGGAAGGGGAAGGCGTGTTTAAGATTATCGGTGCCGGCGAAGTCATTATTTCTGCCACTAAAACCGGCGGCAATAACTATTACGACATTTCAACGTCCATCCGCTTACTTATCGAAAAGGCGACTCCCGACGTTACGCTACCCGATGCCTTGACGGCGCGGTACGGTGATACGCTTGCCGAAGTTGCGCTTCCGCAAGGGTGGACATGGACTGATTTCACTTTGTCGGTAGGGGGTGTAGGCGTGCGCGGATTCAGCGCTGTATATACGCCGAGCGATACTGCAAACTATTACACGGTTACCGCCGTTTTAACAATTACCGTTGTAAAGGCAACGCCTGTGTACACGCTGCCCACGGCGCTTACGGCAACCTACGGCGATACGCTCGGAGACGTTGCGCTCTCCGCAGGCTGGGCGTGGAACGACGCGCTTACCACGAAAGTCGGCAATGCCGGCCAGCGGACTTTTACGGCTACCTTCACACCGAGTGATACCGAGAACTACGAAACGGTAACAGTCGCGCTTACGATAACAGTTCAAAAAGCGGTACCGCAATTTACGATTCCCGACGGCTTGAAAGCGACGGTCGGCGATACGCTCGGAGACGTTGCGCTCCCCACAGGTTGGGCGTGGAAAGACGCGCTTACCACGAAAGTCGGCAAAGCCGGTCAGCGGACTTTTACGGCTACCTTCACGCCGAGTGATACAGAGAACTACGAAACGGTAACGGTCGTGCTTACGATTACTGTGGAAGCCAATGGCGCTTCTTCCTTTTGGTGGTGGTGGATCGTATTGCTCATCGCGATATTGATTATCTTATTTATAGTGCTGTTGATTGTTAGGAATCGCAAAAAAGAAAGCAAAGAAGCGGCGGCAACGGAAAATACGAACTCTCAACCGCAAACTGTTTTGCAAACGGAAGGTAAGCAGCAAGCGACGACGCAAACGCCTGCCGAAAACGTGCCGCCCACGATAGCGGAAGCGCCTCAAACACCGGTAACGCATATCGAACCCGTAGGCGCCGGCGTCGCAGCCGTAGGTATACAGAGTGCGCCTCGTTATAAAAAGAGCTTTACGGCGCATTTGGTTCAGTCTGACGACCAAATTAAGAGTCGCTACTCCGATATTAAAAACGAGCTGCTCTCTTACGAAAAAATCCACTGCCGCGTCAGCTGGAGGCACGAAACGTTCAGATACGGCAAAAAAACAATTGCGAAGCTCATATTCCGCGGTAAGACGTTGTGTTTGTATCTGGCG
>JAFLVD010000052.1 GCA_022508485.1 Clostridiales bacterium | reverse complement strand
CCGTACATCATTCCGAGCTTGTCGAGGAATCCAGGCGAACCGCCGTAAGGTTGTAAATAATAACAAAATGTGCGGCTGACGCCTAGATTTCTCCGCTTCGCTTACGCTTCGGTCGAAATGATGAGAGGGTAGCCGAGTAAGAGTGTGGCCGCTTCGCGGCATTAAGGTCGCTGCGGATTTAGTTTAATTATGTTTACTTTGGATAATTAAAATAACTATGGCGTATATAGTCGGACCGCCTAACAAATATGCCAGTAGAGTGATTATACCGACGAACCCGACAGAAACTGCGTCTTTGAAATATAGCGATACTACTAAAATAGGTACTATATCAGTACATAAAATTATACTCCAAACTTTCCACCACACATGAGCTTTATTAGTGCCTCGCCACTTAATAAAAGTATCTCTCTCGAGTGTTTTTTTCGTTATCCAAGATTTGTGCCACTTGCAAATAAAAAATACATTAAGGGCGATACAGAGTATTAGTTCTATAGGAAATATAACTAATGTAACTTCATCCATCTTTTTTATCTTTTAACTATTTACTTACTTAATAGCCGTCGAAAGTGGCGGTTGATATATTATGCGGTTGTTATATTATATCGATATCGTCGTCGAGGACGCGTTCGGTCGCTTTAGAGCTTAGGCGTTTTGTGTCGTGGACGGTGCCGGCAATGACGAGCAGGTCATCGGCAAGCAGTTTGCAGTCGCCGCCGGGGGAGGCGATTACGTCGTCGCCGCGCTTAATGACGACAAGTGTTACGTGCTCTGTATTTCTAAGGTCAAGCTCGGCAAGCGTTTTGTCCTGCCACTTTTTGGGTGTGCGGATTTCCACCATTTGGAACTTGTCGGTAAGCGTCATGATTTCGACCATGTTCGGCTTAATGAGCGTTGCGGCAAGCTTTTCGCCCATAGCTTCCTCGGGTATAATTACGCTGTCGACGCCGATACGTTGAAGCACCAGCTTGTGCCGCTCGTCCTGAGCTTTGGCGATTGTTACAGGGACGCCCATTTGCTTGCACATAAGACTAATAAACACGCTTGCCTCAATATTGGACGCTATGCACACAATGGCGACGTCCATATTATTTATGCCAAGCTTAACAAGGTTTCTTTCGTCGGTTGCGTCGCAGCATACGGCGTGCGTGCAAAACTCGGATATCTCGTTAATCTTTTCCTCGTCCTCGTCGATTACGAGCACTTCCGCGCCGTATTCGTACAGCGCTTTGGTAAGCGAAATGCCGAATCTTCCGAGTCCGAAAATTACGTATTGTTTTTTAAGCGGTGAAATTTTTTTGACTGCCATGATTTTCTCCTTGTTAACCTATCATAATATTGGCGTTGGGGTAAGTGAGCGAGCCTTTTTCCGTTCTTACGAATATCATGCCGACGCTCATCGGTCCGATTCTGCCTATAAGCATTATTACTGCTTGAAGGTACAGCGCGCCGGTCGAAAGGTAGGGCGCCGCGCCGTTGGACAGTCCGGTAGTGGTAAACGCCGTAATGCACTCGAAAAAGTACACGCCGGTGTCGTTATCGACATTTGCGACGCCTATCGCTTGCGTTATGTTGGGGTCGGTCGCGCTCATAATCATTGCCGAAAAAATGACGAGGAAGGTGGCGAGGAACAGAACGGTTACCGAACGAAGTCCGGTCTTTACCGATATTGTTCTGCCTGCAACCGTAATCTCGTCCTTGCCGCGCAGACCGCATATCGCCATAAGTATGAGTACGGCAATCGTGCTCGTTTTAATACCGCCGCCCGTACTGCACGGCGACGCGCCGATAAACATAAGCACGCACGTCATAATTCTGCCAGTCGAAGTTAAGTCGGTTTGATTGACCGACGAAAAGCCTGCCGTCGAGCTTGCCATAACGGACTGAAACATGCTGTTTAACAGCTTTTCGCCGCCGTTCATGTGCTTCATTGCCAGCGAGTTGAACTCGGATACGAAAAAGAAAATCGTGCCGACAAGCATGAGCGACAGCTGAACTATTATTACTATTTTGGTATGGAGTCGGTATTTTTTCCAACGGAATTTGCATTTGAGCGCGTCGTTTATCACGGGGAAGCCGAACGCGCCGAGTATTGCGAGCAGGGCGATTATAATAAGGATACCTGCGTTGCCGTAATAGTCGGTAAGCGAGCCGTACGGATTGGACGGCGTTCCGTTTACGTCGAAGCCTGCGTTACAAAACGCCGAAACCGAGTTAAACAGCGCCTGCCATATCCCGATAGGACCGTTTCTCATGCAAAAGAACGGGGCGAGAAGGATTGCGCCGGCAAGCTCAATAATTCCCGTCATAATGGCGATGTTCTTTACGAGCCGAACAACGCCCTTCATTTCGTCGAGGCCGAGCGCCTCTTGAATAGCGAGTCGGTCTTTAACGGTTATGCGCTTGCGGATAAGAATGAAGATCATCGTAGCGAAGGTCATAAACCCAAGTCCGCCGAACTGAATAAGTATAAACATTACCGCCTGCCCGAACGGTGTGAATATAAGAGCCGTCGGTTTTACGGTAAGCCCCGTTCCGCACACGCCGTTGGTCGCCCAATAAACAACGTGGGTAAACGACAGCCACCCTCCGGTCGTGTTGGAAACGGGAAGGGCGAGCAGGAATGCGCCTACCGACATGACTGCCAAAAATCCGAGCAGTACGACGAGCATGGGCGGCATACGGAACCGCTTTTTAAGTTTTGTGTTTTTCATTGTTGTTTTGCAAGCAGGCAGGACGCGTTACAAGCTATTGCGCCTCCCCCCGCAATTACTCCCAAGTTTTCGGTTGTGGTGGCGGAGATGTTTACTTTGTCAAGCGATACGTTCATCGATTTTGCAAGGCTCGCGCGGATGTTAAGGATATGCGGTGCGAGTTTCGGCTCTTGCGCTATAATCACGGCGCTTACGTTGTTTATGTACATTCCCTCGTCGGCTATTCTCGTTAAAACCTCGCCGAGCAGTTTAACAGACGATATGCCGGAAAGCGCTGGGTCGGTGTCGGGGAAGAGCACGCCTATATCGGGAAGCCCTGCCGCCGAGAGAAGCGCGTCCATTACGGCGTGAGTGAGCACGTCCGCGTCCGAATGCCCCAATAGTCCCTTGCCGTGCGGAATTGTTACTCCGCCGAGGATAAGCGGACGGCCTTCGGTGAGTCTGTGCACGTCGTAGCCTATGCCGATTTTAAGGTTGTCGGGAAGGGTGCGAGTAAGATCGGTCTCGGTGGTGATTTTTACGTTGTCGTATTCGCCGAGAACAATATGCGGAACGTAGCCTGCCTTCAAGTATACCTCGGAATCGTCGGTGTAAGTCCCCGAAACCGATTGGTACGCAGCGACGATTTCCTCGTACCTAAACGTTTGCGGCGTTTGAATGTTGTACAGCTCGCTTCTGTCGAGCGACTCGACTATACGCGAGGAGTGAACTTGTTTTACCGTGTCGACGGTCGGAACGGCCGTAATTCCGCTGCCGTGGGCGATAGCCGACATAATACTCGCGTTAATCGTTTCGGGCCTTACAAACGGCCTTGCGCCGTCGTGAACGACCACGATATCGCACGAGATAGCTTTAAGTCCGTTCATAACGCTTTCCGTGCGAGTATTTCCGCCGTAGGTGAGCGACACGTTTTCGTACGGTGCGATAAGCGTTTTAATAGCCTTCTCGTCGTTCTTTTGTATTACGAGCGTAATCGAGGAAACGAGAGAAGATGCGAACTTGTCGAGTACCGTTTCGAGCACCGTTTTCTGTCCGAGGTTGTAAAGTATTTTGTTATAGCTCAGCCCGGTGCGCGAACCGTTGCCGGCGCAGACTATTACCGCGCCGACCTTTAAGTCTTTGGGCAGGGCGGCGGAGTCAGCTTTTAAACTCATAAAGCGTCTGGGACTCCTCCTTGTTCGCCTTTTCGTTAAGCGACTTTACGGTAAAGCAAATGGGCGTACCAAGCTTAAGCTCTACGACGTCGCCTACTTTAAGGACGTAGCTCGGCTTAACGGATCTGCCGTTAACGAACACCTTTCCGGCGTCGCACGCCTCTTGAGCAACCGTGCGCCGCTTAATAAGTCTCGATACTTTTAAGAACTTATCAATTCGCATACCTATATATTATACCACCGCGCATATTATTTTGCAAGGGATTTCCGTTACTATATCAATATATACGGAGGAGTGTTCGGACGGGAAGCGCGACACTTTTCCTATGTTTTAAACCGCAACGAGCGCGCGAAAAATCATATAAAAAATCGATATAAAACTTTTTTAAAAAAATTAAAAAAAGTTTGTAATTTTGCTTGACATACCTAATAATAAGTGGTATTATGAATAAGCTGTCTGACGGGGAAACGCAGGCAGCATTGCACATTGACAAGTGAACAGATTTTAGCGAATTAGACTTTCTTTAAAACAAAGTCAATAATTTATGTCAGTATTTAGTTTTAAGAGAAAGAATCGATTACTTTTTAATTCTTGATGATTAGAGGGAAACCTCTGGTTATACAATTTTTTTAGAGTTTGATTCTGGCTCAGGACGAACGCTGGCGGCGTGCTTAACACATGCA
>JAFLVD010000051.1 GCA_022508485.1 Clostridiales bacterium | reverse complement strand
ATTAAGGTCGCCCCTCATCCACCGCAAGCGGTCCCCCTTCCCCCACGGGGAAGGCATTTTATCCCGACACGCCACAAATTCGCCAAGCCTTTGGCTTGCCCACGTGGAAGGCTTTTTAATACCGACGCGCCACCAAGACGCCAAGCCTTTGGCTTGCCCACGGGGAAGGCAAGATTTAATTAGGTTGGCGCTTATCGCACTATCTTATTTCCACGAGCATTTTAATTGTTTTTTCGAGCGGAAGGAGGTGCGCAGGCACGGAATATAGGCGCGCGATTGTTCTGTATACTTGTTCCTGGGTTTTGCCGTCGAGTATGCGGTCGGCGTAGTAGCGTATGTAGTCGGCAAAGTCGTCGTCATCGGAACCGCGCTCGAGCGAGAAAAGGATATGGAAAAACGTGTTTAAGTAAAAATCGGAATTTATGTTGTTTAAAAACACGTCGGAAACTTCCTTATGAACGGCGTGAGGTTGTTTGATATTAAGTGTTTCGCCAATCGGAATAGTGCCGTAGTCGAGTGTGCGCATCCAGTTTAAAAGGCTGATTAAAAGCCCGCTGTAATTGTTGTTGGCGTTGCCTGCCGGCGCGGCGTGGCGAAGCGAGGATTCGATAAGATCCTTTATCCCGGCACCCGACATTTCCTCGACGTAGGTCGAGCCTTTTAAAAGATAATAGACGATTGCCTCGGAATAGTCGGTTATGGAAATGTCAATGCCCATTCGAGAGCGAAGCACAGCCGAGTACACGTCGTTCAGTCCGAGCGTGAGCATACTTTCGAGCGCGGCTTCCTGGTTCTCGACGGAATTGCCGTTCAGTCTGTCGAATATAAGGTTTAGCTGGTGGTCTACACTCGAAAGCTCTTCGTGGATTGAGTTTAACAGCTCTTTCATGAACGCGTCGGCAGGCGAGTAGCGGATATTTTTATAAATCAGCTTATGCTCGATTTCCGACCAGAACGTGTTAACGAGCGATTTTATTTGCAGCTCGAACTTGTATACTTCGCCGGCGTATGTAACCGAGCCGTCTATTCTGTAAATGTCGAAACCGTTTTTTTGGCGTTCGGGCTGGGGCGTGTCCAGTTTGAGCCGCACCGCCTTTTTGCCGACGGGCGAAAAGAACCCGTCGCCGACGTCGACGCAGAACGTTTCGCGTATCTTGTCGTACAAAAACCGCTCGTCGCGGAAAAACCTGCATTCGAGCCGTACGCCGATTATGTCGTGCATTTCGA
The DNA here is from genome assembly GCA_022508485.1 of Clostridiales bacterium. Lineage (GTDB taxonomy): Bacteria > Bacillota > Clostridia > Christensenellales > Pumilibacteraceae > Anaerocaecibacter. The sequence goes on along the minus strand of JAFLVD010000051.1, from coordinate 3,325 downwards.
AAACAATGCGCTCGGCAGGGTGGTCCTTGTACAACGAATTTCGCAGGATTTTTTCTTTAAGGCTGTCGCGCGATTTGATTCTTGACGTGATTGCAACCGTCGCGTCCAGCACGCCGAACGTGCTTTGAAGATACTCGGTCAGCCTGTCCGCGGCATGAGAAAACCCGACCGAATGTTCGTCGAGTACGTTGCAGGCGGTGTCTATATAGTCGAATACGCTTATCTTTTCCATTTTCACCCGATATTGCTTTTGTATATTATACTTTTTCGGTGCGGAGGCCGAGAGATTTATTTGTATTTCTTCTTTTTGAGCATTGTTTTAAGGCCGCGGAAAAAATGTCCGTTTGCCATTAACACAAGCCCGAGCGCGCGTTCTTTGGGCATATCCGGCCCCCACATGGACGCCATCGCCGACAGCGGCGTGTACAGTCCGCCGTGCAGGTTTGACTCGTATTCCACCGAGCCTTTTTTGCCGAGCTTTTTCGCGCCGCGCTTTATTTTGCTCGCCAAAATCTTTCCGGCAAGGCACGAGCTTATATCCGCCACACAGCTGTCGAGCGTGTGCTCGCCCTTAACGGGGCGCGGAGTTTCGGGCGGAACGGGCGCGCCGTACAGCACGGTAAAGTCCTCGTCGGTAAGCTTGGCGCGGACTGGCACCTTGTACGCTTCGGGATAGGGTATGCGCCCGGTAAAGTCGCCGTCGATCTTGACCGACATTTCCTTTTTTATGTCGGAAGCCGACGCGCCGACGAGAATTCTGTACTCGCCGTCGCACAGCGAGAACGCATGTTTTTCCTCGTTCCAAAACTCGAACGCGGATTTATCGAGTTTAATTTCGACAACTGCGGTCGACTTGCCCTCGATAAACACCTTTTTATAGCCTTCAAGCTGCTTTTCGGGCCGAAGCACGCGCCCCGTTCTGTCGCTAACGTACACCTGAACGGTTTCGTATGCGTCGCGCACCGAGTTATTAGTAAGCGTTATCTCGACGGTGAACTCGTTATTCCCGAGCCGCTTGACGTGCAGCTCGTCGTACGATATATCCGAAAACGACAGGCCGTGCCCGAACGGGAACATCACGCGCCGTTTAATCGCGTCGTAATATTTATAGCCGACGAACAGACTTTCGCGGTAAACCGTGCGAAGTCCGCCGAAGTCGGATCCGAGCTCGGCGTCGTCGATAGGAAAGGTTTCGGCAAGCCTGCCGCGCGGATTGACTCTGCCGAACAGAATATCAATCGCGGCGAGCGCGCCGACCTGGCCGCAAAGCCCCTGGTACAGTATCGCCTTTACGCGTTTTACCCACGGCATTTTTACCGGACCTGCGCCGGCGAGCACGACAACCACGCGGTGCCCGGCGCCCGAAAGCGCGTTTATTAGCTCGTCCTGGGCGGTAGGCAAATCGAGCGAGAATCTGTCTATTCCCTCGGTGGGGACGCTCTGCCCGACGTAAACTATTACCGCGTCGGTATCGTTTGCCGCATTCATAGCCTCGTCGAAAAGACGGCGGTTTTCCTTAGCGTTATCGGAATAGCCGCGGCAGTATGTAACCTCGACGCCGCGCTCGGCAAACGCGTCGAGCGGCGACACCGCTTTAAACGGCGTAACGTGCGAGCTTCCGCCGCCCTGTATGGGCGCGGAGGAGGCAAGCTCGCCGATAACGGCTATCTTCATGTTTTTGGTGAGCGGCAAAAATCCGTTGTCGTTTCTTAACAGAACGATACTGTCTACCGCCGCGGCGTAGCACAGCTTGTCGTGCGCGTCGGCGTCAAAGTCGCCGTAAGGTTCGAGGTATACGTTGTCCACAAGCTCGAGCGTGCGGCGAAGCGATTCGTCAATCGTTCCTTCGGTTATCGTGCCGGTTTTAAGCGCGAGTCTGAGGTCTGAACTGAAAATGCCGCCCGACGAGGGCATTTCGAGGTCGAGTCCGGCGCAAAGCGATTTTGTTCGTGATCTTACCGCGCCCCAGTCGGACAGGGTTACGCCGCGGTAGCCCCAGTCGTCGCGAAGCACTTGCTTTAATAAAAACTCGCTTTCCGAGCAGTAATGTCCGTTCAGCTTGTTGTAAGCGCACATAACCGCGGCAGGCTCGGCTTTTGCCGCCAGCTCGAACGGTTTAAGGTACAATTCTCTTAGCGCGCGCATATCGACAATCGAGTCGGAATACATGCGGTACGCTTCCTGGTTGTTCGCCGCGAAATGTTTAACGCACGCGCCGACGCCCGTCGACTGTACGCCGCTCACAAACGCCTTTGCAAGCGTTCCGGCAAGGATAGGGTCTTCCGAATAGTACTCGAAGTTTCTTCCGCAAAGAGGGTGCCGCTTAATGTTTATGCCCGGCGCGAGAAGAAGGTTAACGCCGAGCGCGGTAGCCTCGCGGCCCATCGCACTGCCTATGCTGTAAAGAAGCGCCGGGTCCCAGCTGTTTGCGAGCATGGACGCGGTAGGGTAGCACGTGGACGGCACTGCCGACGCGCCGTCGACCATGCGCAGTCCGTTCGGCCCGTCGGACATTTTTACACGCGGAATCTCTCCGGCGCCGTATGTATGCCACATTCCGTCGCCCGAGAGCATACGTAGCTTCTCTTCGATTGTAAATGCGGAGAGAGCTTTTTCTATGTCCAGTCTTTCGCTATCCATTGCTTTAAAGTATATCATAGTAAAAGGGCAGTGTCAAGCCTAAGATATTGCGCCGGGGCGCCTTCGGCGAGTGAAGAGGTAATCGGTAAAAGTGAAGAGGTGAAAGATTTTCGCTCGAAAAACGCTCTTTACATAACAAAGACTACACTTTTACACTTAAACTTTAAAACGCTGATAATTTTCAATTTTAAGAGATATAATAGAAATATCGGGAAAGAGAATTCCCACTGTACATCAAGAAAGGAGGTGCGAGTATGCAAAAAACAGTAAAGGGCAAGGTTTACGATACCGAAAAAATGGAGATCGTAAAAAAGGTTACGCACGGCGAGTACGGCGATCCTGCCGGCTACGAGGAAATTCTTTTTGCCGGTGCGGACGGCGCAATGTTTTTGTACGGTAACGGCGGCGAATCTTCCGCGTACAAAAAGGAAGCTCTTTCCGCGATGAGTAAAGCCAAAGCGGACGCTTGGCAAAAGGTCAACGCGTAAAACGCCTTAGCGAACTGACGCTCGAAAAGCGAGGGACCGCCTCGCTTTTTGTTTTGCGGAAAAGCGAAAGCAAAACCGATTAGTGCGGTTAAAAACATTGACAACCCTAAAAATGTTTGGTATAATAACGCCGAAATCTTCTTGCGGAAATGGCTCAATGGTAGAGCAGTAGCTTCCCAAGCTGAAGGTTGCGGGTT
>JAFLVD010000050.1 GCA_022508485.1 Clostridiales bacterium | reverse complement strand
GAGCACCACCCTGATAAGGTGGGGGTCGGTGGTTCGAGTCCACTCATTCCTACCAAAAAGACGCGCAGGCGTCTTTTTTGTTTTGGGTGGGGGTCGGAGACCCTTTCGACGATAACACAACTCAATAAAGGAATGTAGCTCGGCAGGTTAGGCACCACCCTGCTACGAAGCAACCGCGAAGCGCACTTGTTATATATCAAGCACCCACCATAGTGCCAAAGTGAGTTTTATATATTAAAAAATATGAAAATCCGGTAAATATATTTGCGGTAAAGTCACTTGCTGGTGGGCGCGATAAACTTTGGTATAGCGGTTTGTTTGTGCTTGATTTTAGAAGCTAACTTTGATACAATTATATTCATGAAAAATTGTTCTAATTTCGAATTATCTCAAGAACAAAAAAAGTTTATCGAGATTGCAAAAGAGGGTAAAAACATACTCGTTGATGCTTGTATTGGTAGTGGAAAAACAACTGCAATACAATTTCTTTGTGATTCGCTACCGTCAAATCTCAGAATACTATACCTTACATATAATAAACTGTTAAAAATTGACGCTAAGGCTAAAATTAAAAATTCTAATGTTACAGTTACAAATTATCATGGATTTGCCTATTCGGCATTGATGAAATATAAAAAACAAACCACGGGCATTTCAGACTTAGTACAAGTATTTAATAAAGAAAAACCGTTTATTAATAAATATGACGTTTTAATCATTGATGAATATCAGGATATAGAGCAAGAACTTGCAGAAATGCTTGAATATATTAAATCCATAAATCCTTTAATTCAAATTATTGCCGTTGGGGATATGGAACAAAAAATTTATGACAAAACGACACTCGATGTTGCTAAATTTATTAATGAATTTTTAGGCGAACATATCAAACTTGAATTTACATGTTGTTTTAGGCTTTCGACAAATATTGCAAATATGTTAGGTCGTATTTGGAAAAAGCGTATTAATGGAATTAACAGCAACTGCGTGGTGGAGGAAATGGACTTAAACTCAGTTGTTGATTTCATTGCCAAACAAGACACAAAAGATATTTTGTGTTTGGGGGCAAATAATGGTAAACGCACAAGCGTTTTAAATAAATTAGAAACGGAATATCCTGACAAATTTAACAAACATACTGTTTATGCAAAGATATCCGATAGTGTCTCCGATGGAGCTACTAAACCAACAAATACTTCTGCGATTTTTACTACTTATGATAGTAGTAAGGGCTTAGAGCGTAAAATTTGCGTTGTTTTTGATTTTACTGAATCTTATTGGTCTACAAGAATAGAGAAACCGCAACAATCATACGAAATTTTGCGCAATATATTTTGTGTTGCCGCAAGTAGAGGCAAAGAGCATATTATATTTGTTCATGAAGATGAGGCTATGTTATCGGAAGAAACATTGTCAACAAATGTAAAATCAAATAGCAACTTCAATGATGTAGATATTTCGGGCATGTTTGATTTTAAATTTAGAGAAAGTATTGAAACAAGCTATTCTTTATTACATATAAACCAAAAGCATTTGGCTGATACTTCCGAAATAAAAATTAAAAATTATGACGGATTAATTGACCTATCACCGTGTATCGGCATTTACCAAGAGGCTGTATACTTTAATGAGTATGACATTGATAAAGATATCGAGCAATATTTTTCAATGCACCCTAATTTAAAGCACCTTTATACGAAGAAAGTAAAAACACTTTCATTAGATAAAAAAATATTGTTTTTGGTGTCATTAGAAACCAATCAAGAGAGATATAGAAAGCAAGTTAAATCACCATTTGTTAGTAAAGAAGAGCGGGCGCAAATAAAAGCTCGGCTAAAATCTTTATTTAACAATAATGAAAATGTACAAGTACCGTGTGCTATTGATTTTTCTGACCAAAATAACGGAATGCTTATGTTTTCGGCGCGTGGATTGGCAGATGTCGTTAAAGACGGCATTGTATATGAATTAAAATTTGTATCCGAGCTTTCCCACGAACACTTTTTACAATGTGCTTGCTATATGGTCGCATTAGGGCTTGATACAGGAATATTGTGGAATACGCGAAATAATGAAATGTACGAAATAAAAATTCCTAATCGAAATGAGTTCTTGAATAGTGTGGCAAACACAATCACAAAAGGATTTTTCAATCAATATTTTAAACCCAAGGATGAAAGCATATGGAAAAGTTGGCAGTCATTGACACAGAAACAAATTGGAAAGATGAGGTAATGTCAATCGGCGTAGTTATAGCCAACGCCGAAACCTTTAATGTTTGTAAAATGAAATATTATATTCTCACCCCCGAATATTTGGAAGGTGGTATGTTTTCATATGCCTTGAAAATAAAATGGGATTTTGATTGCAATGCGCAGGAATGTAGTCGAGAAAATGCATTAGCGGACTTAAAAGAATTTTTACAGGAAAATCAAATATCAAAAATATTTGCATATAATGCGTCTTTTGACTATCACCATTTACCCGAATTGAATTCATATACTTGGTATGATATAATGCGTTTGGCGGCATATCGACAATATAATAGTAAAATTCCCCAAGACGCTGACCTTTGTTCGACCGGTCGCTTGAAACGTGGTTTTGGTGTTGAATGTATGAAAGAGCTGTTGACCGGTGTAGGCGGTGAACAACATAATGCCCTATGTGACGCTGTTGATGAATTATTGTGTATTATGAAACCATTAGGTTATAAAATTAATGACTATATCCCTTATACTCCCAAAAATAATATAGTCAGAAAAAAGCCTGATATATTCGTTAAATTGGAGTTTATTGGAAAACCCAAATCCTACAAAATAATGTCGCCGACATGGGAAGATGTTATAATGGCAGCAGATATATTAAAAGCAAATTCAAACAACATCTTAATTATGGAATGTTTACCAGTATTGAGAAATATTGCGCAAATTAAAGCGTATGGATATGAACACGGCTCTATATGTGTTGATTTAAAATACGATAATGCACTAAAAAATACAGCGATTGTTTTACGTAAAAAACTATCTTTTGCAGATGGACGGAGACTTCTGCTTGATTATAATAAGGGTAAGCGGATTGACATATGCGGATTTGATATAGAATTGAAAAATAAGCCAGAATAAAATATCAAAAACTCGTTTTAGGTTGGATATGCTCTACCAAGTAAAACCCGGTCGAAAAGTTCGACCGGGTTTTACAATGAAGAGTCGCTGTCGCGGCATGAAGAATGAAGACGCTGAGCGGCGTAGCACGAAGTCGCTCGTTTCACTCGCTAATTAAGGTGGCGCTTCGCTTTACCTAATCGGGATTTTTTTCGGTATTCCATTGACGAGTGCGGCGTTTTATTTTATAATATACGTAAGTTTTAAATCAGAGTTCGACTTTTGGGGATTGTAATGAGCTACGAAGTTTTTATTTCATATCACGGCGGAAACAACGATGACCGTAAAGGCTCGATCGACAAGGCCGTCGAGCTAAAAACGTTTTTGGAAAACAACGGCGTCAGTTGCTTCTTGTACAAAAAAACGGCGATAAACGATTTTTACAAGGCAATTCAAATCGGGCTGAGAGAGTGCAAGCATTTTATTCTGGTGGCGTGCGACCTCGACGCGCTTAACGCCTCGGAGTGGGTGCGCTACGAGATAGACACCTTTCACGCATACAGCCTTAACGGCGAAAAGCCGGGCTGCGTGATTTCGGCGTACGTGTTCGGTACGCTTACCGAAAAGGATCTCTACAAATACAGCACCGCGTTTGTAACAAAGGAAATAACTCGCGGCGACGACGGCTTTAATCGGGTGCTGCGAATGATAAAGGAATCGGGCGCGTCCTACGTTAACCCTACCGAAGAGAGTGCGGCGGCAGAGCCTGTAAAGGCTATTACGCCCAAAACCACCTTTCGCGATATTTCGCGCAAGTTTCTGCCGGACGGATTAAAGGACGGTGAAACGCTTAGCGACAGCGACTTTTTGCTGTACTGTTACAAACTGACTCGGCGGCTTAAATGTATGCACACCACCGCTATAAAAAACGATTGCGACAACTTTATCGAGGATTTATTTTCGCGCATACAACAATGCACGACGAGAAAGCTATACAGAGTTTCGGGGCATTCGGGCACGCAAAAAAGCTTTGTACTGCAACTGCTTTACGTGTATTTAATAAGAAACCACAAAAAGCACAACTACGAGCCGCTGTATATAAGCTGCGATATTATTCGCGACGAGCTGGAACAGTCGAATAAAAGCGCAATCGACTATATACAGGAAATGTTTTCGTCGGTTGCGGTAGAGGAGGGGAGAATTCCTCTATATATCTTCGACGGAATTTTAAGCGTCAATATAAACGACAGCGAACTCGATTATGCGTTGCAGCAGCTGTTTGACAGCCGTGCCGACTCGCTGCTTATCATAGGCATGAACAGGGTTTTCGTGTACGATTCCAAGCTAGAAAAAAGGTCGTCGCTCATTAACGGTAAATTCGACAACAACTTAAATCTTACGACAATCAGCCTTTCCGACAAGGAAAAAAGCATTGACTACATACAGACTTACGACGACCTGCCGGTGCAGGGCGCCGAGGAAGTGTACGCTATCCTCAAGCATTTCGGGTTTGTGGCGATTGACGAGCACGTCATTCGTCTTGCGTGCGACTTCCACGACGAAACGGATACCAATATTTTCGATATTTTCAACGCCAAAATCCACGAATCGTTCGCCGGAAGAGAGGCGGACATTAAGCACGCCGCCGAGTATTTGTTTAGGTTCGCGTTCTGTTCGGAACTGAATACTACCGACCCGATTGCGCTTAAAGCGCTTAAAATCGTTTGCAAGGAACCGATTTATCTGTTCTGCTTTATAGCAATGCACTATCTTAATAAGCTCGACGATTACAGCCGCACGAAAGACGTGTCGTTTTTCAATCTGATTTATCCCAAGCAGATTACGCAGTTTATTACGGCAAGGATTCGCGCCGTGCCGCATTACGAGGCGATACTTTTGGATTTGGGCGAGCACTATTACGAACTGCAACCGCACGGTCAAAGCGAAATGTCGTTCTATCTCGGCAGGATAAGATCGGGCAATTACCGCAAGGCCGCCGCCGACATGCTGTATAAATACTACGAGGAAACCAAGCGCACAATCGACGAAAAGATTATCGCGGATAAATACTACGGTAAAACCTACTCGATCGAGGACTATACTCAGGACCTGTTTTTACTGCGCGGTCTTTCGGTAAGCTTGGTGTACTGCGACGAGCGGCGCGGAAGCACGGTGCTCACCGAATACGTAAGAAGCCTAATCGACAACGACACGGCAAACATGATTAACCGCGGCTTCCACTTGGAATACTACGGCGACAAGCGCTACAACCCCAATCAAAACCTCCTTGACTACCGCGACAACGCGAAGACGGGAGAGCGTACGCTTAAACTGTTAAACAGCACCGTGGAAACCCAGCTAAATACGGGGAATTATCACCCGGCGTTTTTAATCGAACTTTTTACAATCGCTTCGCTTTTGCAGGTTCGCATAGAAGCGAACAGAAAGGAAATGCCGTACAATCTTTCCAAATACGTAAAAAAATGCGTCGAGCTGGTGGAGTCGGCGTTTAAAAAATACCCGATGGACGACAACGTTGTTTCGGCGTATTTTAAAATGGTTGTTAACGACTTCAACGAGTATTTGAAGCATTCCGCCGACATTTATTCTCCGCAGTGCGCGGTGTGCGGCGAGTTTTTGCGTGCAATGGACGTAAAGCGCACCGGCTGGGTTATGCAAAAGGTGGACGACCCCGAGAGCATAGTGGAACACATGTACTCGTGCTGGTTTATAGGCCTTATATTCCTGCCCGACGTCAACCCGTTAATCGACGGGTACAACAAGCAGAGGATACTTAACATGCTCTTGGTTCACGACCTTGCCGAAACGCGGCTTGAAGATATTCCCAAGTACGAAAAACTCAACTATCCCGACTACGACCAAAAGGAAAACGAAGTAATGCTCGGTCTGCTGCTAAAAGGCACATACGGCGAAATGGATACCTTGACGCCGTTTGTGGACGCGTGGGACGAGTGGTACAAAATGTCCACCGAAAACGCGCGTATCGCCAAGGACATAGATTACTTGCAGGCGATTTACCAGTTTTTAATATACAACAACAGAAACCCCGACTACTTCGACGAAAAGCGCAGAGAGCAGTGGATAAAGGAAATTCTCGTTATAAAAACCGAGACCGGTAAATCTATACTTCAAAAGCTGATTTTGGATAACCCCGAATTTAAAGAAACGCTCGATAAGTACCGACACGTTTTTGAATAAGCTTTTATCAACCCGTCGGTAAAAGCGCCCACCCGGGCGCTTTTTACTTTCTTATATATTGACATATTGCGTATTATTGTGTATAATGTTTATTATGAAAATGCGCAGAAGGAATTTAATAGCTATATTACTTGCGGTATGTATGTGCATATTCTTTTGCGCGTGCGGAAGCGTTCAAACGGTACGGCT
>JAFLVD010000005.1 GCA_022508485.1 Clostridiales bacterium | reverse complement strand
AGCAACTGACTCTTAATCAGTGGGTCCGGAGTTCGAGTCTCCGAGGGTGTACCAAGCGAGTATAATCCGAATTGTTTACTTATAACAAGTGAATGGTTCGGATTTACTTTTTATATAAAGAAACAAAGAATGTGAGCAATTACAATAAAAAATACTCGGTTATTATCATACACATTTTGAAATATATTTAACTCACAAGAACAATTTCAATTAAGAAATATTATAAACACATTAAAAAAAAGAGGCTATCATCAATCCTATTCCAATCACAAAAAAAATTAAGCTTAATATCGGGTATAATATTAATTTAATTATGGAATATTTTGGTAGCTCTGGTTTTTTAGAGACATTATTATCCAAAATAATATTGCAATTGTTGTCACTCTCTTTTTCATTACAAGCTTCTAAAAACGCTATCCAATCTGTTGATTTTTGTTGATCAGGCGAATTGGAGTTTTTATTCTGAATTGTGACAAATTCTGACCATGGTTTATACAATTCCTGCAATTTGCTTGCTGCATTTTGCAATAAAAACAATAAAATTGAATCAATAATTAAAATGATCGAGGCCGACAAGGCCATCCATTTTGTACTTCCAACATACGTCCCTAACCCCGTAAGAAGATTGATAGCCGCAGAAATAATTCCACCATAAATAAAAGCAATTGTAACAGGGCTTATTTGATAAGTTTTATGTAAGATATATCGGCTAAACTTCTTCATTTGTCCTTTAATCTTTCTCCTCTGCCTATTTTTTGTGCAAGGGATGCAAGTAAGCGCTTAAATTCTACTGTTTGTTGTGAATTAACTTCATATTCATTATTTTTTACTGTCCTTAAAAAAGCCTGCGCTTTTTGTAGGCGGTCTCTCGCTTCTTCGGTTGCACCATAAGATGGTTCAAACTCGTTTATTAATGAAATAAATTCTGGCTCTAAAAGCTTTGCTCGGTTATCTGAAGAGTTATTATCATTCACCCACTCAACAACTATTTGAATGGCTAAGTCAATAACATCTTTTTCAATCCCTATATGTTCTTCTAAATCTATTTTATCATCATTTTCGTTAATCGCATCAGGCAATATTAATAAATTGGGTTTTACTTCTATAAATTCTTTAACTATATCAATTAATGTTTTAGCAATATGACTCAATCCAAGGCTCTTATCATTTTTATCGTTACCATGATAGGTAAAGTCAACATTTTCAGTCATCGAGACAAAAGATTTTATCCTCTCAAAAACGTTCGTAGGCATAATTTTTTCTGTCGTTTGATAAGCCCATATTCCATCAGCAATCATATTACCTTTAAACCAATTATCTTTGAACAAGTTTATAAAGTTAATACCTTCTTCAACTATATTTTTATATTCCGCATAGGCAAACTCTTTCAGGGCAAAGGCACAAATAATCGTCGTTTCTAAAGTACTATTCCAAAGCCCCGTACCACTTGACCAAAACCTATAGGTCTTATCATCTCGCGTAAATTTTATACTGCTTGTTGCTAGATATTCACCAATATCCTTTATAAGTGGTTCAATCTCATCGCAAATGTGATGATTGCCGTAATTCTTGAAACAAGCAGACATAGCAAGAGCCATTCTAGCAGTAACCCAAGGCACGCGAGCTGGATAAAAAAACCGACAATTAAACTTTTCGCTTTTGATACAGTTGATTTTGATTTTACTCCAAAGTTTTTCTATTCTATTAATATCACGTTGTTCTTCCGGCGCCATGACTTCAAATTCGAATAAAAGAGCAAGAATATATGTACGGTAAAACCTATCTATATCAATCTTTTCATTGCCATTTTTGCTCTTCTTTACACACTGTATGGGAGACAGATAGAAGCCAAATAATCCCTCTATGTTTTCATGCGACCAAATGTTGTCAACATCACTTTTCGGAAGTTCAGTATAAGTTGAAAATGCACACTGTCCCAAAACTTCATCGTGCAATTTCATTTGATTACTTATACAATTCAGAGGAGGTCTCGAATCATCCGTCTTAAAGTCGCGGATAGTATTGTCATACCGCTCTCTACCGTGACGTATATATATTTCCTGTCCTTCAATATAAAAAGTCTTTTTTATATGCTCATGTAGTTCAATCCACGCTTTTAACGTTTCCCAATTTTGATCTGCATAAGTTGAAAGCGTTTCGCCTGCAAACAATATTGCACCAAGGTGATAATCAAAAAAACGAGTTCTATCAGTCTTAGTTTCATCTAAAATTGCACTAGTTATAAATTTATTAGCGTCTTCTGCTTTTTTTAGGATTGCAAAAAAGTTGTTAATATTATCATTTCTCTTTCCAGACATCTTTAAAATACTGTAAAAATCTGTCATATATAGTGGTAAACTGTTTGTAGAAAGATACTTATAATAGCACTCTAAAATGTTGGCATTGAAGTTATTGTCCGCATCAATTAGAATTGATTGAAATTTTACTAAAATTTCTTTAATTATATCGCAAAACTGATCTAAAATTTTATTGCAGACTGGAATAGGAAAACTTATTATCTCACCACTACTCATTAATTTTATCCCTCGGATAAATTTTTCGATAGTTAAAATATCTTTTTTATCTAAAGAATTTCTTTTATTTATTCTAAGGTTTACGCCATATCTTGCAAAGAAAATGATATTAATAAAATAAGTTTTAATTCTCAAATCTACTTGTTCGTTATTAAGAAAACCAAGCACATCATTTGCTATCCGCTTATAATGAATTTCCAATAAAGATTCTTCAAGATTCTTACTTTGTATCTCAAAGCTTAATGTTTTATCTGGAACAAAGACTTTTTTATTCGGATCAGCAGACCCAATATAACATTTTTTATTATTATCCTGAATGATAATTAGTTTTATCGATGTGCCATTTAACTTTAATATGTTAACAAAGTCAATAAAAAAATCTGCTATGTAGCCCCCCTTGGTATAACCGCAACATTCTAGATTATCTATTATAAGATAATTGTTCTGATCTTGGAGATTTTGACTATAAAGTTTAGTTAGAAAATCAAGTATGATTGCATCATTACCATTATTAAAATCTAACCGCCAAATCTTCGGAGAATTCTGCTTTACTAATAAGTCATTGCAGAAATATTTTATAAAAGTAGTCTTACCCATCTTTGGTTCATCGTTAAAAATAATAGTATTTGCTCGACGAAATCCACTGTTAAACAATTCCGTATAACTATTAAAAACAGGATTGATTACTGTAGGGATTGATACTTCATTGTCATACTCAACATCATATTTTTCTAAGGTGTTCCCAAATAAATTATTAACATGGAACTTTTTAAGAAGAGACGCCGTACAATTTTTTAAAAAAACTAGGCTGTTTAGTTCACCGTTTTGCCATGCATCATTAATTTGTGAAACCGAAACTTCAATTTCCCATTTTCCTTCTCTCTGATTATCTCTTTTATTTTCGTTCTTAAAAAAAGACAGATAAAGCCTCATCATATTATCATGATGAAATTTTCTTGGTACGATTGAAAAATCAAATGAAGTATTGTATTCTCTAATACTTTTTAGCTTATAGTTTATTTCATCAATTAAGCTCATTTTCTACCTCTCTTGGTTTTTTGCCCTATCTTTTGAGCGACTATTCTATAATAATCGGTTTTATATATTTCGCCTTTCACAGATTTTATTTCACTCTCTTCCTTATTGATAATTATGCCATTTGACTCGAACAGATCTTCAATTTTATCCTTACCCCCAAGATTGTTGCTTTTCATTCTAATTATATATCTAAAGGCCATAAAACGCAAATCTTCAACTGAAATATTGAGTTTTTTCTTCTCTTCATCAATAAGGTCGTTATAACTTGCTATTACTTTATAGCAAAAAATATTAATATCATTGCTCAGGTCTATTACTTGTCGTTTATTATCGCTTTTATCCAGTTCATTTAATCGAACCGTCGTTATAATTCTGCCATTCTCATCAAGCAAATCATCCCATTTACATATGACACTTTTTGATTCTTGAACTGAAAACCGCGTTAAAAACGCATCCGAACAAATTATGTCATACTTGTACGGACTAGAGTACATCGTAATGTTACTTGTAACGGTATTTATACTGATATTTTTGTTTAGATTTTTATAGTTTTCTATAAACCATTTACATATTTTTAAAGGCGTAGGACATAAGTCAACAACGTCAATTTTGACATTACATTTTTTATTACTAAGTATAGATACGATAAGATATAAAAGGGAATAATCTGCAGTACCGCAAATTAAAATTTTCAACGACGATTTTCTATTAAAAATATTTTCAAACGAATTTTTATAAAATTCATAGTGCCATTGCGGAGAAGAAACACAGTCTAAAATTCGTAGATATTGCCACACTGAATGATACCAATCACAGCAAGTAGTGTTTTCAGAACTATTTTGTGAGCTATTATGAGCAACAAAATCGTTTCTACAATTTGCAGAATATTTAGCCATAATACCACAACTGTCTAATAATAGCTGCCTTAATTCATCATTATTATGTGTATGATTAGTAACCATTAATTAATCCTCTTTAGTTTGCAAATTAAATGTAAATTTAAAGTCATATTAATTTTATCATATAAAAATATAGTTTGCAAGCAAAAAAAAACCTGAATTTTTACATATACTATAAATAAGTAGTGATTATTTTACACTAATTAAGTAGATAGCTTTCTTTATATAAAAACGGCGGCTGCGTTTATATTCGCAACCGCCGTCTGCCGTTCTGCATATTTAATTCGGCTCTCCCCCATTCGGGTAATTTCATTTATATACCGCATACACTTTGGCGGTTTTCTAATTCCGTATTTTTCAACGGCTATCCCTATACGATTTAACGGGATTCATTTTTATTAGATTGTTTATTCAGTTGTTTTTGTTGTCTTTTTGCTTGCCACTCTTCAAACCCTTTTTGTCCTTTCTCCGTTTCAAAATAGGCTTGTATGGCAGGCAGCAGAGCTCTTGCGAGAGACTCGATTACAAAATCGGGTATCCCTGTCTTGTTTTCTTTCTTTCTCGACATTTACTTCCGGTGTTTTCCTCCTTATAATATTTCTCATTTTTACTTTCCGCCTTTTCCGCTGTGATTGCTCTTGAACGGAGTGGGCGGATTTTTCTTTTCTCTTGACTTTTTCAGAAGTGCGTCAAACTCTTCGGGATAAGTGCTCATCATATCCGCTACCATTCTGAACGCTGAATCTTCGCCGTTGTTTCTTCGCTTAGCTTCTTGTAGCTGCTTGAACAAATACTCTTGGTCTTTGCCCCGAACTGCTATCTCGCGTTCAAGCTGTTCGTTCTTAGTCCGTAGCGCTATAATCTGTTCGTCTTTCTTCTTGCCCGAAAACGGGATCTTCTCGTTCTTGGCTTTTTCGTAATCAACGAGCAACGCTTTGACCGGTTTGACCTCTTGTTGAACACGCTCGGCTTCGGCTATTACAGCCTTCGCTTCGGCTTGTTGTTTAACAGCGGCCGCTGCTTCCTCTTTCATCTTTTTCAGCTTGAATGCCGCCGTATCCAAATGCTCGGCTGTACTTCCTTCTTTGCCTCGTTGCAAGCCCCATTTCTTTCCGACTTGTTCGTGGAAATCCGATTGCAGACTTCTTAACGCTTTTCGGTCAAAGAGCTGTTTTGAACATAACCGGCCGTTAAGTACAGGGATTAAGTTCAAGTGCAAATGCGGATTGGTCTCGTCCATGTGGACGACTGCCGAGATTATATTTTCTTCGCCGTATCTGTCTGCAAAGAACATAGTACAGTCTCTGAAAAAATCTTCCTGTTGTTCTTGCGAAAGCGTGGAAAAGAATTCTCCGTCAGATCCGAGAATAAATGAGTTGATTAAGACGGCATCGTCCTTGATTTTCCGCTTTTGGTTGATCTCTTTGATGCGCTTGTCTATGTAGGAAAGATAGGTTTCCGTTCGACCGATTATGTGGTAGTTGTTATGCGTTCTCTCATGGTCGATTTGTGGATTTACCTTTGACCGATAGTTCTCGTCACGTTCGTTTTCGCGCTCGATTCCGACAACATCCTTTCTATGATACTTATCCATATGACATACTAAATAACTGATAATAATTCCTCCTAAAAAATGTAACGATGTGTTAAGTGGAAATACCTTGCGAAAGAAAGGTATAACTCACTATACCAAATCGCATTCGCGGTTTGGTGCCGTTCGCCCTGAGGGGCTTTTCGTCCACAGAGCGATATAGCTTTGCTTGACATTTGCTTACTCTTTGCTTGCCGATTAAGGCGGTCTGATTTTCATAAATATACCTCCGAAAAATAATTTATATCGACCACTCAAAAGAGCAGTTAATACCGTAAAAAAGAAACAAAAAAGCCGCTGATTATTTCCGTAATCACCGACTTAAACCGTATTTAACAACACTTAATTGCTCTATGGTGGTTAGCCATTCTATTAAGTTAGAGTTATGGCGTTAGAAAATTTGTAACACAAAATTGACCATCAACATTATCCGAATTTCGCACTCTCCAAGAGATCTCAGATAACTCCGGCAAACTCTTTGTTGCTGTAAAAAATGTACAACAACAAAAGCCTAACTCGGCTCACGAATTTTGCGTACATTAATAAACCCTACGCACTTACGCAAGCTAAGGCTTAGCGGTTACACCGCCCCAAACTACCGCAACAGAATAGCCCTTTTCCATTACGGTAGGGCTGAAGTATATCATATACATCTTTAAATTGCAATACCTTCATGTACTATAAACGGTACTTAAAAGCAGTCCTCAATATCTTGTATGCGTAATCGATTTTCCAAAAGGAGCTTGTGGATTAAATTTTTACCTTGCTCTTTATTGGTAAGCGATTTACCATATTCACTTATTAGCCTATAAATAGCGTCGTGTTGTTCATAGCCCTTTGAGTAAAAAAATATTAAACTCACTTTACTATTTCCATATAAATCGTAATAATCAAATATACTTTGAAAATAAGAATAATCGGCCTCACTCAATGAGTGTCCATAAAATTTAATATGTACTTGATTATTATTTGGCGGCAATGTTTTTATTGAATATTCATCACCAAACATTTTGCGATATGTTTTACTAAATAATCGCAATTCGGAATTAGAGGCTTGTGTTTGTATTAAACTATCGTCAACCCCAAATATTACGCTTGATGCTTGACAATCTTTTGCACAAAGACCATTACATAATTTACCGTGAACATTATTATATGCACACGGTTTATTGACACCTAAAATATCAAATAGTGCCGTATAATTAAAACTAAGTATATGCACATCTTTTAAATTATCAAAAACATCAATTAAGCCCTTTTTACTTTGGAAGACAATAAAATCATCTAATTTATTAAATTTATAGTGCACAAATCCAGTAAGCCGCGCAAGTAAATTTACTGAATTGACAACATATTTTTGATTTAATTTGTTAGCATTTTTCGGGGCAATAATTTGGCTTTTAAGATATTTACAAAATCGTTGCTCTAAATTATTAAGTTGTTGAAAAAGATGCTCAATTAATAAATTTAAGCTTTTATTAAAATCCTCGCAGTTTATTGTGAGAAAGTTTGTACAATAATCAAACAATAATTTATTTATACCTTTCAACTTATCTAAGCCCAATCCTACAGTGGTTGAATGAAGAAATTTATAGGCTTTACAACATAACCCCTGATTAATACTTTTTTCAGAGTTATCATTACCAAAATAAATTGACAACAGTGTGTTCTTCATTATTGTTTCAATATCACACCAATTATAATCATCTTTTTCGCTAAGTTTATAGTATTCAAGCAAGAGACTTTCCCAAAAACCAGTAACTCCCACTTGTAATTGTTTTAAACCGAACGGCTCACCTATTGTGTCCAAAATAGAACTACGAAAGAAATCTTTATAACTTGATTTTAATCCACAATGTAAATCAAATCCATTTCCTAAAATTAAAAGTTGTGATGAGCCCATGAATTATATTACTCCTTCGTGTTTTATAAATTATAAATCAAATTAAGGATTTAGTCAAGATATAAGTGTGAACAAAAGTACGATAAGATGCGCAATGCCGGTTTGAACTTTGCTTTTCGTCTTTTCCCATTGAAAAAGTACTCCCTCCCCTTTGGAATTAGTTTACTTAATACGCAATTAAGGATACTGGCAACAATTCATAAAGGAAAAATCCAAAAGCCTAACCTGAATGCGCAACGGAATTCATACCACGTTGCGCTTTCAAAAATATAAATTGAACAATGATATTGCTGCGAACGCACGAACACCTATGCTACAAAGCGGGCGAATTGCCACTAATGAAGAAGGATCGTCCTTGTTAACCACACTAATTACTAATGAATTGAAGTTTTTTGAAAGTAAAAAAATTCGGGTTATTTATAAACGGTACTAGAAATAAATTCTTTTGTTTAAGATTGTCGAACTTAATAATTACATTGGTTTTAGATTCCTATTAAGTCTATCTACAATCCAAGCAATTCGTTTTTCTCGTCCCGCATCTGTTTTAGCATCCAAATAGGCTCTTACATATGTCTTCTTTACCGATAATGACATTGCTAAAAAGTTTGTGTAAGCAGGCTCATAGGCTTTTAAAATATCTGACAAGAAATCGATTTGCTCGTCCGTAATTGCCG
Source organism: Clostridiales bacterium (assembly GCA_022508485.1). Lineage (GTDB taxonomy): Bacteria > Bacillota > Clostridia > Christensenellales > Pumilibacteraceae > Anaerocaecibacter. The sequence continues at coordinate 81,943 of JAFLVD010000005.1, read as the reverse complement.
CAGGTTTCGGCGCATCCCATTGTCCGTTTTGTTTGGCTTCTTCTATCTTGCTTCTTCCAAAGTCTGTCATCAGTCCTCGTTTTTCAAGACTTTCTACTAAGACTTTGTTCTTTTCAGACCATTTACTGTTTGTTCGGCGCATAGAAAAGTATTTCTTATAAGTATTGTCGTCAATGCTCTGCATTTGTCCGTCAATCCAACCAAAGCAAAGAGCCTCTTCGAGAGCCTCGTCCGCTTTTATCGTTTTCGGTTCGCCTTTTTTGCCAAATAAAAGCCAAACGCCATCGATAGATTGGCAATTTGCAGTTAGCCAATTTCTAAAATCTTCTCTTGTGGAGAAAATAAGTATATCTTTCATTTTGTTAAATTTTCCTCCGTTAAAATTATATTAATCACTTAATTCTGTTTCTAATGCGCAAACTCGCTTCGATATGCATTATCCAGTGACGGGTTAACGGCATTTGAATAAGTCCTCTAAAATCTTTTCCGCACCAATAGTCGATAAGCCAATAGGCTTTTGCGTCAGTGCTTACAACATTTAACTGTTGCAAATGTTGCTTATCGTCGTTAGATATTTTGCGCTTTAAATCCGCGAACGAAAGATTGCTTATTATCTTATTCGTGCTATTCATAACTGCTGTTATGTATTGATACAGTTCGTCTATATTCAGCGCTTCTGAAAATTTTATTATTTGTTTACCGACAAGTTCGTTACCCGTTGTTATGATAGGAGTGTTTATGCGTTCAATATAATTATCGGTCATCAGTATTTGTTCACTGTGATCGATAAGCGTATGGGCGACAATGTCCTCGATACGAAAAATATGCCATATCGAATAGGCAATCGTTTTGCTGTGATAGCCTTCCGCATTTGAATAAGGGCAACAATTAAACTGTTCTCTCGTCAATTCCGTCTTAAACGCGCACAGCACATCAAACATTTTTTGCCGTAAATCTAAAACCGTTTGAATTCCGTCAACAAATGTGTTTTCTTTTTTAAGTTGACTTTGCAAAGTTTTATTAAGTTCCGCCCATTCTTTATTCATAGAGATTGCCTTTAGAGTGATTTTTATCGTTACATTAGAGTTTTTTTGAAACAAATTATTCTGTTTGCTTCCGTAAAACCTGTTTTGAGGTGAAACGAAAGGCTTTCGCTGTTATCTAACTCACAATCGCTGGCAAATTCGCTACAACCTTGCTCTTTTGCCCACTGCTCACACGCGGAAAGCAATTCCCGCGCGTAGCCTCTTTTGCGGTATTCTTCCTTTACGAAAATACCTTCCAAGTATCCTACGGGAGAGCTGTCGGTACCTTCCACATAGTCGTGTCGCAAGTTACACTGCGCAAAACCTACTGCAACACCGTCCGAATACTTTAAAAATATAACCGTTCCAGTGCTGTTTGTTGCGTTTGTAAGTTCATCTAACAAAGCTTCCTTGGAAACACTCCACAGGCAAGCTGCCAATTCAGCCGCAGCATGTAACTCTGTTGTTGTTGCCATTTTAACCATATATTGTCTCCGTTGAATTGAAATAAAATTCACTATTGTCGAATCATAGCCGAACTGACCAATCGCCGTAATTAAATGTTCCTGCACCGTGATGTAGTTTGCCTTGTGCTTTCAGCTCACGGAAAGCATCTCTCATTCTGATTGCAATTTCAGGTTGAATATCTAACGAATGATGTGCGGGGAATAATCGTTTTGACGATAAAGCGGCAACTGTTTCAAGCGATTGCAAATATGCTTTTGGATCGGTGGACGGATAGTAAGCAAACAATGTATCCTTATAAATCAAGTCGCCCGTGAATAAGTAACTGCGTTCTTGTTCCCAAAAACAAATGTGTCCCGGCGAATGCCCTGCGGTATGTATAACTTTGATTTTTCTATCGCCTAAATCAATAATCTCGCCGCCGTTCAACACTTTTGTCGGTGTTCCTTGAAATAACTCATAATCGCCGACATTAAAGCCTTCGGGTAAATCACAACGGTCTATTACCATATCGCGGACAGTTTGAATAGATAACGGAAATTTGCCGTTCAGCCAAGCGAGTTCGGCTTTATGAGCATAGAAGTCGGAAAAATACTTGTGCCCTCCGATATGATCCCAATGGATATGAGTTGCAACGGCGGTTACGGGCTTATCGGTCAGCTTGCGCACCTGCTCGTCGATATTGCAAATACCGAGTCCCGTATCAATTAAAAGGCAACGCTCGCTCCCTATTAGTAGGTAGCAATGCGTTTCTTCCCAATGGCGGTACTCGCTTATGATATAGGTCGTTTCGTCTATTTTGTCAATCGTAAACCAGTCGTTCATTAGATGTTACTTTACAAAGATTTAATATAATAAAAAATCGGGTTGCCTTTTTTGTTTATATAGGTGTAATCTTCTGCTTCAAAACCCATTTTCTTATGTATAGCAATGCTTGCTGCGTTATCTACGTCAACCTGAGCAACTGCTATCGTAAAGCCTTTAGTTTTTGCAAGCGAAAGCAATTCACGATAAGCGGAAGTACCATGTCCTTTTTCACGGTAAGCAGCATATAATTCCAATCCGCAACTAACAATGTGCTTAGACCGTCCATAAAGCGAGGCCTGTCCGATTATGCTACCGTTTTCTTCAATAGCGTACATTTCAAAATAGTTTTCTTTATATTGCTTTTTATTCCAAGTTTCAATTACCGCCTGCAATTCCGCCTGCGACATGTTGCTATATTGACATTGTTGTATTTGCCGAATATCTGAATTAGTAAAATTCCGTAATGTTATCATTTATGTTCTCTTTATTGGGTGTCTTACAACCGTTTTCAACTTTTCAACGGCACATTTGCGTGGATCGCTCAAATATATTTCGTGATGATAACGGTTTTCGTTTATGTCCAACTCATAGCCGTTTGCCGCCATATAATCGTGCATAAGCGCAACCGTTTTCGGCTCGTCATCGTAAGAACCGATATGCATACACTGAACGCAAACGCCTTCGTCATGGGTTAAAAACTCCACCTTTGAAAAGTCTGCTTTCTTTTTGTTTGTCGCTTCTTGTATTGCCCAATCGAAATCAGCTTTAGTAACGAAATCGGGCAAACGTATAAGCGATATAAAGTTAAACTCGTCTTTATTTGCGTAGTTGATTGTATTCGAACCTTCTTGCCACCAAAAACCCTCAAGCGGCGGAACGACATATTCAAAATAACCGTTGATTTTATGCGAGCCTTTATAACTCATTTTGATTGTAAAGGCTATTGCGTACAAGAGCCCGATCGAATTTTTATACTCGCCATTTTCATCGTTGGGGTTCCCTATGCCGCGCACCGCTATGTAATTCATTTTTGGGATGGTTACAATAGATGGTTTGCTTTCAGGCATGTAAAATTCTTTGTATTCTTTTTTATAATCAAAAGCCATAATGAACCTCATCTATAATGTGGTCATTATACCACACCCAATAGATTTTTTCAAGCATTACGATTATTAATAAAAACGCCTTGACTTTAATCTATTTTTGTGATATATATAATACGATTTTATATATGAGGTTATCCATGAAAGAAAAAACAACCATTGTAGCTCAAAGAATGAAAGAATTGAGAGAAGGGATAAAGTTATCACAAGCAAAACTAGCTACCTGTTTAGATCAAGTCGAGCAAACAGCTATATTCCGCTATGAAAGCGGTCAATCATTCCCGCCTTATGGAGTGCTTATGCAGTACGCTGATTTTTTTGATATATCTCTTGATTATCTTTTCGGTAGGACAGATAATCCACAAGGAAAACTGTATAACTTCCAACCGAAAGTATGGAAAAACCAAGGACAAATACACGAGCTAATCGAAATGTGTTTCGATCCCGCTTCCCCTGCGAACGCGCAGTTAAAGGAAACACTTTTACGTATTATGGAGGAACAAAATAAATGAGAGCAGTAATTTACGCAAGATACAGTTCGGATAACCAAAGAGAAGAAAGCATTGAAGGTCAGCTTCGTGAATGTATGGAGTTTGCCGAACACGCAGGAATTGATGTTATAAAAACATATATAGACCGTGCACTTTCCGCAAAGACAGACCACCGTCCCGAATTTCAGAAAATGATAAAGGACAGCTATAAACACGCTTTTGACTGTATCATCGTTTGGAAGTTAGACCGCTTTTCGCGCAACCGTTATGACAGCGCACACTATAAAGCCCTTCTCCGCAAAAATGGAGTTAAGGTTGTGTCCGCAAAGGAAACGATAGCCGAAGGCTCGGAAGGAATACTCCTTGAATCGGTTTTGGAAGGAATGGCAGAATATTATTCAGCTGAGCTTGCCGAAAAGGTTGTGCGCGGCATGACCGAAAACGCATTAAAAGGTATAAACAATGGCGGACAAGTCACGTTTGGGTACAAACTCAATGCGGAAAGAAGATTTGAGCCGCACGAAACCTATGCCCCTATCCTTGTGGAAATATTTACCATGTATGCAGACGGCAAAACAGTAAAGAACATCGTCGATTATCTTGACGAAAAAAAGATCCTCTCCTATCGTGGCGGCAAAATTAACATAATGGCAGTTCAAAGAATGTTGTCCAACCGTCGTTATTTGGGTGAGCTTAAATTCCGAGAGGTTGTAGTCCCGAACAGTATTCCCAGGCTTATATCTGATGAGCTATTCGAGAAGGTGCAACGGCGTTTGGAAACCAATAAGAAAGCTCCGGCAAGGCACAAAGCCGACGAAGATTATTTGCTTACGCTAAAACTATTCTGTGGCAAATGCAAAGCGCACATGATCGGCGAAAGCGGTATGGGCACTTCAAAGGTTTACCGTTACTACAAGTGCGCTAACACCAAAAAGGTACATATCTGCGATAAGAAACCGGTGCGTAAAGAATGGATAGAAGATTTAGTAGTTAAAAACGCTATGGAAATTCTACAAAATGACGAGTTGTTGAATTATCTTGCGGAAACTGCTTTCAGATTGCAAGGTGAAGAAAATCCGAGAATACCCCACCTGAAAGGACAGCTTGCCGACATTGAAAAGCGCATTGAAAATCTTATGAGTGCAATCGAACAAGGCATCATCACCGACACTACAAAAGACAGACTTAATCAGCTTGAAAAGAAAAAGAAAGAAATCGAGATAGCCATTTTGCAAGAGCAAATCAAAAAGCCGTTCCTCACAAAAGACCAGATCCTATACGGTTTGGAGCAGTTCAGAGACCTCGACGTGAGCACGACAGAAGGAAAACAGAGGCTAATTGACGGGTTTGTTAACGCAATTTACCTGTATGACGATAGATTCGATATAACACTAAACTTTAAAGGCGGAACAAAAACAGTGTACTTTTCAGAAATAGAGGCCGCCAAAAATTCGGGTTTTAAATCGCTCACTGTACCAAAACCCGTTCGCAAGAACGGGTTTTAGCTTTCCGAGGAAAGGCGAACTCCAAGGGGGCGTGAGCGTTAATAAAACAGCGCAGTGCGCTGTTTTTAGCGAACGCGCGAGCGGCTACGCCGCGAAGTGGGCGATTTTGAAAAAATCGCTCGAGTCTCCGAGGGTGTACCAAAAAATCGGTAATCACGTCGTGATTGCCGATTTTTACTTCTTAACTCTTAACTATTCACTCTTAACCCATTCTATCGCATACCGTTAACGAGGAAAAATGCCCGATTTCAGACATGCAACGCATAACACCGTTCCGCCGCTTGTGGATACACAAAGCCACACGCTGGTGCTTGGTTCTATGCTGTCCGTCAAGTCGGCGGAAGCAAAGTTTTACTACGCGCATCCGCAAAACAGATTTTGGCGCGTGCTTTCGAGCGTTTTCGGCGTGCCCTTTTCCCAAACTGTAAACGACAAGAAATTTCTCGCAAAATATTACGGCATTGCGCTTTGGGACGTAATAGAGAGCTGCGATATAATCGGTTCATCGGACAGCTCGATTAAAAACGTTAAGTACAACGACATAGTAAAGCTGTTATTCGACTATCCGCGCATTACTCGCGTTTTTACGACGGGCAAAAAGGCGGCGGAACTTCTCAAAAAATACAACGCCGATTACAATAATCGGATTATATCAAACGCCGTCGCCCTACCGTCGCCGAGTCCGCTTAACTGCGCAACTAAATTCGACGCGCTCGTCGAAGCGTATTCCGTCCTCAAAATAAAATCCGACGTCGATTGACGCCGGAACTTTTTTATTTTGCGAGTTTTATACGTTAATATAATCGTGCCAGATATTATTAAAGGCAGCCTTTAATATCGTCGTCGCCGAACAGCTCGATATAGCAGTCTATAAGCCGTTTTCTGAGCGGACAATCGACGCGTTTTGTCGATTCTATTATTCCGCGGTAATACCACCTAACGTGCTCTTTATCGGCTTTAAAGCGCTTCCACAGCTCGTCCCCGATTAAAGCGTAGTCGTAAACCATGCTTTGCATGTTGCTCAGCTTGTCGGCAAGGCAAACCGTAACAGTGTCGACGCTTGCGGTTTTTAAATGGTCGATTGTCGTCTGCTTGCGCTCTTGCCACGACTTGCTTTTATCCTCCGACTCGGAAGCGACGAGCATCGCCACCTTTTCGCCGAAGTTTTCTTTAAGCTCTTCGAGCGTCGTTTCGGTGTCCTCAAGCGTATCGTGCAGCACTCCTGCCGCAATCACTTCCGCCGAGCAGCCTATTTCTTGAAGGAACAGCATGACCTCTATCGGGTGAACTATGTACGGCGTAACGGTGCTTTTTCTCGTTTGGTTGCGGTGTTTGACCGCGGCAAATTCGATGGCCTTGTGAAGAAGTATTGCGTCCGAATTCATATTATCTCCTTAGATTTCATTTGGGCATACGGATAAACAATCCGCGCCTATTATCAGTGATTGCTGTAAACTATGAGCTTATCGGTATCGGTAAGCGCGACGCGAATCTTGTTTTGGTTGCCCGAAAACAGGACAAGCTCTCCGCCCTTTTTAACGTAGCCGAGCACGAGCGTATGGTTCTTTTCCTCGGCAGGAACGTCAGGTCCCGAAGTAGCGTCGTACACCGCGCGAATAAGCTGGGTGGCGGTACACGGCGCAGGGATTTCCTCAAAGTACCTACTTACCTTTTTCGCGTAAATCTCTTTGCTTTCGTACTTGGTAACGCCCTCGCTGTCGTAGGACAGAATGTCGTTGTAGAAGTTGTAAAGCACGTCCTTTTCGCCGAGCTGGGTTATCATTTTGCTTATGTAGCGGTTGCTTATAACGACGTTATTTACGCTGTAACTTTTTACTATGTCGTAGTGCTTGGGATTGATTATCTCGACAATGACGTCTATCTGACCGACGTCAAACGCCGGATCGGCTTCCTTTTTGCGGTGAATAATATCGCTTACGTAGATAAGGTTTGCGATTGCCGCCGAGTCGATATACTCGCTCGGAACGGTGTCGTCCGAAAGGATAAGCACGCTCGTATCGGTATCGTTGCCGTCGATAAATTTTTCTATCGTGTCGCAAATAACATGGTTATCGTAGAGATCGGCCTCGACCGTTTTCGTAACGTACGGGTACGCCTTGTAGTAGTCCATTTTTTCAAGGTGCGCCTTATCGTCGATAATCATGATGTTCATGATTTCCTTGCCGCTCTTATCGTTCCATTCGGCGCGGAAGCCGTCAAACCCTTCCATAATATCCTTGATTTTGCTGTTATGGCCGAGGATTATAACGTTCTTTTGCTCAATCCAGTAGTCCTTGTTAAGCTTTACTCTGTAACCGCTGTCCTGCACCTCGCTAATCCGCATATCGTCGCGCGGCGATTCCGCCGAGTAGTATGCGTACATAACGCCGCGGTCCTCTCCGATAGAAAGCGGAATGGAATGAAGGTGCGTATGCAGATACGCGCTCGTGAACTTTGCCTCGTCCGTAACCTTTGCTTTTTTTGCGTAGAAGGTTGCGCCCTTATTGGAAAACAGCTCTCTGTACGCAAGGTTAAGTTCGGGCATAAGCGAAAACTGCGAAAGAAGTCTGCCGAGAATGTTGTTAACCCTTACAGGAATGATATTACACTTTCCTTCGACCTGCTTTTGCTCTATAATCTTGTTTACAAGCTCGCTCGTCCAGTCGTCCTCTATTTCGACCACGATTTTTTGATTGTCGTCGCTGCGCTCGGCGGCGGTAATGCCGGCAACCTGAACAAGCGATTTTACGGTCTGCGGATTGCCGCGTTCGCGGTCGTTAAGCATAACGTTATGCTCGTACTTGCACGTAGCGTTATTCTCGTCGTTTCCGAGTATTATAATCGACTTGGCGTGTTCGAGCGATATATCCGCGAGCTGAACGGTGGAAAAAGTATCGCCCTCGCGCACTATAAACGTTACGTTGTTTTTAAACTTGTGCTTTTTAAGATACGAAAAACGTTTTGCGCCTTTGTACTTTTGCGCTCGCGCATTGACGTCCGCCTGCTCTTTTGCGATAGTGTCGGCAATGCGCTCGGTAAGCTCGCGCTCTATCGCTTCCTTTCCGTCGGGAACGAGAATAACAACCACCTCGCGGTGCTCGCTGTAAAGAAGGTCGTTTACAATCTCGGACGCGCGCGAGTTCCAGTTAAGTATAACCGTGTGGTCGGCAAGGTGCAGCTTGTGCGAGCCGGTGTTGGCGTTTTCTATGTAGCCCGAAATGTAGTTGGTCAAGTAACCGATTACCGCGCCGGTAAACAGAATCATACCGAGCACGATGACAATAAGACAGATTATTACAAGCACGACGCCGGCGGTGCCGATATCCTGCACAACGTAATCGATACAGCCTGCGTCAAGTATCATCGTAACGGTATAGTAAACCGCGCGCCAATATCCCATGTCCTCGGTGCCGGTAAGCGAGAGCGCTTTTATTACAGCCGCCGCAACAAGAATGAACGCGACGTTTAACAGCAAAATCACCAAAAGCACCACTCGCCCCGGCTTTTTTGCAAGTAATACGCTAAACCATTCCCTTATCTTTCTCCACATAACGTTTACCTTTGTTTATCCGATTGAAAGTCTGAATTTTTAACCGAAAAATGAATAATCTTATAACGCGCAAATCTATTCGACGGCGTCGACGGGAAGTCCTGCCTCGAGAATATCGGCGGCAGAATCGAGGTAGTCGACCTTTAAGCCTTCGACCTTTCCGTTATCGCAGGCGGCGGCGATATTGCCGTCGATAGGAAGGCTTGCAAGAATAGGCAGCGAGTATTTAAGCGCAACGCCTTCCACCTTACCCTCGCCGAAAAGCGAAATCTTTTCTCCGCAGTGCGGACACAAAGCATAGCTCATATTTTCAACAAGCCCAAGCACGGGGATTTTCATAAGCCGCGCCATGTTAACCGCCTTTTCCACTATCATTGAAACAAGCTCTTGGGGCGTAGCGACAATAATTATCCCGTCCACCTTGTAAGACTGAAATATCGTAAGCGGAACGTCGCCGGTACCCGGCGGACAGTCGACAAACATATAATCGACGTCGCCCCAGACAACGTCCGTCCAAAACTGCTTAACCATGCCGGCGATAACCGGGCCGCGCCACACGACGGGGTCGGTTTCGTTTTCGAGAAGAAGGTTACTGGACATAACCTTTACGCCGCCCTCCGACTTGTTGGGGTATATGCCGGTGCCGTCGCCGCCCACTCCGCTTTTTACGCCGAACATTTTGGGTACGGACGGACCGGTTATATCCGCGTCGAGAACGGCGACGGAATAACCCTTGTTTTTCATAGCGACGGCAAGAAGCGCGGTAACGGCGGATTTACCGACGCCGCCCTTTCCGCTCATGACGGCGATAACGCGCTTAATGCGCGAAAGTGCGTGCGTTTTTTCGGTGCGCGGTGCGTCGCACTTTTCCTTGCAGCCTTCACAGCTTCCGTTACAATTAGCCATAATTATTCACCAATAAAAATTATTCGGAAGCGCTTACGTTTACTTCCGTTTGCGGCAGTTGCTCGCTCTCGGTTATTTCCGGCGCGGCTGCCGATTCTTCCGCGGCGGCAATCGCGTCGGCGCGAGTCTTTTTGGCGTCAAGCTCGATATAGCCGAGCATAATCGCGTAAAAAATCAAATGCGGCGCCGAGGTCATTGCGACGTCGAGAAGCGCGTTTAAAAGCATTGCGAAAATCGAAAGCGCGAGAAAAACGCGTTCGCTTGTGAGCTTTACCGAAAAAACGAGGCGCACCGTCTTGTAGCGGTGGTATATATACGCGGCAAGCCCCACTATTCCGGCGCAGTACAAATATGTAAGCGGCGTACAGTGAAAGGAGGTGTAATCGTGTCCGGTCGACGGCAAAAACCAAAGTCCGACGCCAAACACGGGGCTGTCCTGCCAACGCTCGAAGCCGAGCCACCAAATCTTAAACCTGCCGCTGTCGAACGAGCTGCCGTTAAACGATTCGAAAAGAGCGTCGTAGGCTTTGTCCTTCATCGACACGACTATGGCGACGGCTGCCGCAATCAAAATTCCGCAGGTAATAAGATAGCCCAATCTTCCGCGCTTTTTCTTAAACATCAGCGCGATCGTTACTATTACCGAGCCGGGAAGCGCGACGACAAGCGACGAACGCGAATAATTCATTACGATTATAAAAATCTCGAGCGCGACGACCGCCATCAGCAAAAATCCGTACTTATACTTGTAAACGAGATAAAAAGTGAGCGGCAACGCAATGACAACGTACGCCGCGGCGGAATTTGAAATGGCAAAGCCGAATTTAAGATATTCCTTAGGGTGAACGCTCGTCGTGTCGAAATTGTGAATATAGTACGACTTTAACACGGCGCAGCCGATTATAACCGATACGACGACAAGGGTCCAGGCAAAAAGCTTAATCGTCTTTTCCTTTTCGTAGTCGACGCAGTTAACGACCACAGAGTACGGTAAAAACATCGTGGCGCCTATCGCAATCGCCGTGGCGACGCCCATAAGCGTAAAGGTGTGTTCCGTAATTCCGCCCAGCATAAGCGCGGACGTCGCAAGGCAAAGCGACGCCGTGAGGTACGCCTTTTTAAAAAGCAGCTTAATATTTTTGTAATAAATAAGATTAAACAAAAGCGCCGCAAGCAGGATAACGAGAAGCATAATGAGCGTCGCTATGCGGACGGGCGTATTGTAGTAGCCGGTTTCCGGGTTGGTGTTTTCGGTGAGCGCAAACGAACACATCGTCATGAACGGAACAAGTATCAATAGATTTTTACAAAAAATAAATGCCGGCACGAGTAAAATCGTAAACAGCACGCACGCAAGAATCGTCATTTCAAAGACGTGGCAGAAAACGCATATAAGCCCGAAAACAAGAACATGCCATACCGAGGTATAGAATGCTCTCAGCTTGTCTCCGAACTTGCTCGTTATTATTCTGTTCAACTTCTCGCCCACGGATATAGTATAAACTTAAAAAGGCTTATAGTCAATAGTAAATAATAAATTCGCCTCTTTTTTTACTCGATTAAACGTAACAGACGCCTAAAAACGCCTTAAAGAATAAAAAATAAACATCGCGCTCGACTTATCGAACGTTAATTTTTCCGCCCGACAGTCTTTTTACAAACGAGCGCATAAGCTCGTTGGCGGCGTGAGCGTCCTCTCCACGCCAAAACAGACAAAAGCAGTGGTTGGAATACGCGTGCCTGGCTTTATAGCACTCGTTGTAAACGCCACAGCAATTAAGCTTTTTTATCAGCGCCTCGCCCTGTCCTCTGCAAAAAACATCTCGCTCGGAATACACCAAAAACGTAGGCGGAAAACCGCCGTCGATAAAATCGGTCGGCATACATCTTCCGCTGTACTCGTCTTTAAAAAACCCGTTCATAATTCCACCGGTTATAAACCCGACTTTGTTTTTGAGCGCCGTGTCGAGGTCGTATATTCCGCAGTTAAGTATAAGTCCCGAAATACCGTACCTAAGCTTTTCGCCAACTACGTCGGCTAATCCTTTTCCGCACATAAACGCACCGAGCATTGCGGCATAGTACGCGCCAGAGCTGTCGCCGGTAACGTAAATTTTATTCGGATCGATACCGTATAGCTCGGCGTTGTCGCCTATATGATTAACCGCCTTTACAAGCTCTTTAAGCGGCTGCGGAAATTCGCACTCACCCATAAGAGAGAAGTTAACGCAAAACGCGCCGTACCCCTCGCTCGCCAAAAAATGCGCTAAGGCGCGCCTGTGCTTTTTATCGCCGGAGGAAAAGCCGCCGCCGTGAATGATTATAACCGCAGGAACGCCGCTGTTTTCGGGCGCAAAATATCTGTCGAAAACGCATACGAGCGGACTGTTTAGCTCGTAAACGATATCGCGGTCGATACATATTCCGTCGGCGGCGCGGCAGTACGGGCAGGCGTTTAACACGCCGTCGCTCAACGTGTCGATAGCGTCGAAAACGGTCTTTGTCGCCGCGACCGCAACCTTCTTTACTATTCCGTTTGATAAATCGAGTATACCGTGATTTGGCATGTATGTATGTTATTATGCACGGCTTTGTCGAAAAATATAGGCGCGCCGACTCGGACGCGCCATAAAAACCTATTTATTATTTTCTATGTAGTCGCGCATGAGCTTATCCACGTCCGGGAAAGTCCGCGCAAGATTGACTATTTTTCCGCCGCTTAAAAAGCAGTGCGACGAGGAAGCCACCGTCGCCACTTTCCCGTCCGTAAGGTTAGTTACGGTGTAGTCGAAAGCAAGTTTAATTCCGTTGTATTCCTTGACCTTTACTTCCACCTTTACGGTGTCTCCGAACGACGTCGGCGCTTTGTACCTTACGCTAAGCTCTACCACGGGCGACGAAAGCCCTCTTTTTTCAAGCTCGGCATAAGATGCGCCGGCTTTACCGAGCAAATCTATTCTCGCTTCTTCCAGCCATTTAACGTAATTGGAATGGTGCGTAATTCCCATTTTATCTGTTTCGTGATAGTACACCGGACGGATATACTCGCTCATAAAAAATCCTCTCGAATAATTTTATGTTTATATTATATATCCAAACGCCCCTTTCGTCAAGTGCATAACGGCGCAGTAAATGATGAGAATTTCACTAATACAGCCGACGCAAAAATAAAATATGTAAATTAAATAAAATATGGTGCAATTAAGTTGACAAATACTTCATAATCTTGTAAAATGTTTAAGGCTGTGCGAGGGTGGCGGAATTGGCAGACGCGCACGTTTGAGGGGCGTGTGGGCAACCGTACGGGTTCAAGTCCCGTCCTTCGCACCAAAATAAAAGACGCGCAATATGCGCGTCTTTTTGTTTTCTTACTTAAATTCGAGTATAGATTGTAAGTCGATTTGAGAGAGCGAGTTTTCGGTGCGCATTTCGGCGTTGCATGTCATAAGCAAAAACTCGGCTTCATAGTCCAAACTCAAGCTTTTGTTATACTTTCCGTCGAAGGTACCGAGTCCTACCCTTATTCCGCGCTTTCTTGCCGCGCAAACGGGCGCAAAGCCGTAGCCGTAGCCTGCGGACGAAGTAGGCGTAACGACAAGCGGAACGCCTTCCTGCGCCATAAGGTCGAGATCGTCGTTATCGAGACACACTCCGCCCACCACGGTGCATTGCTTTAATACGCCCATTTTGTGAAGAAGCATAATCGGAGAAAGCTTATATCTCGATTCGATAAGTCCGGCTTCGTTTAGGTCGTACGCGGCGCGTACGAACATTTTTTTATTGTTCGTAACAAGGTAATCGCACGCGTCTTCGAAGCTTTCGTCGAGAATAGACGGTAAGTATATATCGCCGGTATTATCGCCGACAAATAAATCACAGCCGACAATTTCAGGGTTTTCGAAACGCGATCTTCCGCAGTATATAACCTTATCGCACGATCCGAGCGCCTTTATCGGGTCGGAGGTGCAAAACGCGTTTATCTTCATGGTCTAACCGAGTATCGATTTAAGATATTTGCGAAGCTTGTCGCCGTAATTTTCGCTTTTGAGCGCAAAGTCGATTGTCGCGGTTATCGCGCCGAACTTGTCGCCCATATCGTACCTACGCCCTTCAAACTCGTAAGCGTACACCTTGCCGTCTTTCATCATGCCCAAAATGGCGTCGGTAATCTGAATCTCGCCGCCGCTCGCCGGTTTAAGAGTTTTGATATAGTCGTAAATCTCTGCGGTAAAAACGTACCTGCCGAGCGCGGCGTAGCGCGACGGCGGATTTGTTTTAGGTTTTTCGATTATATCGTCGCACCACACGGTTTTGCCATCTGTGCGCGTCGGTTTTATAATGCCGTACTTACTCGTTTCACAAAGTTCTACCTGCTGAACGCCCAAAATAACGGCTTCGTTTGCCTCGTACGCGTACGAAAGCTGTTTGGCTGCCGGAATATCCGAGACGATAAGATCGTCGCCGTTAGCCATAATAAAAGGCTCGTCGCCGGTAAAATCGCGTGCGCGCATAACGGCGTCGCCGCTGCCGAGCGGCTTATCCTGAATAGTAAACGATATATCGGCGTTGCGGTTTATGCGCCGAACTGTCTCGAGCATTTCGGGCTTGGCTTTAAGCGCCGCCTCAAGCTTTTTATTGGGCGTAAAATAATCCTTAATCGCGGCCTTGCCCTTACCGAGGATAATAAGTATCTCGTTAATTCCGCTGTTTACTATCTCGTCGACGATGTACGAAAGCACCGGCGTATCGATAACCGGCAGAATTTCCTTAGGCACGGACTTTGTAATCGGCAAAAACCTCGTGCCCATTCCGCCGCACGGAATAATAGCTTTTTTTATTTTCATTGTCGCACCGAAATTATTTTTTGACGATAATGCGCCGACAGTTGTCGCAGCGGCACCAGCCCTCGTCCTTTAAATGGGTGTTTGCCTGCTGGGACAGCGCTATTCCGCAGCCGCCGCAGCTGATTGCGCTTTTGGAATCGCCGCGCGCAAAAACGACCGGCGGAAAAACATTGTCGTCCGATAATTTTTTATATTCCGCATAAAAGGTTTTGTCGAGTACTTTTTCCATTTCTTCAAGCTCGGCCTGAAGCTTTTTAACCTCGCCCTCTTTGGAAGCGACAAGCTCGCCGTGCTTGGCTTTGGAATCGTTGTACTTTTGCTTGGCGGCGTTGCCCGTCTTTATCGCCTCGACGCGCGCGCGGACAACCTTTTTGGATTTTTCGTCCAGCTCGTGCGCCTTTTTGTCGGCGGTGCCGAACTTGCCTTTTAAGCTTTCGAGCTTTTTTACGCGTTCGGAAAGTTCCTGCTCGTCGTCCGTCTGCGCCGCGCCCTCGAGCTCGGCAATAAGCGCCTCGTTGTCCGAAACGTACTTTAACAGCTCTTCGTAAAGAGCTACAAGCTCGCCCGACTGATCCTCGCTTTGCGCAATGGTTTCCTTAGCGTCGCTAAACGCCTTTTTGCTCTTATGCATGACGACAAGCGCGTCGTCGCTGTTAAGAAGCTTATTAAGCTTTTTAAGCTCGATATCGACGGCCTGATAGCGCATTAGGTTTTCGAGATTCAATTTTACTTTTTCGTCCATAATCGACTCCGTTTTAATTGGTTATATCGGGCGGTACGCCCTGAAAAACAAGCGCCTCGCGGACGTACTTTAATTTTTGCTCGTTTCTGTCCGGCGCAAGCATGTATGTACTTTGTAGGGATAATAAATAGTTTTTCAGCGGTTCGGATTTTTCGGTGCAGTTAACGCCGAAAAGCCGCTGAAGCTCGGTCAGCTTCGTTATTCCGCTTTTCTTTTCGGCGCGGATAACCGAGTAAAACTTACCGCGTTCCTCAACCATAACGTCGGCTTTAATGCCGTAGCCGAGCGGTATTAGCGCACCGCGCACCTCGCACGTGTTTCTGTGAGCGCATATAACAAGCGAATGCGGTTTAACCTTTGCGCGCGTGATAATGCCTATAACGGTTTGTCCGCCCATACCGGCGATAACCGCCTCGTCGCACTCGTAGTCTATCCCGTCGCAGCAAATAAACTCGACGTTTTCATAGCCGCGAAGCCGCGCTCTTGCTTTATCGAGGCAGGTTTCGCTTATGTCGGAAGCAATCGTTTTTCGGGAAAGAGCGTGTCCTGCGATATATTCCGCCACACGGCCGTGGTCGCAGCCGACGTCGGCAATGACGTCCGCCTTTTCAATAAGCGCGCAGATGGCGGCAAGTCTTGTCATTTGTCGGCAAAGTCCCTAAGCCGCTTCGACCTATTGGGGTGGCGAAGCTTTCTTAAAGCCTTAGCCTCTATCTGGCGAATACGCTCGCGCGTAACGCCGAATTCCTTGCCGACGTCCTCGAGAGTGCGCGTTCTCGCGTCGTCAAGCCCGTAGCGAAGGCGAATAACCATTTCCTCGCGCGGCGTGAGCGTGTTTAAAACAAGCGCAAGCTGTTCTCTTAACATTCCGGCTTCCGCAAGGTCCTGCGGCGCTTTGGACTTTTCGTCCTCGAGGAAGTCGCCGAGGTGGCTGTCCTCCTCTTCGCCGACCGGCATTTCGAGAGAGACGGGGTCCTGGCTGATACGCTGGATTTCGACGACACGCTCGACGGGCAGACCCATTTTGGCGGCAATCTCGTCGGGCGTAGGGTCTCTTCCAAGCTCTTGAACGAGGATACGGTTGGTCCTCGACAGCTTGTTTATCGTTTCCACCATGTGCACGGGAATTCTTATCGTGCGCGCCTGGTCGGCTATGGCGCGCGTTATCGCCTGCCTAATCCACCACGTTGCATAGGTCGAAAATCTGAAGCCTTTACTGTAATCGAACTTTTCGACCGCTTTAAGCAGTCCGAGGTTACCTTCCTGAACGAGATCGAGAAGCAGTAAGCCGCGGCTTACGTAGCGTTTGGCGATAGCCACGACAAGTCTGAGGTTTGCTTCCGACAGACGGACTTTTGCTTCCTGATCGCCTTCGGACATAAGAAGCGCAAGCTCTTTTTCCTCTTCCGAGGAAAGAAGCGGCACTCTTCCGATATCTTTAAGATAGACCTTTACGGGATCGTCCGTGTTTATCTCGGACAGCATGGTGTCTATACTTTTAAGCTCGGAGTGTTTAACCTGGCCGTCGGTGATTTCTATTCCGCTTTCGGTAATAATCCTCGTCGCTTCCTCGAGCTGATGCGCGTCCGCGCCGCATTCCAGCGTAAGCTTTTCGCCTATCTCGACGTTAGAAAGAAATCCGCGTTTTTTACCGAGCTCGATAAGCTTGCTAAGCGCGTTGTTCATCTTGGAAGTGAGAATAGGCGCCCTAACGCCGTCTTTTAATATGGCGACGTTTCTGTCGTCGAAGAACTTAATGGCGTAGTCCATATCCTCCGCGCCGCTGGAAAGCTCGACGAGCGCGTCCAAAAGCGCGTTGTATTCGATACCGTTCGGAGAAGAAGCGAGTAGTTTTTCGAGCGTTTCGACAAGCGCCGGCGACGGGGCGTAAGCCTCTTCCTGCGTTTCGTCGACGGCGGTGGGGGCGGACTTATCCTTGCCTTTATCCTTAATCTTTTCCTTTGTCTTTTCCTTAGTCTTGTCTTTCATGAGTTCTCCTTATTGATTTTTTCCTTCTACTATTTTATAGTCTTTTGTAGTTTTCCGTTTTTTCCGCTACGAACGGTTTTGCGGATACTTGGCGATTTCGTACATGATTTGCTGCATTCTTACACGCACGCTTTCGTCCTTTTCGGGCAGGGTTTTAAGATAGTCCAGCTCGGAATTTAACAATCGCCTATACAAGCTTTTTTCGACGTCGACAAAGCGCTCGCGCCCGTCGCCGGGAAGATAAGTGTACTCGAGAATTTTATCCACACACTCTCTTTCCTCGTCGCTTAGTTCGTCGACGATAAAAAGCGTCAATCCGCTCTCGTGTTCGCGGCAAAGTGCGTACAGCTTTTTGGACAATTCGTCCGGCATAATCCCCGTAAGGTTTTTGTCGAAGTCAACGTAGTCCCTGCCTTGAAAGATGCTCGACAAAAAGAATTTCAGGTTGTCGTCGTATTCGACCTTCTCTTCCCGTTTTTCGACAGCCGGCGGCGGCGAATCGGGTTCCGAGTACGCTGCCTGCCGCCTGAGTACCGATACCGAAAATCCCGTTACGCTCTCTACGTATTCGAAATACTGTTCTTGCTCGACGGGATTCGGAAGAGCGCGCACGACGGCGGCCGCTTCTATTGCGAACTTGGCTTTCTGGTCGGGGTCGGACAGGTCGTACTTGGCTTTAAGCACCTCTATCTTGTATGCGGTAAGAGGTATCGCCTCGTCGAGAAGCTTTTGGTAGCCTTCTTTCCCGTCGCGTTTAATAACGTCGTCGGGGTCGAGTCCGTCAGGAAGTCTGACAACCTTGACGGTGAGTCCGCACTCTTTTAAAATATCGAGGCCGCGAAGCGTCGCCTTCTGTCCTGCGGTGTCGCCGTCATAGCTGATGTAGACTAATTTGCTGTACGAGATTAGTTGTTTCGCCTGCCTTGCGGTAAGCGCGGTACCCATAGACGCTACGGCGGTATCGAAGCCTGCCTTGTGAAGAGCTATAACGTCCATGTACCCTTCCGTCATAATTATATAATCGATTTGTCCCTTAGAAGCGCGCTTTTTAAGTAGATTAGCGCCGTAAATGATTTTGGACTTATCGAAAATATCCGTTTGAGTGCTGTTGCGGTATTTTGCAAAGTGAACGTCCTTTTCGAGCGTTCTTCCGCCGAACGCGACGACGTTTCCCATGCCGTCGATTATCGGGTACATAAGCCTTTTACCGAAAACGTCGTAGTGTCTGTCGTTTCTTGTGTCGGCAATGCCGGCAGCTTTCATCTCTTCGTGAGTGTACCCTTTGCTTTCGAGAAACTCGAGCATTTCGTTAAAGTCGAGCGCCGCCCCAAGCCCGAAGCGAGTTATCATTCCGCTCGGAATCTTTCGCTCTTCGAGGTAGTCGCGGAAAACCTTTGCGCGCGGCGACGACAGATTGTCGTGATAATGGCGCGCCGCGTCGCGCATAAGATTGTATAGCCTTTCGCGCTTACCCTTGTCTACAGTGTGTTCCCTCGATCCGCTGAACCTGGGGACTTCCATACCTGCGCCGTCGGCTAGGCGGCGGACGGCTTCCATAAACTCGATATGTTCTATCTTCATTAAAAACGATATAGCGTCGCCGCTTTCCTTGCAGCCGAAGCAGTGAAACATTCGCTTGGACTCGTTTACCGCAAAGGACGGCGTGTCCTCGCTGTGGAACGGACAGCAAGCCCAAAGATTTCGTCCCTTGCGCTCTAACTTAACGTACTTCGATATGAGCGATACTATATCCGTCCTATCGAGCAGCTTTTCTTTAAAATCCGTAAATTCTCTGTCCACAGTTCCTACCGTTTTTATTGAGGGTTATAGCGATTTTAAAATTGGGTTACAGCATCGACCAGTTTTTTGGCACCGTTACGCTCTCGAAAAGGCGCACGGCGTAGCGGTCGGACATTGTGGATATAAAATCGCATACCCGGCGCTCTATGGGATCCCCACTCGAACGGAACTGCTCGGGAAGGCAATCCTCGTGGTCGCAAAAGTAAAGGTAAAGATACTCAATCATCTTTATCGCCTTTTTCTCCTCGCTCTTTGCAAGCGGCGACGTGTACACATTGTCGAAAAGGTACTGACGCAGTCCGTCCATTCCTCGAGCGAACTTGTCCGATTGACTAATCGTATTTTTGCCGTAACTCGCGTTTATTATATCGTATATCATCGACGAAATTCGCTTGGAGTGCGTGTCCCCGAACAAAACGTTGTATTCTTCGGGAATGTCCGTCTTTTTGATAATACCGGCGCGGATAGCGTCGTCGATATCGTGGTTAATATACGCAATACGGTCGGCAATGGCAACCACGTTACCCTCGAGCGTAACCGCCTTGTTGCTGCCGGTATGGTTAAGTATGCCGTCTCGCACCTCGAAGGTGAGATTCATACCCTTTCCGTCGTTTTCTATGTAATCGACCATTCTTAGGCTTTGCTCGTTGTGCGAAAAGTGCGTAAACTTTTGAAGCGCTCTTTCCCCGGCGTGGCCGTACGGAGTGTGTCCGAGGTCGTGTCCGAGCGCAATCGCCTCGGTAAGGTCCTCGTTAAGGCGCAGACATCTCGAAATAGTTCGCGCAATCTGGCTGACCTCGAGGGTGTGAGTAAGCCGCGTTCTGTAATGGTCGCCCTCCGGCGAAAGAAAAACCTGCGTCTTGTGTTTAAGCCGCCTAAACGCTTTGCTGTGTAAAATCCTATCCCTATCGCGCTGGAACTCGGTCCGCATGGGACACGGCTTTAAAGGGGTTCTCCGCCCCTTTGTGTCGCTGTCCTTACACGCGTACGGTGATAGAAAATTATTTTGTATTTCGATAGTCGTCGACTTGTAATCTTTCAAAACGCAAAATCCGCCTACTACACCTAATATCCAAGTAATATATCATACGCAATATCCATTGTCAAGCTTTTTTATAAAATTTTAAAAATTTTTTTCGTTTTCCGCGATAATATTAAACGCAAAAAAATGACCGAAGCGTTCGGTCATAGATAATCGTTTATGTACAAAAGACCGCATCTTAATCGAGATTAAGAACAAAATCGCGCATTGTCGAAAAGGAGTAACCTTTTTTGATGAGCATTTTAATAATATTCTCTGTACGCGATAAAAATCGCTTTCGTCCCGCCTTTACAAAAAAACTGTTCATTAACGATATCCCGGGCATTTTGGGCGGCGTTTCAACAAACATATCGGAAGGGTGGCAATAAAATATGTAGTAATCGGACTTACGCAAATACTTTTTTATAAGCGAGGTTACAAACGGGAACGGCGCAATCCGCACGTATCCTCCACCCGACACCGACATTTGCCCGACGACCGAGTTTACCTTGCACGGCGAAATCTCGTAAAATCCGTCTTTTTTCAAAATGCCGTCGCACACCTTTTCGAACCCGTCGAACGTGGCGTCGGCGCGGTGATAACGCATTTTGATATCGAGGTACGAGGAATCGTACTTAAATCCAAGCTCGCGGATAACATCGATAACCTCGTCCGAAACAGCAAAGCACGGGGCGCGATAACCTATTACCTCGGTACCAAGCTCGCTTTCGACAAGCTCTTTCCCCTCGTTTAAGCTTTTTTTAAGCGCCGCCCTATCCATCCATGACGGAACGTCGTGCGTAAGACCGTGAAGCGCAATCTCGTGTCCGCTTTTAACCGCGCGAAGCAAAAACTCTTTTGAATGTTTAAGCGCGGTGCAAAGCACAAAAAAAGTCGCTTTTATATTATATCGGTCGAGCAGATCGAGATAATCGCAAACGGACTTTTCGATGCGAAAAGACTCGTATTCCTCGCGCGGCTTTTCCTGCAAGCAGCTTATATCCGAAAACGCCTCGACGTCCATTGTGAAAAACGCGGTTTTAGTCATACTCACCGCAAGCTCTGTCGAACATTTTTACTATTTTACCGAAAAGCTCGCCGTTAACCTCGCTGTAAAGCCTGTGGTCGATAGTATCGAAAAACGCGACCTTTTCCTTGTAAGACATCGATTTGCTCTTATTAACCGCCTTGATTTGCGACTCCAAGCTCTCTCTGTACTCGGCGGAGGCAGAGCTGTGCCAAACGGTGTCGTGTCCGCCCTGCACGCCGCTCGTAAAGTAATACTCTACATTTTCCTTTCTAAGCTCGTAGCGGTGCGAGCAAATCGATTGAAGCCCTACGTCGATAACTCTGTCGTTTTTACCGTGCGCGATTAAAACGGGAATATCGGTGCCGTTTATTCCGGCAACGGCGTTAAGCTCGGTGTATTTACCGAACAGTATCTTTTGATAAACGTTTAAAAACACCTCGGGAATTCCCGTCGACGCGAGCGAACCGCCGTACTGATCGCCCTTTTCGAGTATGAGCTTATATCCGTTATTTGGCGCGGCGATAGCGGCGCACGACACGACGCGCTTATGAAGCGGCAGCACGGATGCGACCGCATATCCGCCCCACGAGTGCCCGATAAGCGTTATCGGCAGTCCGTCGAACTCGGCGGATTTTTCGATAAATTCGAGCGCGTGGTCGAGGTCGACAACCGACTCGCACATTCCGACTGTAGAAGCTCCGTCCGAATCGTACGTTCCCTTATAGTCGAACGAAAACACGGAATAGCCCGATTCGACCATATACTCGACTATGGGCAGATAGTCGTCGGCGCCGGCATGTATTCCGTGGCAGACGACGGTAAGACCTTTGGGATTTTGCGTACGGTAATAATAGCCTTGCAGGCGAACGCCGTCCGAGTAAAAAGACATTTTCTCGCGTTCGAGCGTGGGTTTTGCACGGGAAATGCAATTAACCCCGGCGGTAACCGCATAGTCGGGACGATCGTACCTACCGAAAATCGCGTCGTAAGCGAGCGTTGCGCCCGTTACGGCGGCGGCGGAAAGACCTGAAAGCGCAACGGCGGCGGCAATAATCTTCGCCTTACTAAAAGGCTTTTTACCCTTTTTGATTATTACTTTTCCTTTGTCGTCGTCGAGTTCGTCCATAACCCCTCTTTTTTACGCTTTAAAGCGCGCCCGAATCTTTATCGATAAGAAACTGTTTAATCGTATCGTCGTACTTTTCCTCTGCGTTTATCCTTATGTGCGAATGCGCGCCGTGGTCGAACCACACGAGCCGTTTTTTCCCTTCGATGCCGTCGTAAAGCTTTTGCGCTTCCGCCGGCAGTGCGAACTTATCCTCTTTGGAATGAAGCATGAGTATGGGCCGGTTCAGCTTACCGACAAGCTTGTACGGTCCGCGAGCTTTGGGCTTCACGCCGCAGAACAAGCGAATTAAAATCATTACCTCTTGAAGGACCGGGAACGTGGGCTTTTTCAGTTCGATAATATGCGTGCGGAACACCTCGTAGAAGTTTTTGTACATTCCGTCGGCAACCATAGCGGTAAAATATTCGGGGCAATTATCGCTTGTAAGAGTTTCTATCGCCGTGGAAGATCCTATGCAAATGCCGTGGATAACGATTTCCTCGATGCCGAACTTTTCGTGAAGAAGCTTGCCCCAAGCGAGCACGTCTCTGTATTCCTTTTGACCGAGGCAGTTATACTTGCCGTCGGACAGACCGTGCGCGCGGTTGTCTATTACCAGCACGTTGTATTCGCTGTCGGTATACGGTCTGGCAAAATAATGCGAGTAGTGGCAGCCCTCGGTGCGCCCGGGGATAATTATAACCGCTTTTTTCGATCCTATATCAAAATACTCGCCGTAAAGGTGAAGCCCGTCGTTTACTATATCGACGTCCTGCTTGTACTTCTCGAACTCGGCGGCCCACTTCTCGCCGCGCGAAAACATTTCCACCTGTTCCTCGTTTTGCGTCCAGCTACAACTTCTCGTCCACGAGTTTTTGTCTTTTCGGACAAGCTGCTTTTTAAACTGAATCGAGGCTATAATAAACGTGGGAACAACCCCGAAAAGTATTACCGCGCCCAAAACGCCGAGCGCAATCCATAAAGGCAAAAGTTCCATTTCAGCCTCTAAACAATTCCTATAACAAGCTTCTCGTCGGAAAATACTCCGTCGATACAATCTATTTGAAGATCGGGGAACGCTTCGCCCAGTCTTTCCAAAAGTTCGTCGCCGCCATCGATTTGACCCATAAACACAAGCGCCGCTTCTTTTTCCTCTATGTCCTCAACCGCGTTTATCGCATAGCAAAGCGCGGAAAACAAATCCTTGTCGCTCTTTACGAGCTTGCCGGCAACAAACAGCGCAAAATCGCCTGCGGCGCATTTAACACCGCCGCTCGACCTACTTCTCGTACAGCGCGCGGCGTACACCGTTTCGACTCCCGCGGCACCGTCTTTCATCGCCTCTATGCGGTCGTCCGTCGGACAGCCCGGCATGTCGGACGCAAGCGCGAAATACCCTTCCGCAATGCTCTTTGTGGGGACAATATCTATCTTTGTGTTTCCGCCGTACAATTTAACGGCTTGCGCAACCGTCTGAACGACGTTTTTGTCGTTGGGAAGAATTACGATACTGTCGGCGTCGGCGCTTTCTATTGCGCTTAAAACGTCCTGAACGGACACATTCATGTCCGCTTCCGTATCGATTATTATTCCGCTGCCCAGTCCGTCGAACACGGAAGAGAGTCCGTCGCTACCGGCAACCGATATTATTTCCAGTTCTTTGTGCTTGTGCGACTTTTCGCTCTTTTTATACACGGTTTCGTTGTGTTGAAGCGCCATGTTGTCAAGCTTAAAGAAAACAAACTCGCCGTACTTGCGGCATAATTCGATAACCTTTTCCGGCTCGTAGGTGTGGATATGAACGCGCACTCTGCTCTTATCGCGAATTACCACGATAGATTCGCCGATTGCCGAAATCTCTTTGGTGTACGCCTTATCGTCGAACGCGTCGACGTCCGTTTTGGTTTTAAGAAGCTGAAGAGTAAATTCCATGCAGTAGCCGAACGTAAAATCGGAATTTTCGTCGAACGACGACAGGTCCGGCGCACCCGTTTCGGCGGCGGACGGTGTGTATTCGATTTTTACGCCGCGGTACGCTTTCAGCATTCCATCGTAAATCTTAATAAGCCCAAAGCCGCCGCTGTCCACAACGCCGGCTTCTTTAAGCACCGGCAAAAGCTCGGGCGTATTTTTAAGAACCTTATTGCTCTCCGAAATAAGCTTGGTCAAAAATCCGTCCACGCCGCTACCGATAGCCGATTTTGCGCCGTCCACGCCATCTCTTAGCACGGTAAGAATAGTGCCCTCGACGGGAACAAGCACGGTGTTGTACGCAGTGGCGTAGCCGAGCGACAGCGCCTTCGCAATGTCCGCTTCCGTCGCCGTCTCGTCCTTAGACAGCGAGAGCGCAATTCCCTTAAAAATCTGGGAAAGTATTACGCCCGAATTTCCCCTTGCGCCGAGCAGCATGCCAGTGCTTAAAGCGTCGAGGTATTCGTTAAGCTTTTGCGTAGGCTGAGAGTGCTGAACGCCAAGCTCGAGCGTGCGGCGCATGTTTGCGCCGGTATCGCCGTCGGGAACGGGAAAAACGTTAAGGTCGTCTATTTCCTTTTCGTAAAGCCTAAGCTCACTAAGCGCGCCCTTCATCATATCCGAAAATATAAGTCCGTCGATTGCGGTTTTATTCATGAATAAGGCCTGTCCTTGTTGAATTGGTTTTATAACTGTTGTAGTACGTAGGCAATTAAACGCACCCTAAAAGCAAAACAGTTAAGGTGCGTAATGTGTTAAGATATGTTTTCTCCCGTCGTATCCACTACGCAAGCCACAGTCTCCGCACCTTGCTCATTTTCGCTTTCGAAATCAATACCTGCGGAAAGAGTGTCGGCATTTTCGGAAGAAACGGGTTCCACTTTGTCGTGGCTTTCCAAACCGACGTCGTTAATCTTTTTGGGAAGAAGGAATGACAGCCAAAGCGTAACGGTCGTCGCAACGAGAACGATTACGGGAAGTACCCAGGTGTAATGCTCTTTAAGGTTAACCCAAACAAGTCCTGTGGCAATGGCCGTCGCAATTCCCGAAAACAGCCCCTGCACCGCAAAGTACATAGACGGATTACTGTCTCCCGTTTCGCGCTTTTGAAGGTCCGCAAGGTGGGACGGAATTGTGTAGCTGATTGAAAAGAAACATCCTATTCCGAACGACGCGGCAAGTCCGCCGATAATGGCAAGCACCAAGCGCAATGTATCGTTAGTTACGATATTGCTGTTACATATGCCCATTATCGCCATCGCCGTTCCGAATGCGAGAAGCGAAAACACAAAGCCCGTTTGTATGCCGCCCTTTCGCACTACCTTGTTATACAGCAGAAGCGTAAACGGTATAGGTACGAACACCGCCGCCATAACGAGCGTAATTTTCCACCCCTCAAAGCCCATTGCGCCGTTAGAGTAGTAAACGTTTTCGCCGGCTATAAACATTTGAAGCCCGAATTGAAGCACGGCGTATACCGCCATCCAAATCAAAAAGCTTTTATTTGTAAAGCAGTATTTTATCGCCTTGCCGAGATGGACGCCCTTTTCGCCGCTGCCGGCCTTTCCCAAATCCTTTTTAAGCGTAGAGCCTTCCTTTATCATGAAAATGGGGATAAGCATTGTAAGCGCAAGCGGCAGGAAGATGTAACCGATTATGCGAATATTAAGGTGCACAGGGTCAATCATAAGCGGAATTAAACCGTAGCCCAAAAGGAAGTAGATAATATCGAAAACGGTTTTGTAGTTGGATAAAAGCACCCTATCCTTTTCGTTATCGGTAACCTCGGAAAAGGTCGCGTAATACGTTCCCATCGTAAGCGTATAAAACACGAAAAAAATCATTAAAAAGGCGCCCAGCCAAATTGTATTAGCCAAGCTTTTCGCCGCGCCAGATATAGGGTTTAAAAACGCGACAAAGGCAAGCATCATCGGAATAAGCCCCATAAGAAGCGCCGGACGGCGTTTACCCCACTTGGTGCCGAGTCTGTCGGCAAACGAAGCAAGGGGGATATCGATAACGGCGTCGATGATTTTAGCTATGGTTATCATAATCGACCAGACGACTGCTACGACGAGCGTTTTATTTGCATAGGTCCAGTATTCGATATTCTTATCGAAGCCGGCGGTCATAACAGCGTCGCAAAGATACGACCCGATTACGAGGTTAAGCATATTGACGCCCATACCGCCCATACCGTACAGGAACAAGTGTTTTTTCTTATGAAATACTTTCATCTACTCCCTACTTGTTAAACTTATTTTTGCATGAGTTTAGCGAGCATTGCCTTTTCTTCGGCGAGGTCTTTGGAAATAGGTTTACCCATGTAGAATGCTACCATAAGTCCGGGTCCGACGTTTATACCGGTCGGAGGGAAAACGTCGCATATATAAATCGCTTTGGGCGAGAATCTTTCCTGTATCATCTGCTTGTACGCGGCCGCCTGCTTGGGACGGTTGGACTGCGCGATAAGAATAATCTGGTCCTGAAGATTTTCGCCTACCGCTTCCATGTAGTCGAGGCAAACCTTATATGCGGACTTTTCGCCTTTTACCTTGCCGATAACGGTGGTAAGGCCGTTGTGGTCAAGCTCGCCGATAGGCTTAATACCTATAAGATTGCCGAAAAACGCCTTGGCGTTTGTCATTCTGCCCTTTTTGGCGACGAAGAAAAGATCGTCCAGCCAGCCGGTCTGGTGGAAGCGAATTTTATTTTCCTCGATGTACTCGGCAACCTCTTCGAACGGCTTACCTTCCTTGCGAAGCATGGAAGCGTGGATACAAAGCAGACCCATGCCGCCGGCGTAACGCTTGGAGTCGATAACGGCAATCTTTGCGTCGGGGTGTTTTTCGAGAACGAGTTTTTGCGCGGCGCACATAAACGCGTATGTACCCGAAAGCGCCGACGAAATGGATATGGCAAGAACGGGCTCTCCTGCGACTACGTGCTTTTCGAAAACCTCTGCGAACTCCTCGATGTTTGCGGGCGACGACTTAATCGCGTCGGGGTCCTTTTTAAGAAGCGCGTAAAACGCCTCGCTTGTGCAGTTGGGAATGGTTTTGCACTCCGACCAGTCGAGGAATGACTTTTCCTCCGTTCCGTCGGGGAATGTGATCGTACCGGGGACGTACTCTATGTCGTACTCGGCGCGAAGCTCTGCGTTGAGATCGCAAGTAACATCACATACGATAGCAAATTTGTTTTCCATGATTTCTCCTTATAAAGAAAAATTATTTATTCATGCAGGCGTCGAGAAAGGTTAAAAACTCATCCGTTTTTTTCTCTCCGCCGACAAGAAGCGACGTTGTATGCCCGGCGTCCGGGACAGTGATTAAAAGCTTTTCGGTAGGACACGCCTCGAAGTTCACTCTGGAATGTTCTATCGGAACGGCGGTATCTTTTTCGCCGTGGATAAAGCACATGGGGATTTTGGTGTTTTTAATACAGTTTGTGGTAGAGCGGTTCATCTTTACGCCTGTTATCGCACCCCACATAAAAAACGGGAAGATGCCCATAGAAAGTATAGGCGCGTTGCCCGACTTAAAGAGGTAAATCAGCTGGTCGACGTACGACGTAAAGCCGCAGTCCATAACGAGAAGCTTTACTTTGTCTGTGGTAATTTTATCGGACAAGTAACCGACCGTCGCAGCGCCCATAGACGTACCGTAAATAACAATTTCCTTTACGGAATCCTTTGCGGCGATTAAATCGATCCATTTTAAGACGTCCTTGTACTCGAACTGCCCCATTCCGATAAGCTTTCCGCCGCTTTTGCCGTGTACTCTGTGGTGAATAAACAGCAGATTGTAGCCCTTGTCGAGAAGCTTGCCACCCACGTACGAAAAGTTGTTAAGCGGATTGGATCTGTACCCGTGTACCATGATTGCGGTTTTGTCGCCGCCGCGGTCGTAGTACTCGGCATAAAGCTTTTTGCCGTCGTCGGAGGTGATGCAAAGCTCTTCGCATTTTTCTTGCCTCATGCGCGTTATGCAATCGATAAGCTTGTCGGCATAAGGTCCGTAATGCGTAACCGAAAGATCGACTTTGCCCTCGTCGAATACGGGATCGTCCTTTCTCGAAAGTATCGAAAAAAAGCTGTACGTCGCTATGAGGAACACCAATGTCAACAATCCGAGCGCGACGGTAAGTATAATCGACCAAACAGGCAATCTTTCACCTCAAAAAGCTATTCCGAAATACTGCTACTTCGGTATTTATATTGTGTGAATAAGCCTATCTATTTATCTAAAACGAGTAAGCTTTGACAAAAAGTACAATATAAACGCATATACTATACCACATTTTTTCGTATATATCAAATATTTTCGACAACAATTTACAAATTGTGCGTATAGCGCGCGAAAAAAGTTTTTATTCTTCGGTGTAATCGGCCTTTGTTCGCGACGAAAAATCCGAGTTAACCTCGAACAGTTCTATTTTTCCGGCGTCCGTCGCCACCGAAAGAACTGCGGAAAAACCGTTCAAC
Source organism: Clostridiales bacterium (assembly GCA_022508485.1). GTDB lineage: Bacteria > Bacillota > Clostridia > Christensenellales > Pumilibacteraceae > Anaerocaecibacter. Next base: position 53,100 of record JAFLVD010000005.1, on the reverse strand, counting down.
ACAAACGTGTGTATGTCTTCGACAACCGTGTTTATCTTGTTCGGCTTAAACGTTTCCTCGCCGAGGCGTTTAAACGCGCTTTCCTTTTTGGTCCACAGTTTAAGTAGGTCGAGATTTGTATTACGCTCGGCGTAGAGCTTTTCCTCTTGCTTGGTCATTCCCTTTTTGATTGCCGCCGCGTTAACTTCCCTATCCGTTTTTTCTATATCCACCCCGATATGCTCTGTCGATACCGCGATAGCGACGAGGTTATCCGTATGCGAGAGCGATATGTGCGCGCCGGACAAAGCCCAAAATCCGCCCGGCTCTTTATGTATATTCGTTTTGGTAATATCCGTCGAGAGCGCATCCGAAAGCGCAAACGTCAAAGTTTTCCACGCCGCATACTTTTGAAGAAATACTCTTTCGTTTTTTACTTTTTGCATTTCGCTCATGCGTTCGGGCGGAAACAGCGGCGCAGACGTATCCATGCCGATAGGGATTTCGGCTATATAAACAAACGCCGGCGTCATGCTTTTTATCGCGCCCGACGACGCATCGGCCTGCAAGCTTTTTTTGACGCCGAACACGCACTCGTACACAAAATGCTCGCAGTTGTTTTTTACGATATGATATCCGCCGTCGCCTATCCTGCTTCTGGCGTAAGCGACAACGGCGTTCGGCTTTTTCGCTTTGAGTTTTTCGATAAACCCAAGCTTTGCCACCTCGACAAACCTGCCGCAAAAAAATTTGTCTATATCGCTGGATATTACCTTAATTTCCTCGCTCGGCACGGAAAAACCGCCTATCGGCGGCAAGCCGAAGGCAATAACCTCGTCGTCGGAAACGTATATGCCGTAATGATAAAGCCCGGGCGACAACTCGATACGGATAATATCGCCGAATTTGGGCGAGTCGGACGTCCAAACCATATAATATCCTCTAATTCTTTTCGTAGTCGGCGGCGGAAGAATTGCGCTTTTTTTCGTTAAGCGCCTTCATCTTTTCGCCGAGCTCTATGATTTTTTGCCTAAGCATTTCGGTTATGCGCTCGATATTCTGCTTTTCGTCGAGCGTCGAGTCCCAAAGGTCGCGAACGTAAATGGGCTTGCCTATCATAACCTGCGCGCGCTTAACGCTGAAATAGCTGCCGTTTGTGTACACAGGGATTATAGGCGCGCCGCTTTCGAGTGCGATATACGTAACGCTCGGCTTAAACGGAAGAGGCCGTTCTTCACCCGGCTTAGCCAGTCTCGACTCGGGGAAAATACCAACTACGCCCTTTTTATCGAGAATGTCGATAGACTCGGTAACGAACGAAAAATCGTACGAATCTCTGTCGACAAATATTCCGCCCATCATTTTGAGAAAGCGCGCCAGTCCCTTCGACTTAAACAGCACCTCCGCCATCTGATAGCGCAGCGTTCGTCCGAAAAACAAAAACAGCATAAGCGCATAATCGTACACCGAGGTATGGTTGGAAATGATTATCGCCGAGCCTTTTATCTTTCGTGATTGAGCTTTTTTATCCTCGTAATGCACCTTTGTTCGCGCGCAAAACCAGTATGCCGGAAATGCCGTAGCCTTTACGAGTCCGTTTAAAAATCTGTACATAATCCTTTAACTGCGTTTGGATTTAATATAAGAAACAACTTCCTCTACGGTCGACGCACTCGACTGCGCCGCCGCCGGGAAGGATATGCCGAATTCGCTTTGAACCTGTGTGATAACCGTAAAATATTCGAGGCTGGTTCCGCTGAGGTCGAAAAAGAAGTTGGCGTCCGCCGCCACGTCCTCGGTTTTTTTCCCGAGCGCGTTTGCAAAAATCTCGCGCACCCTCTCCAACATTTCGCCGTCCGCCTCGTCGAGCGCCTCGCGCGTCGGGTCGAGGTCGAGAAGTTTAAGAGCGCCGCATTCGACCGCCTTTGCCATGCGCTTACGGTTAACCTTAAAATCGTTTTCCATAATAAGCGGCGTGGAGGTGAGTATAATCTTTTCGACGGACGCGGCAAGATTAAGTTTCGTAACGCGCGCAAGAATTCTTTCGTACAGAGCGCGCATACCGCTTAACGAAACGCTCTTTTGGGGTTCGACCAAAAGAATTGCGTTTTCGTTGTTAGACTTGGACGGAACGAGAGCGAGCGTTTCAACGCCGTCTACGTAAAGCTTAGGCTCGATAAGACCGGGATTAAGGTTTTCGCCGTTGGCGCCGATAATAAGATCGTCCTTGCGTCCGTCGATATAATACCTTCCGCCCTCTAAGCGGAAAAGGTCGTGCGAGTTGAACGGCGTGTCGTCGTTCTGCTCAACCGCCTCGCCCTTAGAGTAAATCGTTTTAGCACGGGATTTTCCGCCGATAACAAGCTCACCGCCGTCGTTTATCGTGTAGTCGATATGAGTAAACGGCTTGCCGACAGAGCCTTCTATCCTCGTTTTAAGGCTTTCGGAAAGCTCGACCGAGGTAATGCCGGTCTCGGTCGTGCCGTAGCCGTTAACGAGATGATAACCGATACCGTTCATAAATTTAAGAACGTCGGGCGAAATATATCCGCCGCCGCTTATTAAAAACATCGGACTTTCGCCGAAAAGGTTGTCGCGCACTTCTTTAAACGCTTTTTTCCGAAACGCTCTGCCGATAGGCCCCGTCAGCTTTTCGGAAAGTCGCATACCCAGTAAAAATTTATTGTAAAGCTTTTCTCCGCGCTCTTTTATGGTGGGTATTGCCGTCTTGTAAATCTTGTCCCAAAGAATAGGCACGGCAAATATGTGCGTTACCTCGTGCCGCTTTATCGTGTGAAGCAGGGTCTTGGGGGACATATCGCGCAAAAATACGAGCGTGCGCGAATAGAAACAAAACCACATATAAACCGCAAAGAGTCCGAAAACGTGGTAGAACGGCAAAAAAGTGAGAAGCTTAAGCCTGCCCTTATAATGCTTTTTTATCGAGGGGCTGGACTTAAAAATCTCGTAGCTGTTTTGGATATGGTAATAAAACCGCTCGCCGGTGTACGCGCACACTTTAAGATTGTCCGACGTATTGGACGACATTAAAAGCACCTCGTCGGCAAACCTCTTATCGTCGGCTTCGAGCGGATTGTCAACCGCGTCTATATCCGAAAGGTGTACGTTTAATACCGAAAAATCTTTATCGAGCGAGATAACCGCTTTTACCGAATAGTCGGAAATAACCTGCTCGGACAGCTCGTCCGCAAACCGATAGTTCATAAGAAGGGGTCTGTACCCGGCTTTAAGGATTGCCCAAAAGCACTCTATCCAGTCGAGCGAGTTTTCAAGATACAGTCCGACGACGGAATTAAGCTCTACGCCTTCGAGAAGGCGCATAATCTTCCCCGTTTTTACGGCGACGTTTTTCTTTGACTCGCCGTAAGTGGTCTTTTTAATTCTGTATCCGTCCGTTTCCTCGCCTATTATGTTATTCGACTCGGAAAACATAAGCTCGAAAAGCGAGCGCAACGACTTGTCCGTTTTTTCGAGAAGCTTCAGCTTATATGAAACAAACTTATTAAGCGAGCCTTGACCTGCGAGCGATTCCTTTAATACAGACGACATACCCTTTCCCTACACGTTTTTATTTTGCTTTAATACAAAAGATATTTTACTAAATATACGAGATAATGTCAATAAAAAAACGAAGCTCGTATATAAAATTTTCAACAATGTGTCATACTTTCAAAAAGGTGTTGCTATATCCGAAAGGTTATGTTATAATCGATAATAACATACGGCAAGGAGGTATAATATGAAAAAGATTTCCGCCTTGATTATTTCGGCGCTTGTCGCCGCCATGATCTTCCCCACAATGACGGGTTGCGCCGACAACGGCGAAATGAACATCTCGTACACCGCGCCGACGACGCTTCCAAAACACGTTTTGGATCTAACGCTTCAATCCAACTACTCAATGGACGACAAAGGCAACATAATAAAATACACGTACACGCCCGAGTATTCCCAAAACGTACGAATGACCATGACGTGCGAGCGCGGATATATGCCTAACGTTCAGTTTACGCTCAAAAAGGACGACGGCACCGTGATAAACACAATCACAGACGAAAACATCGTTTCGTACAACTTTGTTTACGACGAAAACAATATTGCCGACAAACAAAAAGTACAGTTTATTTTTGCGCCGTTTATGACGGAATCGCCGGACTGCAACGTCGCTATTGCCGTAGACAAGCTGGAAGTAAAGACTGCCGAGCACACTTTCGCAATCGAAAAAGTAAACTGGATGGGCAATATAACGAGTCATTTTAATGACGGCAATATTAAAATTTCCTTCTCCGGGAACATTCCCAAAAAGAGCGACGGCACTTTGGCGCTCGATCCGAATACAAGATACGACGTAGAGCAGCTTGGCGATCTGTTCGTCGGCGAAACCTGGCATTCTAAGTACGGCGACGAGCTTATCGTAACGGTACGCTTCCCTGCTAAGGAAGTTCCGCCGCCCACAAGCGCGGAGGAAGATATCAACTTTATGCCGCTGTTCTATGTCTACGAGCTGTTTGACGGAGACCGCAGCGTGTTCGCACCCGTCGACGTCCTGACAACAACTTCCTCGACTACGACGCTTACGACAGTAATTCCGATTATGTGGGATTACAGCTTGGATTTAATCGTAGAGCAGATATACCAAATCTGCCCTCAACCCGAAATCTGATTTATTTGTCAGCAGACAAAAAAGCACCGCTGTGCATTAAGCATAACGGTGCTTTTATTATTTACTAAAAATCATATTTCAAAATCGACAACGCCGCTGTCTGTGTGGTAGAGCGCGCCTATCACCTCAAGCCCGTCCGCGCTTATATTTTTCTTAATCACGTTTACGCTGTTTTTTACGTTTAGTACGCTCGCCTTTACCTCGTCGGTTTCGCCTCCGATTGCGCGCTTAATCTCGTCGGTTATGCACTTAACGTGTCCTGAGTTTTCGTGCATTGCGGCACCCACCGCGCCGCAGCCGGTATGCCCGAGCACGACGACAAGCTTCGTCCCGAGATGCTCGACCGCATATTCGACGCTTCCGAGCTGGGTGCCGTCAATTACGTTGCCTGCGCCTCGAATAACAAAAATATCGCCTATCCCGGCGCAAAAAATACTTTCGGGTATAACGCGCGAATCGGCGCAGCCTACTATTACGGCATAAGGGTGTTGGCCGTTTCGGGCGGTTTCGAGCCTTCTTTCGGGCGACGTGTTTCCGACCGCATTGGAAGAGGCAAGGTACAGTTTATTGCCGTTTTTAAGGCATTGCAGGGCTTGTAGCGCCGTCATGTTATCGTGTTTCATAATTATGTTCCTTTATTCTTTGTCTTCGAGCAGGTCGACGCACTTTTTAAGATAGTCTGTTATTTTAAGATGCTGAGGGCAAGCGCGCTCGCACTGTTTACATGCGATACACTCGGATGCAAGTCCGCCCTCTTTTGTCGCGACCTTGTACGCCTCGACCGCTTCCTTCGCCTGACCATTACCGACGTGCTTGTTTGCCGCCGAAAAGATTTCGGGAATACTTATCTTTTTCGGACAGCCGTCAACGCAGTAATGGCACGCCGTGCACGGTATGGTATTGGACCTGCCCATAATGCGTTGTGCTTCCTGAATGACGCGCTGCTCGTCGCCGTCGAGCGGCTTAAAGTCCTTCATGTACGAAATGTTGTCAGCCATTTGTTCTACGTTACTCATTCCCGAAAGGACGGTCATAACGCCGTCGAGCGACGCGGCAAAACGTATAGCCCACGAGGCGCAAGACATATCGGGGTGATAGTCTTTAAACAGCTTTTTAACCTTGACCATCGGATCGGCAAGCACGCCGCCCTTTACCGGCTCCATAACGACTATCGACTTTCCGTGCTTACGCGCGACCTCGTAGTTGGCGCGCGAGGAAATAAACGGATTTTCCCAGTCGGCGTAGTTTATCTGAAGCTGAATAAAATCGACTTCGGGGTGAAGAGTGAGAAGCTTGTCAAGAAGCTTAGGCCCCGCGTGGAAAGAGAAACCGAAATGCTTAATAAGCCCTTTTTCCTTTTGTTCTTTTACAAAGTCCCAAATATGGTATTTGTCGTACAGCTTGTAATTGACCGTCATAAGCGCGTGGAGTAAATAAAAATCGAAATACCCCGCGCCGGTGCGTTCGAGGCTTTTATAGAATTGCGCTTTTGCGTTTTTCTCGTTGCCTGCCTTCATAAACGCGTTAAGCTTGGTCGTAAGCGTATAGCTGTCGCGCGGATAGCGGTCGACGAGCGCCTTTTTTGTTACTTCTTCCGAACTGCCGTAAACGAACGCGGTGTCGAAATAGGTAAACCCGGCTTCCAAAAACATATCGACCATCTTCTTGACGTGCTCGACGTCCACGGACAGCCCTTTGCGCGGTAGCCGCATAAGCCCGAACCCGAGCTTAGGAATATCCTTTCCGAAACAATCAGACATAATTTAACCTCACTTTTATAAATTGTAACATAGTACGAAACGAAAATCAAGCCCCTATATTTTAATATTTCACCATGCAAAAATTATTACGGTTCCACTGTGATAACCGAAGGAAAACCGTCGGAACCATTAAAAAACACGCGGCAGTTATTCTGTCGCGTGTTTATTTAACTACGTATTACGCGTTTTCCATAGTCAAGCCGTTGGCGGTAACATACGCCTTCTTGCCGGAGTAAACGGTGGGCATTGTCGTCTGGTCGTCGATCATGAACGAGCGAACGTAGAACGGAAGCTTATCCGCCGTATCCGCGCCGTCGCCGAACGCTTTTAACGGGATAAAGAACTCGGTCGTCGTAATATACCCTTCGACGCCGTCCACCGTGCCTCTCACCGACTTAGCCGCCGCGCCGAGCGCATTAACGGACGCGGTAACGTCGCCGTCGAAGCCGTTGTAGAAGGCTATGTACTGCGCGTCGGTGCCGCTGTGGCTTAGGCGGAACGCCGCATGCGTTACGGTGTTATATATAAGCGACGGGGTGTATCTTCCCGAAGGGGACTTTGCGTGCATGGTTACGCCAACATATACGCCAGAATCGCCGAGCACCGCAACAACCTCGAGCTTTGTGCCCTTCTTGCCTTCGATTGTGAGCTTGTTATTCATAACCGCGGTCGTCCAGATATCGTCGTCGAGCACGCCGTCAAACTCCACGTCGCTCGGAAGCTCTATTCCGAGCTTTTCGCGGACAGCCGCCGCGCCGGAGAGGCCTACGCCGTCCTTAACGGTCGCCTTACGGTTAAACGACATGGCGCCGGCTACGAATTCATCGTCCTTATACTTCGGGTCGGAATACGTTACGGCAATCTCGCCGTTAACGATAAGGTACATTTCCTGCCCGACCTTTGCGATAGCAAGATTGATGTAGCTCGACTTAATGACGTCGCTCTTGTACACCGACCTGCCCTTAGCCCAGTCGGTCCAGGACTTGCTCGTCTCGTTGTAAACCGCAAAGAACGCTCTGCCGTACTCGCTGTGATTGGTCTGGTCAGCAAGGTCGATATATCCGAACAGACTGTACTTATCGTTTTTAAGCACCATGCCGACTTTGGTCCATTCCTCACTCGTGCCGTCTATCTTTTCGGGCGAAGTGATGTTAACCTCGCCGTAAACATCGGTGTTGTAGAGCGCGTCCCTTACAAAAATGTACTGGTTGGCGCTGCCTGTGTTGGTAGCTGTGTCGCCGTCGATAGCCCAGCCGTCGGTATACATAAAGCCCGAGCGGCTGTCGCCTATCGTCTCGCCGTTAGTGCGCTGAGGAAGTCCGCTTATAAAGCTGCTGTTCTCGTCGTTGGTTACGTCGTAGCTGCTGACGGTAAGACCAATGCCGAACGACTTGATACCTATAACGACTTCGCCATCCGTACGAAGAGGCGCCGCCGCTACGAGTACGGTGCCGTTAATCGCGCCGAGTAAGTTTGTCGTATACCTATACATATACACTGCGCCGTCTTTGTAGAGCATAGCCATAGTTACGGTGCGCAGTGTCCTGTTGTACGCGCCGTTCGTGGATTCGATAGACTTATAGTCGCCCGTCCAGGCGCCGCGCTTAGTGGCATAGCCGAGCTTGGTGCCGGTAATATCGCTTACACCGAAGCCGGACGTTTTGTTGTCCGTCATTTCCGCGTCAACGTAGAAGAACACGCCGGTGTCGCGCGCGCTCGCGTCAAACGCCATAAGCCCGAACTTGGGATACTTGTCGCCGTCGTTGTAAACCGCGGTTACCTGGAAGGTCGCCTTTACGAAGCTCGTCGTACCGGCGGAAGCGAAAAACGCGATGTTGTTGTCGCTGTTGTCGTTGCCGGTAAGCCTTAACTGACGGTTATTGTAGTTAGAGCTTCCTTCCTCGTAGTCGCGGCTTGTGTCCCAGTGCGCGCCCTGAGAAACCACGTTCTTGTACGAGCCTGCGACGCCTTTACCGAACATGTAACGGTTGTTGACGAGCTTGGAGTCTGAAATAGTCATGTACGTGTCGGGGTTGGCGTAGTCGTAATAGCTGTCGACGGTTGCGACCGCCGCAAGCGAACCGCGCCTATCCGCGTTTACGAGATACGGTAAAACGGTAAGGTTTGCGGAAGTGTCGCTCGTAACCGCAAGGTTGTCATAATCGACCGAAACGGTAATTATGTAGCCGGAAACTTTGTTTTCTCCCTTACTCCACGCTTCCGAAGTAACGGTTACGCCCGTTACTTGCGCTTTAGGTAAATAGTCGCCGTCGTCGCCGACGTACGCTTCGGGGGTTCCGTCGAGCGTGGCGCTGACGTAAAAATTCTTGTCCGAAACGGCGTTGTTCGCCCATTCGTTCGTTCCGAAGTACAACCTTAATCCGTCGCTCGACACAATCGGACTTCCGTCCTCCACGTACGCGGTTACGGTAACAGCGTCGTCGCCGAGCGTAACGAAAAGCTCGGCTTTGGCTACCCCTGCCGTAATAGGCGCGGCGGCGGTAAGCGTGAGCATACTTCCAGAAGGAAGCGCCTTAGTATCGACCGAACAATCGAAGCTCGCCTCGACCGGAACAGCCTTACCGGGCATTGTAAAGGTGTATTTGTTGTTTGTAACGGTAACGGAACTTCCGTCCACTTTAAGTGAGGCAAGCTCGTAGCCGTATCCGGGCGTTACGGTAAGCGTAACGGTGTCGCCGCTCTTGTACGAATCGCGGTCTGCGGTAACCGTGCCGCCGACGACTTCCGCAATCTCCAATGCGTACGTGTTTTCGGCAAACACGACGGCAAGCGTAACGTCCTCTTCGGGCATGGTAAACTTAGCCGAATTCGCCTCGAATTCTATTGCTTTGGAGTTTACCTTAACGCTACCGACGTGGTAGCCGTCGGACGGCGACATTGTAACGGTAACCTCGCTGCCGGCTTTTGCGCTCGACGCGACCTTAACGGTACCCTCGCCCTCTTTTTCAACGCTTATCGTATACTTAACGCCCTCGTCGGCTTTTTCCGCGCAAGCGAAGAAAAGGACGGAAGAGAGCGCCGCAATAAGCGCAATAACAATAAACAGCAAACGCTTTTTCATTTAATACATAACCTCCGAAAGGTTTTAGTTACGGTAGTAGCATTAAAAATCGAATTGATTTTTAATGCGAACGGAATTTTCGGCCCGTGTTTAACACTAAGCAACCGAAAACGAATAAAAACCGACAACATTCCCCCGTCCCGAATAACTAAGCAGCGGAACGGGAGAATGCGTCGTTTAGGAGGTGAATTGACGCAAGAAACTACGTCCTGATGGGTTTGGTTTAGGCCGCGGTGCCGTGTACGGCTATAGCGGCAACGCCGCAGTTTTCGCCGCCGGTCTTAAAGAGTCTTATTGTCAAATTATCTTCCGCGGTGGCGGTGATATTGAGCGTTACCTCGAAAGCCGCAGTGCCGCTGCCGCCGCCGAGAACGGTGGGGGCAAGAACTGCGTTGTGGTTGGAATCTTCCACAATAAGTCCGTACTCGGCGTTCCAAGAGGACAGATAGAGAGTGATCTTATCCACGTTGGAATCGACCTTTACGGTAACGGTAGCGATATCGCTCGTCCAGTAGAAGTTATTGTGCTTACCTTCGCCGATATTGTCGCCGTCCGCGCATGCCGTAGAGTTATATTCGCCGTCGTTATCGTCCCAGTAAATGCCGGCTCTGTAATCCCAGCCCTCTCCGCCTGCGGCAACAAGATCGCCGATAAGGTGAGATTCGCCGCTCTTGCGGACGTTTTGTTTATCTCCCCCGTTGACGTTTTCGACAAGGTATTTAATCCAGTCGAGATTGCCTTTTTCGGAAAGGTTGATTTGATTGTCGCCGGTGCCGGTCATTTCGACCTTGTCGGTTTCGCCGTTGTAAGTAACGGTAGTCGTCGCCTCGTATTCGTAATCGGCGTCGACAATCGCAATCGCCATAAGGCGGATATTGTCGCCCGTAACAGCTTCGAGCTTAAGGGAAAGAGAGGTGGCCTCCGCAGTTGTCGTATCGAATGTTACGAGAGTGCTTCTGCCGCCGGATACTTGTTCGAGCGTGGTGGTGGCAAGCTCTTTTTCACCGTCGAGAAGCGTAACCTTGTTCGCGCTGTTTTCCCATGCGCCGGTGTAAACGCGGATTTGGTAATGTCCCTCGTCGGGCAGCTTTACGGTAAACGTGAACTTGGTTCCTTTGGTATACTGTTTCCATGCGTCGCCGTTATAGGAATCGGTCTTGTACGTAGCCATATTGTCGGCACGACCGTTCTCGAACCATATAAACGCGCCGAAACCGTTATTTTCTCCGCCGAGTCCTTCGAAGTGTGCGTCGGTAATGAGGTCGGCTTCTCCGGTCTTATCCGCAGGTGCGGAAATTTCTCCGTAAAGAATGTATTCCCAGTACATGACGTCGGGCGCCATTAAGTTGATATACTTGCCTCTGTATTCCTCGGTGGAAGCGTTGGCGGCAACCTTGTCGACAACAGTTACGGTAACGGTAAAGTTGTAGCCGTCGATGTCTACGCGAACATGAGCGGTACCCTCGGCTATGCCGGTAATAAGACCGGTATCGCTTACGGTAGCATACGCCTGTTCCGCAGTATCGATCTGGTAGGTTGCGGTTGCAACAGAACCCTCGGGATTGGAGTAAACAACTATTTGATGCGTTTTGCTCGACATAAGCGAAACGTTTTCGCTGTTAATCGAGTAGGTGTAGCCAACCTTAACGGTAAGCTTGCGTACTCTGCCGTCTACGGTAACGGTGATATTGGTCGTTCCCTTGCCGGTAGCGGTAACGACGCCCTCGGCGGACACGGTTGCGATAGCCGAATTTTCGGTGTCGTAGGTTACACCTTCGGTAACGGCAACGCCGTCTTTTTTGATAACGATATTTTCGTAGGTTCCGCCGATATCGCCGATAAACGCAGTCGATTCTTCAAGCTCGTATACGGGGCCGGAAACGGACGCCGCGGCAATCGAGATAAAGCCGTTATCTACAACGTCTTTAAGTATAAGCTTAACCTGAACGGTTTTGGCTTCGTTAGCGTCTACTACAAAGGATACAAGGTCGGCAAGCGACGCGCTGTGCGTGAAGGATCCTTCCTCGTAAAGATCTCCGTCGATATAGACCTTAACGTCGACCGTCGCTTTGAACGAACCTGTGTAAACCTTGATTACGGAAGCGCCGGCATATACTTTAAAGTCGAATACGTATTCGGTATTGTTCTGGGAAGCGCCGTCGGCAGACTTATACGACTTGGTGCCGGCGCCCGTCTGTCCGCCGTCGCCGCCGTTTTGCGTGTCCTTATTGCAAAGACCGCAGTCGCAGTTGTCGGCATTAGCGCCGCCGTGCCAATCGAGCCACGCCTTAAAGTCGGACAAGTAGTTGTTTTGGGGATTGGGAGTTACAGGGAAAGTGAGCGAAATAATATCTTCCGTATCCTTGCCGTACTTTTTGTTGTTGTATTTTTTATGGTTAACTTCAGCGACTATATACTGTTCCCAATACTCGGCGCCCTCGGTGATGTCGATACGGCTATCCATATCGAGTAAAGTAATATCAAAGTCCTCGGTGAATACGTCCGCAACGGTAACGGTGCACTCGTAATCCTCGCCGTCGACGGTTACGGTGATTTTTGCCGTTCCGTTTTTAAGAGCGGTAACCATGCCGGCAGGGGTAACTTCGACAACGTCGTCGCCTTCGGTTACTTCGCAGTCGATTGTTACTTCATAGCCCTCGGGATCGACCGTAATAATCGGGCGAGTCTCGCCGCTGTGAAGCTTGAACGCCTCGTGAACAACGATGTTCGGCTCGACGGTAACTTCGCACGCGCCGACCGCAACGCCGTCGTCTTTAACGGTTATGGTAGCAGTGCCTATGCCCTTCGTTTCGATATTGCCGTCGATATCGACTACGACGACGCTCTCGTTGGAAGAAGTAAACGAGAAGTTGGTCGCGCGCTCGGGCGAAACGGAAACTTCTACTTTTTTGCCGGTCGCGCCGTATCTGACGGAAAAGTTCTCGGATACGGTGTATTTGTATTCGAATACGTGTACCGTGCACCATGCGACTTCCTCGCCGTCGACAAGCGCGGCAATCTCGGCGTCGCCCTCTTTTACGCCGGTAACTACGCCTGCGTTAGAGACGGTCGCAACGTCGGTCGCGTCGGACTGCCATGTAACCTCGTAGTCGTCGGTGCGGTCCTCGCACGAAATCTCAAGCTGTAACGTTTTGCCTTTTTCGAGATTTGCTTCATCGAAATTGATTTCGTACGAATAGAACGGAAGCTCGTCCAGAACGGTAATTGCGCAGTTAAGCTTTTTGCCGTCTACGGTAGCCGTTACGGTTGCGGTGCCCTCTTTTTCCGCCTTGACAACGCCTTTATTGTCGACGGTAACTACACCGGCGGGGTTGGATGCGGTTACCGACCAAGTAGGCTTAATCTCCTTCTCGGGAGTAACGGTAACTTTAAGTTCGGTAGTGTCGCCCACTGCCATCGTCTTGTTGGTAGCGTTGAGCGTATATGTGTACGTGTCGTTTGACGGCGGATTGGTTTTTTCTTCACACGCCGCAAAGAGCAAGCACGACAATAATACGCTCATGACGATAGCAAGAAGCGAAATTGTCCTTTTTTTCATTTTGTCCTCCTATTTTTTTCGACTTTTCGGGTCGAGTATTACTTTTTTACTCGGCTTTTTTACGCCGGTTCCACGACCTGCATTGCGGCAATCGAAACGTTGCCGGGGCCTTCGGGATTGACGCACTCTATCTTGATGATGACAAGGGTCTCGCCCTGCGCGGTTACGCCTATGTCCGCAACGCGAGTAGCGGCGGCGGCACCGTCGCCGCGATTGCCGTTAAACGACGCCGAACCGATCTGCTCGTAGAAAGCGTTATACACGGTTATCTTCGCGTCGCTGCGCCACGCACCGGTGTAAACGAGAATCTTTTTGGTTCTTTCGGTAACTCTAACTATAAGCGTTATGGTTCCGTTGTTGCAACACACGCCGTTAGTGGTGCCGGCGTTACTTGCGGTTGTGTCGCCGTCCGTCCAGGTGAACGTGGTCGGATAGTCGTCAAAGCCCTGGGGGTTGGAAAGCGAGGTCTGCTCTATTCCCACACCGCCTGCCATGCTCGTATACTCGCCGGCGAGCGTGGAGTCGAAGTGGCGCCAGTCGACGACCTTTTCGCCGTTAGTGCCCGTCGAGGACATGCTGCGCGACGAAGGAGTGTTCTTTAACGTAACGTTTGCGGTTACGTTGACGCCGGAAATGGACACAAGCTCGGGAAGGCTCGTAGCCGCATACACCGCGCCGATATAAACGCTCGAATAGGTGTCTGTGCCTTTATGCTTGCTTACCTGAACGGCGTAAATCGCTTCTATCTCGGTCGCCGTCGCCGACTTTGCCTCTATTACGGCACGGTAAGTAAACGGACCGGTAAGATTGCCGAAGCGAATCGTTTTGGCGTTACCGGCCCTGTCGCGGACGGTGAGCTTTGCTATGCACTGCTCGCCGCCGAGGTTGATAACGTAGTAGCGTTTTGTCGCGTCGGTCTTAAACTTAATCGAAAAATCCTTTTGCGAAAGAAGCGCGGTGGTTACGGCGCTGTTCGATTCGAATCCGAATTCGCCGTCGTTCCACGAAACGTACGGAAGCGAGAAACCGTAAACGGAAGGCGTCGCGTACGTCGAGATGTCGCCGATAAGGTGATTGTCTACGTCCTTACGCGCAACCGCGCCGGAATCGTCCGCCGCAAAGTGCGCCCAGTCGACTATCGCGGACTGGCTTAGGTCGAGCGAGTCGCCGCAGGCGTCGGTGGTAACGGTAAACTCTGCCGGTTTATCGTCGTAATCGGGCTTTTCGTCCTCTTCGATCGTGCCGTTAAAGTCAAACACAATCGTCAGTTTTTCGTAAACCTTGTCGTTTACTTTAAATTCCCAAACGTTGCCGTCGCGAGAAGCGCCGCTGAAAGCAAACGGCGACGATTTAGCGTTTTTACTGCGTTTCTGCGCCGTTCTGAGCGCTTCGCCGTTAACGCGGATACTCTTAATGTTACCCCACTCCTCTCTTGCGTGAATGCGAACGTTCCACTCGCGCTCGTCAAACGCGCGGCTGCCGTCAAACTCGCCTTCGGCGGCGTTTACGGTAACCGTAAACTTACCATCGGCAAATTCCTGAGTGATAATGGTCTTGCGGTATTTTCCGTCCTTGTACGCCTGAGTGGTTACGTCGTCCTCGTAAAGCATAGTCTCGGTGCTCGTGGTGCCGGCGTAAATATCGAGCGCCATTTTACTCCAATCCTTTTCGGACGTATTTTTCATGTTTTCGGCAAGAGCGAGAACAGCGCCCTCGCGAACGAATATCGGCGAGGTTTCAAGCCCGTGCGAGGCGGATATGGTCTGCGGTCCTACGTAGCGCGTGCCCGTCCAAACGTCAATCCATGTGCCGTCGGGGATAAATACGGTGCGCGTGTTGGGCGTTGTAGACCCGTCCTCACTTTCCTCGGCGTAGTACATGTAGCAATGCGCGCCGCCGCCGGCTTCAAAGTATTCCACTTTGATTGTGTGCAACGAGTTCGCGTTGTAATAATCCGTTTCAAGAAGTCTGTCATAAACGGTCCAGCCGTCGACAACCTTAACGCCGTCGATAAACACTCTTATGCCGTCGTCGGCAAAGAACATGAGCTTAGATTTTTTGGGACCGATTCTAATATTGCCTTCCCAGCTTATCGAGAAGTTGTCGCTTCCCAGGCCCTTAGGACCGCCCTGATCCCAGTTAAAGTTAATTTGAGGGTCGATCTGCGTTTTCCTTAACGATCCGAGATTCGTATCGCCGTAGTATCTTCCGGTAAGTCCGGGCTGACCGTTGGAGGTAGTAAGCCACGACTCGGGAACGAACGAATACACCTCGTCGATAGGCGCTACGAGAACGTTGGTGCCGAGCAGGTACTGGTCGTTACGCGACGCTTCCATGTACTGCGGATATTCGATGTCGGTGCGGCGCATAATGGGAAGTCCGGTGTCGTAATTCTCACGCGACAGCGAGTAGAACAGCGGCAGCAAGCGGTAACGCATGTCGATATACTCGTGAGCGACGCTTTCCGCCGTGTCGCCGAACAGCCACGGCATACGACCTTCCTGGCCTATCGCCTCTACCGAAGTGCAGTGCACGCGACAGATTGTGGAAAGCGCGCCGTATTGCAGCCACCTAACGTACATCTCGTCGGTAACCGCCGAAGTGTGTCCGCCTATGTCGGACGACATGTAAGGTATGCCTACCTCCGCGCCGCCGAAAATCGACGCGTAAATCTCTTGAGCGAGCGCCGTCGTATCGGTGCCGATATCGCCTGTCCACTGAATGGAATATTTATGCGCCGATGCGTCGGACGCATACTTCCACCTACCGTGCAAGCAGCCGTCTACGTTGCCCATAATAAGCGCGCGCTTGGCGTACTCGTTAAGGTCGTCTATTTGGGTATGTAAATACTCGTTTGTTACAAACTGATACGCGTACATTCCGGTAGCGTAAATCGAAATGTCGGGGTCGATATTGTTGAGCGCGACGTGCCAGTTGCGGTCGTACCACCAATAGTCGAGACCGAGCGAAAGAATAAACGTAAGACTGCGGTTGCGGAAGTTTACCTCGTCGTCGTCGAGAAGGTTTCCGGTACCGGGGTTGACGGGCTCGGGGTGGTCGTTAAATATAATGTTAATGCCCATTTCGTGGCACTTTTCGAGGAACTCTGCCATGTTGGGGAACAAGTCTTCGTTAATCTGGTAGCCTACGCCGGACGACCTATCGCGCCAGTCGGTGTCGATTACGAGAATGTCTATGCTGTAACCCCTGTCGAGGTAGTCCTGAATCTGTTTTAACGCGGTCTCGTCGCTGTAAGCGTACCAGCGCGAATCCCAGTATCCGAGCATTTGAAGCGAAATAAGCTCGCTCTTTCCCGTGTAAGTAATGTAGTCCTCGCAGAACTTTTTGTAGTCGCCCTTCGGCAGGAATACGTAGCAGTCGGTAGCGTCGTTAGAAAAATCCCAGTTCTGTAAAAACGCTTCCGTATCGCTTATCGAGTAACCGAGGTCGCTGGGGATAATGCGCGGCGTGTCGTTAAGCTGCCACGATTTAAGCTCGTCCGCCGGACTGGGGATATAAACGTTCGGTGTGGTGTCGCCCTCGTAAACCCACAGCACGTCGCCGCTCGGCGACTCTATCGTTACGCCGTTAAGGCTGTACGCCGAGGACGGAACCTTGACAACGTACGACGACGTGGAAATAACGGTGTAGCCGTCGCTTTCGGTAACCGTGCTCTTAGGCGCCTTTACCGCGTCGCGGTTGCTTATGTAAAAAGTGTCGCGGTCCTCAAAGCCCTTGCTTCCCTTCACCTCGACGCGGACAACCGTATCGGACAAAAGCCCCACGCGAACACTGCCTACGGTAAAATACCGCTCGTACGTCTTATCGTCGTCGGGATTGGGTTTATCGGGTTTACTCGGATCGTTGGGATTGTCGGGATCCGGGTCGGGCTTTTCAACGCCCGGCGGAGTGTCCTCGATTTCCTTGCACGCCGTAAAAAACGACAGCGCAAAAGGAAGCACCAACAGCGAAACAAGGATAAGAGATAAAAACCTTTTTATCTTGCTCGATACTTTCGACATGGTTTCCCCCTATAACATTTTAGTTGACAAACGTCTTCAATATAATTATAATTAATGTAATTTGCGATTTGAATGAGTAAAATTTAAGTAAATGTAAGCATTATTTAACACCGTCCCTTACCTGCGAAAAACTCGATTTTAAACAACTGTTTAGAGGATTATTATGCGCAATAATACGCGAGGAAAGCACTACGACCCGTTTAATAATATCAAGTACGGCGACGTTTCCGACGAGAGCATTACGCACTTTATCGGCGGTGCCGGTATGCCTATCTGCGTCGATTGTATCGGCATAACGCGGCCCAATCCCAACTACTACATCGAGCGCAAGCACAGCGACTACTACGTTTTCGAGTACGTGGTCAACGGCGTCGGGCATATCGTGTGTAACGGTCAGGAATACACGGTTGGCGCAGGCGACGTGTACATTCTGCCCTACGGTTCCGCTCATAAATACTGGGCGGACAAATCCGATCCTTTCGAAAAAATCTGGATGAACATAAGAAGCAACATAATCAAGGAAATACTGCGCATGTACTCGCTTAGCGGCAAGGTGGTATTTCACAACTCGGACTGTAAGGCGCTTTTTTCAGAGCTTATACGCCTTGCCGAAAACACAATCTTTAACGACGAGGTTTGCTATACAGCCGCCGAGATTATATTCCGGGTTATAAACAAGCTCGCCCAAAACGAAAACAACAAGACGCGCGCCTCCGCCGTCGCAAAGTCGACAAAGCTCATGCTCGACGACAACGTTTACGGCAATATAACCGTCGATACGATAGCGGAAAAGCTGCTCGTTTCCAAAGTGCACGTGATAAGCGAGTTTAAAAAATACTACGGTACAACCCCCTACTCTTACTATATCGAGCGAAAAATAGAAATCGCAAAGGACATGCTCGCAACAACAAGTATGCGCGTAAGCGAAATTGCGGAGGCGCTCGGTTTTTGCGAACAGAACTATTTTTCGTCGCTGTTTAAGCGCAAGGTCGGCATGTCGCCGGGAGAATACCGTAAGCAAATGGTCTCGCCGCAGGACAATTAAGGGGCCGTATATTTCGCGCACTGTATCTATAATTTAAAGTACGGTACAAAAAATCATATCCGCACCCGAATGCACCCCAAAAGTAGTAATACTTTATGCGGTGCATTTTTCACGGAAGGGATTCTTTTACGCTTTAAGCAAGCCGACCATTGTGTTTATCATCGCCGGCGTAAAGTGGTTGGCATACTCGTGTCCCGTGGGGTGAATATCGTCGCTCATCCAGGACAGCGAGTTTATCGTTTTGGCGTTGAATAGGTCTACGACGGTAACGTTATCCCACTTGTTTGCAATGGTTTTAAGCTGAAGGTTTACAAACTGACCGTAGTTTGCGCGCCAAGCCCACGAGTCCTTTATGGCGCAGGTATAGATAAGCACCTTCGTATCGGGCGAATACCGCTTCGTTTCGGAAACGATATACTCTATCGCGCCGCTTACCGTGGTCGTGTCAAAGCCGGAGGTAACGTCCGCAAGCGCCGTCCCCACCTGCTTGCCCTGCGAAAAGTCGTTGGTGCTGAGCTGCAATACGAGAAACGCCGGCTTATCGGTCGAAAGATTGTTTTTAAGGTTGGAATCGAACCTACCGACGTACGAATTGGTGGCAGGACCTACGAGCGGAGTTCCGTCCACCGCTTCCTTTACGAACGAGCTTCCGGTAAGCGCCGAGATTTGGTCGGCAAACGAAACGCCTCCGTTTGCATAGCCTCTGGAAATGGACGATCCGAGATGGTATACCGTTTTACCGTAAAGCGGATGGTGCGACATGTTCTCGTAGGTGTAAATCGACGAGGTTTTTACGTCTACGTATTTAAGCTTGCACGACACCTTGTGCGTGTCCGCGCCGATAGCCGTAATCGCGAAGTAATCCTGACCGTTTGCGGCGCGGATTTTGTCGTTAAGCTCGGCGCTTGCCACTTTGGCGTCCGATACCGTAAGCGCGCCGTTTATATCCTGGTTTTGGTTAATTTTGGAAAAACGGATAGCCGAGCCGCCGTCAACCGACAGCGTATACGTTCCGTCCTTGTATTTTACCGTGTAGTCGTGCGCCGACTTAATAACCGAACCCTGAACGTTCCAGCAGTAGTTAAAGTAGATTCCGCCCACGTTTACACCGAGGTACGCGATATTATTGCCGGCATACACGCCGAAATACACCCTACCGTTAACCGATTTATCGAGCGAAGTGAGTATTTCCGCGCTCGCGTCGCCGTTAGAAAGCACGCCGCCGATGTTTATTTCCCACTCGGCGTTAGATCCAATGGGAACGATTACGTCGTTATTAAGCTTAACAACAGCGGCGTCGAGCGAGAGAGTCGACCCGTCCGAGCTTGCGGTGCCCGACGTCAGCGTGCCGTTATAGTTTCTGCCGTATGACACTATATTGTATTCGTTTTTGTCGGCAAGCCTGCCGGCGGCGAGATCGTTAAGCCACTCCTCCTCGCTCTTGTCGTAACCGGGGTGCGACTCGACAAAAAGCTCGTAAGCGGAGGCACCGTTTTTTCCGTCGCTGCCGTCTATTCCGTTAATTCCGTCAACGCCGTCCTTGCCGGGCTGCGAAGAACAGCCGACAAACGCACAGCCGACCGCCGCCATAAGAACGGCCGAAACAATCGCAGATAATACTTTTTTCATCTTAATTCCCCCATGAGTTTTTTAATTGTATCATACATGCAGTCGCCGCAGAGTAAGCATTGTTATTTATTTTACATGCAAAAGTTAAAACGGCTAAACGCAAACTTTACGTTAAGATTTACTCTTTCCTTTCGAAAATAGATTTTAGCTTAGCGTTATCGAACTTGGGCTTGTGGTCCTCGTCGAGAAGTCCGTTTATTTCCTGCTGAACGTCGGTGAGCTGGGTGTAGCAATAACCGCAGAAATCGCACTCGTAAATTCCGTTCATCAAATTTTCCAGCCGTGCGTAAAACTCTTCGTGAGTTTTGGCGCCGCTGTTATATCCCCAGTTTCCGTCCTTACAGCCGCTCTGCATGGCTATTCCGCCGAACTCGGTAAGAAGGACGGGCTGACCGCGGTAAGAACAGCCGTCGGCCATAAGCTTTCTGCCCTGCGGATACATGGTGTCGAACGACTCGGGGTCGTATTTTTCCTTAAAGTCGTCGCCCGAATACGCGTAGTCGTGTATGCCGAGTATATCGGTAGCGCCGAGGCATTCCCAACCGTCGTTGGTGGAAACGGGACGGCTTCCGTCAATCGCGTGCGTAAGCGAGTACAGCGCGCGCGCATAATCCTGCTGGTTATCGTTGACGAGTATTTTGCGTGTACCCCAGCTTTCGTTAAGCGGAACGTAGCACACCACGCTCGCAAAGTTACGCGCGACTGCGATAATCTCCTGCCACTCTTTAACCTGCGCGTAAACCATATCTGGATTAAAGTTGTACGCGGACGGCATTTCGCACCAGGTAAGATATCCAAGCTCGTCGGCGAGATAGTAAAAATACGGGTCCTCGAACTTTTGGTGCTTTCTCGCACCGTTAAAGCCCATAGCCTTTGCGATTTCTATATCGTGCCTGATAGCTTCTACGGACGGCGGAGTGATTCCGCTCTCCTTCCAATAGCCCTGGTCGAGAATAAGCCGCTGATAAAGCTTGCCGTTATTAAGCGTTACCGCCCCACCGTTATCTATGGACACCTTGCGCATGCCGAAGCGAGTGTGCGCCGAGTCAACAAGCTTTCCGCCCATATACAGCGAAACGTCGAGATAGAAAAGATTTGGCTTTTCGGGCGACCAGTAGTGCTTTTCGTCCACAAAGTCGAGTTCCATGAGCGAAACGTTGTATCTTGTGTACTTACCGTCGGCGGAAATCCTTTGAGTCTTTATCTTTTCGCCGGCGTAGTAAACGTCCAATCCAATCTCGTCCGCCTTGCCGTAAAGGGTGGTTATAAGCCCACCGAACGAGCAGGTGTCGATGTCGGGCGTAAGCGAAAACGCAGATACGGCGTCGTCGCCCGTAAATTCAACCCACACGCTCTGCCAAATCCCGGTGTTGGGTACGTACCAGCAGCTGAACGGCTTGTCGCGCCAGCTCTGCTTTCCGCGCGGAATGGTGGGGTCCGCCGGATCGAAGCAGCGCACCACCACGGTATTAACGCCGTTTTTATTAAGATACTGCGTTATATCCGCCGAAAAAGGAGTATATCCGCCGACGTGTTTAATAGCGTGGTAGCCGTTAACCCACACGTCCGTTTCGTAATCGCACGCGTTAAAGCAAAGAAGAGCACGCTGCTTTTGCATTTTTTTATCCACCGTAAAGCTTTTACGGTACCAAACGGTGCTGTGAACCGTCGTGTCGCCTATTCCGCTTGCCGGGTATTGATATGTAAACGGTACGTTAATCACCTTATCGAGCGCGACCTTGCCTGTGTGAAGCGAGCGTTTTTCGCCGTCGCGGTTATCGTCGAACGCAAACTCCCACTCGCCGTTAAGTGTAAGCCATTCGTCGCGTTTAAATTGAGGCCTGGGGTATTCATTTCTGAGGTTGTTCATAATATTTTTCCTTTTTAGGTTATTTTTGGAATTATTTTTTTACCGTTACGCCGCCGTGCGCAATCGCAATGCGGAGTTTCTTTTTGTCGAGAAAGGTTTGGTCGACGCCCGAATGCAGCGTTACGTAGTTTGTAAACCCTTTAATCGAGCAGTACACAAGCTTTTCGTTTGCGGAAATCTCTTCCTCGTCGAGACAAATCGCTTTAATTCCGCCCTTTTTTATTGCCGTTACGTGCTTGCGGTTAAACGAAAACTTAACTTTGCCGCTTATTCCTCCGTCCACGGGGATAACGCCGCTCGGCACTTTAAGCACGCCGCCTTTTGCCACGCCTTCGCCTATTTCCTTGTACACGCGGTAATGCGCGAGAACGCGCCCTCCCGTTTGGGCGTCGAAAAGCTCGACGTCGCTTGGCGAAACGTACAACTTATCGGTAAAGCCGGTTAAAAACAGAGTAAACTTTTCACCGTTTACGGTATACTCGTCGCCTTCCTTTGTCGCGGAAAGCTCTATATCGTACGGCTTTGGCTTTGTCCTAAACGCAATGCTCTTTATGCCTACCTTAACAACGCCGTAATCGCCGAAAAACCGCTGTTTAAAATCCTCATCGGGCGTAAACGCCGTGCCGCCGAACTTAACGGTCTTTCCGTCGAAAACGCCGCTAAGGTACACCGTGTCCTTTTCACCGGTGAGCGCGTCGCCCTTTTCGTCGAACAAAACGGGCGAATCGTCGTCGTAGGCATTATATAAAAGCGTAGCCTCGCCCTCGTAGTCGGTGTCGAAGTTAACCGAAAGCGGCCGAGAGTCAGCGCGCACGGGGAACGGCGAGGACAAATCGTCGTAGCCGGTAAAGGATCCGCCCTTAACCGCGCCGGCTATCGTTTTAGGCTCGGCCGAAATGGTGAGCGCCACGTCCAGCGAGTACGGATATTTCCATACGCGTTCCTTTTTGCCGAACTGAATGCACTTCCCTTCGTTCATGATAAGAAGGTAGTCGCCCACAATCATAGCCTCGCGCGGATTGTGCGTAACGTAAACTATCGTCGACTTGGGAAGCCGCTCTCGCATTTCCGTTATCAATTTAATGTACTCGTCGCGCTGCTCCTGCGCGATATTGGACAGCGGTTCGTCAAAAAGTAAAAGCGACGGGTCTCTAACTATCGCCCTTGCTATTGCAACGCGCTGCTGCTGACCGCCCGAAAGGTAGCGCGGAAGTTGGTTTTTAAACCGCAGCAACCCGAGGTCGGACAGCACCGCCCTTACCCTCGCTTCCGATTCTTCGCGCGGAAGGTCGTACCGTTCGAGCGCCGTCTCCACGTTTTCCCATACGGTCATGCGTGGGTACAGTATGTAGTCCTGAAACACGACCGCGGTATCGCGCGTTTTCATTGGACAGTCCTTGTACAAAACGCCGTCGAAATACAGCTCGCCCGACGACGGGTTTTCAAGCCCTGAAAGAAGCCTTAATAGGGTCGTTTTTCCGCAGCCCGACTCGCCGAGCACCGACACGGCTGATCCGCTTTGTATCTCCGCGCTGAAACCGTTCAGAGCATACACGCCGCCATCGAAAACTTTGGTTAAATACTTGGCGGTAATGTTCACGTTTCACCGCCTTTATTCTCTTCGGAGGATTGCGCGTTATCGACCGTTTCGCGAGCCGATTCGGTTTGTTCGCCCGGCTCTTGCTCGTCTACCGAATTATCCTCGCCTTGAACGGCTTGCCGATCGGAATTGTTTTCGGTATCGCTCTCGTCCTCCGAAACGCCGTATTCCTCTCCGCCCTCGCCGCGCATACCCATGCGCACGTAAGCCGGATACGAGTCCTTGTTAATAAAGTCGTCGAACACGCCGTGGCAGTACACCGTTTGAAGCACCCCGGCAAAGCCGAGCGAAAACACAATCGTTACCGCGTAGCCTATAATCTGAACAAACGCCCACGGCATAAACATAAATACGAGTATGGGCGCGAGCGAGAGAATAGCTATGCCGAGACTGCGCAAAAGCCGTTTAAAGGTAAGTTTAAAGCTGCCTATAATAAGCCGAATAAAATCGATGTTGTAAAGCGAGCTCATATTAAACGCAAACATCATCGCGACGAACCAGATAACCGCAAACACAATCGCAAGCCCCATGCCGAACGCCGGCCAGAACGTGTTTTCGGGCGTCATAACGAGAAGGGACGCCGGCACGGCGTATTCTACGAGGAGAAGCACAAGTCCGGTTAACAGTCCAAGCCCCAAAAACTGCTTAAAGCTCTGTTTAATACCCTTACCGAAGTCTTGAAGGATTTTTACCGACTGCCCCCAAACAATCCGCCTGCATACGTACAACAGCCCTGCAAGCCCCACGCAGCCTATCATGATAAAAACGATATTTACGCCGTAATGAAGAAGAGTAAGATTGATAAGGTTGGAAAAATACTCGGCGGCGGTCATGCCTTGAACGAAAGCGGCAATGGCAGATCCTATATATACGTCCCATGCGATAAACGGAAGAAAAAACAGCGCGGCAAGAAGATTTGCCCTAAACATAATCCCGAACCGCGTCCGCATGACAAACGCAAACAGCTTCGGTCTCGTTGAAGGGAGGTCCGCTTCTGTAAGGTCGTTTTCGCGTTGCTTTCCGAATACGAGCCTTTTTATTATTCCTCTGTTTTTCACTGAGTGCCGTCCTCCGCCGCCATACCGTACTCGACAAGTAAATCGACTACGGAATAAAGAAGGCTGTTGCTTTTAACGCTTTTACTTCCGATAAACACGTAGTATTCCCCTACGAATTTAACGCCTATCACTTTGGCGACATCCTCGCCGCCGTCTGTTTTATAAACGTATTCGAGCGAATTTACGCCCTTATACTTGTCGGGAAGCGACCGAAAAACCTCCGCTTCCGCCTCGGCAAGCGCTTCGTCCTTGTGCAATATAAACACGTCGGTAGAAGCCGCCTGCATTGAAAATGCTATCGCGTAGGAATGGTCGCTCGGGTCGTAGGAATTTATGTAGTTTTCCTTCATGCCTGCGGAAAAGCACACGTCCTCGATTTTACTTTTAAGCTCGTTGTTTAGCTCGAACGGCGCGCCAACCCAAAGATTGAACTTTTTCTCTATCGGAGGACGGGACGCCCAGTAAAAAACAAGCGTCCAAATTCCGGCGGACACGACAATCGCCGTAAGCCAAAGCCAGGGCTTTGCGAGCGTTTTTTTCATTTCGGGTGAAAGGAATTTACTCATCAGTCTTTCCTCGCACCCGATCGTCCGTCCGCCTCGCAAAATGCGGTAACACGCTCGCCCATGACTTTTATTTCGTAGCGTCGCCCTGCCTTAAACACGTTTTCCCAGCCGGGCGCAACCAAAAGCTCGATACTTTCCCCGTCGCTCTCGAACTCGCAGTATACATACTCGACGTGCTCGATAACCTTCTTTTCTTTTGCCGAAACAAAGGTTAAAGACAGCGTTTTTGTAACGGCGTTTTCCATCACCTTGTAAATGCGAAGCTTGCCGGTATACTTGGGAAAAACGTGTGCAAAGTACAGCACCGAGTACCATATAAGCCCTACGGTTATGACAAAATCGATTGCCGCGCACAGAAAGAGCAATTTCTCGTGTTTAGTGTACAGCACCACAAACAGCGCGCACACGGCAACGCAAAAAACGCTTATGACAACGTATATCAAAAGTGATTTTGTTCTTGCCGAGGCGGCGGATTGTCTGTCTTTTTCGGGGTATAGTTCGGTCATGATCGGCGCAATATTGCTGAGATTTACGATTTATAGCCCGACAAACCGTCGGGCTATAATATCGTTTTGTATTTGTATATCGGTTTCCGTATTAAACCGTAACGCCAAGGGAGGCAAGCTTTGCTTTAACCGCGCTTTCTTCGGTGATTACGGAATAGTTCTTGTAGCGAGTAAACACGTTGAAAGCTACAAAGCCTACCGCGGTGGACGTGGACGCGTCGTCGTTAAACAGGCGCGCGCCTTCCATAGCGACGGGGTTACCGTTGGCAAACATATAGATAAGGTCGTTTATCCTCGCAAGACCGAGCTTAACGTAGTTTGTACCCGTATAGGAAATGCCGGGGGCCTGATACGACTTATAGCCTTCCCAGTAGTAGTCGGTACCTGCGGTGTTACTCTCTACGTATCCGACAAAGTTGGTATCGAACGTGGACTGGTAGTCGATATTGTAGCTAATAAACGTCTTGTTCTTTGTTCTGAGCACTATACCTGCCTTAGGCGCCGGGTCAAAGTTGTAGGTGTTTCTGTGGTCCATGACCGACATTTCTACCTCGACGTAAAGAATGTTGGCGTTTACCTCTTTAAAGTAAATTTCCTGCATGTTGCCTGCCCAGGTCTTATCTACGTAGTGATCCGACTCGTCGTGCGAAAGATCGAAGCCGTAGGTGCTGTATAGATGCTGACCGGGGCCGTAGAAGTCGGTAACCCTGCCGAAGTTCTCGCTCTCGTAGTAAGGCATTGCCTCTACGGGATCGTGAGCGGAGTACTTGTACGACTTGAGATAGCCCGAGCCTGCGGTAGACTCTACGTTACGGCCGAGCACCTTAATCTCGTTTATGTTTACCGGCTCTCCGGGCGCGCCGTATACGGTAATCGTAATCTCGTTAACCGCCATTTCGGCAAACTCTACGATACTGTTGGCGCCGGGAATAACCGCGTAATCCTTACTGAGGTGCCAGTCCATGTCGAACGGAACGTTGGAGATAGTGCGTACGCCCTTTTTGGTATTGAGCGAAATGGAACTGATATTGGTAAAGATATGGTTAAGGTCGATACTGTTGTAAATCATAATCGACCGAACGTTTACGTATTTATCGAAGGTAAGCTTAATTTCGGTGCGCGAGTTTTTGGTATCGCTGTCCGAGTCTTTTGTCTCGTACTCTTTGACAAGGTCGTTTCTGTGCGCCTTTATAAGCCCGTCGGTAAGGTACTTAACGTCGCTGCCGGCCGCGGTGTTATCGGAAGTAACGGTCGCAAGCGGCGCGAGGTTGGTGTAGCCCGAAATCTCTTCGGGAAGGGGCTGGTACGAATACGTCGGACCGTTAACGTGCATAAGCTCTATGTCGTCGGGCGTGCCGTCCTTATTGAGGTCGGCGGTTTCGTTTTTGACCCACGACACGGTGTCGATGGCTATTGCGCGCGCTTCGTCGATGTTCATACGGTTGTAGAAGCTATGATACGCAATCATAAGCTCGTCGCCGCAGGTAATAAAGCAGTGGTGGCCCGCGGACTGAATCTTACCTTCCCACGAAATTTCCGTGGAAAGAATGGAACCGCCTTCCGAAGGCTGAAGCTTAATAAACGGACCGAGCGGACTGTCGCCTATCGCCTGACGAACCTGGTAGCTGGGGTTTGTGAACGCATAGACAGAGAACGTGAGGTAATACTTGCCGTTGTGCATCCACACAAACGCGCCCTCGTTAACGGTTTCCCTTGCGTCCTGACCTTCTTGAAGGTTGTTCTCACCCAAACCTACCTCGGTCTTATAAAGATTGGTAAGCTCGGTAACGGTGGAATAATCGGGGTCGAGCCAGTTACCGTTTTTCATTTTAACGCCGAAAATGGTCTGACCGTGCCATTCGTTGTTGCCGTCAAAGCCGTAGCCGGAGTAGTAAAGATACTTGTCGCCGGTCGCCGGATCGACAAACGGGTGCGCGTCAATCGCATTACTGCGCGAGAGCGTCCTGTCCTTGTTGTTGATTATTCCGTTGTTAGCCGAAAAATCGTACGCAGGCGCGCCCAAAGTCCTATCGGTAATCTCCACGAACGGGCCGTAAGGCTGCTGCGAGTAAACGACGGAAATGTACTTGTGGTTGTTGCCCCTATCGAACCACGGAGTATCCGCGGAATCGAGCGCGCCGTAATCGGCGTTGAAGAACATAAGATAGCCTTCGCTCTCTTCGTCGTAAATAACCTCGGGCGCCCAGTGGTTTTTGTGGTTCCAGGCGTGATCGAAGTCGGGAACGTACGCCGCCGACTTGTATTCCCAGTTGGTTAAGTCCTTGCTGCGCCAGCACTGAATACCGGCGCCGCCTATTAGGTCGGACGTGCCGTAGGCATAGAAGTAGCCGGCTTCCTCGCCTTTGTCGACGTAGATAACGTCGGGGTCGGCGATTTTGTACTTAAACTCGTTAAGGTAGTAAAGGTCTTGGTTAAACGAGGTGTCCGCGTTGTACGCTACGTCCTCGTCGCGCGCATAAGCGGTATACCAATCCTTTGCGTCGCTCGTAAGTCCGCCCTCGCCGCCGTTGCCGCCGCCACCGTCTTGACAGCCTGCAAACGTAGGAACGACCATTGCCGCGGCAAGCGTAAGAGCAATTATTTTTTTAATCCTTTTCATAAATATCTCCTATTTTTTATTTCGATAGTGTTGTTCGCGCCCGAAAAACGTAGCGGCGCGTAACAAAAGTTACATTACAGCTTCATACCGCTCGTAGCGATACCTTCGATAAAGTATTTCTGCGCTACGATATAGATAACAAGCGTAGGGATAAGCGCGATAAGCGAACCTGCCATCATGGTAGAGTTTTTAGAGCTGTAAGTTCCCTTAAACGAAGTAAGCGCTATCTGAAGAGTGTACCAGTCGGGGTCGCGAATGTAAAGCAACGGACCGAAGTAGTCGTTATATCCGCCGATAAAGCCGAGTATGCCCTGAGCAAGCAGCGCCGGCACCGACAGCGGCACCATAATCCTCCAAAAGATTTTAAAGTACCCCATTCCGTCGAGTTTTGCCGCCTCGATAAGCGAGGACGGTATACCTGCATAAAACTGCCGCATAAAGAACACGCAGGTCGCCGCGCCGAACATGCCGGGAATCATAAGCGGAAGCGGAGTGTCAACCCACCCTATCATCGAGTAAATCATAAACGAGGGGGTAAGCATAATAGTGCCGGGTATCATCATTGTAAAGAGAAGGAAGGAGAACCAGAAGTTCTTTCCCTTAAACCTAAGCTTGGCAAAAGCAAACGCGCTCATAGCCGAGCAGAACAGTCCGAGTATCGTAGGCGGTATAACGATAATAAGCGTGTTAATAAAGCCGCGAATAACGCTCGGCATACCCGTGCCGCCTGCGTTATAGGTAAATATAGCCTTGTACGACTCAAATGTAAACTCTCTCGGCCAGAACGAAAAGTCGAGGTTACCCGATTCGCCGTCCGTCTTAAAAGACGTGGTAATAACTATCGAAAACGGCGCAAGTATCCACAGCGCAAAAATAACAAGCACAAGATAAATAAGAACCTTGCTTATTATGCGTTTTGCGCGCTCTTTACGCCCCTTCTTTTTCTTATTTATTTGGTACAGCTCGAACTGCGTTAATTCCCTTTCCGTTCCGTCCGGGTTAACGACAGCGGTGCCGTCCGCATTTAACATTTCCTTATTATCAGTTGTCATAATTCACCCACAGTTTCGAGACTACGAAGTTGATTATCGTAACAAATACTATTGCAAGCGCAAGCAGCCATGCGGTAGCGGAAGCCGGACCCATTTCAAAGTACGTAAATCCTCTTCGGTATAAGTAGAATACGACCGTTACACCGACGTTATTCGGCCCTCCCGAACTGCTTATAATCTGCGGTCTCGCAAACTCTTGAAGCGCGCCGATAATGCCCATAATAAGCAGGTAGAAGGTTGTCGGCGATATTGCGGGAAGCGTGATGTGCAGGAACGACTTAAACGAGTTGGCTCCGTCCACCTTAGCCGCCTCGTACAGCGCGCTGTTAACGTTTGTAAGCGCCGCACTGTAAAGGATTATGCCGTATCCTGTACCCGACCACACGCCCATTAGGATAAGAACGGGGATAAACAGGTCTTCGTCGTTAAACCAGTCAAAATCTTGAGGATCCATTCCCCACGACTTAAGAATGTTGTTAACAACGCCGAAGCGCGTATTGAATATCCACGTCCACATAAGCGTGATAGCGGCGACGCTACAAACATACGGAACAAAGTAAATGGTGCGGAACACCTTTTTACCTTTTATGTTTTTGCTAAGAAGGAATGCGATAATAAGCGAAAGCGCGATGTTTATAAAAGTGGAAACGC
The DNA here is from genome assembly GCA_022508485.1 of Clostridiales bacterium. Classification (GTDB taxonomy): domain Bacteria; phylum Bacillota; class Clostridia; order Christensenellales; family Pumilibacteraceae; genus Anaerocaecibacter. The sequence goes on along the minus strand of JAFLVD010000005.1, from coordinate 23,417 downwards.
TCATGTACAGCGTGTTTACAATCGACTGCCAGAACATGTCGTCGTGCAAGACTTCTATAAAGTTATTGAAGCCTACCCAGGTCGCGCCGTTAAAGTTGAATCCTCGGATATTCATAAACGCCATAATTATAGCGAGCAGCATTGGAATAAGACCGAAGATTAAAAACCCGAGCACGGGGATAAACGACATAAAAAATCCGGCGACGCCTTCTTTTGTTACACCTTTCTTTTTATGTACTTTGTCGAGATACATTTTACCTCCTTATGTCGTCGCCCTTCCCCACAGCATTCACTGTGGGGAAAGCGAACGATAAGCAATTATCTTTTCTTGGTGTAGTTGCCGAGAAGCGCAAACGTCTTTTTATAGTTGTTGTTGGTATAGAAATCGTCAAAGCTCATTTCGCCCTTACGAACGGGTCCGTTAAGAACGTTCGCCCAGTCGTTAATCCAAGCGTTGTCTCTAAGGAACCACCAGTCGCCTGCCTGCTCGTAGGTAGTGGCGTTGATGAATATTTTGGAGTTTTTGGGCATCTTATCGGTCTGAAGGAATACCTCACTGTTGGCAAGATCCTTTTGAAGCGGAATCGCAAAGCCTTCTTCCGCCTGAGCCGTCTGTCCCTTTTCGCCTGCGCAGAACTCGATAAAAGTCCACGCCGCGTTGGGAAGCTTACTGGTCTTGCTTATGCAAAGACCTACCGAGCCGCTGTGTCCGGCTTCGATACCGTGAACGGTGATGTTGCCTTCGCTGTCGTATTCCTTGTACATAGGCAGCGGCGCAACGTCCCAAACGACGCCTTTTTTAACAAGCTCGTTGTTGTCCTTGCGGCGGAACTGGGTAACGTTCCAGCGACCGTCTACGAGCATTGCAAGTCTGCCGTTAATAAACTCGTCGGTCTTAGCGCCGTCAGAGCCGATCTGGTTGGGCTTAGGGCAAATGCCGTACGCCTGCTTGCCGTCGATGGTAACAAGCTGTTTACCACTCCTAATGTCGCCTATACGGACAAACTCGGCAAACGCCTCGCGCTGGCTGGGAAGCTCGTTGAGCTTGCCCTCGCTATGAAGTCCCTGAACCTCGGGCGTAATTTTGTAAAGCGACCTGTCGGTGTACATATTGGCGCCGTCCGCAGGGGTCTTGCCGTTATAAATGCTCATATCGAGCTTATCCTGGTAAGAGATAATCTCGCCGGCGTTGTAGTGTTTTCCGTTTACGGTAACACCGTCCGTTACGTCGTCCGCGACGATGTAGTTTTTGGTGTCGTCCATAAGCGTAAAGTCGTAGTAGTAGCCTGCGTACTGAGGGTTGTCGGTCGGAATCTTTTGTATGCAGTTGCCGCCTACCGACCAGCCGTAGTTAAACCACCACTCGGTAAAGTAGCCGTAGTAAGCTTCCTTGTTGGTGGAAACGGTGGAACGCATATAGTCCTGAACAACCTGTGCGCACACGCGGGTCTCTTCCCAGCTCATGGGAACTTGGTTGTTAAAGTATTTCTGTCCGTTAACCTCGAAATAGCCCTTTTCCTTAACGGTAACCGCGCCGAGTCCGAGCTGCGCTTTTGTCTGACCGCGGTCGTCCACTCCGCCTGCGTTAAAGTCGTCGAGATCTTCGGGTGCGACCGAAAGGACCTTTATGCCGGCGCCCGTAAAGTACGTTTCGTTGTAGAAAATTACGGTAGGACCGAGGTCTTTGGGCACGCCGTAATACCTTGCGCCCGGAACGTCGCCCGACTCGTAGGTGTTAATGTTGTACTTGTAGCGCGTAACGACGTTATCCCACATGTCCTCTACCTTGTAAACGGTGCTTCGCTCTACTAAGTCGGTAATGTCGTAGAGGTAGCCAAGCTCGGCGTATTGCTTGTAGCCGGAGTCGCCTACGTAAAATACGTCGGGCGCGTTGCCCTGAGCGAGCGACTGAGCAATCGTGCTGTCGTAGCTTTCCGCAGGACGCTGAACCATGTCGACGTAAACCTTGCCTTTGTTTTCGGCGTTGTATTCGTCGACAAGCTTGCGGAATACGGCAATTTCGTTTTCGTCGCCGTTAATCCAGAACTTGACCTGGGACTCTTTTGCGCCCGGCTTTTGTTTGATTTCGCCGTCGTCGTCGATTACAAGGTCGTCGCCGACGTCTTCGGTGCAGCCTACAAGGCTTATTCCGAGTGGAGTTACGCAAACGCAGCACAGTGCCGCAATAAGCGCTTTTAGAAACTTTTTCATACTTAATATCTCCTCTTATTTATTTATTTTCTGTCTGATGTTACGCCGTCGAGCTTAAAGTCGGATATTACCGTCTCGCGGCGCTTGGTTTTTACATCGCCGTTAATCTTTTCGAGAAGCAGACTTACGGCGGATTCCGCCATAGCTTTTTTGTCGTACGCTATGGATTTAAGCGCACCGGGAAGCGATATCTCTTTTTGAATGTCGTCGTAGCCTACAACCTCGATATCGGTAAGGTTGTTTTTATCGAGCACCGACATTACCTCGTACGCAACAAGATCGCTGAAACAAAACACGCAGTCGGGCGCCTCGCCGCCGTCTACAAGCTCTTTAAAGTAAGCGGCGAACTTGTTGTCGCGGTCGGGCACGCCGTACACCATGCGCGGAGTAATGCCTATTTTATCGAACTCGGATTTAAAGCCCGTGCCGCGCTCTAACGAACATTCGAGAGAGTCTGTTTCGCCGAGATACATGGGCTTACGGTAGCCGCGTTCTATAAAGTACTTGGCGGCAAGTGCGCCGCCGGCGACGTCGTCGAGGTAAATGCAATCGCACATACCGTGGGTTTTTCGCCCGATAACGACGGTTGGGAGTGAGTTGTTTTCGATCTCGCGACAAGCCGCCTCGGTAGGTTGAAGAAAGGATAAAAGTCCGTCGACGTTGTTGGAAATCATCTGTCTTACGACGTCCTCGCCGAAAGAGAGCGTGTTGTTTTTAAGCGTTACTATCGAGTACCCTTCGCGGTCGAGCCGTCCCCAAATATAATTTGTCATTATAAAGTAGAACGGGTTTAGCAAGCTGTCGAATAAAATTCCGACCGTTCGGCTCTTGCCGACGCGAAGCGTTGCGGCGTTGCGGTTGTAAACGTACCCCATCTCGGCCGCGAGCTGCTTGATTTTTTCCTTCGTGGATTCCGAGATATCGGGCGCGTCCATAAGCGCGCGCGAAACACAGTTAACAGAACACCCGTAAGCTTTTGCAATATCTTTAATTGTAACGCGTGTGCTCATTTGTCCCTCGAAAAAACCAAACGGCTTTTTTCGACAAGCTCGGTGCGGAGATTTTTTGCGGAAGTCTCCGCACCGAATTCGTCTATAAAACAGTAGTTAATTACAGCGCCACAAGTCCGCTTGCGGTAACCTTGTGCGTAGCGTCCCAGCTGCCTGCGCCGAAGAGTCTTAGCCAGCCCGATTCAAACACGCCGCCGAAGCAGATTGTAGGCTCTTCGGGCGTCGAGTCTATTCCGAAGAAGTAGTACGGAACGAAAATCTCGTACGTCGTGGTGAACCTTTTGCCCTCGCCGTTTTCGGTTGTTTTCGAACCGAAGAAGCAGTAATGCTTGTACTTGTTGTGTACCGAGCAAGCGGTCTGGTATTCGTCCCCGGTCTTGCCGTAAACTCTTATTTCGGGTCCCATAAACATCCACCAAGCTTCGTCGCCGTCGCCCTGGCAGCGGTCGTCGACCGGCTTGTCGTGCTTAACCGTGAAGCCGAGAAGTATACCTTTATCGGTCCTTACGCCTATAATAGATATCTCAGCGCCGTTAGCGGTTTCGGTTAGCTCTTTCGCCTTAACATCTTCCGACCAAACGGCCTCGTCGAGATTTCCGTCAAGAGTAACGGGCGCAATGCCGTCGGTTGTTACCATGAGGTAATTGCCGTCCCAAATAAGCGCTTGCCAGCCGGCAAAGCCGCTACCCGCAATGCCCGTCTCGAGCCTAACCTGCGTCGTGCCGGCGGTTAAAGGCATAAACAGCTCGATATAGTGAACCTTTTTGCCGTTTTCGTCCTGACCTTCAATCATGGCGCCCTGCGACCATGCTGCGTGCTTAATAAGCCTGCCGTTAATGAACATAAATACATAGTGAGTGCCGTCTATCTTCATCTCGAAGTTGTCGTTTTCCCACCAGTTGGTGCTAACGGACGACCAGTTGCCGTGGACAAGCTTAACGCCGAGGTACAAGCCGTCGTCGGCAACGTAGCCGTAGAAATCTACCGCGGTGTTGTTGTTGCCGGTCTGCAACGAGCCTTTGCCGGCAAAGTTGTCGAGGTTGCCGTCAATGGTTCCGTTTTGCGCTTCCTGACGGACGATAAGCGTACCGTCTGTCGTAGCGTACAGATTTTTAACTCTTCCGCTCGTCTTGTAGGTGGTAAAGCCGTCGGGCCGAGCGCCGCCGATAGCCGCGAATGCCCACCAGTCGTGGTCCTGCGTAACGCCATTGTGGTCCAAAAAGTCGCTGTGGAAGGCTACTTTATCGACGCCGTTGCCGGTCTTAAACGCGTAGTTAATCTGCACGTTACCTACAAAATCGCCTGCAACGAAAATCTCGTAAATGTTTTCGTACTTGCCGCTGTACGTACCGTCTGCAAGCTGCTTATAGGAAGTGTAGAAGGCGGTAACGTTGTTCGACTCGTTGCGGCTGTTAACCCAGCGCTGATCGCCGTCGTTAAGATAGAACTCGAAGTTGGAATTGTTGAACCAAGTACCGGCGTCATCATGCTGATACATGTTAGAGTGCGAAATTGCGTAGATAAGCACGCCGCTTGCCGTCTTTAAGGCGTAAAGCTTCATATTGCGGTTGTCGCTGAGAAGCGTTTCGGTATAAACGGTGCCGTACGCGTCGTCAAGCACGCCGTCGAGAATAACGCCGTCGTACATTGCGTAGAAGTCGCCGGTAATCGTAACGTTTTCGGTAATCTCGAGAGTGAAGTTGCCCTGCCCGTCCTTTGTCGTGATTTCGGTAGGGTCGCCCTCGTCTGTCGCATAGTAAAGCTTGTCGATATAGACGTTTGCCTTAGCCGTAAAGGTTACGGTCGTACCGCTCGTAACGGAAAGCGACGGGGTTACGTTAATCTTTTCGGCAACGCCCGAACCGAGCGAAATGGTAAGTCTGTTGGCAACAACCACCTTTATGGTAACGGCGCAGCCGGGCATTTCAAACGAGTACTTGCCGTTCTCAAGTTCAAGGAGGTGGTCCTCGTCCTCATACGTTACATATACCGCATCGATATCTTCGGAATCGACGGTAAACGAAACAATCTCGCCCTTCTTGGCGGTCGTCTTGTTGCCGTCTACCGTTATTGTAACGCCGTAGTCGGGAATATTGATTGCATAGTCGTAGCCGCTCGTGTGGTTGATAAATTCTTCGCTCGTTTGGTCGGTGTAAACCTCGTAGTCGTATACCTCGATACCGATACCGAACGACTTGATGCCTATTGCCGTATCGCCTATCGCCGCATGCTCTAAGTATAAAAGAAGCGTTTCGGTTTCGCCCTCGATAAGGTAAAGGCTTACGTAGTCGTTGTGATAGCCCATTCCGAGCGTTATCGTTTTGGTGCCTTCCGCGTCGAACTTGTTTTCGCCGCCGGGCAAACCGTTCCAGCCGCCCCAGCCGCTGTGAGCATTGTTGTAGCCGAGGTTTTTGCCTGTAACGACTTTGTCGGTAGCGGAAGCGTCTATGTAGTAGAACACACCGCTCTGGTGGCTGCCGCCGTCAAAGTACATAAGTCCGACCTTGCCCCACTGTTCTTCTTCGTTGACTAAGCCGGTTACTTTGAAGGTCGCTTTTACATACGCGCTCTTGCCCACGGTGGACTTAAAGACAATGTTATTGTCGTTTGCGCTGTCGTGAGAAACGAGCTTAATCTTTCTGTTGGGATAGTTGTCGGTGTCGGCAGGATTGTAGTCCGCGGATAAATCCCAGTTGCTGCCGAGCGCCGCACCTTTGTAGCCGGCAAACGAGCCGGGGCCGTCCGCATATTCGTTTTCCGCCCACTCGTCGGCTTTAACAAGATAATACGCGCCGGTGTTGGTTACCTCGTAGCCGCCGCCCGTCGCAGTGCTGCCCATCGCGCCGTTGTAATTGTTAAGTACGGGAAGCGCGGTGATCGTGCCTTCCGTGGGTTTTGCGTCAAGGCCGAGCGCGTCGTAATCTACGGTTACTTTTACATAATAGCCGTCGATTTTTGTGCCCTTCGACCACGGCTTAACGTTTACTACGTTAATGCCGTTATCGTCGCAGGTAACGTACTCGCCGTCCTCTACCTCGTAAAGCTCGCTTTCGCCGTCTACCGTTACTTTAACGCCGATATTAAGCGCCGAAAGCTTAGCATACTCGTAACCCGAAAGACCGAGGTAAAGCTCTATTCCGTCTTTGGTTACGCTCACGTTGGAGTCCTCGACGTAAGCTTCTACGGTAAGAGCCTCGTCGCCGTATGCCGCCGACCAGTACGATTTAGCGGTATTGCCCATAATCGTGGCGGTAAGCTCGTAGTGCGCAGCCGGCGTCGCCTTTGTTTCCTTGTCGGCAACAAGAGCGACCTCGGAAGTGATGTTCGCCTGCGCGCCGGGCATTGTGAACGTCGTCTTTCCGTCCGTTACAGTGAGCGCCGTGCCGTTAAGCTTAACGGCAGAAAGTGTGTAGCCGTAATGCACGGTAACCGTAAGCGTAACGGTTTCGTCCTTTTCGGCTTTGGTTTTGTCGGGCGTAACGGTTACGCCGTCCGTCTCCTGAACGACAACCGAGTACTTTCCGTCCTCAATCGGGTCGTCGCCGGGTTTGCCGCCGTCATCGGGCTTTTCGGGCGTACATGCCGCAAACAGCAGCAGGCACAACGCCGAAAAAACGCTCGTAAGGACAACAAGCAGTCTTTTAAGTTTCTTACTCATCATTTCCTCCCTATAAATGAGTTAATAACAAAGTCCTTTTCCGTCCGCATAAAAGCGGCTGTCTTGCCATTCACCTACTATATTTAGCAAATACTTGCCGAATACCTTTTTAACTATTTATAAAGCAGTTTAAGCACGCCGTTTTCGTCGAACTCTGCCGGGCACAAGCAATACCTTCTGTCGCCCGACGGCTTGTCGTAGTGCGTATGACAGTGAAACGCACAAATAAGCTTACCGTCCTTGTCTTTGAAAAACGCATTGTGGCCGGGGCCGGAAAGCTCGCCTTCTACCTTAGACATTATGGGATTTCCTTCGTACTTTTTGTATTCCCCGAGCGGCTTATCCGCCACGGCATATCCCACGGAATAATCGGGACAGTCGTAGCAGTTGGCAGAATAAGTCATGTAATACTTTCCGTTGTGCTTTAATACGTAAGGCCCCTCGTTCCACAAAAAACGAGTTTTTCCATCCTTAAACTCGGGATTGTCGAGAAGCGATAAGCACGGCGCCAAAAGCTCGTTGGTTTCCCAGCCTTGCGTGGGCGTGGAAATAAGCACGTGCTCGCCCACAACCTCGGTTAAGCTCTCGGAAAGCTTAACGCCGTAAATCTGACTGGTATGTACGCCGTTAATCACATTAACAGAACAGTCGAGTGCGTAAAACAAATACCCTTCGCCGTCGTCGTCTATAAAACAAGTAGCGTCGATAGTCGCCTTTCCTATATCGAACATCGGCTTTCCGGGTCTTACGTCTTTAAACGGTCCGAGCGGACTGTCCGATACCGCCGCGCCGGTGCGCAGCACTCCGTCCCTTCTATCCCTCGCCGTAAAATGCATAACGTATTTTCCATCGGCGCGCTTTACAACCTCGGGCGCCCAAAAGCAACCGTCGCCGAAGCTGTCTTTTTTAAAATAACAAAGCCCGACAGACTCCACCTTTTCCGGTGAGCTGCCGCGCCACACGCATATCCCTTCGCCCGAGTGCGTCGCATACATGTAGTACATGCCGCCGTCGTACAGAACAAAAGGATCGCCGATTTGAGTAATGTTTGTAAGAGTTCTCATTTATCCGCCTAACGGTTTTTATGACGATTTTCACTCCTTGAACGTTCAAGTAATATACCACTTAAAATGCGTTCCCATTTCCGCCCCAAAAGCGCCTCTTGAACGTTCAAGCCATTACTTGTATATAATATAACATACCAAACCGGCTTTGTCAATATGAAAAGGCAAAAAAACCGTAAATATTTTTACAACCGTTTAATTTCGGATTGAACACCACTGCCGGGCTATCTAAATCTATCCACATAGTGCGGCGTACACGTTTCGACGCAAAAGCAGCCGAGCCTTCCCGTAATCGGTGTGCCGAGGTCGAGGTGAATTTTATAATAGTCGGAAACGCTTTTGCCCTGCCGATTGGGTTTTAAGTACGTTAAAATCTCCGCCCTTCCCCCGGTCAACGCGATTGTGGGCGTATGCCCGAAAAAAACGCACTTACTGCTTATCGAAGTCGTAACGGCAGGGTCTTTAAACGTTCTGTCGTAAACAAGCTGTTCGGCGGACGCATTTTCAAGCGGCAAAATGCTTCCGTCGATTGCCTTAGGCACGCCTGCATGAACGCAAATAAAATCGTTCGTTTCGATATAGAACGGCAAGGCTTCCAAGTAGTCGACAACGTCGAAGTCGAGTAGCGCGTCGCCACCGGAAAAGTTTTCGCGAAGCTTATCCAAAACGCCGTCGAAGTCGGTCGGCGAACATTCCATAATCGACCAATAGTATTTTAAAAATGCGTATTCGTGGTTTCCGAGAATACATTTAACGTTAGGCATTTTCATTAAACGCCTAACAAGCTTTACAGAATCGACGCCCTTTTCGACGATATCGCCGCACACAAAAAACTCGTCCTTGTCCGAAAATGATATTTTTTCGAGCAGGCGCATAAAAAGATCGTATTCGCCGTGAATATCGGAAGCGATGTATTTCATTTTAGATATTATAAGACGGTAAAGCTCACCCGAAGCGATTTATTCGGTACGGGCGAAACAGAGCGCAAAAAGCAAACGTAATTAAACCGATATTACTTTTGTGTAGTCGATTATATCTTCGAAGCCGGAAAGATAATACCCTTCCGCATAGCCTGCCGACATTCTCGACGAAAACTTTTTCGCGCCGGAAACGGTGTTGCTGAAAATAATATCGTCGTCGTCGACGCCGACGTAGTAGCCTTCCTTACCGTTAAAGAACTTAATGTAAATAACGTACATAATATTCCCCCTTTCCCTTTTGGGATAATATTTACTTTACTATACATTGTTACGGCATTAAAGTCAATACCGTGATTAAATTATTGTTAGTCGTAAGTATTATAACGAACCGACGGCGGCTTTAAATATATATTCCGCATCCGCTTTTGCCGAAGCCGTCATTTCCTCGCCGTCTGCGCGAAAAACCTCCGCCTTACCCTCGTCTATTCCGCCGAGGTTAATCAACACGTTTGAGTACGCGCCGACGGCGCCTGTTACAAGATTAAGCGCGGCGACGGCCAGGTCGCTTGCCGCATTCACGTTGGATTTTCCCACCAATTCTTTTGCACAAAGTAGCGTTTCCGTACATAGCTTCATCGTTTCGAAAGGAACCTCGGTGGAAATAAGCGTCGCCTTACTTATAGCCGCTTTTCGCGCCGCGCACTCCTCCTCGGTGTCCTTCGGAAGCTTATACGCCGCCGCGACAAGATTAAACGCCTGCGCGTCCTTATCCGCCTGCGATAACAGCGCGGCTTTAAGCGCCGCAGCCTTTTTTATAACGTTTTCGCAAAGCTCGGCATAACAAGCATACTTCTTTTTTCCAACCGTGAGCCTTGCCACCATTTCGACAAGCGCCGCGCCCTGCGCGCCGCACAGTGCGGAAGCGCTTCCGCCGCCCGGCGCAGGCTCGCTCGACGAAAGCAAATCCAAGTACGACTTAACCGTCATATCGCAAAGTGCCATTACACAACCTCTCCGTTTTTTATTACCGTCTTTACTTGATTTGTGCCGAACCGATAGCACACCGTTTCGAAGTCGGGCGCATTCCAAACAACGAGATCGGCTTTTTTCCCGACCTCTACGCTTCCAACGCTCTCACCCCTGTCTATCGCGCACGCGGCGTTAAGCGTTACCGCGGTGAGTATTTCCTCGGGGAACATGCGGTATTTAATATAGCCGAGGTTTATCGCAAGCTGAAGATTGAGCGACGGACACGAGCCGGGGTTAAAGTCGGACGCTATGGCGACGGGAACGCCGCAATCAATCATAGTGCGCGCTTTGGCGTAGTTTTTGTTTAAGTAGAACGAGGTAGAAGGAAGAAGCGCCGCCGTTACGCCGCCGCGGCGCAAGCAGTCTATTCCGTTTTCGTCGGTTGCTATTAAGTGCTCGGCGGATACGGCCTTTATTTCCCCTGCGAGCGCGGCGCCGCCTATCGACTCTATCTCGTCCGCATGGATTTTGCTTTTAAGCCCGAGCTTTTGAGCGCAGAGAAGAAGCTTTTTGCTTTGTTCTACGTTAAACACGCCGTCCTCGCAAAACACGTCGCAAAAATCGGCAAGCTTTTGCTTTTTGATCTCGGGTAAAACGACCTCGCAAATATAATCTATGTACTCGTCCGCCCGTCCGTCGTACTCGGTCGGAACTGCGTGCGCGCCGAGAAAGGTCGACACGACGTCCGCTTTGGTCGTTTCGTTAAGGCGCTTGTTTACTTTAAGCTGCTTAATCTCGTCATCGAAGTTAAGCCCGTAGCCGCTTTTGCTTTCGATTGTGGTAACGCCCAAACCAAGCATTTCCTCGACAAAGCCCTTGCTTCTTTCGTAAAGCTCGTCCTCGCTCATTTTCCGCGTGTTTTGTACGGTGTCAAGAATGCCGCCGCCCGACTTTAAAATATCGAGATAGGTCGCGCCGTTAAGTTTAAGGCGTATCTCGCCCTGCCGCCAGCCGCCGAATGTTAAGTGCGTGTGGCAGTCGATAAGCCCGGGCGTTACCAGTCCGCCATCGGCGTCGATTACCTTACAGTCCAATCCACAAATATCGGAAAGCTCGCCGTCTCGGTAAATTTTTCTTATCACGCCGCCTTCGACCGCAACCGCCGCGTTATACAGCTTTAAATTTTTCGCTTGGTCCTTTCCGCAAAGACTGCGCGTGCCTACGGGCGTCTGCAAAATGCCGATATTTTTTATTAACAGCATTCTATTCTCCTTAAAGAATGTGGTTTTCGAGCACCTGTTTGTTAAAGTCGAAGGACTCTATCTGCAAATAGTATTCGGCGGAATCGACAAGCGCCTGCATGGGTGCAAGCCCTATAATCTCGGTGCCGATTACGTGTACGCCGTAGCGCGCCGCCTCCGCCTTTACAAGCTCAAGCACGCGGTACAGCGGCGTTATGTGGAAGTTGGTCATATTTATCGAAACCTGCGCGACGTTGCGTTCCTCGAGCATAACGCCGAGCGCCTTTACGCAATCGAGTCCGCCGCTGCTTTTTCTGATTATCTTCGATATTTTGTTGGCGATTTCCACGTCCGAGGTGGAAAGATTGATATTAAACGCGACAAGCGGCATACGCGCGCCCACGGCGACGACGCCCGCGGTCGGGTGAATAGTTCTTCCGCCGAAGTCGGGTTCCCACTCTTTTTCCTGCACCTTTTTCGCCATTCCCTCAAACTGACCTTTTCGAATAGCGGCAAGGTTTACTCTGTGCGGCGCGGTTGCCGATTGCTCGTAAAGGAAAACGGGCATTTTCGCCTCTTTGTAGACACGCTCGCCTACGAGCTTACTAAGCTCGACGCACTCCGCCATAGTTACGTCTTTTATGGGTATAAACGGAATAACGTCCACAGCACCCATTCTCGGGTGTTCGCCGACATGCTTGGTTAAGTCGATTAACTCCGCCGCTTTTTTCGCTAAGGCGACCGCCGCCTTCATAACGCCGTCGGGACTGCCCAAAAACGTTATTACGGTGCGGTTGTGGGAAGGATCGCTGCTGTAATCGAGAAGCACGACGCCCTTAACCTCGCGGACCGTATCGACTATTTGTTCTATTACCTCGGTGTTTCTGCCCTCGCTTATGTTGGGCACGCATTCCACTAACTTGGCCATTTTAATGTACCTCTTTTTCCGAATTTAATTTTTTATAGATCTTTAACGAGCTTTTCAATCAGCTCGTCGGAGGCGACAAACGGAATGGTAACGTGAGCTTTTCCCTCGCAGTTTTTATTATAACCGACCGTAGTCTCAATCGAGTGCTCGTTCCTCGCCCAGCTTCGGCGCGCAACGCCGCCCATAACGTCCCAGACAATCGCGCTTTTAATTATCTCGTCGACGCGCTCGCTTCCGTCGAGGACAAGCCCGAATCCGCCGTTAATCGCCTTTCCTATTCCCACGCCGCCGCCGTTGTGAAGCGCGCAAAGGCTCATGCCTCGCGCCGCGTTGCCGGCAAAGCACTGAACGGCCATATCCGCCATAACGTTGCTTCCGTCTTTTATGTTGGAAGTCTCTCTGAACGGCGAATCGGTGCCGGAAACGTCGTGGTGGTCGCGCCCGAGCATAACGGGGCCTATCTCGCCCGACCGAACCAGCTCGTTGAATTTAAGCGCAATGCGCGCTCTGCCTTCCGCGTCTTGGTAAAGTATTCTTGCCTGCGTACCGACTACCAGCTTGTTTTTTTCCGCATTTTTTATCCAGATATAATTGTCTCTGTCCTGGAACCGTCTGTTCGGGTCGATACATTCCATTGCCGCCCTGTCCGTCTTTTTAAGGTCCTCTTTCTTCCCGGAAAGGCACACCCAGCGGAACGGACCGTAGCCGTAGTCGAATAATTCGGGACCCATTATGTCCTCGACGTACGACGGGAAAATAAACCCATCCTTTTCGTCGGTACCGTTTTTGCTTATTTCCTTAACGCCGCTGTCGTACACCGCTTTCATAAACGAATTGCCGTAGTCGAAAAAGTACGCGCCCTTTTTCGTAAGCCTTTTTATTACCTCGAAGTGCTTTTTCAGCGAGGCGTTAACGCATTTAATAAACCCGTCCCTGTCGTCGTGAAGCATTTGCGTGCGCTGTTCGAAGGTAAGCCCCTGCGGACAATATCCGCCGTTATACGCGTTATGGCACGAGGTTTGGTCGGAAAGCAAGTCTATTTTAAAGTTTATTTTGTCGGCGTATTCGAGAAGGTCTACGATGTTGCCGTGGTACGCAATGGATATACTCTTTTTGTTTTTAACGTGCTCTTCGGCAAGCGAAAAAACCTCGTCGAGGTTATCGCTTATCACGTTTACCCAGCCTTGATTGTACCGCGTTTGTATACGCGAAATATCCACTTCCGCAAAGATGCCGACCGCATTAGCTATGTTGGCGGCTTTCGGCTGGGCGCCGCTCATTCCGCCGAGGCCGGAGGACACAAACGTACGCCCCACAAGGTCGCCCTTTTCGGAAATGCCCAAAAACTTGCGACCGGCGCCGAGAATTGTGTTAAACGTGCCGTGGACTATGCCCTGCGGTCCTATGTACATCCAGCCGCCGGCGGTCATCTGACCGTAATTGGCAACGCCCATCTGTTCGGCTATTTCCCAGTCGTCCATATTGTCGAACATACCGACCATAAGAGCGTTGGTAATGATAACGCGCGGCGCGGACGGACTCGAGGGGAAAAGCCCGAGTGGGTGTCCTGACTCTATGACAAGCGTTTGATCTCTCGTAAGCTGCTCTAAATATTTTTTTATAAGCCGGTATTGAAGCCAGTTTTGGCAGGGCTGACCGGTCTCGCCGTATGTTACAAGCTCGTACGGATAGAGCGCAATCTCGAAGTCGAGATTGTTGTCTATCATAACCTGAAAGGCCTTTCCTTCTATGCACTTACCCTCGTACTCGTCGATTGACTTGCCGTAAATGCGCCCTTCGGGTCTGTATCTGTAAGCGTAAATGCGGCCGCGTGTTTTTAATTCTTCCAAAAATTCGGGCGCTAAGATTTCGTGAAGCTCTTCGGGAACGTACCTAAGCGCGTTTTTAAGCGCGAGCGCGGTCTGCGCCTTATTAAGGCGATAACCTCTGTCCGGCGCGCGGCGAATACCTTCCTTAAACTTAGGATATTTTGGCAAAGTGCCGTCGAGCTTTATCGTCATCGCTCGGTCTATATCTTTGTTGTCCATAATTCCACCCTACTTTAACGGTCCGCAAACAGCTTCTGCGACCTTTACTATCTCGTTGGCCTTTATCATCTTGTCGAACTTAACCATCTCGTAGTGCATTACTATATCGTCCTCGACCGGCGCAACCGACTTGGCGATATAATCGAACACCGCACGCGTTACGGAAGACAGCTTTTCCTTGCCGCGAAGATGCAGCGATTGGTACGCCGTAAACAGTTCTATTCCGAGCACCTTTTGGCTGTTGTCGAGTATCATTGCGGCCGTTCGCGCCGCGGTGGTGCCCATGCTTACGTGATCCTCCTGGCTCGCCGACGACGGAATGGAATCGACGCTCGCAGGGTGCGCGTAAATCTTGTTTTCGGACACCATAGACGCCGCCGAATACTGCGCTATCATAAAGCCGGAGTTTACTCCGCTGTGCTTGGTTAAAAACGCCGGAAGCCCGTTATTAAGCTGCGGATTTACCATGCGCTCGATACGCCGCTCGGATACGTCCGCATACTCGCTTAGCGCTATTCCCAAAAAGTCGAGAGCAAGCGCAATGGGCTGACCGTGGAAATTTCCGCCCGATATAACCTCGTCCTCGTCGGGGAAAATTATTGGGTTGTCGGTAACGGCGTTTATCTCTCTCGTTACCGCGCCGTACACGTAGTCTATAGCGTCCCTGCTCGCGCCGTGGATTTGCGGCATGCAGCGAATGGTGTACGCGTCTTGAACCTTGTCGGGATTACTGTCAAGCGCGAGAGAACTGTCCCGAAGTATAAGCAAAAGGTTTTGAGCGGCGTCCTTTTGTCCGCAGTGGCCGCGAAGCTCGTGGATTTTAAGGTCGAACGCCTTTTTTATGCCGAGCTGGGCCTCGCAGGTCATCGCGCCGATTATGTCGGCGGACTTAGCGAGGTTTTTCGCGTCGTACACCGCAAGCGCGCCGATTGCAGTCATAATCTGCGTTCCGTTTATAAGCGCAAGCCCCTCTTTGGCGGCAAGCTCTATCGTGGGTATTTTCGCCTTTTCCATCGCCTGCGCGCCGGTAAGGACCTTACCCTTGTATTCGGCGTGTCCCTCGCCGAGCATAACAAGCACGATGTGCGAGAGCGGCGCAAGGTCTCCGCTCGCACCCAGACTGCCTTTTTCGGGGATTATAGGGTTAACGCCTGCGTTTATCATATCTATGAGCGTTTGAAGCGTTTCAAGCCGTATACCGCTGTTTCCGCGGCTTAGAGCGTTACAGCGCAAGAGCATTGCCGCCCTTACCACCTCGACGGAGAGCGGATTGCCCATTCCGCACGAATGACTCATAATGAGATTTTTTTGCAGTACGCGCGTATCCTCTTCCGAAATGAAAATATCGGAAAACTTACCGAAGCCGGTGGTAAGCCCGTAGATAACCGCCTTTTCGGCAAGCTTTTTATCGACGTATTCACGCGCCTTAATAACGGCGGACTTAGCCTCGGCGGAAAGAGCGACCTTAGCGCCCTCTCTCGCTACCTTAACGACCTGCTCTATCGTAAGCTCTCTGCCGTTTAAAACAACTTCCATACCAACTCCTTCGTAATGCGTTTGACAACGTGATTATCCGTAAATACAATACAAAAAGTACTTTTATATTTTATCACAATCCGCCCGTCTTTTCAAACGTTTTAAACCACATTTAAAATATTACATTTAAGCATAAAAAAAGCCCGTCCGTAGCGGAACGGGACTAACTGTTACTTTACGCAAAGTAGAAAAGGTTTTCGAATTTTTCGTCGAGGGCGATACACAGAATAAGAGCAAGCTTTGCGGTCGGAGAAAACTGCCCCGTTTCTATACTCGAAATGGTATTACGGGAAACGCCGACGAGCGCGGCGAGCGCTTCCTGCGACAGTCCTACCTTTTGCCTCGCTTCCTTTATTCGGTTTTTAAGTACCAACTTTTCGTCCATTACCCCACCAAATCGACAATCCACATTACAAAATACGCGACGCTCATAACAAGACTGATAATACCGACGGCAAGAAACAGCTTTTTAAACTTATTGCCGTATATCCCTTGCCACAGCATATTAAATCCGTTTATCGCAACCATTACCCCTATTATCTCGTAGCTGTTTCGATTAAGCGCAAAAACGTCGACCAAATAGATAACAAGCAACAGCACCATTCCCACTATCGACCCAATAGCTATGCCGTACTGACGAAACTGCCGTTCCCTCTCGTCGCCCATTTTTTCGTTTTCTTTACGCGACCGATCCAAAATATCTTCTTTGGAAAGCGGACTTTCCTCATCATCAACGACGATTACTTCCTCTTCTTCCATAATACCCTCCTGCCAAGTTTTCTTTGCATAGTCATTATATCATTGCCAAGTTTACTTGTCAAGAGGTTTTTTAAAAAATTCTTAAATAAACATGTTGTAATCTTTTTGGGGCGTTCGCATTATTTAATTCGAGCGCCGACTTAAAGTGTATTGCTTTAAGTACTTTCCCGTAAGACTTTCCGCGCAATCGCAAATATCCCGAGGCGTCCCCTTAGCGATTATTTTACCGCCGAGATTGCCGCCGCCCGGTCCCATATCTATAACGTAGTCGGCGTTTTTTATTATGTCGAAATCGTGTTCGATTACAATGACGGTTGCGCCGTTTTTAATTAAGCGCGTAAACACGCTAAGCAGAACCTCGACGTCCAGTGGGTGAAGTCCTATCGTCGGCTCGTCGAACACGAATACGGTATCGGACTGGCCTTTCCCCATCTCACTTGCAAGCTTTAACCGCTGCGCCTCGCCGCCCGAAAGACTGGGCGTTGCTTCCCCCAATGTCAGATATCCAAGACCGAGGTCGTGTAAAACCTGCAATTTGCGATGAACGTTAGGAAGATCCGAACATGCTTTTAGGGCTTCGTCTACGCTCATCGCCATAAGCTCGGGCAAAGTGTAAGCTTGTCCGCCGTGCTTGGGAATGCGCCGAATAAGACTTGCGTCCTTAGAATAGCGCGAGCCGCCGCAATCGGGGCAAACAATTTCTACGTCGGGTAAAAACTGAATATCGAGGCTGATGGAACCCGTACCGTCGCAAGTAGGACAGCGAAGCGAACCCGTGTTGTACGAAAAATCGCCTTCCTTGTATTTTCGCTCTTTCGCGTCCGCCGTTTTTGCGTACACCTTTCTCAGCTCGTCGTGAACGTCGGCATAGGTCGCAACAGTTGAACGCACGTTAATGCCGATAGGGTCGGAATCTATTAGCTTGATACGCGAAATACCTTCCGCGGAAACGCCTTTAACGTGCTTGGGCGGTTTTTCGCGTTTACATAAAGCTTCGACGGCAGGGATAAGACTTTCCAAAATCAGGGTCGTTTTGCCCGAACCCGACACCCCCGTTACCGCCGTCAACCGCCCTTTCGGGAAGTCTACTTCCAAAGGCTTTACCGTGTGAATATCGGAAATGGATAAATGTATATTACCAAGCTCGAAAATACGCTCGGGTAAAACGCGGTCCCCGACTTCGATTGAGGTTTTACCCGAAAGAAATCCGCCTATACGCGAATTAGGGTCGGCTTCGACCTCCGCGAGCGTGCCTTGCGCGATGATACTTCCTCCGCCGGCGCCGGCCTCGGGTCCAAGCTCGATAAGCCAATCCGCTTCGGAAAGAATATGCGTGTCGTGATCGACCAATATTACGGTGTTCCCGTCGGAAACAAGGTCGTGCATAACGCCTTTAAGCCCTTCTATGTTGGACGGGTGCAAACCGATTGACGGCTCGTCCAAAACGTACAAGACGCCCGTCGTTCTGTTGCGCACGGCGCGAGCGAGCTGCATTCTTTGCCGTTCGCCCGTCGAAAGAGTGGACGCCGCGCGGTCGAGCGTAAGATAGGAAAGCCCTAAATCGATAAGTCGTTTGGCCGTGCTTCGGAACGAATCGCAAAGGCTATTCGCCATAGGTCGCATATCCTCGGGTAGCGACGACGGAACGCCGTCCACCCATTCGATCAGCTCGACAAGCGTCATGGTGCATACTTCCGCAAGGGAAATTCCGCAAAGCTTAGGACTGCGCGCAGCCTCGCTGAGCCTCGTGCCGCCGCAGTCGGGACAAACACCTTGTCTAAGGAACTTTTCAACGCGCTTCATACCCTTTTCGTCTTTGACTTTGGATAAAGCGTTTTCGACGGTGTACACGGCGTTAAAGTAGGTAAAGTCCATTTCCGCCGACACGTTTGTTTTTTCGTTGTAGTATAAAATGTGCTTTTTCTCGGCAGGACCGTGGAATACAATCTCGCGCTCTTCTTCCGTCAGCTCGCAAAAAGGAACGTCCGTCCTAACGCCCATTTCTCGGGCGATGTTTTTCATGAGCGACCATATCAAAGTCTGCCAGGGCGCGACCGCACCCTCGTCAATCGATAAAGACTCATCGGGAACCAAAGTCGATTCGTCGACGACGCGAGTAATGCCCGTGCCGTCGCAGCGCTTGCAGGCGCCCTGACTGTTAAACGCCAATTCCTCCGCGCCGGGCGGCATAAAACGCACGCCGCAAACGGGACATTCAAGCTCTAACCCTGCCGCAACGTCCTTAGAAGGCGCAACGTAATGTCCGTTGGGGCATCTGTGGGAAGCAAGGCGCGAAAACATGAGCCTAAGATGATTTAACAGCTCTGTCCCCGTCCCGAACGTACTGCGAATACTCGGCACCCCGGGGCGCTGCCTAAGAGCAAGCGCCGCCGGAACGTACAAAACCTCGTCCACCTGCGCCTTTTCCGCCTGGGTCATGCGCCTGCGCGTATAGGTAGACAGCGATTCCAAGTACCGCCTCGAGCCTTCCGCATACAAAATTCCGAGCGCCAAAGAAGACTTACCCGACCCCGAAACGCCGGCGATTCCCACGATTTTGTTTAACGGAATGTCTACGTCTATATTTTTAAGATTATGAACTCGCCCACCGCGAACTTTAATTTTGTTCGGTGCAACGGAAGTTTCTTTCATAGCGATATTTGCCTCTCAAAGTTAGTGTTTTTATATTCGCCGGGCGACCGTATTGAACCGATTGGTGATGAACAATTTATTTACGATTGTATTTTTTAAATTTTGGCTTTACGACTTTGAGCCGTATTTCTTCCCCAACGCCATTGCGTGATTGTAAAACTCCAACACCAAATCGCTGTTTTCGTAATCAAACGTATGGTCGAGCAGCTTTTTAACTATCTCTTCCCAATTAAGCATCTTGCCCTCTCTTCTTAAGTAATCCATAACGTAATCTTGCCCCTGCTTGTAACTAAACTCCGCAAGAAGAAACAAATTTTTAATCATCGGAATGTCTCTTTTATAATCTCGCAGACGACCTTCGAGCAAATATACCAAGCGCTTGCACATGGTCTTTGTAGTGTTATTTTTTAAAAACTGAATTTTTCCGATTGTCACTTTGGGGACGTGGGTATGCGATATCCCCGTGGTTTTATCGGCATAAAAACTCTTTTTTTCCAAAGCGCTGATAACCGAATGCCGCATTATATCCGTTGCCACGGTATATTCGCTTGCCGATATAGGTTTTAAATCGTCTCCCTTCGGGATACTCATTAAGTACTTATCAATCTCTTTTGCCATAGTCTGAAATCCTTAAATATTTATCTCGACTCTATTTTAGCATGATTTCGGGTAAAATTCAATACCCTTGTAAAATTTCCCGACGCGGATTAAGCAGTTATTATAAATCCCTCGACTTCGCTTTGAATAACGCCTAATGCGTTTACTATGTCGGGGTGAAAGCATTTACGTATGCAAGTACCGTAATGGGCGATAAAATCGGAATTTACAGCAATGTCAATATTCGCCGTGTATTTCTATGTGCTTGTTGTAAACTACATAATGTGGCGGCAACTTCTCATCTTTCATTTCATCGTCCGAAGCTTCAAAAAATCTGTACTGCTCGTTTTCCTCGTTATAATGAGCATAGCTATTCTGAATTAATACTTGGATTGTAACGCCATTATCCAAAGCGATAAATATATCGCATAACGAGTTCACTTCGACAGAAAGCACTTTTCCGCCTTCGATTTCCATTTTGTATTTGTTAAGATTGTAGTACTCGTCATTATTCTCCTCATATTTGCCGTCCCATGATTGATAATCGAGAGTTGTTAAAAGAATATCATCGTCTTTTATAATTCTCGTTAGGCATTGAACATGAAGTGCATACTGCTCAAAATTAAACATCAACATTTCGCAAGCATGCCTAATTGTATCCAACTTCAACCCGACAATTTTTTTAATCAGTTTTTCTAATTCCATATAATTCATATAGCACCCTAAATTGAAATTTATTTTCATTATGCTAATTCTAAATCGACAAATTCACGGTTTTTCTTCACGAATTTCATTGATATCCAATCGTACCCTATTGACTTTGCTTTTTCAAAATCAAGGTATGTACCATTAATTAACTCAATTTCATTCTTTTCGTTAAATGTATACTCTTCTCTTTCATCTTCGTAATCAATTGCATAACCAAAAGTTACAGCAATTTTACCCTTTTGAAAATCATATAACTTTAACTCACGAACGATATTTTCAACAGGTTCATTACAGAACATAGCATCATATCCGTACTTTAAGCCATCGAAAACAACAAACTCTTCCTGCGTTAAAGGGTCTTTTGCAACAATCAGACAAGGAAATTCGCCATCACAAATGTATGGTGTCCTATAGATAGATACCAATTCGCCATAAAAATAAATTTCTAAATCTGTATTGCCCGTAGATGAAATCAATACTCCAGTTGTTTTATCTTTCTTTTCCCTTATATCAGTAAGGTGATTTTTCAAATAAAAAGGTATCATAATAAGTCTCCACTAAATTAAAATTTATAATTCCTTTCGCAAAAGTCCGGCGCTGTATTCTACATATCCGTGCTTCGGGTAAAAATTCTTAGATTCAAAATACTCTTTGCCACCAAGATGCACAACAGAATATTTGTAACCCATTTCTTTCATACACTGTTCGGCGGTTTTCAACAGTTCAGAGCCTATTCCCTGTCTTTTTAGATTGTACTTTACATATAGCCGGTGTAATTTCGCCGTGTCATCACTGTACCTATTATATCCGATACAGCCGACGACCCTATCATTATCGTCTATTGCAAGCCAAAATCTATCACCGCACAAAAAATAGTGTCTCTGAATATCTAACAAATCATCATTAAGGTGCGGAACTCTACCTAACGCATTTTTGGCTTCAAGTACCATAAAAATCATATCATCTCGGTACTTCTCTTGAAATTCTATAATCTTCATATATTTCTCCGCAAAAAGAAATTTACAGCTCTATCGTTTCGGTCTTAAAATCGCAATAATATTCCGCCGTTTTGCATTTGAATTTCAGCACGCAGTAATCGGGATCGGTTACGCCTTGTTTATAAAACAGCTTATCGCCGAAACGCCAAATCTCATCTTTCGTCGCTTGGTCGGTGCAGACCTGCATTTCGCCTATTATCGAAACGCCCTGATACTTGAATTTTCCGCGCTTATAAAAATAAATGCAAGCCTTATCATTCGTTAAATACTGCTTGATTTTATTTGACGAAGTGTTGGTCGTGAAGTAAATTTCATTTCCGTCTATTTTACGAGGCGCAAGCATGGCTCTTATAACGGGATAACCCTGCTCATTGACAGAGGCAATAAACGCCGTTTTCTGCTCTGATATAAATTGAAAGATTTGTGTTTTATCCATTTTTCACCGTTAATTTACCGTTTATCGTATAATATTATAGCATATTATTGTTATCTAATCAATCGCTTGGGTGGAAACAATCCGTTTAAAAACGTTTTTCGCTCTTAATAATACTTATTTTTTCAAAAAACAGAGCCTATTCCGTTATGGAATAAGCTCTGTTGTCGCCATAAAAACATTGGTTAATCCTGAACCATTTCGAGAACAACCGTCAGCTTAAATCCGTCGAAGTCGCCGGGAACCTCCATGGTAAGATAGTTGCCGTCGCGCTCGATATTTATCGGATAGTCGCCGAAGCTATCGGAGTAGAACTCAATACCGTCTGACGTCATACCCCAAATGCCCGTAACGTCGTCGCCGTTTATGTGCGCGCGTGCGATGCCGTCGGCGCTCGTTACGAGCTGAAAAGACTGTCTGTAAAGTCTGCCGATACCGGGAATGGAGTGATCGTCGATATTGAATGGATTACCGTCATTAACGCCCTCCACGTAGAGCTGATAGGTCAGCCACACTTTGTTGTTGTACGTCGCCGTGCCTTCCACATTAGGAAGGTTCACATTCTGATCGCCGTAGGTAATCGTCATCGATTGCGTCGTGGTAATGCCGTACGTCTGATTATCGTTTTCTTTATAAGTGAAAGAAGGATGATAAGTTGCGGCAAGCTTGCCGTGCTTGAATTTGTATGTCGTATTCCCATAGGAAGACTGCTCTATCAGCTCGTAGCCCTTGTTGGCGCTTTCGTAATAAAACTTATCGAACATGGACGCCATCACGGTTAAGCTCTCTACAATTTCGCTTGCAACGTCGCCGTGATTGAGAGACATTTGCCACTTGCCGTCCTCATCCTTCGTGTACCAAACGGAATAATCGCCCTCCGTTGCCGAGATATATGCTACTCGGCTCATTTTCTCCGCCATTGCCTCCAACTCTTCGGAACCTCTCTGAACGGTAGCCTCTGTCTTCATATACTGCTTGCCGTCGGCAATTACGTACGTCGTTTTGGTTGTTAACTTATCATTCGCACCTTCCGTGAAGAATTCGCCCTCGTTTATCGTCTCGGTCTCGATCTTCACGTTCTTGAAGTTGCCTGCGCTGAACGCCGCCGCCCATTCCCCGGCAGTAATTTCCTCGCCCTTCACGTTAGCGGCATCGCTGCCGCATGCCGTGAGCCCAATGCATAGCACGCACGCAAGCGCAAGGGAAACAACAGATGCAATTAACTTTGTTTTTTTCATTCCTCTCTCACCTTATCTATGAAAGTTTTATATTTTTATTATACCCTCACCCATTGATTTGTCAAGTTTTTTGTGTATGATTCAAGGGTTCTTGATATTCGCCTGTACGACCGTGTTACTGCTAGTGGCAAGCCAACAAACAAAGTTAAGCGTAACATTCGTCTGATTTTGAGGTTTTATTGTTTTTTATCCATTCGTTTGACAAAGCCTTTTTCAATCAATTCCTCAGTTGTTTCATAAGGGACGGTGTAATCGACGTACGCACACTCGGGTAAAGGCTCTATGCCGTTTTGTTGCATTGCTTCGACAATCAACGGCTTGGCGATTTTCATTCGCTTGTTGTTCTTTAAGCGTATCAATAGCGGAGTCGCAGAGTACTTAGCCGACTTTTTCGCGGCATCTTCGATCGGATACTTATCGGTATAGTCTGCAACGTTAAGCGCCAGA
>JAFLVD010000049.1 GCA_022508485.1 Clostridiales bacterium | reverse complement strand
GAGCATCACCTTGCCAAGGTGAGGGTCGCGGGTTCGAATCTCGTCTTCCGCTCCAAAAAAAATCGGTAATGTCCTACGACATTACCGATTTTTACTTATTCACTCTTCACTCTTCACTATTCACTTTTCACTATTCACTCTTCACTACCCTCTTTCCGCTTTGTCGGCCAAGAGCCTACGGAAAACGAAAAATAAAAAAGCACCGGAAAGCATGCAAGCTTTCAGGCACAATTTTTAGTACTGGATTAAAATATCGATTATTTCTTTTTAGGCTTTTTTTGAAGCTCTTCGAGTTCGCTGTTCAGTTTACGCAGCGCTTCGCGGTCTCTATCGATAAGGTCGGAAAAAAGGTCGAAATACTGCTGGTCCTCGGGCGAAGCCTTTTTCCCGGAAAGCATTGCGCGAATAAGCGCGGTCTGCGAGCGCTCGCGTTTACTCTCGAACGCTTTAATCTCAAGCTCGAGATCTTCTATTTCCTTTTTTATCTGACTGACTCTCGACATATTACTACCTCCGATAATGTGCGTTGGCACAGCGACAAGCGTAACTAAGGCGACGCGCTTAATTTTTCCGTTCCGCAAAGACCGCACGTCGGTATGTCGCGGAAAGACGATTTAAGCGAAAAGTACGAAGCATATATAATACATGCGTCGCACCCGTAAGTTAGTTTGTCGCGCGTTGTATGTAACGCTATATCATTTTACTATAACGACAATGCGATTGTCAATGTTTTTACTTATTTTTTTCCGCCATTTTTCAACCTTTTTTACGCGTTCTGTTCGGCGTTTGTCAAAAATATCGCATAAAAATTATATCAATGACGAATATCCGCACAAAAAAAGCCCGTCCCTTTCGGAACGGGCGTAACAGTGTAAGTATAAGTTACCGAATTTCGCGCGGTGATTTACCTTCGATAACGCGAAGCTTGTTTACGATTTCCGCCGCTCGCGCTTTTTTGTTTGCATAATCCTCTCTTACTATGCCGAAGCTTTCCTGCTCGATATCCTCTTTGATTTTACAAAGCTCGGTTTTTAAAGCGGATATTTCCCTTTCCTTCTCAAAAAATGCAAGCTCGTCGTCGCTAAAAGGAACGTAGACGAAAATATCTTCGATTTCGTCGTGCTCTCTTACGCCCTCGACGCCCGGCTCGTCAACCACCTTTACGACGTCCTTGCCGCCGTTGTGATATTCCTTAACCGTTTCGTAATGGAACTTTTCGGGAACGTATTCCCTCTTAGCTACGTGAACGGTAACGGTGTCCGGGATAAGCCTTCCTTTTGTCGCGTCGAACTCGGTGAGTTCTTCTGTTTTATCGCTGTTATAAACTCGCATAATTACCTCCTTTACGCTACACGCTTCCATATATAGAGCGCGATATACGGCGGCATGTTTTTATCCGTGCCGCTCTCGCCCGTTTTGGATATCGAGCTGTACCGAGTCGATCCCGTCGCGCTGCCCGCGCTTGCGCCCAGTTTGCCCTTTTGAAGAATATCGCTGTTGCTGTCAACTCCGCCGTAGGAAGCGTACAAGCTTTCGACGGAATGGGTGTGCGAAACGACGACGGCGTCCGCGCTGCCGCCCGTACTTAAACCGGGGTGCGAGCCGTCCGCGCCGAGTATAAACCTGCCGCTTATCCTTTCCCAGCTTCCGCCGAACAACTCGGCAGGGCTGTCCTCGGTAACGGAAATCCACACGCTAAGCTTACCTATCAAGTCGGACGAAATCGCGCCGATATTACCCACGGCGGTCTTTTTCTGCGAGTCGCTCAGCTCTTGTTTAACGTCGAAGCGCACCGCGCCGTTTACCGCCGCTAAATGTTCGTCTGTAAAGTTGTTTTGGGATAGTTTTCCGCCGCCGAGATTATTGAGAGCGGCCCTTTTTTCTTGTTCCGATAAGCTCTGGGGGATATCGAAGCGCACCGCGCCTTTTAACGCCTTCACGTCCTCGCTCGTAAAGCTGTTATCTGAAAGCACTCCGCCGCCTAAGTTGTCGAGCGCGGTTCGTATTTCCGAATACGATAACTTCTGATCGGTGTCGAAGCGCAGTGCGCCGTTTACCGCCGCCAAGTGCTCGTCGGTAAAGTCGTTTGTGCTAAGTCCCTTACCTTCCACAGCGTCGCTTTTGCTGGCGATGTCCTCGATCATCTTGTTAATCGTGTCGAGAAGTCCGAGCGGATAAAGCATTTCGTGCAATTTTAGTTTTTCTTCCATTTCTCCTCCGATTATTCGGCGGCGCAAAAAGAAAACCGCACCTATAAGGTGGGTTTACATTTACCCGATTGCATAATAACTCGACACACTTGTTAATTGCTGCTGAGATCGATATTTTGTGCGTGGGAAAGCCGTTGCGCTCTGCCGTATTCGAGAGCAGTATACTATTACAATATTGACAGCATTATGTCAATATTGAATTACTCTTTACAATATATGTAAGTCATTCGTTTTCGACATGAAGCTCGTCGATAAACTTCTTCATAAGCTCTATTCTTCTGTCCGCCTCGCGCCGCGCCGGTTCGGTGAGCATAAGCTTCGGCAGGAGGAACAGCTTGTCGTAAAAATGCTTCTCGCTCGAATTGTCGCCGTCGCTTACGAACATCGGCCTGTTTGCCTTTCCGCCGTAAGCGAAGGCACGGGCAATCCCCACCGCGCCGAGCGCGTCCAGTCTGTCCGCGTCGCGCACGATTTTCGCTTCGAGAGAAATATCGCCGCCGTTTCGGTTATCGCTGAACGATACAAGCGAAACGATATTTTTTACGGTAGAAATAAGCTCGTCGTCGTATGCGGAATCGGAAGAAAGAAAGACTTCGAGCCGTTTGCCGTCGCCGCACAGCTTTTTGTCGTCCACGTCGTGAAGCGCGCAACAAAAAACAACAAGCTTTTCGTTACACTCGCACGACAGTTCCTTCATTATGTTTTTCGCGTTTTTTATTACACGACGAATATGCCCAATCCCGTGTCCGCCGCAGTCTGTACCGTGAACTCTGAACGCGTAGCCTATCGCCTTATCTATATCGTGTTGGGTAAGCGCTACCATAATCTTTACCTATGCTCTAACCTCACGCCCGAACGGCATTACTCGTACTGGCACACTTCCGCCCATTTCATAAGGAATTCTTTTTCGTCCGGCTTACCCTTAGCCATTTGCGAAGCGGCGACTATTGGCAGCCAGTTTTGAATGTACTGCATGGCGGTATCCGACCTTTTGCAGTACGCTTTAAGGTAATATTCGGCTGTTTCGTCGTCGCCGGCGAGCTTGAACAAAAGGTACGTTCTCGCGATATCCGCGGAAGCGTTACCGACCGTTACGTGCGACCAGTCGATAATGCAAGCGCGGTCGTCGGAGGTGATAATAACGTTTGACGGGTTAAAGTCGCCGTGGCATAGTTTGTTACGCTTGTGCATCGAATCGAGCCTTGCGTGAAGCTCGTAGCGCGTCGTGGCGTCCAGACCCGAAATGTTTATCTTGCGGTTAAACTTATCGCGCTGCTTGTTAAGATTGTCGGCGTGGAATTCGTGCACCGACATTTGCACTTCGATAAGCCTATCGATATACTTGTTTTTGTTTTCGGGATATTCGTCGATTAGCTGAGCGAGCGACTTTCCATCAATATAGTCCATAACGATAGCGAGCCGACCGTCATCTATCTTTTTAACCTCGTACACGCGAGGGACAAACAATCCGTTCTCGTAAACGCGCGACTGGTTGAGCGCCTCGTTTAGTATATCTGACGTGGGATAATCGGCGGAAAACGCCTTATAGCAGTATTGTCCGTCGCGGTAAACGTTTTTATTGACGCGCTTTGCAATTTCGTTGAGTGCCATAATCTCTCTCCTTATTTACTTTAAGCCGTTTCGCTCGGTTTTTTTGCCGTAGTAGGCGTTAAGGTACATTTGCTTTATCTCGGCGATAAGCGGATAGCGCGGATTTGCGCCGGTGCACTGGTCGTCGAACGCGTCGCGACACATATCGTCGAGCTTGTCTAAAAACTCTTTTTCGTCCACGCCGGCGTCCTTAATCGTCGAAGGAAGCCCCACTTCCTTTCTTAGCGCCTCAAGCTTATCTATAAGCTTATTGCATTTATCCTCGTCGGTCTTGCCCTTAATCCCGAGCATCTCAGCAAGCTCGGCGTAACGGCGCAGGCACACGGGATGATCGTACTGCGGAAAGGTGCCCATTTTGGCAGGCGCTTCCGACATGTTAAACCGCATAACCTCGGGAAGAAGAAGCGCGTTAGCCATGCCGTGCGGCAGGTGATGGTACGAGCCGAGCTTGTGCGCCATCGAATGACAAACGCCGAGGAAGGCGTTTGCAAACGCCATACCTGCCATCGTCGCGGCGTAAGCCATTTCGCACCGCGCCTCTTCGTCCGTACCCACCTTGTACGCTCTCGGCAGATATTCGAATATAATTTTAACGGCTTCCTTTGCCATGCCGTTTGTAAAGTCGCTTGCCATTACGGACGCTATGGCCTCTATCGCGTGAACCATTGCGTCGTAGCCTGAATTGGCGGTAAGGCCTTTGGGAATGGTCATCATAAGCATGGGGTCGCATATCGCCATTTTGGGAAGAAGCTCGTAGTCTGCAATCGGGTATTTAAGCCCCGTTTTTTCGTCGGTGATAACCGCAAACGGCGTAACCTCGGAACCGGTTCCGGCAGTCGTCGCAACCGCGACGAAATACGCCTTTTTGCCCATTTCGGGGAAACGGTAAACGCGCTTTCTTATATCCATAAACCGCATTGCCATATCCGCGAAATCGACTTCGGGGTGTTCGTACAGCACCCACATGATTTTTGCCGCGTCGAGCGCGCTTCCGCCGCCTATTGCAACAATCGCGTCCGGCTCGAACGAGCGCATGGCTTCCGCGCCCTTGACGGCGGAAGAGAGCGTCGGGTCGGGCTGAACGTCGCAAAACGTGGTGTTAACTATGTTAAGCTCGTTGAGAGTATCGCTCACCTGCTTGGTAACGCCGCTCTTAAACAGGAACTCGTCGGTAACTATAAATACGCGCCGCTTGCCCATATCTTTAAGCTCGCCGAGAGCTACGGGCAAACAACCCTTTTTGAAATAAACCTTTTCGGGCGCTCTGAACCAAAGCATGTTCTCCCTCCTTTTTGCAACCGTCTTATAATTGAGTAGGTGTTTGACCGAAACGTTTTCGGACACCGAGTTACCGCCCCACGACCCACAGCCGAGCGTTAGAGACGGAGTAAGCTTAAAGTTGTAAATATCGCCTATACCGCCATGCGCCGCAGGCGTGTTAAGAAGTATGCGGCACGTTTTCATTGCGGCGGCAAACGCGTTTATCTTGGCCTCTTGCGTGCGCTCGTCGGCGTAAAGCACAGATGTGTGGCCTATACCGCCGTCCTCTACAAGTCGCTCTGCCTTACCGAGCGCGTCCTCGAAGCTGTCCGCCGAATACATGGCAAGCACAGGCGAAAGCTTTTCGTGCGCAAACGGCTCGCTTATATCCACCGACGTTACCTCGCCGACAAGGATTCGAACGTCGTCGGGAACCGAAAATCCGCAGATAGAGGCTATCGTCTGCGCGGTTTGTCCTACGATTTTGGCGTTAACCGAACCGTTTATGATTATAGTCGAGCGGACCTTATTTATCTCGTCCTCGTTAAGCATGTACGCGCCGCGGTAAGTCAGCTCTTTTTTGAACTCGTCGTAAACGTCCTTTAAAACGATTACCGCCTGCTCGGACGCGCAAATCATTCCGTTATCGAACGACTTGCTGTGAAGCACGGACGACGCCGCAAGCTTGATATCGGCGGTGGAGTCGATAATAACCGGCGTATTGCCTGCGCCGACGCCCACGGCCGGCTTGCCAGAGCTGTACGCCGCGTGAACCATTCCCGGTCCTCCGGTCGCGAGGATAAGATCGCTCGACGACATAACCGCGGCGGAAAGCGCAACGCTCGGCACGTCTATCCAGCCGATAATGTCATTGGGCGCGCCTGCCTTAACAGCCGCGTCAAGAACGATTTTGGCGGCGGCAATAGTACACTCTTTTGCGCGAGGGTGCGGCGAAAATATAATCGCATTGCGAGTCTTGATTGCGAGAAGCGCTTTAAATATGGCGGTGGAAGTAGGGTTTGTGGTAGGCACGATTGCGGCGATAACGCCGACGGGTTCTGCGAGCGTTTCCACACCGAACGTGTCGTCGCGCGATATTACGTCGCACGTTTTTACGTCGCGGTACGCGTTATAGATGTATTCCGCGGCATAGTGATTTTTAATCACCTTGTCCTCGACGACGCCCATGCCCGTTTCCTTTACCGCCATCTCGGCAAGAGTAAGCCTCGCCTTGTCGGCGGCGGTTGCGGCGGCGAGAAAAATCTTATCCACCTGCTCTTGCGTGTACTTTGCGAACACGGCCTGCGCGGCACGCACACGCTTTATAAGCTCGAACAGAGAATCTTCGTCGCGTACAATAAGTTCGTCCATAAAGCCTCCTTTTTGCTTAGGAAAAAAACAAAGTCCTATTACATTATCTTCGATTATCGCCGACTTGTCAAGCGCCTTAATATATTTTGTACGTCGTTCGGTTTTAAATCTTTTATTCGAACAAAAAACGACGCGCGTTTAACGCAATCGATTAAACGAGAGAATACAAAAAAACGGACTCTCACCGAGAGAATCCGTAAAAATGGAGCCGAAGATGGGACTTGAACCCGCAACCTACTGATTACAAGTCAGTTGCTCTACCGATTG
>JAFLVD010000048.1 GCA_022508485.1 Clostridiales bacterium | reverse complement strand
TCGCGGCCTCATGGTCCCTAACCATGCG
This sequence comes from Clostridiales bacterium, assembly GCA_022508485.1. Classification (GTDB taxonomy): domain Bacteria; phylum Bacillota; class Clostridia; order Christensenellales; family Pumilibacteraceae; genus Anaerocaecibacter. Next base: position 7,125 of record JAFLVD010000048.1, on the reverse strand, counting down.
CGCTACCAACTGCGCTACACCTCGATAGCTTGATTATTATACGCTTTTACGTTTCTTTTGTCAAACGCTTTAAGCGGATTTCTTATATATGTTTAGGCTCGACGCAAAATATCTGTGCGCCGAGCCTCATATACCACTCTCGTTACGGCTTGAACCTGATGTCGGAAACGGTAAGCTTTCCGTTGCCGCAGGAAGGGCAGGGCGCGCGAGCCGTCAGTCCTTCGAACATATAGCCCATATTCGCGTCGTCTACAAGCGTTAGCTCGGTGTTGCAGCTTGCGCACTTAGGGGTGTACAGATACACGCGTTCCTTTTTGTCCTCGACCGAGCGGACCTTTAAGTACATAGCCTGCTGAAGCTTTTTGCACTTCCTGCAATAGTATATCGCATAGAACGCGGCAAAGCCTTCGGCGAGCTTAACGTTTTCCCAAAGCGCCATGCTCTGGTTGAGTTTTTCTATCTGCGGCTGGGTGTACTTGCCGTAAATAGTTTTTACGTCCTCGGCTTCGAAAAGGCTGATTGCCGGACCGCAAACGTTGTAGTTTATCATTGACAGCGTGTCGGCGTTATTCATCATGAATGCGGTGCGCTGCGCTTCGGTCTTGTTCATGAGCATACGGTTGACCGCTTCGAGAAGCTTGCCGGCGTCCTTTTCGGGAACGTTGTCAAGCGCGTCCTGCAACGTCGCCATGTCGCGCGAGCCTACCTCGTATGTGTGTTCCTTGCCGCATTTGTCGCATTTAAAAGAAACGATTTTAATCATGCTTTTTCTCCGAGTACTCTTATATGCTGTTACAGTATATTATATCACGCGTTTGCGACGATTTCAAGTATTTTAATCAAATTTAATCATTTTATGGTTTTGGGCGCGGCTATGCGTTTTCGCGCGGCGCTCGCTCACCCGATAACAAAAGACGCCGCTCGGTAAAAGCGGCGCCCTGTAACCGTATTTATATTCTAAACGCTTTCGAGCAGCATTTTGTCGGCGACGAGCGCAATGAATTCGCCGTTCGTCGGTTTTTCGTTATGCGTGTACACTCTGACGCCGAACAGCGTGTTTATGTTTTCTATTTTGCCGCGGTTCCAGGCGACCTCGATTGCGTGGCGAATGGCGCGCTCTACCTTGCTCGGGCTTGTGCCGAAATGCTCGGCGACCTCGGGGTACAGTTTTTTCGTTATTGAATTGATTATCTCGGGGCTGTCGATTGTCATTTTAATTGCTTCGCGCAGGTACTGATACCCCTTTATGTGCGCGGGGATTCCCACGGTTATAAAGATATTGCTTATCTTTTCGTCCATCGACCGGCTTCGCGCGCTCGGGCGTTTGCTCGAAACCGTTTCGAGTATGCGCTCGTCGAGCACCGAAAACGACACCGGCTTCATCATGTAAAAGTCGGCGCCAAGCCCCATCGCCTTCGTAATGAACGCCTCCTGCGACAGCGCCGACACGATTATGATTTTCGTGTTGCCCTTGTTTAAGCGTTCGAGAACGGAAAAGCCGTCGAGCGTGGGCATGACAAGGTCCAAAAGCAGTACGTCCGGCCGCGCCGAATCGATTTTATCGAGCGCTTCCTTGCCGTTGGCCGCGGTTTCCACAAGCTCGATCTTGTCCGACGCGGCAAAGTGGGCCTTAGCGCTTGCCGTAAATTCCTCGTTGTCGTCGCAAAGCATAACTCTTATTTTCATACTTTTTTCTCTCCTTTCCGGATCTTGTTTTCGATTATTATACCATTTTCGCGGTATATAGACAAGACTCTCATGCGTGTGGAAAAGGTGGACTTTTGTCGTAGAAGGTCGGTTTTAGACGAAAAGCATATAGAGTAGGGCGGCAATGTTCGAGGACGGTCGCAAAGCGTGCGTAATCGATCGAATTTCGTCCGTAAGCGTCGATTTTGCTTAAAAAGATGGACACACTTTTTAGATTTCGAGACACTTTTGCGTGATTTGTGGGGATTTGAAGCCATAAACGGCTTTCGCGGTTGACAGTATGCGCCAAATCAGTATAATGAAGGAAGTCAACTCGACCTTACCGAAGGAGATTTTTATGAGTTTTGTTCTTGCGGCGGATACGTCCGGCGACATTCCCAGAAAGGAAATGCGCGAAAGGAATATCGAGTATATTCCGCTCGTTTTTATTATCGACGGCACCGAGTATCCCGACAACTTTTCGGACGATTCGGAATTTAAATGGTTTTACGATCAGGTCCGTGCCGGCAAGCTGCCCTCCACATCGCAGATAAACGTCGCCACTCACGAGGACTTCTTTATGAGCCTCGTCGATAAGTACGACGACGATATTTTGTATGTTACGCTGTCGTCGGGACTGTCAAGCTCGTGCGAAAGCGCCCGGCTCGCCGCCGAAAACGTCAAGAACAAAACGGGACGGAAAATCTACGTCGTCGATTCGCTCGGCGCGACAATATCCCAGCGCCACGTCGTCGACGAGGCGGAGAGGCTTCGTAATGCCGGCGCGACTGCGGCGGAAGCTGCGGAAAAGCTCGCCGAGTTCGTTACGCATATCCAAACCTGGTTTATGCCCACCGACCTTATGCACCTTAAACGCGGCGGCAGAGTGTCGGGCGCGGCGGCGTATATCGGTACGGCGCTCAAGATTAAGCCGATAATATTCATAGACAGCCTCGGCAAGCTTCCCGTCATGAAAAAAGTGCACGGCGCGGAAAAGGGGATTGCGTTTATGGCGAAAATGTTCGCGGACGACAGCGCCGAAACGCCTCACAAGTTTTATATAGCAAGCGCAGACAGCGAGTACGCAGAACAGCTGCTCTCCGCCGCTAAGGCCGTTCGCCGCGACTGCGAGGGCGAAATCGGCTGGATAGGACCCGTTATCGGCGCGCACACCGGCTGCGGCGCCGTCGGAATATCCTTCGTGTCGGATATTAAAAGAAGATATTGATTCGCGACTAAGCGATAATATATAAACGAAAAAGACTCACAACGGCGTGAGTTTTTTTTGTGTGTATAATGTCTGTCTATTTCAGAAAACAGTCAAAACTTGCAAAAATCTGAAATAGAATACGAAAAATATTGACATCGGCCTTTATTTATGTTAATATTATTTCAGAAAACAGTCAAAACTTGCAAAAATCTGAAATAGGAAGCATTATGGAGATACAAAGAGATATATATTTACGCGAACTAATCGACCGCAAGCATAACGGACTTATAAAGGTCGTTACGGGCGTAAGGCGGTGCGGTAAGTCGTACTTGCTTTTTAATTTGTTTCACGAACACCTTATAAGGCAGGGTGTTCCCATGTCGCATATACTCGAATATGCGCTCGACGATAGGCGAAATAAAGAACTTCGCAATCCGGATTTTCTCTACGAGCACATTCTTTCGCTTATTACCGACGACGATATGTATTACGTTATTCTCGACGAGGTGCAGTATCTCGGCGAGTTTGCCGACGTGCTGAACAGCTTTTTGCACGTGCCGAACATCGACGTTTATGTTACCGGCAGCAATTCCAAGTTCCTTTCGTCCGACGTTGTAACCGAGTTTCGTGGGCGCGGCGACGAGGTGCATATTTATCCGTTGAGCTTTTCAGAATTCTATGCGGCGGTCGGTGGGGATAAGTATGAGGCGTGGAACGATTACTATACCTACGGTGGACTTCCGCTTATCGTTACTCGCTCTACACCCAAACAGAAGGCCGATTACCTCGTCAATCTTTTTAAGGAAACATATATTAAAGATATTATCGAGCGAAACCGTATCAGAAACGATGACGACTTTGAGGAGTTAATCGACATACTCGCGTCTTCCGTCGGATCGCTTACCAATCCGCAAAAGCTTTCCGACACGTTTAAAAGCGTGAAAAAGTCGAGCGTTTCCGCAGCAACGATAAAGCAATATCTTCGCTATCTCGAAGAAGCGTTCCTTGTCGAAAATGCGCGTCGCTACGACCTAAAAGGAAAGAGGTATATAAATACTCCGTCAAAGTATTATTTTGTCGATGTGGGGCTTCGTAACGCAAGGTTAAACTTTCGACAGCAGGAAGAAAACCACATTATGGAAAATATTATATATAACGAGCTGAGAATTCGCGGCTTTAACGTGGATGTCGGAATAGTCGAAATAAACGAAAAAACCGAAAACGGTAAATATACGCGTAAAGCTTTAGAGGTGGATTTTATCGCCAATCAGGGCAATAAAAGATACTACGTTCAATCGGCGTTCGAGATAAATTCGGCGGATAAAAAAGAAAAAGAGCGCCGTTCGCTTGTTAATATCGACGACTCGTTTAAGAAAATAATAGTAATAAAGGAAAATATAAAGCCTAAACGCGACGACAACGGTATCGTTACTATGGGAATAATAGAATTTTTGCTTAATCCCGACAGCCTGGATATTTAATATTCCAAAATTAAAAACTCTCAATAGTGTGAGTTTTAAGTGGAGTTTAAACTATAGCTTATGCTCATTACACAATAGTGCTATGCGTGTCGCGAGACTTTTGACGTATTCTTCGCTTGGACACGTGGCGCCATATAGAAAGCAGCCGTAATAGATAAGCTTTGTTTTCCTTACTTTATGTTTATAAATCAATAAATCATGAGGTTTACCTGAATTTATGGGTAGGCTGTCTTTGCAAGCAAAAATATAATCGCTTTTTAGTAATGACAAAATGTTACGGTTTTTTGCGCCGTCTATAAAGATATATTCCAAATTATCGGATAAAAGGTCTATGGTTTTTAATAAAAACTTTACAGTATCATCGTATGCAGCAAACCGGAAATATGTATTTAAGGATATATACGGAAAAATTGATACGTCCGCATGCGCTATGCTTTCCTCGGGAATATTTAATGCTCTAAACAATAAATCGTAATTTTTACGCCAATAATATTCCTTTTTGAAGTTGTATAAAATTTCATAAATCTCTTCTGCAGGTAAAAAACCATGTTTAATATAATGCGCAACTTGTTCCGGATAATTTGTTTTTGCGCCTTTATCGGTAGGATTATAAGAGATAGTAAGCGCTTTTGCTTTGTCGATTTTATAGAAAAAAGGTTGATTCCAAACAGGTAAACATGCCCGGCTTATTTCGACCGGCCTCGGATAGCGTATTGCTTGCATCATTAAATCTTTAATTTCCATTGTTAGAAACTCCTTAATCAGTTTTTACTGGTGTTGTTTTCGATTTCGGACAGTAGGGTTACTGCGCGTTCGACTTCGGTTTCGTCGAGAATGTCGCTGTATTCGTCGACGATATATTTTAGGGCGGTTTTCGTTAAATCGGAATTTGTGATTTCCTTAGCGGCAAGAAGTCTTTCTTTTTTTTCTTCGGGTGGATAGTTTTCCTCCACCGTAATGTCGCGAATTGGAAGCCTGCGAATTTGAGTACAGTACTTTATAAAAAACCTTATACCGCAAGTGTTAAGCAGTTTTTTGGTTTTTTCGAGCAGCTTTATTTGTTTTGCGGTTTCCGCAAGCTGTTGTTTTTGCTCGCGCCTAACGGCTTCCTCTCTGTCTGAGTATTCTTCTTCGTCCGGTTCCGAGGCTTGGGCGCTCGTTTTGGTATCCTGCGGCAGTGCGACGGAAACGGGCGGCGTTATTCCGTTCCATTCACGATTCATTAAAACGCAGTTGGTTATTAAAAATCCAAGCCCGATATAAAGCGGAACTTGGGCGCTCGACATATAGCCGACAAGATATGCGCCGTAACCGCCGTTGCCCGATAATGCGCATACGATAATTAGCAGTAAATCGATTGAAAAGAACATCAAATACTGACATATATACGCCGCGGCAGGGAAGTGCGAGGTCGACGGGGCGTGGTTATTGTAAAATCCGTATAGATATCGACCGACTTTTGAGAGTTCGGAACGCGATAATTCGCTCGGTCTTTTTGCGGAATACGTGCAAACTACTATATTCCCAATCGGCGGAATAATGAGGTTAAGGTATAAAAGCAAGTAGGTCATTGTAAAATCTTCCGCCCACAGCTTGAACTCGGTTTGCAAGGCGCTGAACAGTATTACCGTTACAACACCTAAACTTAGCGATAAAAAACAAAGACCGCGTATCATCCCGAAGTTTTTGTATATTTTTTCGTTCTCGAACTCGTACACGACGTATCCGTCGTACGTTAATTGTTTCATAGGCGCCTCTTGATAGAATAGGGTCGGAAATTGTGTCGCATTTTATTTCTCCTTTATGTATTACCAAACTACGGGCTTATCCAAAATATTTGTCAGGCGTTCTAATACGTCCGATTTCATTTCCTCGGTTGCGGCGGAATATTCCCGTATAGCCGAAATTATAATGTTGCGCTCGTCTACGGTAAACCGCTTATTGTCCAAATAAAAGCCGCGCGACGTTTTTACGATAGGATATCCGATGTCCTTTAAGAAAGCTATGTTTCTGCCAACCGTCTTGCGGTCGCACGGATATTTTGCCGAGATAAGTTCGGCAATTTCCGTCTGTGTCATCGGGTGCAAGCTGTCCGTATTGTTTTCGAGTATCTTTAAAACCAATAATATATTCTGTTTTTTCATACGGCAAAATTTTTCATCTCCCATTAAATTATAACATAAGCAAAATACCAAAAAACGCCCTTGTCAATAGCCGAAATAAAAAAATATAAAAAAGTGCGCACCTTGCGGAACGCACTCCATTTAGTACACTCCACATTGTTGCGACACAATTTCCGCCTACGGGATAAAGGAGAAATACTAATTGGCATAGTATTTCCCGTAGGCAATATAAAAATGTGTCGCAGGTTTTTTATATCATAAAACTGCGGCTTTGTCAAGGTGTATGATTTGCGACTTCGGCGAATAAATAAAAAAGCACCCCGTAATCTCATAACATATAATCAAACAGGCAACCGGATTGTGCGCGAAATCGCGCACGGCCTTTGCGCCTATGGCGCAAGCGGCTAGCGAACTGCGCGCCGAAATTACATTTTACTTTTATGTTAATATCATTTCTTTTTCAAGGCGGTATTATTAAGTGCGTTTCTTCGGCGCGCTCGAATCAAGCCGCTACCAATAAAAAAGCACCCCGTAGGGTGCCTTTTTGTTGGTAGCGGCAACTGGATTCGAACCAGTGACCAATCGGGTATGAACCGAGTACTCTAGCCAGCTGAGCTATGCCGCC
>JAFLVD010000047.1 GCA_022508485.1 Clostridiales bacterium | reverse complement strand
AATTTCTCCGCTAACCACAAGTCATCGCCCACTATTTCAACAGGGGTGCGTTCGGCCCTCCGCAGGATTTTACTCCTGTTTCAGCCTGCCCATGGGTAGGTCACTCGGTTTCGGGTCTACGACACGCTACTGAATCGCCCTATTCAGACTCGCTTTCGCTGCGGCTCCAAGACTTGATCTCTTAACCTCGCAACGCATCGTAACTCGCCGGCCCGTTCTACAAAAAGTACGAGATAACACATTCACACCGAAGTGTGCGTAGTGCGTTCTCTGCTTGTATGCATACGATTTCAGGTTCTGTTTCACTCCCCTCCCGGGGTGCTTTTCACCTTTCCCTCACGGTACTAAACTCTATCGGTCATCTGGTCGTATTTAGCCTTGGGAGATGGTCCTCCCAGCTTCCCACCGAATTCCACGTGTTCGGTGGTACTCCGGATACTTGAGAGCTATGCTATAAATTTCGCTTACAGGGCTTTTACCTTGTTTCGCGCTGTTTTCCAAACAGCTTCGGCTATCCATAACACTTGCCCATACTCAAGTCCACTACCCCGCACATATTGCTATATGCGGTTTGGGCTCTTGCCCGTTCGCTCGCCACTACTGAGGCAATCGTTAATTTACTTTCTCTTCCTCCGGGTACTAAGATGTTTCAGTTCCCCGGGTTCCCTTATGCAAGCTATGAATTCACTTGCATATAATCATAGTTTCCTATGACTGAGTTCCCTCATTCGGAAATCTGCGGGTCAAAGCTCATTTGCAGCTAACCGCAGCTTATCGCAGCTTGTCACGTCCTTCATCGGCGCCAGATGCCTAGGCATCCATCGTACGCACTTAGTAGCTTAATCGTCCAATTCCTAAAAAGAAATTACAAGATTATAACTTACAAAAAATTGCGTATTGATAATTTACATATCACCAATATCTGATTTTGTATACTCGCTTAAGTTATATGCAGTTGTCAATGTTCGACACGGAGACCGCTTAAAGGTCAAAAAAAACACAACAAACAACAACCCTCGAGCCGAAGCTCAAACCCCGTTATTGTTTATTATGTCCAGAGGTATAGCTTATTCGCGATACATGGATAACCCGTGTGCTTCCCGTCTCTCGGACGAGAGCTTGTTCATAATATCATATAGCCTTAACGCTGTCAAGCATTTTTCACTATTTTTTTAAAAAATTTTTTAAAAATATTTTCAGTAATTATTCCGCCGCGATTTTCCTGCCGCGAGCGCCGTATACATATATATAATATCTATTAAATATCGCGCGCGTCCGAGTAGTACGGAATGTCGGACGGATTGGGAAGGCGCATACCGTTCCCCTTTTTCTTTCCGCCGATGACCGACTTTTCGAGAATAGGATCGAGGACGTACAACAGCGCCGGCAAAAACACGAGCACCGCGACTATGGACACGAGCGTTCCCGTGCCGAGCGCCGTACCCATTGAAGCTATCATGGTATCGGAGGTAAGGCCTCCGACGAGGAAGCCGGCGACGCACATTATTATTCCCGAGGTGAACACCGTGGGGAAAGCGCCGGACACGGCGGTAATCATCGCCTCGCGCTTACCCATGCTTTGCTTGTTTTGTCTGAACCTGTTCGTTAAAAGTATGGCGTAGTCTATTGTCGCGCCCATCTGTATCGCGCTTATAATAAGATAGGTAAAGAAGAACAGATTGTTGCCGAAAATAACGTTCAGCGAGAAGTTTATAAATATCGCGCCCTGAATGACCGCAACAAGCACAATCGGTATAAGCGGCGAACGGAAGGTTATCATCAAAATCGCGAATATAAACACGACGGTAAGAAGGGTTATAAGCGTATTGTCGTACGAGAACGAGGCGTTAAGGTCGTACGAGGTCATGCTTTCCCCCGCGCAAATCGCCTCGGGACAAATCTCTTTAATCGTTTTGTCAAGCCGCTCAATCATCTCGAACGTTTCCTTCGACTCGACGGGCGCGCCGAACGTAAACACGAGCCGCGAATAGTTTTCGCCCTCGAGCTGGCTTAACAGCGACTCTATCGTGTCTATCATATCCGCCGAGCCGGAAATAAGCGCGTTGTCCTTGTTTTCTATAAGGTAATGCAAAATGTCTATTAAACGCGGCTCGTCGTTTCCGCTCGAATTAACGTACATCGAAAACAGCACCGCCGCCTGAAGTCCCGAAATGTTCGCAATGTACGAAAACTCGATCGGCGTGATCTCGTCGATAAGGTACTTGTCGCCGTACTTAACGTTTGCAAGACCGGTCGCCGAGTTGACGAGAGGGTCCTTTTCCACCTCGTCGAGTATGCGCCGCTGTATGTCGTAATCGCCCTTGGGAACGAGCACCGCAAAAACGTTGTCGTAGCCGAACACCTCGTCGCATTCCCTTGTCGCCACGACGTAATCGGGCGGCCGCGGCGTATCGATAATGTCGCGGCTGTAAACGTAATCGATATTTTGAACAAGCGTAGCGCCGACGGCAAACAGCGCGACGAACACGGGGATAAGCACGTACCGCGCCTTGACAATCCCCTTGCCCCAAAACCGCAGCTTGGGAACGAGGTTGCGGTGGCGCGTTTTATCCATTGCTTTGGACAGCAAAAGAAGTATGCCGGGCATGAGCAAAAACACGGTAATAAGCGAGCAGATTATGCTTTTGGCAAGCACAAGCCCGAGGTCGAAGCCAAGCCTAAGCTGCATAAACATCAGAGCGACAAGACCAGAAACGGTTGTCAGCGAGCTTGAGCTGATTTCGGGAATCGCCGCAGTGAGCGCGTTTATCATCGCGGTTTTGGCGTCGCCCTTAGTCCTATCCTTTTCTTCTGTGAACCTATGACATAGAATAATCGAATAGTCTATGGCTAAGGCAAGCTGAAGAATAATACAAACCGTATTCGATACGAACGAAATCGTACCAAGCCAATAGTTGGTGCCCATATTGAGCGCCGCCGCCACGACGAACACTATGGGGAACGCAATTACTTCCGCAAAGCTTTTCGAGGTAAACAGCAGCACAGCGATTATGACCGCCGCCGCGATAAACAGAATAATAACCACCTCGTGCGCGAGCGTTGCGGCGTAATCGGTGCCGAGCGGTGTGGGGATAACGTAGTCGTAACCGCTCTCGTCCAAGATTTTTAAAACGTCGGCGTTCGCTTTTTTCACCCTATCGCTTTCCGCGTCGCCGTCGTACGGAATTGTAAACAGCGCGGCGTTATCCTTATAATACGCTTCGGTGTTTTCAAACGCAAAGGTCATTGTACTTACGCCATCTACGGCGCGAAGCTTTTCGTACAGCTTTTGCGCGTCGTCGAACGACTTTACACCCTTAACCATAATTTTGGTCGAGCCGTTGGTAACGAATTCGTCGTCCATAATGGCAAGCGCGCGCTGGGTGTCGGTGCCTGCCGGAAGGTATGCGGAAATAGAGTATTCCACATTGACGCGCGGAATACAAAAAACGCAGTAAACTATCATGCCTGCAAACAGCACGAAAAACAGTATTCTTTTTTCGACTATAAACTTGGCGATTTTGTTCATAGAGAGCCTTGACTGCGCCGACGCGTTTACAATATATTAAATCGTTTCAATCAAAAAATCAAGCGGATTAAAGGTTTTATCGGCAAAATACAATAAGGCGGCGAACAAAAAGATTGTCCGCCGCCACACAATTCGTCGGTTGTAATATATAACAAACTACAAATATGCCTACTCGATTATTAAAGAATACGCAAGCTCGCGCGCTTTTTCGCCCGTTTTGGGATATACCCTTTCGCCGTTCTCGCTCTCGCGCGTTAAGCCGATTTTTTCCATAAGTCTATAAGACGGCGCGTTACGGGCGTCGCAATGCGCCGTTATCTTTTTGACCCGAATTTCTTTAATCAAAAAGTCTTTAAGAGCGGTCGCCGCCTCTACGGCATAACCAAAGTGCTGATACTTTTTATTGAGTATCCAGCCGAGCTCGGCACACTCTTTGCTCTCGTCCAAGTACGCGGACATTGCGCCGATTACTTTGCCGTTAAGCTCGACGGCAAACTCGAAAAACGAGGGGCTGACTTTTTCCCACTCTTTTACCGCACCCGACAAAAAATCCTCCGTATCCTTTACGGTATCGTTAGGCAAAAAGAACATATACCGCGCGTTATCCCTATCGGAAGCGTATTCGTGGACATCTTCCAAGTCGGCTAACCTCATCGGTCTTAATAACAGCCTTTCGGTTTTAAGCTCTCGGGACATAAATTCCTCTTCTACTCGTTTTCTTTTTCGGTGCGTTTATAGATAACGTCCGAATACACTTTGGCTATAACCGCCGGGATTATATATGAAAGTAGGCATAAGTTAGACAGGTCGAAAATAACGCACATATTAACCGTGTAAATAACCGCGGAAAGTCCTGCTAACATATAGCATCCGAGCGTGTTTGTTTTATCCCACACCTCGGCCGAGCTTAACGTTGCGGTAGTCCTCACTCCGAGAAAATAGTTTTTCTTATTTATTTTCGGGTGCGTTGCCGCCGAAAAGCAAAGCAAGGCGGCTGCGGCAATGCAGGTAATAAACGACGGCACCCCGTTTATATACTCAGCGTACATAACGACGACGAAGATAAAATACGCGGTTTGAAAAATCGCCATTAAAATGTGAAACGCAATCGCCGATTTTACCTCATGCGTGCGCTTTAATACAAAATAAGTACCTACGGTAATAGCCGCAAACAATGCCGTCGTACCGAAGTTTATAAAAACCTCGGCACGGCTTCCGTACCTATCTATCTCGCCTGCTATATTCCAGTGCGCCGGAATGGTTTTGGGCAAAAACCGCCAAAGCGCAAAATACGCAAACAGCGAAAAAACCGCTATGAGAACGTTCATAACAAGCAACCGGGAATTGTAATCGGGCGGACTCTTAGCCACTCCGACGTCTTTTAACAGCGCCTCCACGGGCACTTCGAGAACCTCGCTTATGCGCGAGAGCATTTTAAGGTCGGGCTCGGTAATGTTCTTTTCCCATTTGGAAACGCACTGGCGCGTTACGAACAGCTTTTCGGCAAGCTCGCTTTGCGAAAGTTCTTTTTCGGTTCGGTATTTTTTAAGATTATCGCCAAACATATAAAAGCACCTCTTAACCCACATTATACAGATTAAGTAAGCGAAAGTAAATAACTGCGCTGTAACCGTTTTGTTGCTTACGGTAAATTATAGGTAAAATATCATTTACTTATTCGGTTAACCCAAGCGATAAACTCGCCCTCGCGGTCGGCGTCGGTATGCCCCTGCCCCCACATAATCTCGTACTCGGTATCTATGCCGCGCGAGGCTAATGTCAAAGCGAGCTGAGCGCTTACCGCAGTAGACGTCGCGGAATCCATAGACCCCACGCAGATACGGATTTTACTCGCAACTCTCGTTTTCCCCTCGTCGAGATAGGTGTACGGATTGTATAACGCGACCTGTTCTTTTACGTCCTCACTCTCGCTCTGCGCCTTATAAAGCTTGTAGTACTCGTCGTACTCGCCCTGGAAACGGTCTTTAAGCGCCGCGATTTGCTCGGCTACCGACGGGCTGAAATGCCGTTTAAAATCGGGGTCGGTCGGCTTTGATCGCATTCTTCCGAACACGCCGCACTCCACGCTCGCACCCTCGCCGCCGCTAAATAAAGAGTCGAAGCACGGGCAAGCCTTAGAGCGGTGATTGTGATTTTTTACGATTGTATCGAGCGACGACAGAAAGCTCGGAAGTGGTCCGTCGTTTTCCGCGCGGTACGAGCTAACGAACTTGCCGAGAATGTAGTCGTAAAACGATCCGCTTCTGCCGTCCGCGCCGAGAGTATAGCTAACGCCGCCCACCGTAATGTTTCTGCCGTTCAAGTAAGATATATACTCGCTGAACAGCTTTTCGGAAAGAGCTTTATTAAATGCGCCCATACCGTTTGCGATACCGTTATCGTCGTTTATGTACATAAACTCGTACGCAGTATCGGCGCGGTCGAGGTCCGTAATCGGGCAGTACGCCTGCGAAGCGAATACGTCGTCGCGCTCGTCCATTACCGCGCCCATAGCTTTAAGGTGATAATCGAATTTATCCGAGTTGCCCGACGCGGCAAGAAGTATGCTCATAGCGCCGCCGGCGCTCATTCCGCTCGAAATTATTTTGTCGGTGTCGCCCGGAATTTTATCCTTATTGCGGCGCAAAAACCTGACGCCGGCTTTTAGATCGGAAAGACCTACGGGCGCCTTGCCGACGGCGAGCGAATTTTCGTCGAGGTCGTCCTTTCCTCTCGCGCCTGCAAAAACGATTACGTACCCTTGCTTAACGTAATCGTAGTACCAACCGTTTTTCCCTGCGAGCGTGTCGTCCTTTTCGGTTATTTTATAAGGAACCTTTCCGAGATACAGTCCGATACCGTTAATATATAAAATAGGCGCGGTCTCCGCCGTATAGCCGCCGCACCTTCCCGACCTGTTTACCGTTCCGTCGCCGTTCAGGTACTCTACGGGAACGTAGATATTAAGACGCTGCTTGTCGGGCGCGGTGGAACTGTGGCAATACAAAACACCCTCGGCTTTGCAATACCTCGCGCCGAGAGCGCTCTCTTTTTCCCAGACCGTATTATTTAAATCCAAACAGATATTTTTCTTTTCCATACCGAACCGCGTTACGCTTGTTTCCCGGAATACGGCAATATAACTTTTTCGAGTTTAAAGCAGTTTGCAAACGCACCTTCCGCTATCGATTCTATGCTTCCGAGTGCGATTACCTCGGTAAGGTTTCTGCAATTGGTAAAAGCACTGGTTCCTATCGTTACGTTATAACCGAGTATCATTACGCTTTCGAGAGCGAAACAATTTGTAAAAGCAGCCGCATTTAACGTCGTTACGTTTTCGGGCAGCGTTATTTGCGTAATAGATTCGCAATAAAGAAAAGCACCCCTATCTATCGTTTGCAGGCTTTCGGGAAACGATACGTCGGTCAGATTAGTGCAATAGTAAAAAGCCATTTGCCCTATCGTCGTCAACCCTTCCGCAAAACTTAGCCTCGAAAGCTTTTCGCACCCGTGGAAAGTACGCAATCCTATCGTTTTCAAGCTTTCGGGGAATACTACCTCTTCGAGATTATCGCATTTTTCAAACGCATAGCTTTCCAAAGAAACCAGTCCCTCGGGAAGTGTAACCGAGGTGAGGCTGCCGCAACGCGCAAAAGCATAAGTGCCTATGCTTTGCAGTCCGTCCGGCAATATCAAATCGGTGAGTTTTTCACATCCCTGAAATGCAGTACTACCTATGGCTTGTATGCTTTTCGGTATTATAATCGAGGTAAGGTTTTTGCAGTAGGTAAAGCTGGGATAAGGACCGATCTCTTTAACAGGCAACCCTCTGTAATCTTCGGGAATGACAAGCTCGGTTACTTCGTCGTGAAGACTTTCTTTAAGCGCTATTTTGTAGTAGCTCTCGCCGTCCTCGTCCGTTACAAGCGTAAACTCATAAATCTTGTCAAGCTCGCCGTCCGTATCGTCGCTATCGACCGCGCCTGCGCGTCCGTCGTTGTTTTCGTCCTCCTGCGCGTCCGAAACGGAATCCGATTTTACTATTTCGTCCGCAGTGGGCTTATTCTCAACCGCGTTATCGCGCTCGACCTTATCTTCTTCCGTAACGGCGCCGACCTCCGCCT
>JAFLVD010000046.1 GCA_022508485.1 Clostridiales bacterium | reverse complement strand
CCTCATCCACCGCAAGCGGTCCCCCTTCCCCCACGGGGAAGGCTATGTGCGGCTGACGCCTAGATTTCTCCGCTTCGCTCGCCTTCGACTCGCTTCGGTCGAAATGATGGGGTGGCGGTAATAATTGCGTCTACGTTCTACATAAGCGTTAAGGCTAAACCGGTATACTACCTTCCCCGGGGCCTCGTATAAACGCGAGCGAATAAACCGACATTTTTCGACACAAAATACGGTGTGTAATTATATAAAGGACTAAAAAAGCGTAACAAGGAAGGGCATTTCTAATACATTTTTAATGTGCTTTGTATGGTTTTTGCCTTGACAACGTTTTTTTACGGTGTTATATTAAGGTATCAATAAAGGAGTATACGGATATGAAAAAGAAGTTACTTTCAATTATATCGATATTCGTCGCAATGCTTATGTGCTTTGCGTTCGTTGCGTGTAACGAGACGACCGAGCCTACGCCTACGCCCGACGTAACGGACAAAAACGAGCTTCCCGCCGATAAAACCCTGGAAGCCATAAACACCCTTTTGTCCGCGCACGGTTACAGCGTTGCCGTAAAAGCGACGGTTAACAGCGAGAAAACGGAAGAGCCTATCGTCATAGACGAGCTTGCCGTAAAGAAGGGCGACGTTTTTAAAGTCCTCGGCGACGACGAAAACGCATATATCGACTGTTCCACCGGCTATGCTTACTACGAGCAAGACGGCGAGTTTTTCTATTACGAGCAGGTTATTCCCACCGGCTACGTCGACTATCTTAAAGACGTCGTGGACGGACTTCTTCCCAAGACCGACGAAGAAAAGCTTGAGTTTTACGAAAAGCTTCAAGACGTAATAGAGTACGATGCCGCGACAAAGACGGGCACGTATTTTATCTCGCTTAAAGAAATCGTCAATTTCTTCTTCACGCCCCTTCAAAATTCTTACAAGAACGGAACGGACACCGTGCTCGATCTTATCGATATGTACATTGCCGTATTCGTCTCGAATAACGATTACAAGTCGCTCGACGCCATACTGACCTATTGTATAAATCATTTCGACGACATTAAGGATATTACGTTAGGCGAGATACTGTCGAACTCGGACAACGAGCTGGGAATTTCGGTTAAGGACATACTCGCTCTTACCGGCAACGCGCCGCCCGAGGAATACCTTTCGGCCGTCGAAAGCCGCACCGTGGGCGAGGCGCTCACCGCCGTTACCGATTACATCACCGCTAAGTTGGGCGAAAGCTTGAACGCCGGATCGATAGGCGAAATAGACCCGAGCGAGCTTATCGCCGCGGCGCTGTTTGCGCCCGTCGACCCTGCCGACATCGCCAAAACCCCGGCAAAGCTCAGGATGATAAAAGTCTCTGTCCTTTTAATACTTAACTCGATTACCGTAAAAGACGCCGTCGATCTTTCCGCGGGATCGCTTCCGCCCGACCTATATCTCTTTATCAGTAAGGAAATAAAATTCAAAAAGCTTCAAGCTAAGATCGGTTTCACGTTCGACGACGACTACAATTTTTCCAAGATAACCGTCGACGGCGAGGTGGCGCATAACTACACCTCTACGCCGAACGACAATGCGGAATTCTTTTCCGACAACAACTACACCGTTAACGCCGCGTTCGATATTTACGACTACACCGACGAGGGCGAGTACACGCTCGCCGCGCCCGAAAGGGAGGAAAATCCCGGACACGTCGAGGTTGCGGTCGTGGTAAGAGCGGACTCAAACGCTTTAAGCTACGACTTCTACTACGAAGAGGGAAGCGAAATTACCGTTTCCGATTACGCGTTTTATAACGTTGCCGGCGAGCCTTACGAGGGCATGGATAACGCCGTAACGTACGACGCGGCTACCAAAACCTTCTCCGTAAAAGCCTCGGCGTTATCCCCCGTATTCTCGGCGGAAAACTTCTACACCGAGCAGGGCGGCGTAGTGCTCATGACTGCGATCGTCGAGTACGGCGAGGGCGAAACGTATGTTCTTAACGTTAAATTCTACGTGTTTAAGGACGCGTCCGTCGATTCGGCGCTGTCGACTTCCATTCCGATGCTTGCGGATATTTTCGGCGGCTCGAACGGGGATTTCGAAGAATATCCTGACGTTGATTTTCAGCCCGAAGAATAATAAAAGAAAAAAGTCTTATCCGAGCGCTTCAACCGGCGCTCGGATTTTTTTCGTTTAAAGGAAAGAGCGAAAGGCGCGTCGAGCGGTAATCGATTGACAATAATACAGATTAGGGGTATAATCTCGTTATGCCGTTTTTGGATATCAAATCGGTCGATTACGCCTACAACAGCGGCGACGACGAATATATTCAGGCATTGCGTTCGGTAAGCCTTTCGATAGAGCGCGGCGAGTTTGTCGCGCTTGTCGGCTGCAACGGTTCGGGTAAAAGCACGCTCGCCAGGCTTTGTAACGGGCTTATTCTTCCCGACCGAGGATATGTTACCGTCGACGGAATGTCTACTTCCGACAAAAAGAGCCTTTACGACATTCGGAAAAGGATAGGCGTCGTTTTCCAAAACCCCGATAACCAAATGGTAACCTCTATCGTCGAGGACGACGTGGCGTTCGGCCCCGAAAACCTCGGGCTTCCGCCCGACGAAATCCGCGCGCGCGTAGACTGGGCGCTTAACTGCGTAGATATGAGCGCTTACGCCAAGTCGGGGCCGTTACGGCTTTCGGGCGGACAGAAGCAGCGCGTTGCGATTGCCGGCGTGCTCGCGTTAAAGCCGCAAATGATGATACTCGACGAGGCGACGGGCATGCTCGACCCCGACGGCAGAGCGGAGGTTATGCGCGTTGTCGAAAAGCTTAACCGCGAGGAAAACATGGCGGTGCTTATGATAACGCACTTCATGGAAGAAGCGGCGCGCGCCGACAGAATAATAATACTCGATCACGGCCGCGTAGTGGCGGACGGAGATAAAAAGCTTTTCGAAACGCCGGATGTGTTTACTCGCGCCGGGCTGGATTTACCTATATCGGTAAGGCTTGCCCAAAAGCTTCGCGCGCGCGGACTCGACGTCGGCTGTCCGATCGATATCGATTCGTTTGTGTCGTCCGCTCTTTCCGCGCTCGAAGTACAACGCGGCGAGGTTAAATCGGACGAAGAAAAAAATAGTAACGGTGGGGGTGAAGTATGATATCCGTACAAAAGCTGTCGTACGTATACAGCCCCAAAACGCCGTTCATGTCGCAGGCGCTGTTTAACGTCGACCTCGAAATAGAAGAGGGCGACTTTTTCGGAATAATAGGCGGCACCGGCGCCGGAAAAAGCACGCTCGTATCGCACTTTAACGCGCTTACTCGCGTTCAGAAAAAAAGCGGCACCGTCATAGTCGACGGAATAGACCTTTCGTCCAAAAAGATTAACGTTAAGAGCGTAAGAGAACGCGTGGGCATGGTGTTCCAGTACCCTGAGCACCAGCTTTTCGACGACACCGTAGAAAAGGACGTCATGTTCGGACCGAAAAACCTCGGACTTTCTCCCGACGAGCAAAGGGCGCGTGCGCGCGAGGCGATAGAGCTTGTGGGGCTTAACTATAACGAGATAAAAGACCGATCGCCATTCGAGCTTTCGGGTGGGCAAAAGCGGCGCGTCGCGCTTGCCGGCGTTATCGCAATGAAGCCCAAAATCCTCGTCCTCGACGAGCCGACGGCAGGACTTGACCCAGTGGGTAAGCGCGCCGTTATGGAACTTATCGTAAAAATAAAAACGATGTGTCCTACCGTCGTCATGATTTCGCACAACATGGACGAGGTGGCGTCGTACTGCAATAAGATTGCGGTTATGCGTCGCGGCGAGGTTGTGGGCGTGTACACGCCGCGCGAGCTGTTCGGGTCCGAGCGCGTAATTTCCTCTTGCGGCGTAAGACTGCCGCTTGTTACGGAGATCGCCTCCAAGCTCGCTTGTTCCGGGCTTAACGTCGACCCGTCGATAACCGACGAGGACGAGCTTATCGAGGCGCTTGTCGCCTTAAAGGGGGGTAGCCATGCGTGATATGACGTTTGGGCAGTACTACCCGGCTAAGTCGATTGTTCACCGCGCCGACCCCCGTTTTAAGCTTATCATTCTTTTACTTTATATCGTTATGACGATGTTTTGCGAGAGCTTCGTATCGTTCGGGCTGTTGTCGTTTTTCGTTATTATAACGGTTATCCTATCGCGCGTTCCGCCGCTTAAAGTGCTTAAAAGCCTGCGCCTCGTGCTTGTAATAGTTTTGATAACCACCGTACTCATGATGGTGTTCTATACCGAAGAGGGCGAGGCCGCGCTCGCCGAGTGGGGGATTTTCCACATCTACCTCGGCGGAATCTACGCGTCGGTTAAGCTTGCATGGCGGCTTATGCTTCTTGTTACCATGCCCACGCTGTTAACGCTGACCTCAACGCCTACCGAGCTTTGCGACGGGCTGGAAAGCTTAATGTCGCCGCTTAAAAAACTGCGTTTTCCCGTTCACGAGCTTGCGCTTATTATGAGCATCGCGCTTAGGCTTATACCTACGCTCGTCGAGGAAACGGACAAGATAACTTCTGCGCAAAAGGCGCGCGGCGCGGCGTTCGAGTCGCGTAATCCGTTTAAAAAAATCAAGGCGATGATTCCCGTGCTTATTCCGCTGTTCGTGTCATCTTTCCGCCGCGCGGACGAGCTTGCCGACGCTATGGACAGCCGCTGCTACCGCGGCGCAAACGGCAGGACGCGAATGAAGTCGCTTAAATTCCACTTCGGGGACGTCGTAGCGCTTTTAATCTGGTGCGTGATTTTCGTCGCTATACTGTTTTTAAAATACAACTGGCTCGGTTGGGCGTTTATCACGGCGGTGGGGCTGTAATATGAAGTACAAAATTACGCTTTCATACGACGGAACGCCGTTTTGCGGCTGGCAGAGTCAAAAGAACGGAAACAGTATTCAGGACCGAGTGGAAACGGCGGTGTATAAGCTCTGCGGCGAAAAAACTCGCGTTACCGGCTCGGGAAGAACGGACGCCGGCGTCCACGCCGTCGCGCAGGTCGCGCATTTTTCCGTGGATAAGGAATTGCCGCTTAAAACGGTTGTAGGCGGTCTTAACGCCTATCTTCCTTCCGAGGTGCGAGTTTTAAGCGCCGAGTACGCCGACGAAAAGTTCGACGCGAGAAAATCGGTCAAGAAAAAAACGTATCTGTATTTATTCTATACCGGCGCGCCCCTTCCCGTACTTAACGGCAGGGTGTGCAATAAGACAGGTCTCGACGAAAAACGAATGAACGAAAGGGCGCAAGAGCTTGTCGGAAGGCACGACTTTAAATGCTTTATGGCGTCGGGCAGCGGCGCAAAAACGACCGTTCGCACCGTACACGAGGTTAGGGTCGAGCGGCAGGGCGACTTTGTCGGGTTTTATATAACCGCCGACGGGTTTTTGTATAACATGGTGCGCATTATAGCGGCTGTTTTGGCGCGTATCGGTTTAGGCGAGGATATAAGTTTTAGCGCGCTTATCGAAAAGGGCGACAGAACGCTGTGTAAGGACACCGCGCCTGCCTGTGGTCTGTATCTTTATAACGTCGAGTACGTTTAAAGTTTCTTCACTTTTCACTATTACTTATTACTTTTACATCGGCCGCCGAGGCGGCGCTTATTATGGATTATTTCTTTTCTCAAATGCGCGAGATATTAGGCGAGCGCTATACCGAATTCGAAAGGGCGTATAACGAGAAGCCTCGGCACAAGGCGCTTAGGGTTAACACGCTTAAAATATCTGTGGACGATTTTGTAGAGCTGACGCGGCGCGAGCAGGCGGCAGGGAAGCGCGAATACGCGTTAAAGGAAAATCCGCTTTGCTTCGGGTCGTTCTATACGACGGTTAAGCCGTCGCTCGATCCGCTGTACCACGCAGGGCTTTATTACATGCAAGAGCCGTCCGCGTCGGCCGCCGTCAGTGCGCTCTCCCCGTACATAGGCGAACGCGTGCTCGACCTTTGCGCCGCGCCCGGCGGAAAAAGTACCCAGCTCGCCGCATACATGAAGGGCGGCGTGCTGTTTTGCAACGACGTAGAGTACAAGCGGATTACCGCGCTTATCGAAAACCTCGAGCGGCTGGGCGTAAAAAATTCGGTCGTTACGCTTTGCGACGCAAAGTCGTATAGGGCGGCCGGGCTTGACGGATACTTCGATACGCTCGTAGTGGACGCGCCGTGCAGCGGCGGCGGAATGAGTAGGTACGAGAACGTGCCGTATACCGCCGAAATCGTGGAAGGCTGCGCAAAGCGACAAAGAGCGCTTCTCGACGACGCAGTCATGCTTCTTTCGACGGGCGGATATATGCTGTACAGCACATGCACGTTTTCGAAAGAGGAAAACGAGGATAACGTAAGATATATTATCAGTAAGGGCTTTGAGCCGATCGACACACCACTTCTTCCCGGCGTCGAGCGCGGAATAGATATTCCCGAAGCGCGGCGGATATATCCGCATAACTTCGACGGGGAAGGGCATTTTTACTGCGTGCTTAAAAAGACGGCTTCCTCGCTTTGCGTTACTCGCCCGGACAGGTTGAAGCGTAAATCGGTTAAGATTAACGGGCTTAACGCGGACTGTGCGGAAATAGGCGGACAGAGCGTGCTATTTGACGGCGAGTACCCTAAGTTTACGGTTTTGCCGAACGGCAGGCAGGGTACGTTTTGCGTAATGAGATCGGGCGTTCCGCTTTTCGAGCGCGACGGCGAGCCGTCGCATGCGCTTACTCACGCTCTAAGCCCCGACGAAATAGAGCGCTTCGGCTCGGTCGAGCTAAACGACTGTGCGGAAAAATATCTCCGCGGCGAGGCGGTCGACGTTTCCGCCGATAAGGGAATTAAGGCGGCGCTCTACCGCGGTTACGCGCTCGGCAAGGTTCGGTCCGCACCCGACGGCGCCGGAAGCATGACGCTTAAAAATCTGTATCCCAAAGCGTTAAGGATTAAACAATAAGGAGAATGTTTATGCAAGAAAGATTGATTACCGTTACCGAAACGGCGAGCGAAAAGTTTCCTGCCGACTACGTAAATTTAACGGTTACCGCCTGCGCCGAAAGCAAGCTCTACGGCGACGCATCCGATAAAGCGGAAGAAAAGGCGCTCGTTGCCGTAAAGGCCGTTAAAGCGGTGGGAATAGATATGCGCGCGTCGGGCATAAGCGTGGGAACGCTGCGCGACGGAAAAAAGATAACCGGCTACCGCGCGACGCGCTTGTACACCGCAGGCTTTTATTACGATAGCGAGGTTTTGAGCAGATGCCTCGAAGCGGTGTCGTCCTCGGAATGCGAGTTCGGGGTGTCGTTTTCGCTCAAAGACAAGTCGGCGGCCGAAAAAATGAAAAAACGCGCCGTTACCTCCGCACGCGAAAGTGCGCAAATAATAGCCTCGGCGGCAGGAGTAAAGCTCGGAAAGCTCGTAAAGGCGGAATATACGTCGGGAAGCGGCGGCCGCGTAATGTATATGCGCGCCTCGCTCGAGGGTTCCGCTTACCCGGAACCTGAGGATATATCGGTGTCGGAAACGGTTACGTGCTCGTTCGAGATAGAATAAACGCCCCTGCTGGACCGAAAATAGATAAGAGATAAGAGATAAAAGATAAGAGATAATAATTAAGGACCGCAAAGCGGTGTTTGCGATAGGGAATATCAAAAACATCATAACTATATTTATCAATAAAAATGCGGCGCTACGCGCCTAGATTCCTCGACTG
>JAFLVD010000045.1 GCA_022508485.1 Clostridiales bacterium | reverse complement strand
GTCCCTCGGACATCGTTCGCTAAAAAATGTCCACAGGACATTTTTATTAACGCTCGTGGGTGTCGGCGAGGAACGAGCCGACGTCGGGGCGACCTTTTACAAAGCAACAAGAAATAATAAAAAGTAGTTGCCGTATCGAGGTTAAAAAGCATAGACGCTTCGTCGAAGCAAAAAAAGCTTTTGTTTTGTATGTAAGAAAAAAAGCAAAATAAAAAAAGCTGAAAATCTTCACGGCATAAATATCAAAATCGGTTGCAAAAAACAAAAGTAAAGGTTACAATATAAAAAAATCACGGAGGTGGAAAAATGTTAAACGAAAAAATCGCAAAGCTCATTAACGAGCAGGTGAACAAAGAACTGTACTCGGCATATCTGTACTTGGATTTTGCCGGCTACTACGAGGACGAGGGGCTCGACGGATTTGCGCACTGGTATCAGATGCAGGCAAAAGAAGAGCTCGATCACGGCATGATGATGCGCAGGTACTTAATTGACAACGGACTGTCCGTCATGCTCGACGCAATCACAAAGCCGGATAAAAAGTTTACGGACGTACTCTCTCCGCTTAAAGCCGGACTCGAGCACGAAAAATACGTAACGGGCCTTATCAACAACATTTACTCGGAAGCGTTTGCGCTTAAAGATTTTAAGACAATGCAATTCCTCGACTGGTTCATAAAAGAGCAGGGCGAAGAAGAAAAGAACGCAGAAGATTTGCTCAAAAAGATGAAAGTATTCGGCGGCGACGCAAAAGGACTTTACGCACTCAACAAGGAACTTGCCGCACGAGTTTACACGCCGTCCAAAACGGGACCCGAAATGTAAAAATACTCAAAAAAACGCCATTTTTTACGCGTCGAGATACACTCGGCGCGTAATTTTTGCGAAAAATCGAAAAAAACGATTTTGAGTACAGAACGGAAAGTATAAAAAATACGGTATTTTTGAAATGAGAATATATAGTTAAAAATGTAGAAATTTAAAAAATCCGAAATAGTTTTTGTATATTGTAAGCACGAATAAAATTTCGCCCCGACGTCGGCTCGTGCCTCGCCGCCACCTTCCCTCCAGGGGGCAGGCGAACCGCCGCAAAGTGGTAAAAATAAACGTATTGTGCGGCTGACGCCTGGATTTCTCCGCTTCGCTCGCTGATGGCTCGCTTCGGTCGAAATGATGGGTGGTAGGTAGAAAAAGCGAATACGCATAAATCAAGCGTTAACGCTTTTACTCGCTGCGCATCACCCCGAGCGGAGTCGAGGGGTCCAGGCGAACCGTCGCAAAGTGGTAAAAATAAACGTATTGTGCGGCTGACGCCTGGATTTCTCCACTTCGCTTGCCGATGGCTCGCTTCGGTCGAAATGATGGGTGGACGGCAGAAAAAGCAAATACGCATAAATCAAGCGTTAATGCTTTTACACACCGTCCATCACCACGAGAATGTAAACAAACTACAAGAAAAGTAACAGCAAACAGGTAAGGGAGAACGGTAGAAACGGTAAATGTTTGAACTATATAAAAATGAAATAAAACGCGAGAAAATGGTATAGAAAATTCAAAAAGCGTATTGACAAACGATTTACTTGGGTGTAAAATAGAAAATGACACAGGAAAATGCGGAAAGCACATTCCTATATTTACATGGAGGTAAAGATGAAGAAAAGACACGTAGCTTTGGCGGTAGGCCTTGCTATAACGATGGGCGCATGCGGTATGGGGCTTGCGGCGTGCGATAAGCCCGACACTCCCCCGGCAGGACCCAGCCCGTTCGAGGACGACGCCAAGTTCGAAACGGTTCCCGTAACCGAGACGACGCACTTCCTCGCAGGCAACTTTGCCGTATACGGCGATCAGTGGAGTCCCGCAGGCGATAAGCCGGTTAGCGAAGAGCTTCGCTTTAAGCAGCACGTCGAAAAGGAAAATCTCTACAAGATAAGCATTGCCTTGTACGCGACGGACGAGTTTAAGATTCGCTACGAAGGCGAAGGCTGGGGATCCGGCACCCACAAGGGCAGCGTTCCTGCCGACTACCTCGTTGCCTCGCAGAAGGATGATCCGGACGGCGATATTATCGGCGACGGCGGCATGGGCGGCAAAAACTTCAAGGTCCAAAAAGACGGTACATACGAGATTTGGCTGACGATGAACGCCGACCAGGACATGCCCGTATCCGTTCAGTACGTTCGCAAGGGCGACGCCCCCAAGCTTTCGATAGGCGTTACGAGCGTTGCGCTCGACACGGCGAAGGCGCTTCTCGAAGTGGGCGCGACGAAGAAGCTTAAAGCAACGGTACTTCCCGACAACGCCGACGACGACAAAAAGGTTGTAACCTGGACGTCGAGCGACGAGGAGGTCGCTACGGTAGAGCAAGACGGCACCGTAACGGCGGTTAAGAAAGGCACCGCTACCATTACCGCTACCGCAGACGGCAAGAGCGCGCAATGCGAAATCACCGTTTTGAACCCCGGCGAGGGCGTTCCCGTCGAGACCATTGCGCTCAAGGGCGAAAACGGCGCGGTACTCACCCAGAAATCGGGCATGCACGCCGGCGAAACCTTCACGGTAGAAGCGACTATCGCACCGGCAGAAGCGACCATTAAGGAAGTAACCTGGTCGGTAGTGCTTAAAGAAGAGGGAACTCCGGCGACCGGCGTTACAGTTACGCCCGACGCGGAAGACGCCAACAAAGTAACCGTTAAGTGCGTGCTTCCCGGCGACTACCTCGTTAAGGCTTCCGCCGACGAAGTAACCTCGGAAATCGAAGTTAACGTCGTAACCGACTTCTATCTTATCGGCAGTTCCAAAAATCCTCTTATGGGCAACTGGGCGACTGTCAGCGAGCTGTCGGCTATTCCCGAAGCTCTTCGCTTTGCCGACGAGGGCGACGGCATTTACAAGGCAAGCGGCGTCAGCTTGTACCAGGGCGACGAAGTTAAGGTAACCGTAATCGGCATGGGCTGGGACGGAAAGCAGTTTAACAACTCGCACTTGGACGGCGGCGATATCGCAAAGGCCGGCGACGGCGACGGCAACATCGGAATTACCGCCGACGGCAAATACGACATAACCATTTCGCTTGAGGACGACACTATCACCTTTGATAAGGTGGGCGATGCGGACGTTGCGGATTGGAGTTACGACATACACATTATGGGCGGCATGAACAGCTGGACTGTAAACGCGGATAAATTCAATACCGATCCTCTGACCAAAACCAACAAGCAGGTAACCGTTCAAATCGAAATCGATTTAGGCTCGGCGGCAACCGCAGACTTCCTTATTATCCTTACCAACGCCGGAACAACCGACGCAAAGGTTTACGGAAGATACGGTCATATCACCGAAATCGATTCCGAAAAGGTCGGAACCAATATTTCTGCCGGCGAAGTCGGTAGCGACGGCACAAACATTAAATGCTCGGCTTCCGGCACGTATACCGTTGTTATTACTCTTAACGACAACGGCGGATTTGAGAGCATCGAGTTCACCGACTACGTCGCATCTGCGGCAGAGTAATTTTACCCGATTAACAAATTAACCAAAAACAGACTTTTTGCCCGACGGACTCCGTCGGGCTTTGTCGTTTACGGGATAAACTATCGACTGAATTTCTATCTTTTATCTTATATTTCTTATCTTTTATTTTAGCCGACGAAGGCGGCGTAATGAGGTTGCAATTATTCGGAATGTTTGGTATAATAGTAATTGGGATATTATCCGTTAAAACGCGCAAAGCGCAGGGAATATAAAATCAACTCAATCGAGGTATATATGAAAAGATCGGAAGTTCAGGAAAAATACAAGTGGCATTTAACCGACCTTGTGGAAAGCGACGAGGCGTTCGAGAAGAGCTTTACAGAGGTTTTATCGCTTCTCGACGGGTTCAAGCAGTACGAGGGCAAGCTCGGCGAAAAGGAAAGCGCGCTTGCTTGTCTTAAACTCGGGTCAAAGGTGGATTGTCTTGTCGAAACGCTTTACGTGTACGCGCACATGCGCATGCACGGCGATATGTCGGAGAGCGTTGCGGTCGGGTACGCCAACCGTACGGAAGCGCTTGCCGCTAAGGTGATGACGGCGGAATCGTTTATTTCGAGCGAGCTTGGCGCGCTGAGCGAGAAAATTATCGACTCTTACATCGCCGACCCCGAATTTTCCGATTATTCGTTCTCGCTTTCCGAGATAAAACGCCAAAAGGCGCACATTCTGTCCGAAAAGGAAGAGCGGCTTCTTGCAATGAGCGCCGAAGCGCTGTCCGCTACCGACAACATTTCGAGCATGCTCATGAACGCCGACCTTAAATTCAAGCCGATTAAAAAGGACGGGAAAAATGTCGAGCTTACCAACGAGTCGTACGGCGCGCTCGTTTCCGACGAGGACAGAAAGGTTAGGAAGGCGGCGTTTAACAATCTTTACGACGGATATATAGCGCACATAAACACGCTTACCGCTTCCTATGCCGGCAACGTTAAGTCGGACAACTTCCACGCAGTCGCGCGCGGCTACAAAGACTGCCTCGAAATGGCGATGGAAAGCGAGGGCGTACCCACCGCGGTATACGAAAACCTTATTGCCGCGGTCGAGCGCAACCTCGAACCGCTTCACAGATACATCGCGCTCAGGAAAAAGATGCTCGGATTAAAAGAGCTGCACATGTACGACCTGCACGTTCCCGTCGTTGAAAACGCGCAAATGAAACTCTCGTACGAGGAAGCGTGCGAAATGGTTAAGTCGGCGCTCGCACCCATGGGCAAAGAATACGTCGCACTTCTCGACAAATCGATGAAGGAAGGTTGGATAGACGTTATGCCAAACGACGGCAAGCGCGGCGGCGCGTACAGCTGGGGCGCTTACGGCACGCACCCGTATGTGCTTCTTAACTATGCGCCGACGACGAGCGACATATTTACAATAGCGCACGAGCTGGGCCACTGCATGCACACGTACTATTCCAACACGACGCAGCCGTTCGATAAAGCCGGTTACAGAATATTTGTCGCCGAGGTCGCGTCCACCTGCAACGAGACTCTGCTTGAAAAGTATCTCATGGACACGGTCAAGGACAAGAATATACAGAGATATTTATTAAGTTACAGACTGGACAGGTTCAGAACGACGCTGTTCCGCCAGGCGATGTTTGCCGAATTCGAATACGAGGCGCACAAAATGGACCTCGAGGGCAAGCCGCTCACCGTCGACGCGCTCAACGGACTTTACTACGACCTCAACAAAAAATACTACGGTCCGTCCGTCGTTTCGGACGACAAGATAGCGTACGAATGGTCGAGGATTCCGCATTTTTACAATGCGTTTTACGTCTATAAGTACTCTACCGGCATAACCGCCGCAACGAGCATAGCGCACAATATTCTCACGCGCGGCGACTATGTAGATATCTATAAAAACAAGTTCCTCTGCGCCGGCGGAAGCAAAAAACCGTACGAAATACTCTGCGACGCCGAGGTCGACCTTGCAACCGACAAGCCGTACGACGACGCTTTTGCCTTCTTTGCAGAAGCGCTCGATAAGCTCGAGAGCATGTAATTACCGTGAGCATAGAGAAAGCCTTCAAAAAATCAATTAAAAAAATAGCGGTTGTCGCCGCGGTCGCGCTCGTTTGCGTTATGCTTACCGGCTGCGGCGCGAGCCTTACCGTCTACGACTATACCGAAAACGGTCGGCGAGTCAACGAGTACGAGTTGACCATCGCCGCGAAGCTCGTCGAGAACATGGAAAAATCCGCAATAACCGACGGGACGGGCAAAAAATACACGGTACCCGACTATTTCTACGCGCTGTTTAATAACATAGGGTATTCGCTCGAGGACGCGAGCATGACAAGCGACGGATATTCCGCGCGGTTTAAAAAAACGTTTGCGGACGGCGCTACGCCCGAGCTTTTTTCGGTGGGAAGCGCGATAGACTACTCGCTCGATTACAAAAGCAATCCGTTCACGCGCAGGTACAGCCGAGTATCCGAAAATCCGTTTAACGGCGTTCGCGCCGCATACGACGACGTTAGGCCGGGCCAGTCGGGGCAGATAATCCAACAGCTTAAAAACGGAATAGTAACTGTCAACGAATACGGCGAGACGACGGTAATGTTTCCGTCGGTGATAGACGCTTTTCCCTATCTTAAAGGAATAGATACGGACGGACTGCTATTAAACTACGCCACGGTCGGGTCGTCGCGAATGGACTCGTCCGGGCGCAAAATAGAAGGCGACAATAAAAACGCGCTGTACGTGTTTTCGCGGTACTTCGACACTACCGACACGACGATAGAGTTCGAGTTTGTAAGGCCGGTGTCGTACGGCTGGTATATTGTCGCACTGGCGGTCGGAGGGACGGTATTGGTCGTCTTTGTGCTCGCCACTCGCGAAAAAAAGAAAAAACCCACACTTCTCGACAGATTTCCGTACAATCCCGAGGAATATCGGGACTACGACTCGCATTTGCCGACAAAGCTCAAATAAGGAGTAACTATGGCCGTAAAGGACGAAAGAGAAGAAAAAATCAAAAAGCACCCCAACGTTATCGCAAAGGAAACGCCCAACAGCTACGAGGCGGAAACCGCGGTGCTCGGCGGCATGCTTATCGACGCGAACACGGCGGTAAAATACCTGCCGCAGCTCGACGAGGACGATTTCTATACGCCCGGGCATAAGCACCTGTATAATGCAATGAACGAAGTTTTTGCGGCGTCGCGCCCGGTCGATTTTGTTACCGTTACAAACAAGCTCGACGACAACGGCACGCTTGCAAAGGCCGGCGGTGTGGAATATATTTCGGGGCTTGTAAACGCAATCCCGTCCGTCGCTAACGTAGAGCACTACTTTACGATTTTAAAAAAGCACGCTAAGCTTCGCGCCATGATCAGGATAGCGCAAAAAATGGCGGACGCGGCGTACGCGCTCGACCCCGAGGACAAGGCGTTGCCGCTTGCCGAGGCCGAGCTTTTCGCGCTTGCCGAACAAGGTCGGGGCGGCGCGAGACTCGAGCTTATCAATTCCGCGCTCGAGGAAGCACTTTTGGACCTAAAAAACAGACAGCTAAACCCCGACGCGTTCAGGGGCGTACCGAGTGGGTTCAAGTACCTCGACGTAATGCTGGGCGGCGGATTTCAGAAAAGCGACCTTATCATTCTCGCGGCGCGGCCCGGTCAGGGTAAAACGAGCTTTGCAATGAACTGCGCGGTTAACGCCGCGCTCGCAAGCCGACCCGATACGAGAAAGCCGTATACCGTCGCCGTGTTCGAGCTGGAAATGGGAAAATTACAGCTCGCAAAAAGAATGCTGTGCTCGGTCGGCGGTTTCAGCATGAGCGACGCAAACCGTGCGGCGATAAAAAACGACGGCTGGGCAAGACTGTACTCCGCGCAGAAACGGTTTGCGGACACAAAGCTTTTCGTACTCGAATCGGGCAACGTTACTCCGCCCGAAATATTAAGCATGTGTCGCGCGCTGAAACAGACCCACGGTCTTGATTTTGTCATGATCGACTATTTACAGCTCATGAAGAGCGGCGTCAAAACGGATAACTACGTTCGCGAGATCGCGGAAATCACTCGGTCTTTGAAGCTCGCCGCAAAAGAACTTAACGTTCCCATTCTGTTGCTTTCCCAGATGTCGCGCGATATAGAAAAGCGCAAGGGCGACCCCGTTCCGCAGCTTAGCGACCTTCGCGACTCGGGCGCTATCGAGCAGGACGCGGATATCGTTCTGTTCCTCGACCGCTCGGCAAAAAAGGACGACGGCACTTCGGACGACGGCGAAGTCGTCGCCGGCAACGTCGTGTATCTTAACATCGCAAAGCACCGTAACGGCGAAACCGGCTCGGTCAAGCTCGTCTGGGACCCTGCTACGGTTACTTTCAGATGCGTAGACAAAAAACCGGAAGGCATAGAGGCCCCGTCGAGACGAAACGAGAGCGGCGCCTTCGGCTACGGCGAAAAGTACGACCCCAATCAGCCGGCAAACGGCGCGGAAGCGCAGGGCGGACATTCCGCCGCGCCTGACGAGGAAGTCGACGATCTTTTTTAACCGACAGCAAACAAAACATTTGATTTTTCCGCGGAAACGGGTATAATTATAATAGTATGTGTCGGGAATTTCCGACCGGGATATGTAAATCCCAAACACGAGAGAGGGCAAAGGCTTTGCCCTCTTTTGCATTTAGCGTTTTTACTTAAAAAAGCGATAAAAATAAAATTGCCGCAAAAAGATTGACATACAAAACCTAATAATGTATAATGACTACTGCGTGGGGTTACGCGTGTTCCTATCGGCTTAGTTGCAGGATTCCAAAGTATAACCCGTTTTAGAAAAAACCGCCTCACGGCGAAATTATATATAAATATCATGCTGTTATGGCTCAGTCGGTAGAGCACCACCTTGGTAATTATATACTTAACCAGTGGAAATGAGCAAAAAGGGCAGTAAAAGGGGTGTTTTTGATACATTTTCCACCCACCGCCCGAAAACCTGTAAAAAAAGTGTAAAAAACAATGTAAAATATGCTGATATGGCTCAGTCGGTAGAGCACCACCTTGGTAAGGTGGAGGTCCCGGGTTCGAAT
>JAFLVD010000044.1 GCA_022508485.1 Clostridiales bacterium | reverse complement strand
AGCTTGCGAGCGAAGCGGAGAAATCTAGGCGTCAGCCGCACAACTTGTTATTATTCACTATGCGGCGGTTCGCCTAGACCCCTCGACTTCGCTCGGGGTGATGTGCGGCATGAAATAAAGACCCCCTGTGTAATGCGACCGGGGGCTGTAAATAAGTAATAAGTAATAGTGAAAAGTGAAGAAGTGGACAAAGCTGCGAAAAAAATTTAAAAAAATAGAAAAACATATTGACAAGCGCGGTAATAACGGTTATAATGTAGTTAAACGTTTAAGTAATCGCTTAACGGTTTTAGGCGAACGCTTAGGCAGTAACATAACGGAGGTAAATAATGAAAAAGGCACAAAGGCTACTCATTGCGGCGCTGTGTGTTGCGGTGGGTACAAGCGCGCTTGTCGCGTGCGATAACGGCGGCGGCGACGGAGGAAAGTACACTGTTACTTTCTACGACGGAACGAAAGTTTTATCAACGCAGCAGGTAGTTAAAGACGGCACGGTAAACAAGCCGTCTGTCGACCCGACAAAAGACGGATATGAGTTCGTTCGTTGGTGCGCAACACCGACATACAGTCAAGCGTTCGACTTTTCGATGGGAATAGTCGCGAGTACAAGCGTATACGCGGGATTTCGCTCGACGGCGCCGGACGACCACACATGGTATCTTGCAGGCGCGTCTCAAACTTCGGCGCTATTTGCGGAGTCCGGCAATTACAAAGAGTTTAAGGGTGATGCGGCGGCGAATTTGCCGGCGAGTATCACCTTTATAAAAGACGCGAACAAAGGCAATCGCTTTACGTTTACTGCGGACTTTTACGAGCAAGATAAGTTTCAAATTCTCAATACGGTAGAGGGGTGGGGCGACTATCAAATCGGCTATGGATATATGACTCCCGACCTTTATTCCACCGAAAGCGACGCCCCGTTCTATTTCGGCGGCGGACTGAGCGGCGTAAATAAGACCGCCGACATTATGGTCGGACAGTCGGGCAATTACACGTTAACTCTCGACATTGACGCGGACGGCAAGCTTACAGAGCTGTCATATAAGCGGAACGGCGACGCGGCGGAGGTTTCTACCGACTATATTGACTATTATATAAAAGGCGAGAGCATTACCGGATGGGCGGATATGTACAATGACGCCACGCGAATGAGCAGAAACGGCGACATATACACGTTGGAGGTTTATCTAAAACAAGGCGACCAATTTATGTTTATCTCGCAGCAGTCGATTGACGGCGTTATAAGCGACGGTCCGTACATTAAAGCCGACGCACTTACGGCCGCAAGCAAAACGTACGTCGACGGGGAAACCAACAACATTACGGCAAAGGCGAACGGAACATACACCTTCGTTTACGACGCCGGCGCGCAAACGCTGACCGTAAGCTTTAACGCCGAAAAAGAGCCGAAAGTATACGACTATTACCTCGACGGAACATTTGACGGCGGAAACTGGGGCGACTATCAACAGGATTCCGATTCGTTTGCTCTGACCGAAGATAACGGAGTGTATACTTATTCGGCACTTGAACTTGCCGAGGGCGATTTGCTTGTTATAAGAGCGTACGAAGCGGATACCGACGTACTCGGCTGGGATAACATGGCAAATACCTATAACTATAAGTATCTTAACAATACCGGCACTGCGTTTACTGCCGCAAACCCCGACGGTGGGGATTACAATATCAAAGTCGTAACCGCAGGTACCTATGACGTAACCTTTAACAGTTACTCGAAAATGATAAAGATTACAATTCACACCGATTCGCCGGACGTGTACGACATTTACGTTAAGGGAACGAATATAACCAATTCCGCAGGTACCGAAAGTACATGGGATCACGGCTTCGCCGCCGAGTGGAAGATGACGATTAACGCCGACGAAACGGCGTACGAAATAACCGTTAACATTAACGAAGGCGCCGGCTTCGGGCTTGCTTTATACGACAAAGGCGCTTCAAGCGGAAACGGAGAATTTATCAATGTTACCGCGCTCGGAGAGGACGGGGACGCCAACGGCAATTTCGGTACGAGCGGCAACTTTACGTGCACGACGACCGGAACGTACAAAATAGTGTACACGATTGCTACGGGCAAGGTGGATATCTACACCGTTTCGTAAAACCGGGATTTTTTAGCAAAAAAAGCGAGACCGCAAAAAAGGGTATTGCGGTCTCGCGATATTTGTTGTATAGTATATTGGGTGGGTAAAAGCGGTTACACCCTGACGTCGTGTTCCTCGGACGAGGACTGAACGCGGTCGATCGCCTTAAAAACGGCGTCCACCGCGGCGGCGGCCTTTCGAGCGAACGACTCGCCTTCGAAGTAGGCGGTCGGCACGCAGTCGGATATAGCCTTACACGTTGTGGCGTAACCGCAGTCGCCGTCGAGAGAGCTTAGGTCGGACAAAGTTTTTACCGTTATCACACGGTCGAAGAAAAGCCGGGCCGAAGCTTCGCATTCGGCGGAAAGCCCGAACGACAGAAGGGTAACGCCGTCCTTACCGATAGCGCGTTTTGCGCGCAGGCAAAGTTTTTCGTAGTCGTCGTTAACGCGGTAGAACAAAAAATCGTCGAACACGCTGTCGATTGCGATTACGGGCTTGTACTTTGTGTCGGCAAACTCGCGGAATTCCTTTTCGGAAAGGGCAACCGTTATGTATGCGTCGCAGGTATCGCCTGTCCTTTCGATTTCGTCCGAAAAGTCGGATATTTTAAGCGTAAAGTTCTTACGTGAAAGCAGGCGAGAAAGCTCGGTGATAAGATTAAGGTAATACTGAGCGGCAAATCCGTCAACGTCTTTTAGGACAAGGGATACGACGCTTGTTTTACCCGTTGCAAGGTACCGCGCCATGACGTTGCACTCGTAGCCAAGTAGGTTGGCAAACTGCAAAACTTTTTTGCGCGTTTCCTCGCTTATGGACTGTCCGGGCTTGTTGTTTAAAACGTACGACACCGTCGCTATCGATACTTCCGCGGCGGTGGCTACGTCCTTTATGGTAACGCCCTTTTTGGCTTTACTGCTCGACACTTTACCCATGCTTATATTTTAACAAACAATATTTTCAAAGTCAAGGTCATTTATGAACAAGCTCGCTATTTATCACAAGTCCGATTCGCTGTACAGCTTTGCGCTCGACGCCGAAACCGCCGAGCTTCGCCTTCGCGTCGCAAAGGGCGACGTAAAAAGCGTCAAGCTTATTTACGGAATGAAGCACAAGTTCTGTCAAAAGCAAGAGAACACCGATATGCGCCTTAATTGTTCGGACGGAACGTACGACTACTTTACGGTCAGGCTTAGGCTTAAAGACAAACGGCTTGCGTACGTGTTTTATATCGAGGGCGCGGACGGAGAAAAGTGCTATTATTCGGAAGACGGCGCGAGTAAAACGTACGACTTTTCGCTTGCGTATTACAACTTTTTCCAGCTCGCGTACATAAACGAAAACGACGTAATGGGTAAAGTCGATTGGCTGACGCGCGCGGTCGTATACCAGATTTTCCCGGACAGGTTTTGCCGCGGCGGCGACGGCGAAAGCGATCATATAACGATGAAGTGGGGGGATAAACCCACGCCCACCTCGTTTGCCGGCGGAGATCTTTGGGGCATAATAAAAAAGCTCGATCATATATGCGCACTCGGTGTTAACACGCTGTACCTTACGCCCATATTCACCTCCGACACCAACCACAAGTACGACACTATCGACTATTATAACGTGGATCCGCACTTCGGCGGAAACGAAGCGTTTTCTCTTTTAATGAAAGAGTGCAAAAAGCGCGGCGTTCGCGTTATACTCGACGCGGTGTTCAATCATTGCAGCGACAAGTTCGATAAGTTCCGCGACGTCGCAGAAAACGGGATAAAATCGCCTTACCACGATTGGTTTATAATTCGCGGCGACAAGCCGGTAAAAAGGCCGCTTAACTACGAGGTATTTTCCTCGTGCGAGTATATGCCCAAGTGGAACACGGCTAACCCCGAGGTGCAAGAATACCTCTGTCAAATCGGCGAGTATTGGATAAAAGAGTACGGCGTCGACGGCTGGCGGCTGGACGTGTCCGACGAGGTAAGCCACGATTTTTGGCGGCTGTTCCGTAAAAGAATAAAGGCGCTTGGGCCGGACAAGGCGCTTATAGGCGAAAATTGGCACGACTCGCAAAGCTATCTTATCGGCGACCAGTTCGACTCGATAATGAACTACGCCTTTACAAAAGCAATGCTCGACTTTTTCGTGTACGGCGCGCTTGACGCAAAGGGGCTTTCCGAACGGCTTAACGGACTGATGATGCGCAACATTACGCAGGTTAACAGCATGATGCTTAATTTACTGGACTGCCACGACACCCACCGTTTTTACACGTTGTGCGGAAAAAACGAAGGTAAGCTTTATAACGCGCTCGCCGTCGAAATGTTTATGCCGGGCGCGCCCATGATTTACTACGGCACCGAAAACCTCACCGAAGGCGGCTACGACCCCGACAACCGCAGGTGCTTCGACTGGAATAAAAGCGGCGAGTTTACCGAAAAGGTCGCAGCGCTAACGTCTTACAAAAAGCTGCCTGCGCTGTGCGAGGGCGACGCGAAATTTTACTCGGACGGCGGACTGTTCTTTGCGGAAAGGTATACCGATACGCAAAGGGTTACGCTTGTCGTAAACAACACAAACAAAACGCTTTCCGCGCGTGGGTATACCGTAGGCGCGGACGCTCACAAAATAACGGTACAATAAAATGAAATATATAAAACGAATAATTGCGTTATTGCTGTGCGGAATAACCGCGCTGTTTTTCGTCGCGTGCAACGGCGGCGGTATGCGTGAGTATTACGCCAAGCAGTCGCTTGCCGCTCTTTACGAAAAATTCGAGGGCGACGTCGAGCGCGGCACGGCCGATAAACCTATCGTATTGCATGTGCTCGAAAACGATACCGCAAAGTCTTCGGGATACTTAAAAGTACTTCTCGACGGATTTAACGAATTGTATAAGGACTATAATATCGTAGCCATCGACGCCAATCAGGACCAATATTCCAATCTTGCGGACGACGGTCCTTACGGTTACGGTCCCGACGTACTGTATCAAGCAAACGACATGCTTATGAAGTATTGCGACGGTAAGCACATTACGCCGCTTCCCACCGAAAAGCTCGACGCGTACAAACACCTTCCCGAGCTTGTAAAAAGCACTTATACCTATAAGTACGAGGGCGCGGAGTATTATATGGGCGTCGGCGTAAACATGCAGGCCGGAATGTTGTATTACCGAAAGGATTTGCTGCCCGAAAATTGGGAAACCGAATGGGACGACGATAAAAACGGCGTGCCCGATATGGTTGAGGACATGCGAAAAATGTACCGTTGGAACGTAATTCGTAACGGCAACAACAGCGGCGAATACGGTTTTATGCAATCGTTTGACGATCCGTATTTTTCATGCGGTTATCTTTTTACGTACGGCGCATACGTGTTTGGAAATAACAATACGGATACAAAGGATATCGGGTTCGATAATGACCGAGCGAAACTCGGGGCAGGTATAATTTTACAGCTTGCAAACGTTATGAACAGCGGGTGCGTCGACAATTCGATTACGGTTGCGCGCGAGAGCGAGTTTGCCTCCGGCGCTTACTTTGCCGTACCCGATACGCAAGACATGTACGGCACGTTGAGTAGCGAGCTTATCTCGGTATACAGAAAGCAGGGTATGACTTCGTCCGAGGCTCGAGCGGCGGCGGAAGAGAACATCGTCGCCGTTCCCATGCCCAGACTGCCCGTATCCGGCGATTTGACCGAAACCGAGGGTGAAACAGTTGAGTCGATTGCTATGGGCGGAATGAACGGTTATGCAATAAGCAGCTACACAAAGTACCCTAGGGCGTCGCTCGCGTTTTTAAACTATGCTACAAGCTACGATATGATTATTAAGCGCAACGAGTATTTGGGAATTGCGCCTGCGCGACAGGACTGCAACAAGGATTGCACCGTTCAAGCGGACGTTGCGCACAGACTGCTCGGCATGGTAGAAAATGGACGAATATCGATTATGCCGTCGGTTTACGGCGTAGAGCGTATCTGGACGCCGCTTACTACCGCGTTTACCGATATCGCCACCGACCCGTACAGAGCTTCGGGGAAGAAGTTTACGTTATCGGGAGGTAAGCCCGATTACGCCGCACTCGACGAGCTTCTTAAAACGGTAAACCGCAATATCTACGACTCTATCTACACTATCGGTAAGTGAGGCGAGTATGGAAAACACAGAGATATATAGGGGCAAGTCCTCGTCGTTAATAAAAAGACTTATCAAGTGGTTTAAAAATATTCCGTCCGGGGTAGGCGCGGTTTTTAAGCGGATCGGCAGGTGGTTTTATTCGAGACCGTCCGCTGTATCCGCGTGGGCAAGAGGGGTAAAAAGCGCGCCGAAGCCCGTCAAGGCGTCAATGTGCTTAATGGGACTCGGACAGCTTATGCAAAAGCAGATAATTAAGGGCATTTTGTTTTTGCTTATCTTTTTAGGGTACGTAACGTACATGGCTTTAACGGGCGGAAAGGCGATGTACAACTTCTTTTCGCTCGGCGTTGTTCCGCCCAATCCGTGGCTGGGAATTAAGGGCGACAACTCGGTAATAATGATGCTGCTCGGCACGCTCGCTTTTATAATTACCGGCTTTTTTATAGCCGTCCACCTTGCGAATATCCGCGACGCGAAAAGAACGTTCGAGTACGTTTCGCGCGGCAACGAAGTGCCGACCTTTAAAAAATCGCTTAGCAGTATGTTCGACAAGTATTTTTACGTAACCGCGCTCGTTCTGCCGGTCGTCGGTGTGTTCGTGTTTAACATACTGCCTATCATATTTATGGTGTGTATCGCCTTTACCGACTACGGCGGAAACGTGGTGCTTACGGGTTCGCTCGTAAGCTGGATAGGCTTCGGCAACTTTAAGCAGCTTTTTTCCACCGGGCTTATGGGCAGTACCTTTTTTAAAATCCTCGGCTGGAATCTTTTGTGGGCGGTTATGTCCACCGCGCTTAATTACTTCGGCGGACTGGGTATAGCGCTTCTTCTCAACAAAAAAATAGTAAAGGGAAAAAAGTTCTGGCGCGCGTTTCCCGTACTCGCGTTTGCCGTGCCCGGGTTTATAACGCTTCTCGCGTTTAAGTTTATGTTTTCCAACCAGGGCCCCATAAACTACTATATCGAGAGCTTGGGCGGCACCGGCGTTCTGTTCCTCGGTATAGATTCCAAATGGAGTGCGCGGCTTATCGGCTGGCTTGTAAACGCGTGGCTGTCTATACCGAGCAGTATGCTGCTTGCGACGGGAATACTTTCCAACCTCAATCCCGATCTTTACGAGGCGGCGAGGATAGACGGGGCGAGCGCGTGGGTGCAGTTTAAAAAGATAACGCTGCCGTTTGTGGTTTTTGCCACCGTGCCCATGCTTATCGGTCAGTTTATGGGCAACTTTAACAACTTCGGTGTTTTCTACTTTTTGCGCGGCGGAATAATCTGCGACGGCTATTTTTTGGCAAGCGACACCGACCTTCTTATAAACTGGCTGTACAGCCTGTCGATAGACCAGCAGTATTATTCTATCGGCGCGGCGATAAGCATTATCATTTTTATAATCGCGTCCGTTCTGTCGCTTGCGGTGTACGTAAAATCCCCGTCGTACAGCAAGGAGGATATGTATAGATGAAAAATATCGATATTGTAAATGATCACCCCGTCGCGGTAAGGTCGCATAAAATAAAACGACTTTCGTTCAAAAAGTTTACGGAATACGTTTTTACCTACGCCGCGCTTATCGTAATCGCGTTCATTTTCCTTTTCCCGGTGTTGTGGCTCATTCTCGCGTCCTTTTCGGAAAGCGGTTCCATGTATACGTTTAAAGGCTTCTTTCCAAGCTCGTACAGCGTGAATACGTTTGTAAAGCTGTTCACCGACACCGAGATGTACAATTATCCGCGCTGGTTTATTAACACGCTGATTGTGGCGGTAGGCGCCGCGCTTCTCGGCAGCTTTTTGGTAATCCTTACCGCGTACGTTATGAGCAGGTTCAGATTTCGTTCGAGAAAGGGGATAATGAAGGTAACGATGATACTCGGCATGTTCCCCTCGTTTATGGCGATGACCGCCGTGTACCTGCTCATGACGCAGTTCGAGATGATAAACAACCTCTTCGGGCTTATTCTTATTTACTCGGCAGGCGCGCCTATGGGCTACCTTACGCAAAAAGGCTTTTTCGACACAATACCCAACTCCATGTACGAGGCGGCGCGGATAGACGGCGCGAGCAACTTTAAGGTGTTTATAAAAATCACCCTGCCTATCGCAATGCCAATGATTGTGTATACGCTTATAACCTCGTTTACCTGGCCGTGGTCGGATTTTATCCTGCCCAAGCTTCTGCTTAAAAACAAGGACTTTTACACGGTGGCGGTGGGGCTTATGAGCCTCGGCGATACCGAGTTCGCAAGGTTTGCCGCAGGCTCGGTGTTTATCGCGGTACCCATTATCATACTGTACTTCGGGCTTGTCAAATACATGGTGAACGGACTCACCGCCGGCGCGGTAAAAGAATAAAAAACTTTCTTCACTTTCCTCCTTTTTTCGGGCGGACGCGTAAACGCGTTCGCTCGACTTTTACTTAGGCGGAAATATTGACAATAGAGTAATATCGGGATATAATGTATTTCGATACTTAATTTCGGTGGAGAGATGTTAAACGCTTTTTCGAGAACAGAGCTTCTTTTGGGTAAAGAGGGAATAGAGCGGCTTAAAAGGGGGCGCGTCGCCGTGTTCGGCGTTGGGGGCGTGGGCGGCTATGCGGTGGAAGCGCTCGCGCGTTCGGGCGTCGGCGCAATCGATATTATCGACAACGACAAGGTTTGCATTACCAACCTTAACCGTCAGATAATTGCGACCCACAAAACGGTAGGAAGGTTCAAGGTGGACGTCGCCGCGGAAAGAATAGCCGAAATAAACCCCGACTGCAAGGTTTTCGCGCATAAAGTATTCTACCTTCCGGACACCGCCGACAGCTTCGACTTTACGCTGTTCGACTACGTTATCGACGCGATAGATACCGTCGGCGGCAAAATCGCGCTCGCCTGGCAGGCGGCGCGGTCGAACACGCCCATTATAAGCTGTATGGGCGCCGGCAATAAGCTCGACCCAACCAAGTTCGAGGTCGCGGACTTATACGAAACGACGGTCTGTCCGCTTGCACGCGTCATGCGGCGCGAGCTTAAAAAGCGCGGCATAAATAAGCTTAAAGTCGTTTACTCAAAGGAAGAGCCGGTGAGTAGAGCGGAAAACGGCAGCGCCGATATTTCCGCCGAGAACGAAAGCGGCACGGCAAGGCGCGCCGTTCCCGGCAGCGTCGCCTTTGTCCCTGCCGTCGCCGGGCTTATAATCGCAGGAGAGGTGATAAAAGATATCTGCGCCGAGGCGCCTTCGGCGAGGGAATAGGTAATAGTGAAGAGTGAAGAAGTAGCCGCCTGCGACGACCTTATTTACCGCTATGCGGCGGTTCGCCTAGACCCCTCGACTTCGCTCGGGGTGATGGGCGGCGTGAAAAGGCGTTAACGTTTAATTTGAGCATAAACGATTTTTCTACATACCACCCATCATTTCGACCGAAGCGAGCTTGCGAGCGAAGCGGAGAAATCTAGG
>JAFLVD010000043.1 GCA_022508485.1 Clostridiales bacterium | reverse complement strand
TTTCGACCGAAGCGAGCTTGCGAGCGAAGCGGAGAAATCTAGGCGCAGCCGCACAACTTGTTATTATTTTACACTTTGCGTCCGCCTAGCCCCCTATGTAATGGGGGCTGTCTATAACGCATATAGGGGGCGCTTATGCAATATGAATAGTGTGGCACGCGCGCAAAAAAACACCGCGTAAATACGCGGCGTTTTTTGTTTTACATTACTGTGTTATTATTGTGCGTTTTTCGTCCAGGCTTCTTCACTCTGTTCGGCTTCGGCGATATGTCCGACGCGCTCTACGGGGTAGATGTTTCTGTACGTTTTTACGCCCGTGCCGGCAGGGATAAGCTTGCCTATTATGACGTTTTCTTTAAGGCCCATGAGCGGATCGATTTTGCTCTTAATGGCGGCTTCGGTCAGTACGCGCGCCGTTTCCTGGAAGGACGCCGCAGAAAGGAAGCTGTCGGTTGCGAGCGCGGCTTTGGTTATGCCGAGAATGGTGTGCTTTGCGGTAGCCGTTCTGCCGTAGTTGGCCATTGCCTTTTGGTTGGCTTCCTCGTGAACGGCGAGGTCGACAAGGTCGCCGGGAAGAAGGTCGGTGTCGCCGCTGTCCTCTACGCGCACCTTTTTGAGCATCTGGCGAACGATAACCTCGATATGCTTATCGTTAATCTTAACGCCCTGACCGCGGTAAACGCGCTGAACTTCCTTTACGATATATTCCTGAACGTCGTT
The DNA here is from genome assembly GCA_022508485.1 of Clostridiales bacterium. Lineage (GTDB taxonomy): Bacteria > Bacillota > Clostridia > Christensenellales > Pumilibacteraceae > Anaerocaecibacter. Next base: position 9,173 of record JAFLVD010000043.1, on the reverse strand, counting down.
CCTGCCCTTCGTGTGAAGGATATCGCTCGGGTTGAGCGGACCTTCGGTAATGGGATCGCCGGCTTTGAGCATTGCGCCGTTGGTAACGTACGGCTTGAACCTTGCGCCGTGAGGAATGGAGTAAGTATCCTCGGTGTCGTCGTCGCGCTTGACGATAACGTCGCGCTTGCCGTCCTTTTCGACAATTTTCAGCTTGCCGTCGTGGTTGGCGATAACCGCAACGCCCTTAGGATTACGCGCTTCGAAAAGGTCCTCTACGCGCGGCAGACCGGAAGTAATATCGTCCGCCGAAGCAACGCCGCCCATGTGGAAGGTACGAAGCGTAAGCTGAGTACCCGGCTCGCCTATGGACTGCGCGGCGATAATACCTACCGCCTCGCCTATTCTTACGGGCGTCGCCGCGGCCATGTCTCTGCCGTAGCACTTAGAGCATACGCCGTGCTTGCTCTTGCAGGTGAGAACCGTTCTTATCTTGACTTTGGTGATGCCGCAATCGACGATACGCTTTGCGATAGCCTCGGTTATCATCTCGTTAACGTCGACGAGCACTTCTTTTGTTTTGGGATTGACGACGCGCTCGGCGCTGTATCTGCCGACAAGTCTGTCCTCGAGCTGTTCGATTACCTGGTTTTCATCGAGGATTGCGCTCGTAACCATTCCCTTAGGCTCTGCGCCCTCGCAGCAGTCGTCCTCTCTTACGATAACGTCCTGCGCGACGTCGACAAGCCTACGCGTAAGGTAGCCCGATTCCGCCGTTTTAAGCGCGGTATCGGCAAGACCTTTACGACCGCCGTGGGTGGATATAAAGTACTCGAGAACGGTCATGCCCTCGCGGAACGAGGAACGAATAGGAACGTCGAGCGTTTTACCCTGAGGGTTAACCATTAGACCGCGCATACCCGAAAGCTGGGAAATCTGGGTCATGTTACCTCTCGCGCCCGAGACCGCCATCATGTTAATGGGGTTAAACTCGTCGAGCGTCTTTTTAAGGCTTTCGGTAACCTGCTTACCGGCGTTGTTCCAGATATTGACGACGTCGGTATAGCGCTCTTCGTCGGTAAGGAAGCCGCGCTCGAAGCTGCGCTCGATTTCGACGACCTTCTTTTCCGCTTCGTCGAGAATCTTGTATTTGTCCTGCGGAATGTGCATGTCGAATATCGAGGTCGTTATCGAGCCGATAGTCGCATACTTAAAGCCGAGGTTTTTAATTGCGTCGAGAACCTCGACGGTAACGGACGCGCCCTTGCGCTTAAACGACACGTCTACAATATCCTTAATGATACCCTTGTTGACGCAGAAGTTGATCTCCGGCTCGAACATCTTTTCGTAGGTGTCGCGCACCACTACGCCGAGGTCCTGCGGTATTTCCTCGTTGAATATAAGTCTGCCGACGGTTGTCGTAACGACGTGCTTGTACACCTTGCCGTCGGGCGAAACCGCATTGTCGGGGATTTTAACGCCGGCGGCGACAATCTCGTCCACCGTCTTTGTCATTCTTACATGAATCTTGGATTGAAGCTCGATTTCCTTATTGAAGTACGCCATCTTCGCTTCGTCGACGTCGCAGAAGGTCATGCCCTCGCCCTTGCTACCCGGCTTATCCATGGTAAGGTAGTAGGTACCCATAACCATATCGAGCGTAGGCGAGCAAACCGGTTCGCCGTCCGAAAGCTTAAGAATGTTGTTGGGCGCAAGCATGAGCACGCGCGCCTCTACCTGAGCCTCTACGGACAGAGGAACGTGTATAGCCATCTGGTCGCCGTCGAAGTCCGCGTTAAACGCGCCGCACGCGAGCGGATGAAGCTTAATCGCCCTGCCGTCCACAAGCACCGGCTCAAACGCCTGGATACCTAATCTGTGCAGAGTAGGCGCACGGTTAAGAAGCACGGGGTGGTCCTTAATGACCTTTTCGAGCACGTTCCAAACGTCGTCGTCGGCACGCTCTGCGATACGCTTTGCTGTTTTTGCGTTGTGCGTCTTGCCGGTAGCGACAAGCTCTTTTATGATAAACGGCTTAAACAGTTCGAGCGCCATTTCCTTAGGCACGCCGCACTGGTAGAACTTTAATTCGGGACCTACGACTATAACCGAACGGCCGGAGTAGTCGACGCGCTTACCGAGAAGGTTTTGACGGAACCTACCCTGCTTTCCGCGGAGAAGCCCGGAAAGCGATTTAAGCTCACGGTTGCTGGGGCCGCTGTACGCCTTGCCGCGCCTGCCGTTATCGATAAGAGTATCGACCGCTTCTTGCAGCATACGTTTTTCGTTTCTTATGATAATTTCGGGCGCGCCGTATTCCATAAGCCTGCGCAGGCGGTTGTTTCTGTTAATTACGCGGCGGTAAAGGTCGTTAAGGTCGCTCGTTGCGAATCTGCCGCCGTCCAGCGGAACCATCGGTCTAAGCTCGGGCGGAAGCACGGGAAGAACACTTAATACCATCCAGCTCGGCTCGGCGCCCGACTTAATAAAGGCGTCGAGAATGTCGAGACGCTTTATGGCGCGAAGCTTTTTCTGACCGCTCGCGTTGTTGACTATCTCGCGCATTTTTTCGTACTCTTCCTTGACGTTAATGTCTTGGAGAAGCTGACGAATAGCCTCCGCGCCCATGGCGGCTTTAAACGCCTTAGGCCCGTACTGCTCTTGATACTGGTGGTACTTGTCGTCGTTTATAATTTCCTTGTATTGAAGGTCGGTAATACCGGGGTCGAGAACAATATAGTTAACAAAGTAAACGACCTGTTCGAGCTGCTTTAACTGAAGATCGAGAAGAAGCCCTATCCTGCTCGGCACGCCTCTGAAATACCAAATGTGCGTTACGGGCGCGGCAAGCTCGATATGTCCCATTCTTTCGCGGCGGACTTTGGCGGTAGTAACCTCGACGCCGCACTTGTCGCATATAACGCCCTTATAACGAACGCGCTTATACTTACCGCAGTAGCACTCCCAGTCTTTGGTCGGTCCGAAGATACGCTCGGAGAACAAGCCGTCCTTTTCGGGTTTTTGGGTGCGGTAGTTTATCGTCTCGGGTTTTGTAACCTCGCCTTTAGACCAGCTGCGAATTTTTTCGGGGCTGGCAAGGCTTATTTGCATCGAATCGAAATTGTTAAGTTCAAACATCGCTTGGTCTCCTTTAATCTAAGCTATCGTTATCGTCTATGTCGTCGTAGTCGCCGCCGCTAAACGCGTCGTCGTCCAAAACGACTTCCTCTTCGAACAAGCTGCCTTCGTCGTCATCGTCGTCTACGTGATCGTCGTCGTCGATACCGCCGAGAACGTCGTCGTCGGTCAACGTGTCGCCGGCGAACACCGAGCTGTCGTAATGCTTCTGGATAGGCTCGCCGTCGTACATAACCGCTTCGTCTTCCATAAGCTCTTTTACGCTGATTTCCTCTTTGTCCTCGGTAAGGACCTTGACGTCGAGGGCGAGCGCCTGAAGCTCTTTAATGAGAACCTTAAACGATTCGGGAACGCCCGGTTCGGAAATATCCATGCCGCGCACAATGCTGTCGTACGTTTTGGACCTGCCGGTAACGTCGTCGGACTTGACCGTCATAATCTCTTGCAGGACGTTGGCGGCGCCGTAAGCGTAAAGCGCCCAAACCTCCATCTCGCCGAAACGCTGACCGCCGTTTTGCGCCTTGCCGCCGAGCGGCTGCTGCGTAACGAGCGAGTACGGGCCGGTGGAACGTGCGTGCATCTTGTCGTCTACAAGGTGGATAAGTTTAAGCATGTACATATAGCCGACGGTGGCGCGGTTTTCAAACGCCTCGCCCGTTCTGCCGTCGTACATCTGTATTTTGCCGTCTACCTCGCCGGTGGGCGAAACGTAGCCGTTTTGCTGCAACAGTTTTTCTATATCGGACTCTATCGCGCCGTCGAAAACGGGGGTGGAAACCTTCCAGCCGAGCGCCTTTGCGACAAGTCCCAAGTGAACCTCGAGAACCTGACCGATATTCATACGACTCGGAACGCCTAACGGATTCAAAACAATCTGAAGCGGCGTTCCGTCCGCCATAAACGGCATATCCTCTTCGGGAAGAACGCGCGATACTACACCCTTGTTACCGTGGCGGCCCGCCATCTTGTCGCCTACCGAAATCTTACGCTTTTGCGCGATGTAAACGCGGACAAGCTTGTTAACGCCCGGCTTCATCTCGTCGCGGTTGGCGCGCGTAAACACCTTAACGTCGACGACTATACCGCCCTCGCCGTTGGGAACTTTAAGCGAGGTGTCTCGGACCTCTCTCGCCTTATCGCCGAATATAGCGCGGATAAGCCGCTCTTCGGGCGAAAGATCGGTCTCGCCCTTAGGAGTAACCTTACCTACGAGAATGTCGCCCGAGCCGACCTCCGCACCTACGCGGATAATGCCGTCCTCGTCGAGGTTTTTAAGCGCCTCGGGAGAAACGTTCGGAATATCTCGGGTAATCTGCTCGGGGCCGAGCTTGGTGTCTCGCGCTTCGGTCTCGTGCTTACTGATGTGAATGGAAGTAAATACGTCGTCTTTGGCTATCCTCTCGCTTATCAGTATAGCGTCCTCGTAGTTGTAGCCTTCCCAGCCCATAAAGCCTACGAGAATGTTTTTACCGAGCGCAAGCTCTGCTTGCGACGTGGAATGTCCGTCGGCAAGGACCTGACCCTTACTTACCTTGTCGCCCCTGTTTACGATAGGACGCTGGTTAATGCAGGTGCCCTGGTTGGATCCGACAAACTTTTTAAGAATATACATTTGACGCGTGCCGTCTTCCTCGACTACGATAATGCGCTCTGCGTCGACGTAGTCGACCGTGCCTGCGGCGCGCGCTATTACCATAACGCCCGAGTCGTACGCTATCTTGTGCTCGATACCCGTACCGACAATAGGGGCTTCCGTTTTAAGAAGCGGTACTGCCTGACGCTGCATGTTGGACGCCATGAGCGCGCGGTGCGAGTCGTCGTTCTCGAGGAACGGGATAAGCGCCGTAGCGACCGAAACCATCTGGCGCGGCGAAACGTCCACATAGTCGATTCTGTCGCGAGAAACCTCGCCTATAAGATCGCGGTGGCGCATCATTACGCGCTTTTTGACGAACCAGTTGTTTTCGTCGAGCGGTTCGCTCGCCTGCGCTATCATGTATCTGTCTTCCTCGTCGGCAGGCAGGTAATCGACCTCGTCGGTAACGCGGTGATTTACCTTGTCGACGCGGCGGTACGGCGCTTCGATATAACCGTACTCGTTAATGCGCGCATAGCTCGTAAGCGAGGAAATAAGACCTATGTTCTGACCTTCGGGCGTCTCTATCGGACACATACGCGAGTAGTGCGTGTAGTGAACGTCGCGGACCTCAAAGGTTACGTGCTCGCGGTTTAAGCCGCCGGGACCGAGCGCGGAAAGCTTGCGCTTATGGGTAAGCTCGGCAATCGGGTTAGTCTCGTCCATAAACTGCGAGAGCTGGCTCGAGCCGAAAAACTCTCTTATCGTGCTTGCTATCGGGCGTACGTTAATAAGCGTCTGCGCGTTAAGCTCGGTGTTTTCCTGACGGGTCTGCATACGCTCGCGCGCAAGTCGCTCGAGACGCGCCATGCCGATACGGAACTGGTTTTGAAGCAGCTCGCCCACCGAGCGCACACGGCGGTTGCCGAGGTGGTCGATGTTGTCGCACGAGCCGAGTCCGCGGTGGAGACCCATAATGTAGTTAACAGTCGAAATGATGTCCTCTACAACGATATGCTTAACTATAAGCTTGTCGACGTTCCTCGAACAAAGGTCGGCGAGCTTGGCTCTGTCGCCCTGCGCCTCGGCCATAAGCTCTTTAAGCGCGGGATAGTAAACCATCTCGTTAATTCCGATTTCGCGAGGATTTACGTCGATATATCCGGCGAGGTCTACGTGGCTGTTGGAAATAATGTTAAATTCCTTGCCGTCCTCGGTGAGTACGCAAATCTCGTTGATACCGGCGTTCTGAATCTTTACGCACAGCTCTTCGGTAAGCACGTCCGCAGAGGTGTGAGCGAGCTTATTTTCGGCGCGCGCATAAACTACGCCGTCCTCGTCCACAATATCCTTTGCTACGCGGCAGCCGGCCGCGCGGTAACGAAGCGCAAGCTTCTTGTTGTATTTGTATCTTCCTACGCGCGAAATGTCGTACTTGCGGCGGTCGAAAAACATGCCGTAAATGTACGCCTTAATCGACTCTATCGTAGGGGTTTCGCCGTTACGAAGCTTGTGGTTAAGCTCGTAGAGCGCACGTTCCTCGTCAAGGGGCGGCTTGTCCTCTTTGTCGGCGTAGCGCGCGCAGGTAACCTCTATCATCGGGTCGTTGTTAAACATCTTTTTAAGCGCCTCGTCCGTGCCGAAGCCGCCGCCCGTAACCGCGGAAAGACAGCTTAACAGCACCGTCGCAAGCACCTTCTTTTGACGGGCTACGCGCACCCAAAGCACGCCGGCGGAGTCCTCTTCGAATTCGAGCCACTCGCCGCGCGTAGGAATATTGTTCGCGCTGTAATGCGCCTGACCGGTCTTTTTATCCTTTTCGTAGCCGAAGTAAACGCCCGGGGAACGCACGAGCTGACTTACTACGACGCGCTCGGCGCCGTTAATTATAAACGAGCCGGTGGGCGTCATGCGCGGAAGATCGCCCATGTACACCTCAGACCTTATGCTCTCGTCCTTTTCACAGTCGCGAAGCCTTACCTGAACGTACAGCGGAACGCCGAAGGTCGCGTCGCGGTCCTTGCATTCCTTTTCGGTATAGTTACGTTTCGGGTTGGCGCCGTCGCGGTATCCGAGCGTGTAATCTTCAAAGAACAGCTCGACCTTTCCGCCGTAATCGGTTATAGGCGAGTAGTCGTTAAGGACTTCCCTAATGCCGTTCTCGATGAAGTCGTTGTAAGATGTCTTTTGCACCTCTACAAGATTGGGCATATCGATGACCTCGTGGATCTGCGCAAAGCTCATGCGCTCGGTATTGCCGTACTTAACCTTTGTAATTTTTCTGTCAGCCATACAAACTCCTAAAAGGTGGTTTACGTTACTTGTGGCACCGCTGATTAAAGAGCGCGGCGCCTATTCCGATAAAAATTTTCACGCGCAAAAGGGAAGCGAAGCGTTTCGCTTTCGCCGCCCGATAAACGATATTTCAGATGAGAATACCTATTAACAACCGTTAGCCTTCTCTTCTTTATATAGATTTGCGCCGCCAGTTACGCCCAAATTGGGGCATAATTAGGCATTTTGATATTGTATCACAGCTTGTCAAGCGTGTCAAATGATTTTCCGCCATTTTTTTAACATTTTCATAAAAACTTTTATCTTGACATTTACCCCTCAATTATATGAGCACAAAGGCACTATAAAATCCCTCCCCCTCCCGTTGCAATAAACCTCGTTGGGTAAAGTGAGGACCTCATAAATTCACTTCTGTTTATTTTTAATTATTTCATAAAGAGTTTTTAAATTGTTAGAAACGGTATTTATATCCATCAAGTCGTCTATATACCTTGTATAATCTCCGTACAGATTAAACGGCACATACGACGCGTCTTGACTGTCAAGAAAATCGCTCATCATTTTTAAATCCGTTTTTCCGTTTGCGCATAAAATCATATCGCTAAAATCAAGGACGACACGAGATGTTAAATAATCAAATTGTACTTTTTCGCCCTCGGGATACACTTGCAACTCATTGTCGTCGGCTTCCCTAAAATAAACGAATAACGTTTTACTTTGAAAAAACAAATCTGCAACAACATTCTCGTCAAAATACGTATCGCTCTTTTTATTGAGAAGAATAGGTATATCGACAACAGTATCTTTTTCGAGTTTACAATAATAATCCTCCTCGACAACACCTTCGAGTATCAGGTATCTTATATCAGTATGAAGCACGTCGGAATAAATCACATCCTTCACAGATGTTACGGTTATTTTCGCAAAGGAAAAATTTTCCGTTCCGGCGTATAATTCATAAATTGTCATAGTTCTATACCCGGGGTCCTGTTCCGGTTCCTTCGTGTCGCTTTTACATGACAAAAGAGCAAACGAACAGCAGATAGAAATAAGTAAAAACAACACACATTTTATTATGAAGTGCTTTCTTTTTTCCATACTCCACCTTAATTTATTTACATATCATATATGTATAGCAGTTTACCACGTTTTTGAAAAGCAGTCAATATCTATAATAAAGATACTTATTCGAAAATCGAGTTTGTTTGATTAAAAGTTTTATCTCGTCCGATATTGACAATAATCGGGACTTTTGTTATACTTCAAAAAACAGTCAGGGGTACAAATTTTGACGATTATACTATCGAGCATTCTTTCGACGCACTATTACGACGAGGAGGGAAACAAACTTCCCAAGCCGCTCTCCGACGACAACGGCATACTCACAGAGCTTACATCTCGCCTAACAAAACGGGACCGCGTCGTCTACGTCGTAAACGACCCGACGGACACCGAGCACAACGACGTTTCCGCCCCACCCGTTTTCGAAGGGCTTTTTTTAAGCGGCCTCGACTTTAAGGAAAAGATAATACTCGACGACAGAAACGCGCATGACGCGGAAAGCGTTATTTGCGGCGCCGACCTAATAATTCTCGCCGGCGGAAAGGTTTTGTGCCAGCGCGAATTTTTTAAAAGAATAAAGCTCGGCGAAATTCTTAAAAACTATAACGGGCTTGTTGTCGGTATTTCAGCAGGCTCGATGAACTTATGCAAGGACGTATTTAACTTTCCCGAGGAAATGAGCGATATCGGCGCGCCGCTGTTTGTTGACGGGCTCGGGTTTTACGATAAAATTATTATTCCACATTTCGACGGCGAGACTAAATCGTATCAGCTGCCTTGCGACGAGATAGATATTGTAAACGACTATATTATCCCCATGTCGAACGGCAAAACGTTTATCGGCATTCCAAACCTTTCGTATATCCTAATAGACGGCGCAAAAGCGTATTTGCGAGGAAAAGCGTATTCAATCTCGGACGGAATAGTAAAACAAATAAACTGATCGCGCCTACGACGAGCGAATAAGTAATAGTGAAAATGTAATGACCGCGGTGCGGTCATTTTTCATTCTTCATTCTTCATTTATTTTCGGTCGCCCCTCATCCGTCGCTCACTGCGTTCGCGCCACCCGTGAGCGTTAATAAAAATGTCCTGTGGACATTTTTTAGCGAACGATGTCCGA
>JAFLVD010000042.1 GCA_022508485.1 Clostridiales bacterium | reverse complement strand
GCGCGCATGGTTCGGGACCATGAGGCCGCGAGTTCGAGTCTCGCCACTTCGACCACGCAAACCCACCCACAGGGTGGGTTTTTGCGTGGTCGAAGTGGATTCCCGACGAGATCGCGCCGAGGCAAAGAAACAAACAACTACGATAAGAAAAAGAAAAGCAGTGCGTAAAATAGGTATATGAATTTTCGGCGCGAAGTTCGCTAGCCGCTTGCGCAAAGCGCAAAGGCCACCGCGGATTTCCGCGGTAGTCTCGCCACTTGCCGAATAAGCCGAATAGGTAAAAACGGCAGACCCGCCTACAGGGCGGGTTTTTGCGTGGTCGAAGTAGATTCCCGACGAGAGTGCGCCGAGGCAAAGAAACAAACAACTACGATAAGAAAAAGAAAAGCAGAGCGTAAAAGAAGTTTTTATTGACTATTGCTTTTTCTCTTTTCGTTTGGTAAAATGATTAAAGAGTAAACGGCAGAGGTTTAACGTGATTGCGAGAATAAAAACGGACGACGGCTTTTACGACTCGATTGTGTTTGCTAAGCTCGACGGCGGATTCGAGTCGAAGGTTTTGGTGTTTAACCGAGATAAAACCGAGCTTAAAGCTATCCGCGAGTACACGGCGGTAAATCACTGCGTCGTAAGACATGTTTTTATATACAATACCGAGCTTGACGGCGGTTGGGCGAAAAACGGCAAAGCCGAAGGCTACGGGTTTATTCTCGACCTCGGCGGCGAGGACGTTTTCGACGGTCCGATAACCGCCGCGGACGTTATCGAAAGGTGCAAGGCGTTACAGACGGCGGTTAAAAGCCCCGAGTGGTTCGAGATAAAGACGGAAGCGGATATCGAAGGGCTGTTGTCCGTCGCGTTTAATTTCCACGGCTCGTACGTAAAGAGTATGTACAAAAGAAACGAAAAGCTGTATATTCGGTTCTTCACCTCGTGGTACTGCGATATCTTGTTCGAGCTTAACGGCGACCCAAAAACCAATCTCGTTAAAGGCTACGGACAAATTGTCGATAACGACCCGACTTCCGAAATATTAGGCTGTTCCGTGTTTTTCGACGACGGATTCACGTATTGGGTGGACGAGCCGAACGCCGCCGAAAAAGCGCATATCGACAAAATCGCCGATTACTACTTCTGCGCCGAAAAAGTCAAATGGAAGCTTATAGTGTAAAAGCAACAAAAAACCGCTCGGTAGCGATGTTTGTGATTTTTCATAAACACCACAGTTATATTTGCCTTACGGCAAGTGATATTTCGCTGTCGCGAAGTTATAGGCAAATATAATGTAGTCATTTCATGCCTGCCTTGTCCTCGTCGCAAATCTGCTCTTGCAAACAAGCAAATTTACTCCTCGCATATTTAGTTTATTTAATTAAAATATAGCCCACTATACTTCGTTTCCGAAGCGTAGTGGGCTTTTTTCGACTATGGGTAAATCCCTATGAAATGTGCCTTTACAAACAGTTTTTAGCTAAATTAAGACGGGCGCGGATTGTTTTTGGCGGCTTTTCGGTCGTCGAATTTTTTGTTTATCATGTTTATAAGCCGCGATACCGATTTGTATAACAGCAGGACGGAGGCGGCGAGGATCAGTGCTTTAATAAGGTTAAACAGTACCGCCCAGTACCAAACATTTAGGAAAAAGTTCATTCCACCCGTCCAAGTTCCGCCATACACAACCATAAAAGCAGGGAAGCTAATGAAATAATTAACGGGGACAGACCAAGCAACGCGGATAACGCACGCAATTCCAAGCCACAGTATAACCGATTTTATCCCCTTGTGTTTTTTATACATTAACGACGGTAGCAGGACAAAAGGGATAAGCACTAAAATATTTGCAAGTTCGCCTATTCCCGACGTGGTACCAAGCGCTATTGAGAGAACCTCTTTCAGTACGCCGCATATAACGCCGGCAGCAGGGCCAAGTGAATATCCGCATAACAAAACGAACAAGTCCGAAAAATCGAATTTAAGAATGTCGAGTGCCGGAAGAATAGGAAAGTCGAATATTCTTACCACAAAAGACAATGCGGTAAAAACAGCGATATACGCTATGCGCCGCGCGGAAAAATATTGAGTTATGCGATTTTTCGAAGGCGCGGCGGCATGTTCCGTGGCGGCGGCTTCCGACGCGGCGGCGTCGACGGGTGCGGCTTCTGCGGACGAAGCGAAAACTTCCGCTGACTGTTCTTGCTCTTCCGATACGGCTTCGGTGTTAATTTCTTCCATAATTACCTCCGAAAATTTATACAAAAAACGCCCCGAAAATTCGGGGCGAAAATATGCTTAAAAAAGCCAAAAATCTTTTTTCATCCGGACTGTAACCGTCGGTATAGGAATTTCACCTATTCGGGGTCCGTAAGGACCTTCGTGGACTGTAACCACCGGTGGGGATTTTCACCCCGCCCCAAAGATTGAGTATTTAATTGTAATACGAGTATACCACCGCGCTCGGCGTTTGTCAACCGTTTGCGCGAGGTTTTATTCGCGCCGACGGGCTTACTTGTATAGCTTGGCAAGACCGCCGGTAGAGGTTTCGCGGTAGCCTTCGGATATGTCGCGGCCCGTTTCGTACATGGCGCGAACCACCGTGTCGAAGGATATTTTTCGGCTGACTGCAAGGAAGTTTGCAAGACTGACCGCGTTTATCGCACGCATTGCGCCTACGGCGTTGCGCTCGATGCAAGGGATTTGCACAAGTCCGCACACGGGATCGCAGGTAAGCCCCAAATGGTGCTCGAGCGCGACCTCTGCGCTGTATTCTATCTCGTCGAGGTTCAAACCGTAAAGCTCGGCAAGCCCTGCCGCCGCCATAGAGCACGCCGCGCCGATTTCCGCCTGGCAGCCGCATTCCGCGCCCGAAATGGACGCGTTGGTCTTAATCACGTTGCCTATAAGCCCGGCGGTGAGAAGCGCCTTGCATATATCGCCGTCGGAATAACCCTGCTGTTCCTTAGCGTAGTAGAACACCGCCGGAACCAGTCCGGACGCGCCGCATGTAGGCGCGGTAACAACCGTTCCGCCCGTCGCGTTCTGCTCGCCGACGGCAAAGGCGTACGCGGCGACGATACGGTCTCTGCGGATATGCCGAGTAAGGTCGTTTTTGGCGGAAAAAAGCTGTTTGGCGCGCCGTTCTACGTTAAGCCCACCGGGAAGTATTCCTTCCGCTTGAAGTCCTTCGCGAACGCTTGCCTGCATGGTTTTCCAGATTTCCTTTGCGAATTTGAGGATGTCCTCGCCCTCGAACTCGGTAACGTACTGCCAAAACCGTAGATTGTTTTGCACGCAGTATTTTTTTATTTCCTCGAAGGTTTTATGGGAATAAACTTCCTTACCTTCGACGTGAGTCTCGCCGGCGACAAGGATTTCGCCGCCGCCTATGCTGAATATCTGCATTTTGACGGGTTCGGCGCCTTCCTTAAACGCCGTAAAATCCATCGTGTTGGGGTGAACGCACTTTGTGGTCTTGTCGAACACGACCGAAATCTTGCGGTCCCCAAACGCTTTTATAATCGCTCTGCCGGTGCCATGCCCTTCGCCCGTCATTGCGAGCGAGCCGTACAGCGTTACCGTATAGCTGTCGTAGCCGTCATACTGCGCGAGGAAGCGCTCTGCGGCTTTAACCGGCCCCATCGTGTGCGACGACGACGGCCCCACGCCTATCTTATAAAGCTGTCTTAAACTTTTCATACCGAAAACTATTATATCATCGAACCGCCGCTTTTTCAAGCCATTACGACAAAAATAGTCATTTTTTCTTGCACGGCGAAAAGAAAAAGAAAAACGGTATATTAGCGTTTTATGCTTTACGGATTTATTTTATTAGATAATAAAATCTATGTGCTTGATTTTATTGTTTATCGGTGATATGATTATTAAGAACACGAGCAAGGAGATTCTTTTATGAACTCTAAAAAGGAAGCGAGGCGAGTAGGTATACTGTTTTTGGTTGTCGGAGTTGTTTTTATCATTGCAGGTATTATAGTAATGATACAGGGCAACATTTCGGAACAGAGATGTACCGAAAAAACAACGGGAACGGTTGTGGAACTTGTAATCGAAAAAAGTACCACCTCGTCCCACCGTACGTCATATATCTATTTTCCGGTTATAGAATATCAAGTCGGAGATCGCACAATATCCAAAAAAAGCAACTCCGGACAAAATCCGCCTAAATACAAGGTGGGGCAGCAGGTTGAAATTTTTTATAACCCGAACAACGTAGAAGAATATTACATAAAAGGAGAATCAGTCCCAAAATTCATCGGAATTCTATTCGTTGTCCTTGGCTCGATAGCGGTGGCGGTCGGTGTTACCGTATTGATAAAAGCGCGCAAACCCGAAGAATACCGAAGCGTAAATCCGCGTGTTTTCCATTAGAATTGATTTTATTATAAAACCCTATCCGAAAAAAAGATAGGGTTTTATATGTTGAATTGATGAAAAACAATATAGAATTTTTTTATCGTAGTCGGTTATATTGTTTAAATAAATCTTTAAATTCGAAAGCGGAGTTTTGCGTCTTGCGCACGTCATATCCCTTTTGCTTAAACTCTATCGTTCTTCTGCGGCTTTGTCAATGAGCCCACGCCCCCTTTTCGATGCAAGTCTTGCGCTATACTGATGACAAAGGAGAGTGTTATGGGTATTAAAAATAATAAGTATGTCGTGTTTGATTTGGAAACAACGGGGACGGATGTAAACAGGGATTATATAATCGAAATAGGCGCAGTAAAAATTGAGGACGGCGTGATTACGGAACCACATAAATAAGCGTTAAAGTAAAAAACTTGAACGCTTTGCAAAATTATAAGCACGCATATTCTATCGTTTTTGCGTATTGCTTGTCTATATCGTCCAATACGGACGGTGAACTGTCGTGTTCTTTAATTTCTGGGTAAAACAATATTTCCGCTCCTAAATTTTTTTCCAAATCGCTAATCCGCTTTTCTTGTGGGGATATATCCGGGAAGGACCGGGTTCCGATATGATAAGCGTAAATATCGCAGGTCATTTTTTCTTCTTTGCAAATGTTGTATGCAAGCTCGGTCGCAAAGCATTCAAATGTTCCGGAATAAGCAATAATAACGATTTTAAGTACCCCTTTTGCTTTTAGATTTTGTATATCGTTTTTAAGTTCACGCTCTATGGATTGTGCCGCCGACTTGCCTAAGCTTTCATTATTTCCTGCGCCGAGTCCGCTCGTCGCCTCCGATCGAATTATGAAGTCGCCTTTCGTCATTCCGCAATCCGAATTGCAACATAAATATTTATCTGTTGCGATTGCGTTATTCAGCTCGAGCCGAGTGTCGTAACATCTGTATGCCGATATTTTTTCGGGCGATATATGCTTCGCTATATTGTATGCTTCGCCGAAACAAACAACAGCCGTACGCTTTTCATGCGATAATGTAAAATCGTAATTATGGATTGCTTGAGAAAGATAGTGCGCTTTACATTTTGCATAGCGTATATCGTCAAAAATTTGTCGGGAAAAGTCAAACATGTCAACAATGTTGTATCCAAGTCGCTTGGAATGGTCAATCATCCAATCATAGAAAATATCGCAATTATAGCTATTCGCGCCGTATTTGCACACTTCTGTCCGCGCCCTGTCCGCATGTTCGGGTAACATTCCGCCGACGCGGTTTAATATGTTGATAAACTGTTCTTGCCACAAAAGATTTCCTCGCGTTCTATACAAAATATCGTATAGCGGCTGATCCCTGTAAGTTGATACCGGAATAGCGCACGTTTCCGTTTGTTCGCGTATAATCTGCGACGCAATCAATTCTTCAACGGTCAGATTTGTTTGAATATGCTTTTTGGGCGCAAATTCCGCCTGTACAGTTGGCTGCGAATGTTTTCGCAACGGATTTATAAACCGCTCAAACGGCAAATCAAACCTTAGCGGATCGACTTTAGTTACGCCTAATGCATACAGCAAAAATGAGCAATTCGCCGCACCGCAAATATAATATTCTTGTTCGGGCGACTTTTTTATTTCTTCTATTGCCTCAATGATTGCGCTTTCACATCGTGCGCGGTTGATAACGACAATCTCATGTCTGAGTCGTTCAAGCTCGGTTTCGGTAAAGTCGCGTATATCGAAAACGTCTTCGAGTTTCATTTTATCCCTCCGTCATGCGATAACCGTAACATATACTAAGCACCGAAAAAGGTACAAGCATTGACAGCTCTACCAAAATGTACTATAATAGTTGTACCGTTTTCGGTGCAACAACTGTGTTACAATATTTGCGAGGTACAACAATGAAAGTGTTCGTTTTGGTAAAGTCACCCGACAAAAGAAAAATCGTTAAAATATCGGCGATATCGGAAGACAGAACAAAGAACTTCCGTGCGGAAATCGGCGAAAAGCCGCATCGACTTTTGATGATAAAAGCGTTTGAGGATTTTGAAAAGTTTTGTACATCGGAATGCGGCATGAAAGATAAGACCGATGAGGTTTGTATTATAAATTACACGCGAGAGCTTTCGGGTGACTTATTTGATTTTGAAACATTTATGCTCAGTCGTGAATGGTGCATGACAAAATCCTACGACGGATCCGCGGACGAAATAAGTCAATATATTGCCGACTTACAGGGAGAATAGCAGTGGAAACGTTTGAGCCGAAAAAATTATTTATTTTACGAATTTTGCAGGTGCTGTTTGAATTTTCCGACTGCGACCATAAACTTCGCCAAGGCGACATTATATCGCTATTAAAAGTGCAATACGATATAGAGTGCGAGCGCAAAGCCGTAGCGCGGAATATCGACTTTTTGCAACAGGCCGGTTACGATATCGTATCGGACAGCGACGGAATTTATCTTGCCTCGCGCAAATTCTCTCCGGGCGAGCTGCGACTGCTGATTGACTCTGTTTTATCAAACCGCAACGTATGTAAAGCGCACACAAAAGAAATTATAGACAAGCTCACGGCGGAAGGCGGCAAATATTTTAAGAGCTACGCTAAGCATATTACAAACGTCGACGATTGGCAAAAGGATGAGAACTGCGATTATTTTTACAATATCGAACTTGTTTGCGAAGCGATAGACGAGCAAAAACAAATCGCATTTTTCTACAACTATTTTGATGCGGACAAACGCAAGCGAAAAAGCAAGCCCCAAAAATCATCGGTCAGTCCGTATAGACTGTTTTTAAAAAACGGGCGCTACTACCTTGCGTGCAATTACGTCGGGCACGATAATCTTGCGTTTATTCGACTTGACAGAATGAGCGATATCGATATTTTGCAAGAACCCGTGCGGAAGTTGGAAACGGTCGAAAACTGCGAAAGCGGTATCAGTTTGGGAAAACTCGACAGTCGCTTCCCATTTATGTATGCAGACAAACCCGAACGCATAGTATTTGAAACCGCAAACTACGCAACGCACATGATTGACAACGTAATCGATTCGTTCGGTCGTAATGTCGATATAACCGAAATGAATGACGGCAATTACAAGTTTTCGCTTACCGCAAGTCCTTCCGCTATGCGGTTTTGGTTGCTTCAATACGGCAAATATGTTAAACTGTTATCACCGCAAAGTCTTGTAGAACAAATCAGAGACGATATTGCGGAAATGAAAAAACTATATTCGGAGGAAAAATAAATGGAAAACACTTTTTTTGAAAATGCGGAAAAAGAGTTGGACGGTATTAAGTTTTATCAATCACACCCCACTCTTAAGCCGTTTATCGGGAAAAATTATTTGAGCAATGAGTTGGGAATGAAAATATTGCTTGTAGGGGAAAGTCACTATGTTGAAGAACCTTTACCGGAGATTACAAGCGATAGCCTATTATCCGATTGGTGGGGCGATACGCCGCCGCTAATCAATGATATAAGTTGGTATACCACTCGCGGTACAATCGGTAATTTTATGTCCGGCAAATCGGGCGCAGCCTATGCTCTTTTCAGGGAACCTTGCAAAATATACAATCAATGCGTTCTTAATGGAAAATATCAAAAGTGGCAAGATGTTTATAGTATTTATGACTCATTTGCCTATATGAATTACTTTCAAATGCCGGCACTCTATAAGCGAATTTCACTCTGGAACAGCTTATTAAAGTTCAACGAAGAAACAAATAAAGTTCACCCGCTATCACTAAAAATATGGAATAAGACAGAAGATCTGTCCAACGACGTTTTTCTTTCGGTCGTAGAAATCTTAAAGCCCGATAAAATCATTTTTTTGTCAACCGAAGCCTATAATGCTTTTGTCAGGCAAAACAAAGATTATAATGAAACTAAAATATTTGCAACAGTTCACCCTACATGCGCATGGTGGAACAGAAAAATGAAAGACGGTCTTTCCGGCAAAGAAAGACTTGTAGAATGTTTTAATACGTTTGTTTCAGAAAGAAAATAAAGTAGCGCAACTACCCCTTTTTCGGTACATAAATTATGCTAAAATCCTCCTGTAAATTACGGGAGGATTTTTGTATGAAAAAGCTACAGGTTATGAATAGACAGCAAGTCGAAGCGCTGTCGGAAAAAGAGTTTAAGCCGCACACATTGCTGATAAGCATACGAGATTACGGCGCGGACGGAGTAACATTAAAGCATTTTCCGGAGTTTTATGCGCGAATGGAGTTTAACGACGTGGACGGCGACGTGTATTTGGACGCTTACGGCACGCCGCTCTCCGCGCAAGGTAAAAGATCTGCGGAAGTAAAATATCACCCAATCGACGGCAAACAATCAAAAAAGGTTGCACGAATCTATCTTCGACTAAGAGAACGCGCGAAAATCGTTATTTGTCAATGCGAGCACGGCGAATCGAGAAGTGCGGCCGTAGCGGCGGCAATCGCGGAATTTGAGAGCAAAGACGGCTTACGGTACTTTGTTGACGATAAGTATTGCCCAAACAAATTAGTCTTTCGAAAAGTTTATAATTCGTTGCGCAAAGAAAGCGTAAAACCGTTACAAGATCAAAAATGACTACACGGAAAAATCGAAAGAACATATTTGCGTTCGGCAAAAAGCATGTGCGAGAAGTTCGAAATATTTTTCCGAGAAGAAAGCGGATTGAGATGATGTGGACATAATGAAAATCAATAGCAACCAACTGTTTTAGTGTCTGTCTTCCTATTATTCATTAAACAAAAAATAAATCCGAACCAGTCGCGAGTTACGATTGAGTTCGGATTATTTTGATTTGGTGGACACAACTGCAACAGGTTTGAACCTTGTAATTACGCAAAATCATATTATACTTATAAAAATTATGTAAATCTTATTTATATGAAGTTCTGCATTGCCAGAGGGCAACAAAACCGTGCGATATTCGTACATTTAGCATCTGCTTATATGGAAATAATTTGAAATTTTTATGTTCAATGATATTGCGGACAAAATGTTGTCCCTATTAATGCCATAAACTTGCGCCACAATAAGTAGACAGAAAAAATAAATAAGGAAATATCAACAATATTTTAAGGCGAAACAGAGTAATCATTTCGTCTTTTATAGTGTTCTTTATTACTTGAATTGCTTTACAAAATATTATATAATTGAGGAGAGGTTAATGAAAGAACTAAACAACGCCGCCGAGCAAATAAAGCTTTTGTTCGGCACGGACGACGGGGCGCCTATTTCAGGCGACTGGGCGCAGTGGTATCACGATGGAATACCGGACGGACCGGAAGCAGAAAGAGATAAAGTAAGAAAAGACTTTGTTTAATAAACACAATCGAGAAAAATATTTTATAGCAGGTTGGATGGTTAGACCTAACGGTTTAATAACCTGTAATACACCATTTGGAGATTAGTACAATGCAAGTAAGTGATTATGTAAGATTAAAAAACGATACCGAAGAATTAAGTGCCAAAAACATCTTTAAGGGATTTGACGGTATTCTTGTGTCTTATATAACCGCTACCGACGAGTGGGTAGTGGAATTTTTGGACAGCTATAACTTCGGTGAGTTTGCTGTTGCCAAGGCAAAGGCCAAGGACTTAGAATATACCGGACCTTATACACCCGAATTAATGGACGAATTTTTGGAGGAAATTAATAGACCCGATTTTTACACTCATACCGAATTAAAGCCGCCGAAGTTCAGGGAATACGACAGAGTAATAATAACAAAAGATAAACCGGAGTACAAAAAATACGGAGTAAAAAAGGGGATGCGCGGCTGTATAGCAAGTACTTATGCCATAAGAGGTCAATGGAACGTTTTGATCTCAATAAAGCCGTCGTATGATGAAGATATAGATATTCACGAGGACGATATGGAGTTAGTGAATATATAATTGTAAATGTATATTATATAAGCCCAATGTCGCATATATGCGGCGTTGGGCTTTTATTTATACAGAAAACCTTAATTAGCGAGCATCTTGCTGTCCCCGTTTCCTGCGAAGCAGACAATGGGAACAGTGGCTACCGCTTGCGGCAGACGAAAGGGGCGAGCATCTTCATTAGTGAACCAAGCGAACGTCTTCATTCTTCATGCCGCGCAAGCGGCGCTTCATTTAAAAAACCGCCCGAAGGCGGTTTTTTATGGTGGAGATAGTGGGACTCGAACCCATGACCTATGCGTTGCGAACGCATCGCTCTACCA
>JAFLVD010000041.1:2371-11048 GCA_022508485.1 Clostridiales bacterium | reverse complement strand
ATTCCGAGCGCAGTCGAGGAATCTAGGCGCGTAGCGCCGCATTTTTATTGATAAACATAGTTATGGCGTTTTTGATATTCCCTATCACAAACACCCTTTCCGAGAGCTTTGTATGTAATTTGCTTATTTTACTTAACGAATATCGCGGTGCCGCAGGAATCGAGCTTTGTCGCGCCGAAAACGCACGAGCCGCTGTCCGAAACGTATTTCGACGACGACGAAAAGTTATGGTACGCCGTAACGGTTTGACTGCCGCCGACAACCTCGATTTTTAACATGCCGTTGCTCTCCGAGCAAGTCGCCGTGCCGCAGATTAGCGCAGGATATTTATTTCTTACTGCGGTAAGCCGCATAACGTAATTAAGATACGACGAGTCGGCGCTTAGCTGTTCCTCGACCGAGGCGAGCGACCCGTTTACGTTGTAGTTGCGAATCCCCGGAATATTGTCGCACACGTTAGCCCAGTTTTTCGTCCACTTCATGGGCTGGCGGTAGCGCTGATCGCTGTCCGTGCCGCCGCCGATAAGCCCCATCTCGTCGCCGTAGTATATCCAGCTAAGCCCGGGCATTGTCATAATGACCGCCATGTACAGCTTGCGCTTGTTCTCGTCGGGTATCTTGTCGGCAAGGCGCTGAATGTCGTGATTGGAGGTTATCATGGAATTTATCGGTCTGTCGCCACGATAGCCGCTGTATTTGTTCGCGTTGGAATTAAACGCGTTCGCCTGCGCGCCGGCGCTGCCGCCCGAAATCTTTCCCGGAAGGTCGTAGTACGTGTTAAAGTCGAACAGCGAGTCCATGCCCATATAGAACGGCGACACGTCGTTGACGTTGCCCGAAAGCTGTTCGCCGAGCAGATAGCAGTTAGGGAAGGTCTTTTTCAGTCTGTAATTAAACTCTTTAAAGAACTCGACGTTTTTGGTGAGGTTGTAGTTGTACGCGCCGTCGTTTTTGCCGCCCTCGGTATCCGTGCTTAGGTTTTCGCTCTCGTCCCACATAAACACGTGCTTTATCGCGTCCATGCGGAAGCCGTCGAGTCCGTAGCTCATCCAGTACGAGGCGACGTCGACCATAGCGTCGCGCACCTGCTTGCAGTCGTAGTTAAGCTCGGGCATGTTGCTTCCGAACGACGAATAGAAATACCAGCCGTTAGAGCTGTAATATCTGTTGCCGCTCGTGCTTTTCCATCTGTAAAAATCGCGGTAGTGAACCTCCGCCGTAGTGCCGTCTTGGTAAGTAACCGTTTCGACTACGCCCTGCTGCGACTTAATAAACCACTCGTTGTTGGGCGAGGTGTGGTTTACCACAAGGTCCATTATGACCTTAATGCCCCTTTGGTGCGATTTGTAAACAAGCTCGCGGTAATCGGCGTTGGTGCCGAACTTGGGGTCTATCGAATAGTAATCGTAGCAATCGTAGCCGTGCGACGAGTTACTGCTCTGAATAGGCGTAAGCCACAGCACGTCCACGTTAAGCGAGTCGAGATAATCGAGCTTATTTATAATGCCGCGAATGTCGCCCAGTCCGTCGCCGTCGCTGTCGCAAAAGCTTGCCACAAATATCTGATACCCTACGCCGACCTCGTCCCAGCCGCTCACCGTTTTTTGAACGGGAATCGATTGTGCCTCGGCGCGGTTAACGTCGCTCTTGCTCGCGCGAAGCGGCTCGACCGTGGGCGTGTAGGCGGTGCCCGACCCCACGGTAAGATAGTTCTTGCCGCTGCCAACCGACCCGGAATCGACGTACCAATGGTAGCTCGACCCAACCTTTTGCGCCGAGCTTAAAGTAACCGTATTGTCCTTTTCACCGTCCTTTATTTCCCAGTTGTTTTTGGCGATAAGAAAATTGACGGAGGTGGCGCCGCCGAAGCCGGAAAGGCTTATCGCATACACCGCGCCCGATATATCCGTCATGGCGCTCTCGTACCAGCTTCCGCCCGACGACACCCAGCCCCACACATGCCAGCCGGTATAGTTTCCGTCCGCGCGGCGGTAATGTATGTAAAGCGTGTTGCTCGCGCTGAGAGTCGGCGTGTAGCCCGAAGGCTCGTCGGAAGATTCGCTTCCCGACCACCGCGCAAAAAGCGTCGTATCCTTTGTAATAACGTCGGTGGCGAAATTCCACGCCGTGCTTCCGTTTTCAACGTACCAGCCCGACAGGGTGTACCCTTCACGCGATACGGTGGGCGCTGCCAGCTTGCTTCCGCTCGAAACGGTCTGCGGCGACGGATTGCTCGCGCCCTCGAGCCGCGCGTCTCTCCCCACGTTAAACGTTGCCGTAACGTTGCCTTGTGGGTGCGGATTGTCGGGATTATCCGGGTTGTCGGGATTATCGGGATTGTCTGGATTGTCGGGATTGTCCGGGTTGTCGGGATTATCGGGATTGTCGGGATTGTCCGGGTTATCGGGGTTGTCGGGGTTATCGGGGTTGTCGGGATTGTCGGGGTTGTCGGGATTGTCCGGGTTGTCGGGGTTATCGGGATTATCCGGCTCGGGATCGTCGATTTCGCCGCTATCGGGCGATCTCCACGCCGCGTGAAGCACCATATCCGCACCCACGGTATCGGTATCGAAATTCCACAAAACGGTAAGATTGTCGTCCTTATACCAAGCGACAAAGACCTTGCCCGATTTTGTGGGGTCTGTGGGGCGAATTATTTTTTGCCCGGGATAGACGTTTTGAGGCTTTACGGCACTGCCGCCGTTGCTGTCGAAGCGCACTATGTAATAGTCGCGCGCGCCAGGCAAAGCGGGCGCTTTCGTCGTACACGCCGCGATAGGCGCAACGAAAAGCGCCGCGGCGATAACGGCCGTAATAATGAGCCGTAGTTTTGCGTTAATCGTCTTTGTCTTCATACTCGTTATCCCCCTTTTTTTCCTTGTCGGGTTGCTTTTCATTTTCTCCGCGCGAGCGTTTTATAAGCTCGTCGGGGTCGCGCGTGCTCGATTTTCGAGTCAGCGATTTTTTCCGTGTAAACAGTTTGTAAAGTCCGATTGCGGCGGCGATTGCGAGTACGACCGACGCCATAATGACAACCATTTGGTATTTTTTCAGTATGCCTACCACTAAAAGCGACAGCGCGGAAAGTACTATAACCGTAAACAGCGCGACAGATACGTTGTCCGTCTTTACACCGAGCTTGTTCATAACCCTTACGAGTATAAACGCCGCGAGCGCAAACGCGACAAGCACCGCAAAGCCCGTCCACAGCGCCCATACCTTATAGATAAGAAGCGCGTAGCACACGAGCCAAACGCCGACCGCGATCATGGCGATAGAAGCGTACTCTACGACGGACAGAATTTTTCCTATATCGGGCAGCTTTTTTTCTCGAGGTGCGCGAAGAGACAGACTTTTTCCGCGTACGGAAAGCCACAGCTCGTTCACCTCGTCGTAAATGCGTTGTACTTTTTTTCTTATTCTGCCGTCCGTTTCGTAACGGAGTGCGTTTTTACAATACGACGTGTCGAGCGGCGTTTTGGGCGCGCTTTCGCCGTTTTCCGCCGCACGCTTATATTCCGAAATAACAAAGGCGGAAAGCTCGGCGTCGCTACTCAGTTTCGACTTACAAAGCATCATCGCCCACCACAGCTCGCTGTCGTCGGGATGATAGTCGAGAGCTTTTATAAGCTTATCTTCGGCGAGGGCAAAATCCCCGGCTTCGAGCGCTTTTTTTCCTTCCGTCTTGTTCGACATACCTTTATTATAAAATTTACAATTAAAAAAGTCAAACGGTTTTCCGTTTGACCTTTCATCGCCTCGCGGCAGGTAAACTCAATGTATTATTCCACGCTTTTGAGCGCCTCGACCATAGAAATGTTTTTCATTCGCGTGTTTAGCAGCATGGTTGCGACAAGGCTGAACACGAAGGTGAGCGCGACGCAGCCGATTGCAACGTACCAGGAAAGCGCGCTTGCGATATACACCTTAAACGCCTCGGTTATGTTCACAAGCCACAGCATAAGCCCGTAGCCGAGCGGAAGTCCTATAATACTGCCGAGCAGCGTTATAACCATGTTTTCCACAATTACCATGTTGGCGGTTTCGTTCCGCTTATACCCGAGCACCATAAGCGTCGCTATCTCGCGCGTGCGCTCTTTTAGGTTGGTTGCGGTAATGTTGTAGATAACGGCAATGGCAAGCGCCGCCGCACCCACGACGAAGATAAATACCGCGTAGTCGAGAAGCGACATTTGCTTTTCGAGCGCGGCGAACGTTTCGTTAAACGTTTTGACGTCGCGAACGACCTCGTTGTTTTTAAGCGTTTCGACCGCTTCCTTTTCGTCCACGCCGGGAAGGAGGGTCGCGTATGAAGTATTGGCGTACAGCCCCACCTCGTTGTTGTCGAAAACCGCGTACGAGCAGTAAGCCTTTTGGTCGAAGTACTCTTTTACGACCGCCGTTACCTTTATCTCGAACGAGACCGAGCGGTTGTCGAGCGAGTACCCCGTTACCTTGACGGTATCGCCGGCCTTGACGCCTAATCTTTTTGCGGTCATTTCGGGAATGACGAAGGTGTCGTCCTCAAACAGCACGCGGTTGTTGCCGTCGAGGTCGGTAAACAGCTTAACGCAGTCGGCGTCGGCATAGCGGAAATGCTTTTCGTCGGCGTAGGTGGGAAGCGCCATAACCGTTATGTCCTCGCTTAGGTCCTTATAGCTCACCTTGCCCGAAAAGTTAGGAACAAACGTGAGGTTGTGCATATATTCCTCGCCTGCGGCGCCGGCAATCGAGTCGTAGACCGATTCGTCCATAAGGTCTACGGCGACGTCGGTAACTATCGTCATGTCGTAGCCGACCGTCGCGTCGAACCGAGTAAACGACACCGACATGTTGTCTTTAAGCCCGATAAGCCCGACGAGAAGCGCAACGCACCCTATTATTCCCACCGACGACAATAGCATTCGCATCTTGTGGAGGAACATATTGCGCAAATTCATTTTCGCGCCGAAGCCGAGCTTTTTCCACAGTCCCGTCCAGCGCTCTACGAGTATACGGCGCGTCTTTTTGGGCGGCTTGGGACGCATGGCCTGAGCAGGCACCGAGCGAAGCGTTCTGTAACACGATATAAACGCGGCGAGCATACTGACCACGGCGCTTATAACGACGCTGAGCGCAAAGTAGGAAAAGGTGAGATAACTCGGCGTGGGCGGCAGTGAGAACATTCTTAGATACAAGATATTTAATAGCCACGGCATAAAGAACGAGCCGACAAGCCCACCGAGCACCGCGCCCACAACGGACGCGAACAGCGCGTAGAACATGTACGAAAAATACACCCTGCTTTTGGACACGCCAAGCGCCTGAATAATGCCTATCTGCATACGCTGGTTTTCCACGGTTTTGGACAGAGAGATAACCATTATCGCGGCGGCGACCGCAAAAAACATCATGGGCAGAACCGCCGTAAGCGCCGCAATGGTATCGTTCATGCTGTCAAAACCGACGACCGCCGGGAACTGACTGCGCTCTAACGAATACATGTAAAGCCCTGCCGAGCGGTTGGGGTCGGCGAAAATGCTCGTAAGAGAGCCGCCGTCCGTTATGGAAAAGCGCGAAAACAGCTCTTCCGCGTCGACGCCAGACTGCGCTCTTATCTTAATTCCGTTATACACGTTAACCGCGATGTCCGAATATTTAAGAAGCGTTACGTCGGTCGTGCCGAACGGCGTTTCCATCGGCGTATACACCGTCGCCGTGTCGAGGTACGACTTAATAAGCCCGTATTCCACGTACGCGAGTATAAACTCGTCGGTGCGCGCCGCAGTGTTTAATAGATTGACTTTGTAAATAATATCGGGCGAATGGTAAATGCCGCAAACGGTAAACGAGTAGTCCACGCTTTCGTATTCGGGCGTGTACTTTGCCGTCTCGTCGTCGTTGCCGAGCGCGCTCATTTCTAGCTTTATCGTTTTTAGCGTAGCCACCGAAAAATCGAGCTTTGCGCCTATTTCGACGCCGTGCGCCTCCGCAAAAACCTCGTCTATAATAATTTCGTTTTTTCCTTTTTCGGGAAGCCGCCCCGACGTGATAAACGGAACGTCTATACCGTCGGTGAGCGTAGTTATCGTCATGTCGTAGCGAATACCGCGCACCTTCGTTTTGGTGTTGAAGGTGTCGTAGCCCATCGCCGCGGTTATTCCCTTTTCCTCGCGCAATTCCCCCACCGCCGGCTCGTTAACGTACATGTATTCGGCGCGCGCCGTCGCGTAGAGCTGCGAGGAGTAGTATCTTTTTACCTGGTTGGTGGTGGACGACGAACCTTCCGCAACGCCTGCCAAAAACAGACAGCCGATAAAAAGCACCAGCAGAATGGATATAAAGCTACCTATGGTTTCGCGAATGTCGCGAAGCGTTTTCAGCATTATATACTTCATAACTTACCACTCTATCGTTTCGACCGATACCTTTTGCGTGTTGATATCTATCTTATCCACCTTTCCGCTTCGGACGTGAATAACCTTGTCCGCCATAGGCGCTATCGCGCTGTTGTGCGTTATGAGAACGACCGTTTTTCTAAACTTAACGTTAACGTTTTCGAGAAGCTTTAATATCTTCTTGCCGGTCTTGTAGTCGAGCGCGCCCGTCGGCTCGTCGCAAAGAAGAAGCAGCGGATTTTTTGCGATTGCGCGCGCTATCGCCACGCGCTGCTGCTCGCCGCCGGAAAGCTGCGAGGGAAAGTTTCCGGCGCGGTCCGCAAGCCCCACCGCTTTGAGCGTTTCGGCAGGGTCGAGATGGTTTTGCGTAACGGACGCGGCAAACTCCACATTTTC
The DNA here is from genome assembly GCA_022508485.1 of Clostridiales bacterium. Taxonomy (GTDB): domain Bacteria; phylum Bacillota; class Clostridia; order Christensenellales; family Pumilibacteraceae; genus Anaerocaecibacter. The sequence continues at coordinate 4,275 of JAFLVD010000041.1, read as the reverse complement.
GAGCGCGTTAAGGTTTGTTATAAGGTTGTAAAACTGGAACACAAACCCAACCTTTTCCCTGCGGTAAAGAGTGAGCCGCTTTTGATTGTAGCTTGTTATGTCCTCGCCGTCTACTATAACAGATCCGCTCGTCGCGGTATCCATGCCGCCGAGAATGTTAAGTATAGTGGACTTACCGGCGCCGCTCGCGCCGAGCACCACGACAAACTCACCCTCGTCGATTGTAAAGTCGACGCCCGAAAGCGCCGGGATTTCCACCTCGCCGCTTTTGTAGATTTTTTTAACGTCCTTAAACTCTATAAGCTTGCCGAGCTTGGCTTGCTGCAAGGAAAAATAGGCGCTTTCCTCAACGGTCTCGCCCTCGTCGTACTGTTGGCGGTATTTGTTTCTGTCGTCCTTAACCTTTTCGTCCTTCGACTCTTCCACGGTGCGCCCCCTTTTTTGTCGCGGCTTATAACCGAATTGTTTTATGGCTTTGCTTTATAGTTTAAGACTCTAAAAGAAAAGCTCGCAATTAACCGAAAAGCTTGGAAGTTTTTATCCTGCCGTAAAAGGCGTACCACTTAGCTAAAAGCGTTTCCTTGTCGGCAAGCGGTAAAAGCTCTTCGAGTATGTCGTTTACGCGAGTGATAAGCTCGCTGAACGTTGCGCTCGCCTCTTCTTCCTTACTCGCGTCGACCTTAGATGTAACAAAGTCGAAGTATACTTTGTCCTCGGTCGCGAACTCGGTTAAAACGCGCCCTATTTCCTTATACTTCTCGTCCGCGGTAAGATCGCTCTTAATTACGAGCGCCAGCTCTTTTTGAAGAAGGTCGAGCCGCTCTGCCGCGAGCGCACCCACTATCTCGTCCTTGCTCTCGAAATAAACGTACACCGTCGCCTTCGAGTAGCCGGCTTCCTTAGCGAGCATATTCATATTCATTCCGTCGTAGCCGAATTCTACAAGCAGTCGGTCCGCGGCGCTCATAAGCGTGCGGCGGTGATACCTAACGGCGGACGCCTTTTTTTCTCCTGTCATAATAAAGCCCTGCTTTTTCGAGCGGTGATACCGCTTTTTGCGCCGCGACTGCCGTGCAGTCGTAACTGTTTATATTATAGCATTTTTTTCTACAAATGTCAATTTCTCGAATCATACAAAAACCTTATTGTGTTACCGTAATTACCGCTTTTTTATTGCGCGCAAAACGGAAAAACCCTGCCGCGGAGTAATGCGGCAGAGTTTTTCTTTGGTCGACGCGCCTCGCGCTTACCTTATATTACCGTTCCGTTATCGAGCTTTTTTACGATAAGGTAGCTGTTGACGTTGTTAAGCGGCGAGAGCGTTGTCGTCGCGCTTCCCTGCACCGTTAAAGTGATAACGTCGCCGGAGTTAAGGCTGACTATTGTCGAGCCGTTCATCGAACGCGCGGTGCCTGCGATAAAGTCCTGCGAGATAACTCCCGAGGCTTCGGGCGTGCCGTTAACGTTTACACTGATCGTGATTGTCGACGCAGGGTCTACGCTTCCGAGCAAGCCGTAATTTATTTCGTAGTCTCCGTCCTGATTAACGGTGATACTGTCAGAGCCGTAGGTCTCGTTAAGCACAGGCATCTGCGAGCCGAGCGTCAACGTTACGGGCGTACCAGCCGTCAGCGAAACGGTAGAGGTATCGGTCGAGTAAAGTCCGCCGTAAGCCGCCAGTCCGTCGGTCGCCGGGCCTTGCTCGCCCTGCTCACCCTGCTCGCCTTGAGGCCCCTGCGGACCGGGGTTGCCTTGTATGCCCTGCTCGCCCTGGGGACCTGTCGCACCCGTTGCGCCCGTGGCGCCGGCTACGCCCTGTATACCTTGCTCGCCCTGAGGGCCGGTAGCGCCCGTTGCACCTGTCGCGCCGGTAACGCCTTGCATACCCTGAACGCCTTGCGGAC
>JAFLVD010000041.1:0-2271 GCA_022508485.1 Clostridiales bacterium | reverse complement strand
GCATACCCTGAACGCCTTGCGGACCGGTAGGACCGACGGGGCCGGGAACGCCCTGCATACCCTGGACGCCCTGAGGACCTGTCGCACCACGAGGACCGGTTACGCCGTTAAGACCGGGATAGCCGCGCGGACCGATGGGGCCGGGCGCGCCGGTCGGGCCGGTCGGACCTACTCGGCACGGAATAGGCGGCGGACACACGCATTCCTTGCATTCGTCGTCGTGGCGGTCGCAGTCATGATCGCGGTCGTTGTCGCAGCCGCAATTTCTGTTAAATAAGTCAAACAACATTATTTACCTCCTTTGCTGATGTAAACTTATTCCAGTGTATGCGAGCCTCCCGATTGGTGTGATTTATAGTTATATTCGCCTAACGGCGAGTGATATTATATCGTAGTGAGTTTTGCATTTGGCGTGATATTTCGCTTCGCGAAGCTTTTACACACATAAACGAACATACAAAAAAAGAGCCGAGATTTTCGGCTCGATTTTTATTTTATAAAGTGAAAGGCTATTCGTTTTCGGGGCGGTCGGGTTGGTCCGCGGCGATTGCGTTTTGCGCCCCTTCTTCCTCGGTAGCGGCGGTCTCTAAGGCAAGCTCGCCGGTCGCTTCCTTTTTTGCGCCGACGCGCGAGAGCACCGCTTTTCTTACGGCGCGGAATGCGTAGGTAAGTCCGTTAAACACAAAGAATATACCGACGTACGCCGCGTACAAACCGAGTATGTACAGCGCGTTTAGGTCGTACCGCCAGATAGTAAGCTTCCACATTGGCATTTCGAACGGCAGGGGGTTTAACTGCGTGAAAGCGTAATTGGGAAGCAGGACTTCGGAAAGCACGTGTCCGCCGTACGAAAATTCCATCGACGCGGAGGAGACTATTGCGCTCGCGAGCGACGCAGTGATAATCACGCCGAAGTAATAAGCAAGCGGAATAACGCAGTCCTTCATCTTAAATTTATAATGTCCGAGCGCGGACGGCAGTACGGACAGCGCGAACAGAATGCAGTGCGTTAAACAAAAGTACAGTATCGAATAGCTGCAAATAATTCCGAAGTTGGACATATCGTCCTTACCGAAGTACACAAAGACGGACACCGCGCCGGCGGCGTGCACGAAAAACGATATGGCGTACAACAGCTTCTTTTTTACTATTACGGAAATCGAGGCGACGTAAACGCCGATATTGCATATAAAAAGCGGAATGCACGCAAACACGGTGTGATACACGTTGTACCCGTCGCCCATTATCATGGAATCCTTGCTGTGGTACTGGATAAGAAGCGTTATTGCCGCCGCCGCCAAAAAGTCGTCCTGTAACTTTCTGTCCTTGTTTTTAAGGAAGTAATAGCACCCGACCGTAAATCCGCCCACAATTACGATTGCGAGAAAATGCCAAATCGTAAAGTTTTTAAACCAAAGAAAATCGGTCCGCGAAAAGTTCGAGATATCGAAAAAGTTTTCGAAGATATTAAGCGGCATGCACGCGGTGAGCGCAAACGGCAGCCATATAAAGCTTTTGCCTCTTACTTTGTATCCGTCGCGGACGAAAAGCCCGGCGCATATTACGAGATACAGCGCATTCGAGATAAAGAAAAACGCCATGTTCGCCGCTTTGGGCATGAACTCGTTTATGTGCGTGTAAATAAGCTCGTTGGGCGTGCTGTTTTCCGTAACGGCGGTAATGTCGAAAAACTTCCCGAATGTGAAGCAGGAGATAATAACAAACACGGGCAAAACATATTTCGCTATGTCCGAGCAGCTTTTCTTTTTATAGAACACGGCAAGAAGGATTAACAAAAGTCCGGCTTTTTTTATCCACTGACTCGCCGCGAAAATAAACCCGTACTCGCTTATCCTATTGAATATGTAATAGTCCGAAATCGTAAACGTAAGAATAAGCGTTACAAGCGCGAGAAGCGCGGCGCACGCTTTAAGCGAAACGTCGACGATTTTACTTAGTTCGATATTGTTTAATTTTCGTACACTTTGCAATGTCATACGTGTATTCTAATTTATATGTCGTAATTTGTCAACAGCAAAAAAGGCGACTTCGCCCTTTAAAGGGAAAAAATTTTTTATATCCCCTTTCGATTATTGTAATTTAAACGTCGAAATCGGGTTGCTTCTTCACTATTACTTATTACTTATTGACAGCCCCTCAGTCTGCTTCGCAGACAGCCTCCCTTGCACAGGGAGAGATTTTATTAACACGTTGTACATCACCCCGAGCGAAGTCGAGGGGTCTAGGCGGACGCAAAGTGAAAAATAATAA
>JAFLVD010000040.1 GCA_022508485.1 Clostridiales bacterium | reverse complement strand
ACAACCTTACGGCGGTTCGCCTGGATTCCTCGACAAGCTCGGAATGATGTACGGCGTGTTATGGCAAAACAGCACCCTATAATGCATAACAAAAACTTATTATCGTTCTTTGCCCGACACCGCAAGCGATCCCCCTTCCCCAAAGGGAATGTAGTATACTATTATATCGCGAACTGTTGATTACGCGTAGAGGTTCCCAACGGGGAAGGCAAGATATATATCGAGCGCGAACGCTTTTATCGATATAAAACCTTCCCCCGAGGGGAAGGTGGCAACGGCTTTGCCGTTGACGGATGAGGGCAACGACCTTAATTCCGCCGCAGGCGGCGGCCTATCCACTAATACTTTTTTCAATAAAAAAACGGTGCTAAAATGCACCGTTTTGTTTTGAAGCATATTTATTTTAGATTAGAAGTCGAGGTTTTCTCCGCCGGAGGACGTGCCGTCGTACGGCGTGGTCTGCTCGGGCGGTTGTTGACCTTGAGCCGCCGCAGCTTCCTGGTCGGGCGACGGAGGCAGTGCAAGCCCGGGAGCATTCTGCGCAGCAGGCGCACCCGTGCCGAGCATAAGTCCGGGATCGAACGCACCGCCGGCAGGCGCGGACGGCAAGTAGCCAAAGCTCTGGTAGTCTGTGGGTGAAGGTCCGCCCGAAAGGCGCAGCATCTGTTCCTCGATTTCCATTTCGGATACGAGCAGCGCTTCCAGCTCTTCGCGTTCGCGTTTCCTCTTTCTGACGACCGCGATTACTATAATGAATATGAACAGCAGCAGTACGACCGCAGACAGTACAACCACCCACACGACCGTATTAGCTTCAAAGCTTGCTACGACGCTCATCCACAAGCTCGGTTCGGGCAAGTCGGTATTGACTACGTGAAGCGTGCGCACTGCAAGCTCTTCCGTTTCGTCCATTATGTTAATCGTGATGTCCGCCTCGCCTCTCGCGTTAAACGTCAGCTTGAGCTGGTTGTTTTCGGTTATCTCGACGGAGATTAGCGACGGCTTTTGCGACGTGGCGGATTTATAGACCATAACGTCGTTCTCTCTGTCCTCGAATATCGTCTCCGCTCTGAGGCGAATGGTGTTCTGCGAATCGAGCATAAACGTTTTGTCTTCCGCTGTATCGGAATGGCGTATAAACTTTATCGTTTTGTTGATAAGGTACGGCTTTTCGTTTTCGCCTACGTAGAACATGAAGAAGCCGCTTATAACGTTTTCAAGATCGACGTCGGACCTTAGCGCGTACGTAACGTTGACGCGTCGCGGCTCAGGCGTCATCTTGAGTCCGCGGAGTAACCATGTACCGTTGCCGCTTGTAGTGGACTCGATATACTCTTCCGAGTCGCGAGGAATACTGACGCTTAACAGCACGTACGACGACGCAGGGTTAAACGAGACGCTTGCGTTTCTCGCTCTTGCGTACATGTCGAAGGTCTCGTTGCCGTTTTCGGGTCCGAACTCGTCCCCACCCTCGTTTCCGGGATCTTCGCCGCCCGTGCCGGGATCGTCTATATCCGGGCCGTCTTCGCCGGGACCGGGTTCTTCCTCACCGGGGTCGGGCGTAGTTCCGGGACCGGGATCAGGCGTAATGTCGGACAGAGTGTTGTGTATATCGGGAATAAGCGTCTCGATGGAAATAACCTTTGTCTTGCCGCGCGCGGTCGATATGGAGTTAAGCGAATCGATCTCGCTCGGGTTGTAAATTACGGTAACGTTGACGCGGAAGGTTACGTACTTTGTATCCGTTCTGACGTTAACGTCGCCGTCGGCAACCGTGATGTTAAACGCACCCGAACCGAAGAAGCCGGCACGAGGATGAATCTCAAACTGCTGGTTGTGATAGCCTTCGGGAATAACAACCGTAAACAGCGCAGAGGAATCGGTCGTAACGTTGTCGCCCTTTTCGTCGCCGGGTACGGCGGCAACAGTCGAGAACAGGCTGTCGTAAGGCAGGTACGACGTAGAGAATATACGCAGGTACGTATCGAGGTGCTGTGCGCTCTCTTCGCCTACTACGTCGGAGTCGTTTATATCGTAAACGAAGTCGTCTATATTGAGCGAAATGACCTCGGGATCCGTCTTGGAACCGACCGCTATTTGCGTCGTCGAGTTCATTCCGTCCTTAATGTGCGGTGCTTCGTTCATAACGGTAATGTTAATCTCGATGTACACACCCTCTTCGACCTCGACCTCGTCGTCGCCGGCGCGGTCGATTATCTTAATATACGCTTTGCCGGCATAGTTTCGAGTTGTCGAAAGCGCGGATATTAACAGTCCGGTCCGATGATTTACGTCCGGTCCGATAGGTTCTATCAAGGCAAGCTCGATTTTTAAGTCGTACAGTATATTGGTGTAGTGGTACGCGATTATCGGCTCGTCGAGAACATACTCGTACGGGTCGTTGTCTACGCCCTTTACAAACCTGTAAGACTCGTAGTCGTTTCCGTACACATAGTCTGGATCGACAATAAGGTCGTTTAGGTTAATAGTAACGTCGCGGCCCTGAACTACGTTAACGTCCAGTCTGTACATTTCGGGATTGACCTGGCTGAACGAATAACCGATGTTGTTTTCGTCCTTGCGATCGAACGCTTCGGTAACCGGCGACGACTTGGTGTTGCGCACCGTAATCATAACGACCGTACTGCATTCCTGCCCCTCGAGGTCGACGCCCGTAAAAGTAATCGGGAACGAAACGGAATCGAGGTACTTGCCGTTGACAATCTTATCCATTCGTCTGTTAATGGTTATCGTAAGCGTGTCGTAATCGGAATTGCTTTCGGCGCGGTTTATCGTAATCGTAATTGCGCGAAGTTCTTTTGTGGAAGAGCTTGCCCAATCGAGGTTTTCGTCCGCCTCGAGTGCCGCGGCAAGCGCCGTTCTATACGACGCATCGGTTGTGTCGTTCGGGTCGAAGCCGTTAATCGTAACCTTGTCGTCTACGTCGGAATCGACAAACAGCGAACCGTTGGGGTCGAGAACGTCGTGAATCTTGTACGTTATCGAATCGCCCTTATATCCGACAAACGCCTGCTGGTGGTTGACGGAATTGGGAGTAGCCTTGACGGCACGCGGTGCGGAGTCTTTTACCACAAGCTTGAATATTGCGCCTGCAAAAAGTATTCCGTCCATACGCTTGGCGGTACGGTTACCCAGTCCCTTTTCTATCTCGACGTAGAGAATAATGTCATGGTCGATGGTAGCGGTCTTAGGTTCGAAGATTAAGGTCGTGCCGTCCAGCGAGAACGACATCGAAATGTACTTGTTAAGCCTCGACAGGTTCTCGGGTGAGCCGGCGGAAACGGAGGTGCCGCGCGTCGAGTAACCGGCAAGCAGGTAATTTCTTGCCGCCTCGGGATCGGCAAGCCTAAACTCGCCGGTCGTGGCGTCTCTGTTAAAGAATGTACTGTAATCGACGGAGTTACCCTCTCTGTCAAGGAAGGCATACACGTTAATGCCGTAGCTTGTAATGCCGGAAACGCTGACGTCGGGGTCTACTACCGGCGACGTATTATTTCCGTCGTTACCGGGGTTGTCGGTAAGACGAACGACGGCAAACTTAGAGCTTTCGTACAGAGCTTGTATGGCTTCCATGTCGCCCGGGTCTGGTTCGTACTCGCCGTAGCCGTAGTATTTGTCGTAAGGCTTGACGTACACCTCGTTGTTAAGCTCGCCCTTAATGTACTTGTTAAAGTCGCCCTGGTTCAAAGCGGAAGCCGTGGGGTTCTTTAAGTCGGAGTACAGCGTATAGATGCGCAGCGTTATAACAAGGAAGTTATCGTGATTGCCGGGGTCCTCTATCGAGAACTCGAGCGTCTCGTAAGGCGAGTTGGGGTTGTAGCCCGTTATCGTAATAGTGAGCGATTGCAATCCTGTTCCGAGAGTAACGTAGAAGTAATCGCTTACGTACGACCCTCTCAAATTGCCGTCTACCTCTCTGTCGACCGAGCGGTTGTTAATCTTGATAGAGCCTTCCTGGTACAAACGCATGTCTGCGCTTTCGCCCGGATCGGGGTCCTTCGCCACATTGGTGAGGTTGATAGTAAACCTATTGCTCGCGTACACGGCGCCGTCGTCGTACGGGCCGGTGATACCCTCGACCTTAACATACGCCGTGCCGGACGGAATACCGAACAGTCTGTACGTGGCGTCGAAGTACGTGCCGGGGTTGGTCGGGTCGGGAACGCCCTCGAGATGCGCCAAAGCAAGCGTGCTTTCGTCCTCTACGGGGTCGAGCGGTACGGGAGTCGAGCTGACTATTGTTATATAGAGCTGCTCGTACGATACAATGCCGCCCTCGCCGTCTATAATGGTAAACTTAAACTGTTTGTTTTCGCACGCAGCGATAGCCTCTATCCTAAGCGCCATCGGGAACTGGCTGGTTGAATACTGATTTTCGTACTTGACCTTTTCGGTGTCGAGTCCTTCTATCTCGGTACGGTTAATCTGCGTTACGCGCCACAGCGAACTTTCCGTCGTGTAGTTAGGCAGGAAGCGCAGCTTCCAGGGCGTATCGTCGGTAGCGACTCCGAGGAAGCCCATATCCTTCGGTCTGTCGGGATCGCCTATCGTCGTAAGCAAAGGCTTACGGATATTGCCGAGGCTGTCCTCATCGTATTCCCTGGCCTTTGTGAGGTTTTCGTACGACCAGCCGTAGTTGACGTCTCTGTTGTCGCGTAAATCGAAATACGTTTCGTGCCCGGACGATCTGTAAAGCGGACCGTTGGTCATGGAATACCTGTATGCGCTTACACCGTCGTTATTGTGATTGTTTTCGAAAACGAAATCGCTGCCGCCGACAAATTCGTCGTAATACGTGGTAAGAAGCGTAATGGTGTCGCCGGCACGCATGGTAAGGTTGCGTACCTTCGTTTCTATCGTAGGCGTCTTGTTGCTTACTATAATGCGGAAGGTAATGGGTGCCGTTCTTGCGCCGTTGTTATCCTTAAAGTAAACGGTAAAGTCGAAGCTGGTAATGTTGCTACCGTCGGGATTGGTCGACCTGCGGTTTACCGTAAAGCCTATCGAGTTGGCAAGCGGAACGTCGGTCGCGGAAACGGTCGCGCTGGAATTGGATCTTTCCATCCACATTATGACGTCGTTGTCCGTGTTGTTACTCGACGAGAATCCCGCCGCGCCGTTTAATAACTGCGACTGAGTCGTATTGAGCGCGGAATACGAATACATCGATTCGAGGTAATCACTCGTTTCGAGTATAATTCCGCTCGTCCCTTCGAAGTCGGCTTTGGTAAGAAGAGTCCTGTTGCCGGGCGCGATGTAAATATCCTTATCCTCTACTATATCATAGAGGTTAACTCTTACGTACGACTCGACGTCGAGCGTTACGGAATACACGGGGTTTCCGTCCTCGTCGAGTATAGGCTGGCCGTATATGTCCTTGTCGCCGACGTCCTTCAGCTTAGGCGTGGCGTTGCTTATTGTGATACGGAACTCTATTGCAAGATACGAGCTTTCGTTCCAGCCCGAACCGCAGTCGTCGTAAAGCATAATTACGAGCGGATAGTAAATGCGTCTGACCGAGATATTGCTCGTCGTGCTGTCGGTGCCGCCGTTAAACTCTATAACAAGTCCGCGTGTTGCGAAAATCTGTTTAAGCTGGCCTTGAGACAAGCCGCCGTAAGGACCGGCATTGCTGTTCCAAGTAAAGTTAGCGAAGCCATCGACTTTATTTATGAACTCGTTTTCGAGTATGGACGGCAACGCGGTTACGTTTATATCGGTCTTTTTGCTCGCCATAATGTTAATGACTCGACTCGACTCGGTAAACGAAATGCCGAAGTAACCGCTGTAACCCTCTTTTCTGATATTGACGTTAGGCGAAGAGTTGGTACCGTAAACACCTGCGTTCGGCTGGAACGTGTTGTCGATATCCTCGAGTTCGCTCGTGCTCGAAACGTTGTAGAAGTTGCGCATCGAGCTTTGCGCACTGTCGGATCCGGCAGTGTACGCAAACTTGTTGCCTGCCGTCGTCTTGGGACGGTTATGGTCTACGCCCCAAGTGCCTATCATATTGACCGAATCGCTTCTGAAGTATACCCTATCGCGGTAAACGGTGTTAGTGTTATCCGGCTCGACGTAGTCGGTGTCGGTATAAGCGATCTTGGTCGCGTTGGCGTCGTTAATCGCCTCGTAGGGGTCGTTGGCGCCGCTACGGACGATACCGTACGACTTGGTGTCGCCGGAATGAATATCCATGTCGACGTGGTACGTTCCTTCGCTGTACGTAACGCCGCTATTATCGGTGCCGGCAACGATGTCGAACATACTGTTATCGACTTTGATGGAAACGGATACGGAACGGAAGAATTCGGGATCGTTATCCAAAACGGACTTATGGACCTTAGCGCTTGCCCTATTGCCGTCGACAAGGGTGGAAAGCGCGAGGTTTATCGTAAGGGTAAGGTTACGCGTACCCGTACGCATCTTGTTTTTGGTAAACGTCAAACCGAAGTTATGCTCTATAAGCTTGTAGGTCTGATCTTCGAGGTACAAGAGCGCATTGGAAATCTTGTTGGTGCCCGAGCTGAAAACTTGAGCGTCGGCGAGGAAGCTGCTTGCATTGGCACTCGCCCTTTGGTAACCGATATAATCGCCTTCGTCGTCGATATTGGGAACGACGAGAGCTTTGTTATAGTACATAGAGCTGAAGGCGTTGTTAAAGCCTTTTGCGCTTTCCCACTGCGCCTTGTCGCCAGAAGAATATACGCCGTAGTCAATCGCGTCGATTAACACATACGGGTTGTCGTTAAGGGTCGATCCGGACCATTCTTTGGAACCGTCGCTCAGCGTGATAGCGTCCCAAATAGCGGCTATGCTTGCCTTGTTGTAGCCCTGCTCTTCGCGGATATCGTAGCCGACGAACGTGTCGGACGTGTAGTACACCTCGCCCGTTTCGGCAAGAGGCGTTACGACAGTGGTTTGAAGTCCGAAGAAGCTCATGGGCACGTACACGGTATCGTAGCTTTCGCCCGTCATTGTGGACGGTACGGAAATGATGTCGGGATAGCGGTACGCATTGGCGAGGTAATCCGCAGGCAGCGAGGACGAGTATATTTTACCCGATTCGGCGCCCTGCTTGGAAGGTGAGCCGTTGGGATCGTACGTCGAAACGTAAGTGGTGGTTTCGTGGCCCGTACGAGGGTCGGCAACGACATAATAGTTGTTGTACGCGTCGTATTCGTCCTTCGTGCGTATACCCGTGTTGGATATAGCAAGGAAAACGGTAGGCATGTCGAATGCATGGTCGGGCTGACCGGGCGTCTTGCTGGGAAGCGTATTGCCCTTAACCTTGCCCGTTATTGCAATCTTTTCGCGGTTTCTTACCGCGTCGTAGCCGGTGGCAAGACCTGCGCTGTCGCCGCCGTATTTACTTTCGTCGCGGAGAGAGAACGTGAATCCGAGCGCGGACGGAGAAAGTGGCGTCGTTGCCTTTACGGAAAGCGCCCAGTCTTTTACCGCCCACCTGCCGCTCTCGTCAAAGCACGCGGCTTTAAGCTCGGAGTCTCCGCCGGCAAGCGAAGAAACAAGCTCGGACCTTTCAATCCATTCGCCGTCAATGTAGAACAGAAGCTTTAAGTACGGGTTCGGTTCTACCTGCGCGTCGGGATCGACGCCTGCGCCGGGATCGATCTTTTTGACGTAGAAAGCCGCAATTGCTTTGGGGGGATTGCTTGCAATGGTAAGTCCGGTGCTGTCGTAGTCGACGTTCGGTACTGCAAATTCGTACGCATTGTCGACAGCAGTGTTAAGATTGTAGTAACCTTGCCCACCGCCCATCTGCGAGAGAACGACGCCGTTTTGCAACAAATCCGGATCGGACGCTATAAGCTTAACGTCGGCGGAAACCGCGTTCGAGTTGTATTCGGTTATGGCGTTTGCCGCGACCGTCGAGCTTACGATAAAGCGCTCACGGGTAATATCGGCGTAGCTCGTCGATTCAATCGACCAGGTAAAGTCGGTGTCGGCGGTAAATCCGTCTGTGTCCGACGTGTTCATTACGGGCAAGGAGTTCATAACTTCGACCTGTTGATAGCACAGCGTCGAACTTCTGAGGTCGGTTACGAAGAAGAGCACGTAAACTCCGCCCGGAATGTGTTGCGTGGAGTTAAGCGCAGTTGCGACGACGCGCTCGATGGAAACCATTTCGAACGACACGTAGTTCTCGGACAAAAGTCCGCCGTCGGGACCCACAAACAGCGATCTGTATTCCGCATATTCATCGAGGTTTACGTAATCCTCAAGCGACTGCGCAGTGGCAATATCGGGTAAGTTAAGCGCTTCCTCGAGGTTATTTACGATGAGCATTCCCTTCATCTCGAAGTAGAGACGGGAGTCGTCCCAGTCGCTTGCTACGCTCAAAACGTTAATGTCCGCGGTCGGCGCATACGAAATGTGGTTGACCGCAATGGATATAGGCTGCGTCTGAACGGGGGCCGGCGGAGTGTTAACGACGTTAACCGCAATACGAATCTTTATCGTATTGCCGCCGGTGTTGCCGTAACGGTCGCGCACGATAAGATCTATCGAAATAGGCGTGGACGAAGGGTTACGGTCCTTTGCGTAAATGTAAAGGAAGTCGAGGTTGTACGTAGTGCCGAGGTTTACTTGGTTGCCGAACAGATAGTCAATGTAGCCGGTGGTGTTGCGCGATTCAAACGAGAAGTTCGCCGTCGTTCCGGCCGGATTATACGTATATGCGTCGACCGAGGTCTCGCCTTCCCTTGCAAAGAACAGTCTGTCGTTGTAAACGTTCTGCGTATTAAGTACGGCGGAATCGAAACGGTTGCCGGTAGATACGCGGCCGACCGAGCTTGTCGTGTTGTCGATTGCCGCAAGCATGGACGACAGCGAGGTAACGTAATCGCCGGCGAAAATGCCGCCTCTTGTAGTGGCGTAAATGCCCGAAACGGGGAATGATGTTTCGGTAGCCGCCGCGCCGCGAGTAAACAGCGCGTTTTGATGAGCGCCGCTTACCGCGCCGCTAAGTCCGTTAAGGGTAAATCCGTTGGTAAGCTCTACCGCGCTCGCGCCGTACATAATGGACATATTGACGTCGCGCACAAGGTCGTACGGCGTAATCAGTATGCCGTTACGCATGGGAATATTATAAGTAACGGTAGGAATTCCTTCCTCGGTAGTATACGTCGAGAATGTGGAATCCACAACGATTTTGGACTCTGCAACAAGCTCGGGCGCGGTGTTGGTGCATTTTACCGCAACCGTAGTCGCAACCGTCTTGCCGGTGCTGTCCGCAATGTTGGCGGTCGCGTAAAAATACCTGTTCATCGTCGCCGAAAGCAGTTTAATCGTAAAGCCTTTGGTGATATAGTACGGAACGCCCTCAATGGTTTCGGTGCCGAGCGAGGACGCGCTTACGTACTTGACGCCCGGGGTCGATCCTGAACCGACCTGTACCCTGCCGCCGAAATAGCTCTGCGGAATGTAAATATCGAGCGGCGAAACCTGAACGTATTTAGATCCGTTGTTGCCGATACTTGCCGCGATACTGTTTATCTCGGAATCGGATATCGTAAGGAATTCGTTAAGCTTGCCACTCCAGCTCGATACGCCTGTCGTTGTCGTAAAGTGATCGGCGTCAAGCGCGAGCGGCGAAAGACCGGTGCTCGTAAGCGCACCCGAAGCGTTTTTATACTGGCCTATCGGATACTGGTTTGCGCCTATCTGCATCGCCATAGGCGTAAAGTAGAACACGTCGTTAACGAGACCGTCCGCCGTGGGAAGAAGTGCGACGGTGCTCTGCGCCGCTACCGCGCCGGGGTTTGTTCCCGTATTTACGGGCGCGACGCCTGCGGACGAATCGCCTACGGTAAACGCAATAGGCAGCCAAATTCCCTCGTCGGGCTTGTCGTTGTTATCTTGAATATGTACGAGAAGGTAGAAGTGTCCGAGGTTAGCGACGATACCTGCGGTCGTACTCGGTGAGGTATACTTTCCGCTTGTGTACGCCGCGGACCCTGCTCGCGTAGGTAGGTACTGCGAGTAGCTCGATCGCAGTCCCGTAAGGTTAATCGTAATGCCGGAATACGAGTACTGTAAAAACGCCTCGTTACTCGCCGAGTTCAAACTCGCTATACTTGTATTAAATCCCGTATCGACGCTGCTCGTCGCGGTGGTATTAAGCGAATTGTCGTCCAGCGTTCCGCTCGCAACGTTATAGTACGAGACGGAAGAGCCGGCGCCGCCCTTTCCTGCCGCGGTTACGACGTCGCCGTACTTGTCGAGCATGACAAACTCTTTGTTAGGAACCGTTACGCCGGTTATGGAGTGCGTAGATGCGGTAATGGCGCCGTCCGCGTCGCTGAAATAACTTGCAATGCTTACGCTCTTACTTTCGCCTACGTTAAGTGCGATAAGGTTGTTTGCGGTGTTGAGTATGGGACGGGTATTATCCACGCGGAACCAGACCTCAAACTGATGTCCGTTTGTCGCGCTCAGCCAGGTGCCGTTATAAGCGAGCTGGTTGGTATTAAGCTCTTTCGCGCCGCCTGCCGCGCCCGTTTCCACTATGTATATTCGCCACGTTTCCTTTTGCCAGCTCGGCGAAGGCGCAGCGCCGGTAATCGAAATCGTGGTATATCCCGTTTTGCTCGCGTACGCCGATCCCGTCCAGTACGAGAACGTTGTCGCGCCGCCGCCTGCAAGCGTGTACGGCTTTCCGCTTGCCGCCGGCATGGTGTCGGGTGCAAACAGAACGGTAAGCTTGGAGGTATTGGGATTGGTTATAAAGTTGGACGCCGTAAACGTTGCTGTCGTGCCTTTTATTATGGGCTGAGCGACCGAAACCGCAAACGGCTTATTGGACGTCGTGTACGTGTCCGAATATATTCCGCCCGTCAGGACGTCGTTTATGTTGGAAGAAGTTGCCGGGCCATACTGATATTTATACGCCGTTCCTGTTGTGGTGGCGTTAGTATTCGTGTTCTGGTTAGACGCCAGCTTCGAGAACGATACCGAAAAGCTGAAAGTGGCGTACGCGCACGACGCCGCAGTCGTAACGTACTCATCGCGTATAACAACGTACAGCGTCATAGCGACGTCGGAGGTCAATCCGTCCACGCCGTTTCTCGGATATTTAATAAAGTTATTTATAACAAGAGTTTTCGAGTTGGTAAAGTTGTAGCTTACGTACGCAGACGCAGAGGTCGTGCACGCGCTGTTAAGATAAAGTCCGGCAACGCCCGTTCCCGTCGTCTTGGTACGAACGGAGGTGCTGTCGCAAAAGTCAACGTCGTTAGCCGTCTTACTGTAAGCAGAAGCGTCGGGGTCTGTCGCTATATTATAGGAATATATGGTTCTGTTAATCGCCGTGCCGATAGTAGCGCCGGTAATGGAAACCGCCGGGGAAACCGCCGTAGGGTTGGCGTTAACGTTAACGACGGATATAGATACGTACCCGTTGCCCGAACGCGTTCCGTTAGAGTTAGACGCGCTCGTAACGCCGCCGGTGTAGTTGGCGCCGCCACCGCCGCCGCCGCCTGCGCCGCTGTAGTACGCAGTACCGCTCGACGCGCCTGCGCCGCCTGCGCCGCCCGTTCCGGACGTGCCCGTTCCGCCTGAGCTTCCCGACCAGTTGGTGCTGCCGCCGTAAATACCGCCGCCGCCGCCACCGCCGCCGCCGTAGTAG
>JAFLVD010000004.1:1494-112945 GCA_022508485.1 Clostridiales bacterium | reverse complement strand
CATTCCGAGCGCAGTCGAGGAATCTAGGCGCGTAGCGCCGCATTTTTATTGATAATTATAGTTATGGCGTTTTTGATATTCCCTATCGCAAAAACCACTTTCGGCGCTTTTTGCATTTAATAATAAGCTAATCGAAAAGCTCGGGATAGTCTGCCATTTTAAGAATGTCGCGCGGAGTAAGCATAAGCTCTGCGTAAGAGCTGACCGCGCGCTGCGCGCCGAGTCCGTTACGGTAGCACGCGACCGTCGCCGCGTCGAACGGACAAAACGACGCTGAAAGACCGGCGATACAGCCGCCGAGTACGTCGCCAGTACCGCCCTTCGCCATTGCCGGCGTGCCGGTAATGTTAAGCCGTACGTTTACTCCGTCAGTAATAATCGTCGTCGCGGATTTTAAAACGACGACGCCGTTTATTTCCTTTGCGAGCGAAACAGCGTTTTCGATTGTCGCTTCCTTACCTGTGAGCCGCTTAAACTCGCCGACGTGCGGCGTAAGAATAATCTTGCATTTTGCCCTGCTCAAAAACGCGTAATCGCCGGATAGCGCGTTAAGTCCGTCGGCGTCGATGATAAGCGTGCCGGAATAATTTTCGCACAAATACTCGATTATGCTTTTCAGCTCGGGCGCTTTTCCCATTCCCATACCGATATCTATTGCGGTGGAATTATTTATTATCCCGTCGAACGCGGCTTTATCGAACGCTATAAAGCCGTTTTTGTCGGTTTTAAGAAACTTCATCATCGACATGGTTACGCGCGATGACAGCGCAACGCGGTGCTCGTCGGGAACACATGCGGTAACCGTGCCGGCGCCGTTAAGGTACGCGGCGTGCGCCGCGGCGGCGGACAAAATGGGCGCGCCTATCATATCGGCGCTTCCGCCTATAATATAAATCTTGCCGTAGTTACCCTTGTGGGTATCCGTTTTGCGTTTAAACGCGCCGAAGTCGTTATCGTCGCAAACCGTTATGTTGCTTTCGGTCGCGATACCGACGTCCTCGACTATTATCTTTCCAGAGTGGTCGCGGCCGGCGCCGAAAAGCATACCGCGCTTGTACGCCGCAAAAGTCATTGTAACGTGCGCGGAAAAGGCGGCGCCGAGCACCTCGCCCGTCGTCGCGTCTATTCCCGACGGAATATCCACCGCAAGCCTAAAACTTTTCTTTTCGCCGTTAAGCCTTAAAATAAGCTCTTTTATTTCGCCGTCTATCGTGCGGTTAAGACCTATCCCGAAGATAGCGTCCACAACGTTATTCGCGCCGCCGCCGTACTCCGAAGCGGAAAGCACTTTGACTCCTGCCACCTTAGCGAACTCGGTATATGGCTCGAGCTTGCCGCACGTCGAAGCGAAATCGCCGACTATATATGCGTAAACGTTACAGCCGAGCCGCGCAAGTCTCGCCGCGGCAAGAAGCCCGTCGGCGCCGTTACCGCCGCAGCCGCAAAACACGGCGGTCTTAACGCCTTCGCCTTTCGCGCGGTCATAAAGTCCGTCGGCAACGCACAGCGCCGCGTTAAAGCGAAGCATGGTGTTATCTATTCCGCGCGAATTCATTTTTCTCTCGGCCTCGCGCATCTCATCTCGGGTAACAACGTTTTTCATATAAATTACTCCGATTTACGTTAGTTTTCGACGTTAATCCTACCTAATTATAAAGAACAATGCCGTATTAAGCCCATAATAGCGTTTTGACGGCACTAAAAGCTCGTCCCGACTATTTGACGGCGTTTTCGATTGCGAGCGCCGTAGCCTCTGCCGAAAGCGCCATAAGCACGGAAAGATCGAGTTTTTTATCGCCGCAAGACAGCGCGAACATGGTGTCGCCGTCCGCGTCGGTGTGCACGGGGCGAATGGACATTGCAAGCCCGTCGTGCGAGGCGGCGGCAAGCTTATTGACTTCGGTCTTGCCGAGAGCAGCGTTTGTCATAACGCAGCCTATTGTCGTGTTTGTACCGGGATTCATCATTGCCGCGAATGCGCCAGAAAGAAGCGCGCCCTCGGTATCGATAAACGCGCCGTTCATTTTGGCGCCCGAAAGAACCATGCCGGTGCGGTGATCGTAAACGTCGCCGAGCGCGTTAACGGCAACGACCGCGGAAACAACGACGTCGCCGAATGTAACCGTAGCACCGCCTATTCCGCTTTTGCTTGCGCCCGTAGGGCCGAGGATTTTTCCGACGGTCGCGCCCTTTCCTGCGCCGACAGAGCCGAACTTAATGCCGCTCGACTTTGCGTTTTGGGCGGCGAGCCTGCCCATAGCCTTATCGGGATAATGATATTCCCCGGGCGTGTTCAAATCGAAAAGTATCGCCTGCGCGACAAGCGGAACAACCTTGTCCCCCACAGAAAAGCCGATATTTTTTTCGCGCAGGTATTCGGTAACGCCGCACGCCGCTTCCAGTCCGTAGGCAGAGCCGCCGGACAGCACGATTGCGTCCACAAAGCCCTGCGACTTGTCGGCGCGTAGCATATCCGTTTCGCGCGTACCCGGCGCACCGCCGCGCACCGACACGCCGCCCACCGCTTTATTTGTGAGTATGCAGGTAACTCCGGTGTAGTCGTCGTCGGCGTGGCCTATTTTAATCCCGTCGGGAAGAATAAATTTGCCGTTCATAATTAACCTCTCTTAATTTAATCGTAATACTCTTCGGAAGAAAGCTCGTCGCCGAGCGCGGAAACAGCGGACGAAATCGCGTCCCAGCTATATCCGCGCGACGCGAGAAATCTTTTAAGCTTTTGGATGTCGGCGCCGCGGTGCGATTTTAGGTATTTACGCGCAACGCCTTCCGCGTCCTCTTCCGTATCTTCCAAAAGCTCGTCTATTATCTTGCCGTCGACGCCCTTTTGTTTGAGTTCCGCCGCGATACGGAACGCGCCGTACTTACCTGATTTAGATTTTATATAAAGCTCGGCATAAGCGCGGTCGTCGATGTATTTGTAAGAGTCGAGCTTATCGAGTACTTCGAGCACGATTTTTTTGTCGTAGCCCTTGCCTACAAGATACATATACACTTCCTTGCGCGAGCGCGGCGAGTTTGACAAATACGACACGGCGCGCTCAAACGCGCAGTTAACCTCGCTCGTAAACACAAGCTCTTTCAGTTTTTCGGCGTCAATCTCGTCGCCTATCGCTATTCTCGACGATGCTACGGTTACTTCGTCCAGACCGCACACGAACTGCCCGTCTATATACACCGAAAACCGCGTTTTGACGCGTTTTTGGCGCGATATGTCGGTAATTTTACCCATGACCTAATTATACAACTTTTATTACCAACAATCAAGCGGTTTTATTCTCGGAATAAAAATGAATAATATCTTTTGCCTTCTCGCATATTAAAGGCAATAACCATAAAGGAGTAAAAAATGACCACAAAAAGCCTTGAAGAACTAAGCGAGCTTATGCGCAGCGAAAAGCTCGCCTACAAAAAGTGCTGTAACTACGTTTCGGAAACGGACGACGGCGAGCTGCGTTGCGAGCTTGGAAGACTCGCCAACGGACACAGACTGCGTTACGAAACGCTTAAAAACTACCTCGAAAAAAACTAAAAGGAGATCATCATGAATAACAACGAATATATGCCCTTTTCGGAAGACGACAATTACGACACCGTAAAAAAGAACGGTCAGGACAGCGAAACGGCGGATAACGATTACACTCCCGTCGACCCATCGTTCGGCGTAGACACCGCCCGCTTTGTTAAAAAGGAATCGACCGATTTAAGCGAGCTGTACACGCCTAACGACGACGAAGAAAATATCGACCGCTTCGGCGACAGTTCTTACGGCGGCGCGAACGAGTACGGCGATACGGTGGAGTACGATCCGAATGGCGAAACGGCGGCAACCTGCGACTATACTTGCGGCTGCAACGATACGACCGAGGCGCAAAAAAGGTGTTCTCTCGACGACTACGAGATAATTTCGGACGTGCTCGGCAGCGAAAAACAGCTTGTAAAGCTGTACTCGACGGCGCTTTGCGAGAGTGCGGAGGAACCTTTAAGAAACATCATAAAGGAAAACCTTATCGAGTGCGCAAAGGACCAGTACGAAACGTTTGAATATATGTCGACGCGCGGACTGTATAAGACCGAACAAGCCGACGAAAGCAAGATAAACGAAGCGAAAAAGCAGTTCACTTCGGTTGTTTGGGACAACGACTGCAACTGCGGCTGCAAATAACTGTACAAAATTAAAAACCGCACCGAGGCGTAAAAGCTTACGGTGCGGTTTTACATTGTTACATAATTCTTTACTACAACAGCGGAATAGTCGCCAAGTATTCTACGTCGGGTCTGTCTTTGGCGTCGCCTTCCGCAAGGACGAACGCGCGGCAAACAACACTGCCGCCGCCCTTTTCGACAAGCGCAACAAGTGCGGAAAGCGATCCGCCGGTGCTTATTACGTCGTCGACTATCGCAACGCGCTTACCCTTAATAAGGTTTACGTCGTGCGCCGAAAGGTACAAATGCTGTTCGTCCGCCGTCGTAATTGTTTTTACGGACACTTCTATTCCGTCCTGCATGTACAGCTTTTTGCTTTTTCGCGCGACGGCGTAGTACGGGTGGTTAAGCTCTCGCGCCACGACGTGAGTAAGCTGTAAGCCCTTGCTTTCCGCGGTTATAAGCACGTCAGGCTTAAACGCCCCGACGCGTTCTGCGAGCTTTTTTCCGCAGTGTTCGGTAAGAAGCGTATTGCCGTGAAGATTGAAAAAGCAGATTTTAACCCCTTTTGCAATCTCAAGCACGGGAAGATCTTCCTTTCTTCCGCAGATATCGACAGTGTATGTTTCCGTCATAGCTTTATTCCGCCGAAATGGTTTTTGAGTGTGGTTTTACGACCCTATCGCCTGCTTAGTCTTCAACCTGCGTCCACTTGGCGTACAGAGTGTAGCTGCCGCCAAGCTCGGATATCTGCGTTGCGGAGGTTACTTTCGTGCCGTCGCCGTCGACGCCCGTGTACCAACCTTCAAAGGTGAAGCCTTCGCGTGCATCGGGAACAATCAAGTCAATGTAGGAAATGGTGCCGTCGGCATCAACGGTTACGGTAAGAGTTGTCTGGCCGAGTATCGTGTTGTCGTCGCCGGGATTAAAGGTAATCGTAACGGTAGTTTCTACCACGGGGTTGGGTTCCCACACCGCGTACAACGTATAGTTTTCGCTAAGCTCGGTCGTTACCTCGGTTTCGTCGGTAACAGCTGTACCCGAACCGGCGGCGTCTTCGTACCAGCCCTTAAACGAGTAGCCCTCGGCGGAAAGCGTTGCAGGGAGACCGACAAACTTGCCGCCGAACGTTACGGTTATGTAGCTTATAATCTGTTCGCCGTGAACGTTGACGAGCATTACGCTGTACGGCTTAGCGGTAAAGTGCGCGTGGAGAGTTATATCGGTTTCGGAATCGACTTTATCCCATGCGTTGACGTAATCGGTGCCGTTATTTGACTTGGTCCAGCCGTCGAAGGTATGCCCTACTTTGGTAAGCGTAGGAAGCGGACCGTATACCGAGCCGTATTCGACCTGCTCGCGGTCTTCGGCTGTGCCTGTACCTTCGTTCTTGTTGAACGAAATCTTAATCTTTTTGATTTCCCATACCGCGTAGAGCGTGTAAGAATCCGCAAGCTCGGTCGTTACCTCGGTTTCGTCGGTAACCTCGGAACCTGCGCCTTCCTTGTTGTCGAACCAGCCCTTAAACGTGTAACCGGTATCGGTAAGAGTGGGAAGACCGTCGAATTCGCCGCCGAACGTAACGGTAATATAGGGAACCTGCGCCTTGCCGTGCGTGTCGATAAGCGCCACCTTAAACTTTTTGGCGGTGAACTTGGCGTACAGATTGAAGCTTTCGGTTTTGGTTACCTTGCTCGAAGCGTACACAAAGTCTGTGCCGCCGCTTGTAACCGTCCAGCCCTCGAACACGTAGCCGGTCTTCGTAAGCGTAGGCAGGCCTTCGTAGGTGCCGCCGTACGTTACGGAAAGCGTTTCGGGTTCGTCATCTCTCACGTAAATACCGTAGTTAAGCGTAACGGTAATCGAGTTGGAAACCCAGTTAGCGTACAACGTAATGTCGCCTGTTACCTTGTTTTGTCCGTCGTTAACGGCGTTTCCGCTGCCGTCGACTATCTTGGTGCCCTTGCCGTTGGGCTGGGTGTACCAACCGTCGAAGGTGTAGCCGGTACGCGCTTCGGGCGCGGCGATATTGCCGTAGCCTTCGCCGTAGTTACGATTTACGGTTGTAGTAGGCTTATCGCCGTAGGCAGGATCAAGCGTAATAGTGTATGCGATAATCTGCCACTTGGCGGTAAGAGTAACCGCGTCCTCGGTCGTGCAGAGCGTATTGCTTTCTACTTTGTCGCCGTTAAGTTCCCACTGAACAAAGGTGTAGCCGGTGCGCGTAGGCGTGGGAAGCTCGCCGTAAGCGGAATCAAACTTAATTGTTCTCGTTCTGAGGAAATCGTCAAGGTTACCTTCGCCCGGATTGAACGTAACGACAACGTCGTTTGCGTTCCACCTTGCGGTAAGCGTGTGCGCGGTGGACCTATCTACGGTCGTGGTCGAGGAAACGCGTTGCGTGTCGAGGTACCAGCCGCCGAAGGAATAGCCGGCTCTCTGGGTCTGTACCGTAGCGAGCGCGCTGTACGGTTCGCCGAACGAGACTTCGATTGTGGCGTTGCTGCCCCAGTCCTCTCCGTTCGTGCTGACCTGGCCTAAGCCTGCGTCGAGCGTTACGGTGGTGGGAACAATCGTCCATGCCGCGTAATAAGTGGCGTTAAATACTATTTGTAAGCTATCGCCGGGCATAAGAATTCCAAGATCGGGGACGTCTACTATTCGCGAAGAATCGTCCGCTTCGTCCGGGCCTTTGTCGATTGCCTTGCTGGGATTGGTCATAGGATACCAGCCCTCAAAACGATAGCCTTCGCGGACGGGCGCCGGGCTTGAGCCGGGTGCGGTAATCCTATTGCCGGCGCTTCCCGAAACGGTAACCGAGCTTTGACGGTTAAGCGTGCCGCCGTTAAGATCGAACGTTACGAGCGTCGAGCCGGAAATCCTACGCACGTTGTAAATCTTCTGCGTGTAGTTAGCGGTGGAAGTGCCGCCGTCCGAAGTGGTGTAGTAGTTTACGGTAAGCGTAGCGCTTGTCGACATCAAACGCTTAAACTGCATTACAAGCACCATGCGCTGAACTTCGCTTTCGGCATAGTCGTGTAAATCCATAGTAATCGAAGTCGCGTTGCTGGTATTGTACAACTGAGAGGTGTTATAGGTATAATCCCCTATCAAAACGCCGTCCGCGCCGAACATATACACCTTTATCGTGCTCTGTGCGTTACGTCCGTTGTCGAAGAGATTGGACAAAGCCGACGAGGATCTTATTTCGAGCTGTACGGGGTGCTTACTGCTGTTCGTTTCGGTAGCCGTCCATACGGAGTAAACGTTGTAGTAAGTGTTGGTACTGCCCGAATTAAGATAGAGCACTTCCATGTTGGTATTGGTTACGTCAAACGCGGAAAGCACTGCCTTTGTTACGGTAATGTTTATCTTTTTCTCGATCTCAACGTCTTCGTTGCGCGCGCTGTAAGTAAGCTTAACCACAACCTCGCGTGCAGGCTGGTTTGTCGTTACCGAGCTTGCCGCGGTAAACTGAACGGACGAGCCGGACACCGTGTACGACAGCGAGCTGCCTATATTGGACACTTCTATTCCGGTAAGGCGGAGTCCGTGCGTTTCGGTGTAGCTGATAATAAACGACTGACCGCCGGGCAGAGATACGGACGGTTCTTCCGCGGAATCGACGCCGTCGACCTGCACGGTAAGCGCAGGCGTTATCGAGTCGACCGCGATTGTGCCCTCGCCGTAGCAGTGGACCGCCTCGGCGGACGCGCTGCCGGTAAGAGCAATGTCGTAGTAAAGCGTAAGCGTCGCCTGGGAGGCCGTGCCTGCGGTTACGTTAAAGTCCTTATTAACATCAATCGAAGGCTCTGCCGTACCTTGAGACTGTACGCTTGTAAACGAGGAATTGTCGGTGGTAACGGTAATCGTGGATATCGACCAGCCGCCGAGCTTAGACATATCGACTAAGCTTGCCGCGTCAATAGGCGTATACTTGTTATCCGACGAACTCCAAGAAACGGAGTGCGTGTTGCCTTCGTTAAGCACAGTGCCGAGCACCGTAACGTTAACGGTTGTTCTCAGCGCCACGCCGGCGTACGCGCCGGAAGTGATTATAATGTCAACCGTAAGAGGAACGGTTTCCACCGTCTTAATCGAGTTGATAATGCGGAAGGTGTCGCCGAACACCGCGTACTTGCCGGCATAGCTCGAAGCAAGCGTGTACTTAACGGTATAGTCGTCGGTTTGCTGAACGGCGTCGGTGCGCTCGCTGTTTGCAGGGTGCGCAAGCTCGCCAAGCGTGTACGTTCCGGCTTGACCGGAAACGAACTTGGCGGCGCCTGCGGTTGCCTCGGGCATAATCATGACTGCAAGAACCGCGCTGACCTCGCTGTCCTTATTCGCACCCGAAAGGATTTTCGCCTTAACGGTTACGTAGATAATTCCGCCCGCCTTTGTAACGTCGTTGGCGGTAATGTTAAGCGTATTGCCGTTAGAGAGCGCGTAATCGGTGGAAGAAGAAAGCGTGTCGGAAGCAAGCGTGTACGTGTACTCGACGTCCGAATAAGTGTACTCCTGGTTGTAGCTGTCGCGTACGGTGGCGTTAAAGCTACGGTAAGCCTCGAGGTTTATGAACTTGCCGCCTTTTGTGGCTTCGTTCGGGCCGAGTACGGTTATGGGATTACTTCCGGACTTCCAGCCGATTGTGGGAAGCGCGATGCCGACAACGACGACCGTCTTTTCTACGGTGTACGTCGTGCCAATGTACGCGCCGCTCGTAACGCTTACCGTCGCGCGGACGGTTACAAGCTTATCGGTAAAGTTGGTTGTGGGCGCTGTGAGCGTCGCTTTGGTTTGGTCGCCGTCGTTTTGCTGTAAGGTAGCGCCCGTTCCCGACTGAACGATCGAGTAAGCGACGGTGTAGTCGCCCATAAAGCCGTCCGAAGTCTCTTCAAGTTCAAAGGCGAGCGCGGTAGCAGGATTCATCTTTTCCGCGTTGTTCGTGCTCTTTAAGCCGAAGTCGGGCGCGGTAGCGGTAATGGTAATCGTGTACTTTTTGGAGTAGATTGTTACGCCGTTAATCTTAACCGCCGACGACAGAATAAGCGTCGTGGGCTTAGTTACGGTAAACGTACGGCTGTAACCGTTGGCGTCGGTAGAAAGCTCGCCTGCCGTCGCGTCGCCCACGTAGTCGATGTCGCAGCCGGTTGCCGTGGTTCCCGTGCCGTTAAGCGCAACGGTATAGGTAAACTTAGCGGCTTTGTCCGCGGAGTCAAAGTCGATAGCTTTTGTGGCGGTGCCTTCCTCGCTGAAGCTGATTGCATTTGCCTGTCCGCCGTTAACCGACGCGGTTATCGTAACGGTTACGTTATCGGTAACAGCAAAAGTGTACGACTTTGTAAGAGTAAGCGTGGCGCCGTACGCGGTGGCCGTAAATGTAAACGTTACCTCGCCTGCCGCGGACCTCGACGGCGTTACCGCAAGCGAGAGCGCGTCCTTATCGAACACGCCGCCGTTAGCGACAGAAGCTATGGTCGAAGGCGTGGGAAGCGCTTTAAACGTCCAATCGTTCTTTTGGTACCAGCTCTCCGAATTTACGGGGACGGAAAGCTTCAACTTATAGTCGGCGGAATGGTCGATAAATATAGTATCGTTGTCGTTTATCTTATCATCGCCCTTGTAAAGCTCGAAGCCGAAGCCGGTAAAGTCCTTTCCTACCGTAAGCGTGTACTCGGCGGTGCGAGTAAAGCTTCCCACCGTTTGGGCGGTTACGGAAAGCGAAGGCAAATACGAGTACGTTACGGTTAACGTAAGCGTGTACGGCTTGTCGTCCGAATCGGAATCTGCGGTAAACTTGGTGCGGTCGAGTTTAAGCGTAAACTCGGCGGCGTTTTCCTTGTCCTCCTTTTCTACGCTTATGCGAGAGTCGCCGACAAGCTCGAAGGTGTGAGCGAATACCGCGGCGTCGCCGCTTACCGAAGCGTTAAACGTAACGGGTACGTTTTTAAACAAGTCGATATTTGCGGAAGTGCCGTCGAGAACAACGTTTTCAATAGAGAGTACTTTAATCGTTAAGTTAAGCGTCTGTTCCGTGCCGGTTGCGTCTTTGACGGTAATCGCAAACGGAGTGCTGCCCACCTTTAACGGCACGATTTGATAGTTGGTGCCTTCGAGCAGCGCGCCGTTAATAAGATCGCCGTTTTGCGCGGTGAACTTAACGGTGTAATCGGCAAGCTCGATATCGCCGAACGCCGTTATCGGGCGGATACGGTTGGCAAGGTCGAGCATGCTATACGCCGCGTTCGAAACGTAGTACAGCGTTATAACGCCGTCGTTATAGGTGTACGAGTCGATACCGTCGAGCGTAACCTCTGTAATCGAAACAGTGTAGTTAACGGTAAGGCGAAGCTCGCGCGTCTTTCCGCTCGTCGGGTCGGCAAAAGTCGCTTTGTAGTAAATTGTGCCGAACGCCTTATCGGGATTTACCAGCTTGAATATACCGCCGGTAATGGTAGCGATGCCCTCGCCGAGCGGCTCGTCGCACTGAGCGTCGGAATAAAGCGCGTAATTAATAGTATGAGAGCCTACGTTGTCCTCGGAGTTACCTTTATTGATAATCTTTGCGGACAGGTCGTAGGTTTTTTCCTTAGTCTTAAAGTTAAGGTTGGCAACGTTGTTATCCACGTTGTCTCTTGCGGCGTCGGAGAGCGCAATGTCGAGTGCCGTAGTGGTAATCTTTATAGGCGCGTACGCAGAGACGGTCTTTTCTCCGTCGTAGTAGTAAGCATACACGTAATACTGAATGTTACCGCTCGAAAGCATGCTGTGCTTTACGCGAAGCGTGTAGGCGTTCGTCGATTTGCCGTCGGCAGTCGCTGATACGCCGTCCGATTTAATTATCTCGATGTTATTGTCAATCGACGCGCTTTCTACAATGTTAAAGGTTCCGTTCTCGGTTTGAACGGCAAGCTTAACGTTTACGCCGTCGGTGGACGTAGGCGGTACGCCGCCGGCGTTGTAAACAACGGTAATGGGAAGCTCGGCGTACTCGCCGTCTTTTCCGTTAGTGGTAACCGCGTATTCTTCCTCTTCGAGGTCGATGTCGTAAACAACCGTCCTGGTCGACAAAAGAATGCGGATACGGAATACCGTATTTGCGCCGTTAGTCGTGTCGGTGAAGTTGAAGAAGAACTCGTCGCCGTCAAGCTTTTTGGGAAGCTTGGAAGGAGTAAGCTGTACGTGGAAGTACGACTCGCCGGCACGAAGAGTTTCGAAGCTTACTTCAACACCCTGCATGGTTGTTTCAAGCTCTCCGGTAAGATTGGAGAAGTCGTACTTAACGCCCGTGTAACCTGCATACTCGGCAAGCGACGTAGTAACGACGGCGAACTCTTTGGTTATCGGATCGGACGAACCGAATACGTATTCGATCGTAGCGTATTCCTCTCCCGTCTTAACAAGCGTTTTAAGACCGGTCGAAACGGTCGTATTAAGCGAAGCGGAAGCAACACGAGTCTGAACGTTGACTACGCCGCCCTGGTTAAGCACGGTGATGTTATTCAGCTTTGTGCCGTCGGTAGCGGTCTGCTTATCGAGGGAAATGGTTATTTCCCATATCTTATAGAAGTGGGCATTATCCAAAGATTCTTCGTCGGCAACGGGCGTCAAGTCGAGCGACTCGGTTCTGTTGTACCTGCCGCCCTCGCTGGCGGTAAAGCCTGTGGGAATCTCTATTATCGCAGGCTCGAACTCGGACTGGTTGTCGGCAGGGGTCGCGTACTTAACGTATACGTAGAACGTTACGGACGTGTTGTCCACAACCGTCCCCGTGCTGCCGTTGAATATACCGAGAATAATATCGGTAAGCGTCGTAGGGTTGCCGGTAGGGTCGCCGTTTTCAAAAGCGAGACCGGCGTAGGTTTCGGCGTCGTAAATCTTAATGCCGTCCTCGGCGATACCACGCATATAGTTGAGAACGTCAATTTGCAGTAAGCTCTCGCGTGAGTTTTCAAGCGTGATAAAGCCGTTTTTGTACTCTTTTCTGCCCGTCTCCGACGCCTCGCCGATAACAACAACTACGTAGCGGTATAATCCCGAGCCGTCCGAGGTTTCCTCGCCCATACTGACAGAAAGAATCGGAAGTCTGTCGGGAAGCTTTAAGTAAGCGTCCTCGACGGGAAGCAGCTTCGAGCTTACGGGAACGTCGCTCGGGTGCCTGTACACAATGGGGCCTACGCCGTTTACGTTTATGATAGGCGAAGTGTAAATGCTGAGCGAGCTGTTGTGGTTTACCTCGATAAAGTAATTACCCGATATGTCCTTTTCTACCTTAGAGCTGTCGGAATAGGTCCTGTCCGTATAAACGCCGATATCGTCGGCAAGTCTTACGAAGTTGTAAATGCGGCTTGCTTTAAGGTTTTCGAGCGGATAATGCGCCGGATTGGCGGTGTATTCTATCGTAATCCGGCTTAAATCTATGCCGTAATTATAACCGAGCGAGAAAAGGTCTTGAAGCAGATAGATATAGCCGTTGCTGTAACGGAATACGTTTATCGAAGTGGGCACATCGTCGTCATCGTCGTCATCGTCTGCGGCGGCCGCTTCGGAAACGTACTTAAATATTACGTCGCCCGTGTCCTCGTCTTCCGTTTCCTCAAAGTAAATGCCGGCGGTGTCCGAGCCGTATTTTATTCTTACGCCGTACGGATCTTCGGGCGCACCCTGGTTTTGCGAGGTTGAATAAATGTGGGTGTATCTTACTTTATCCACCGCGAAGTTGGCATTGCCGTTTCCGCCGCCGTTTCCGCTGTAAGTTACTTCCTTTACGTTGGAATTTTCGACGGTTATCGCACTGATACCGTTAATAACAATATAGTTAATAGTAACTTCGGCGATTTTTTCCGAATTCGTGTTGGTGTAAGAGAATTTAGCCGAAGCGTCGTTGCCGGTAAAGTTAGGTGCGTAGTTGTTAAATTTAAGCTCTCTTTCCGCAGTGCCTTGCAGAGCGGTCAGCGAAAGCGAGCCCTGGTTATTAGGTGTAAAGGTTGCTGCGGAAGCAGTCGCCGGTCCGTCGGCGTAAATCAAATCCTGCGGCTTAAACCAAAGAGTAGCGTCGTAAGTGCCGTACTGGATATATACGTTGAACGTAAGCCTCCAAGTAATTCCGTTGGCGTCCAAAACGCTTTCTACCTCTTCTATTTTGCCGGGCAATGTGAAGCGCTCGGTAACAATATCCAAAGCCGACCTTTGCACGCCGGGGATTTCGTCTTTAAGCATAACCCTTCTGGCTATGTTTGTAACCGCAAAGTTAACCGTCTTTTCTATGGTGGCGTCAACGGTATTTATCGCGTCGGCATTGGGAATTTCCGCGCCGATTTTCATAAACGAAAAGGATACTATGCCGTTTTCGGCTTCCTCGTTTATTGTAATCTCAAACGTAATCTCGCCGACAAACGTCGTCGCCGAGCTACCGGCCTTAAACGTGATGTCTCCCGACAAATCTTGTTCGTTGGTCTTTTGCCCTGCCGCGGGGTTGGGATTGTACGGTTCTATCACTGTGCTTCCAAGTCGTACGGTCATCTCCGACTTGTTGTAGAACAGTCTGTAAGCGGAGGAAATGTATTTACCGAGCGTCTCCTTCGAGGTGTTCGCCGGCGCGGTAACGGTATACGTAAATGTTACGTTCGCGCTCAAGCCCTGCGATATAGGCAGCTCGTTTCTGCTTACCTGATTGTCGTTATAGGTTTGCGTACCTATTTTTACCTCGGACGCGATACCGTTGGCGCGGTGTTGCGCTACGACGTTTACTTTAAGCTGGCGAGTCGCGCCCGTGCTGTTTGCCGACTTGTCGCGGAATGTAAGCGTGCAGTCGGTGGAAAGAGTGGAATGCGCGGTAATCGATACTACTCTGTTGGCAGAGCTCGTCGTTACGAGATTGTTGTTGGAGGACGTAACTTCGATATTATCCTTCCAGTTTTCAATAAGCTTATCGCCGGCCGCGTCGTACTGAAGAGTCCACGGCGAAAGAACGACGTGCTTTAAAATTTCGTTATACGTCGTGCCGTAAGGAAGAGTTATCGAGGGAATGGACGCAGGCAAAGCCCTAAGCTCGCTGAAATACGTCGTGCTCGTCTCCTCTTTTATTATGCGAATGTCGTCTATGTATCCAAGCTCTTTACTGCTCGTAGAAACGATTTTAAGAGTTTGGGTAACTTCGTCGGCGCTGGCATTATTTACGTTGGCCTTTAAAGTGATGGTTACCGGATGATCGGCGTCGGGTGTTGTTTTAAGAAGGTTAATCTCTATGGTCGGCCTTTGCGCCGTCTCGACAACGCGTGCGGTAATGGTGGCAGGGTTGCTCGAAGTAACCTCTACCTTATCGGTGTACGTGCCGTCGGGCAGCCTTATGTGCGCTATGTCGTTATGCTCGGTACCGTTGGACGCGCCGAGCTGACGGTAAACGAGAAGATACGAGTTGCTCTTGCTGTCGTAAAACGGAAGAGTTATCTTTTCGGTGGTTATATTGGTGGTTGACGCGCCTGCCTCGTTACGCTCGACCGAAACAAACTCAACGGTCTCCGCGCCCTGATTCACCGCGTTGAATTTAATAACGGAACGCTGCGCCGAATCGGAATGCGAGCGTGCGGTAATCGTTATCTGCTGACCGGCAAACTCGGGTAAGACGGTAAACTTATACCAATGCACGGACTGCCGACCGTCCTCTACCGTGGTTACGCCGTAGTCGTACGAGCCTTCGCCCTTTTCGTCAAGCGCGCCGTGCGGCTCGACAATCCAGGAAACCTGGTTGTTGGCTTCGCCCTCTACGCTTACCTTGACGGCGACGGTATACTCGACGCCGACCGTAGCAAAGTACTCGGAATCGTCGCCTTCCGTCTTTTTAAACAAAGCCTTCGCGCCTTGAACAGCGGACGTGTTTACGGGCGCTTCCTCGACGCTCAAAACAGCGCCGGTGCTTACCGTTGCAGACGGTTTAAGTAGATACAAAACCAAAAACGCCGCCGCGGCCGCAAAAAACAGGCCCATCAAGACGAACACAATAATCATTTTTGGTTTCGATTTTTTTATCGGTGCAAGTTCGATAATCTCATCCGATATTGGCATAGTACACCTCTCGATGATATTTATACCCTTATATGATACAAAAAATCAAACAATTTGTCAATATAAAATACACAACAACTCAATTTATTTTAGCGAATATTAAACATTTCCTAATATACGAAACTCGTAAAAAATGGTCAGACATCTTTGCTTTTCAGCATTTTAGACTGTTAAGTAGTAATCCTTTACCTAATTAAATCCACAGTCGTGGCTATTTATGATAATATATGTTTTTTTGTTTTAGTAAATTCTAAAATATTTTTTTAGCAGTCAATATTATTAAGTGCTAACACTTAACCCCGTTGAGCGATAACGGTTTCGGGCGGCCGAACATACAAAAAACGGTATATTTCGGCACATTTTACCGCCCGGAAATATATATATTAATGTAAAGTCCGTTAAAATATTTGACAAGAGAACATATAATATGATAAACTCGAAAAAATTATTTCGGAGTACGAAAATGTTAGCCGATCAAATTCTTTCGCTTAATCTCACAACGAGAAAAATATGTAAAAATTGTGAAAACGGCACGGTAATTTCCCAAAAAATGCGCTTGCTGTATCTTCTTCGCGACGAAGTCCTTTCCCCTAAAGACCTTGTAAGCGAGCTTTCCATTGCCAAACCCAACCTTACCATTCTCGCACGCAATATGGTGGCGGAAGGTCTTATAGAAAAACTTCGCGTCGAAAACGACATGCGTGCAATCAACTACAAAATTACGGAAAAAGGCAAGCAAGAGCTTAGCCGCATGACCGCCGAGCTTAACGAATATATCGTCAAACAGCTCGACGCGTCCGAGAGCGAGATTGCCGAGGGCGAAAAGGCTCTCGAATCGGCGCTTTCCTTCCTTAACGGCGTTAAATAACACTCTTTTTCGCGCACGAACGCCGTTTTCGCCTTTGGGCGTGCGGCGTTTATTTTTTACCTTTCCCCTTCTCGCTCGCTTTTCGGAGAGTTAATGACTTCACCTCGCGCATTCTACGCAATAAAAAAAGACCTCGAAGCGGTTCTCTCTCACGATCCGGCTGCGAGGAACCCTCTGGAAGCGGCACTTTGTTACAGCGGATTTCATGCGCTCGTTATGTACAGGTTTTTTCACTTTCTGTACGTACATCGGTACTTTCTGCTCGCGCGCCTATTATCCGCGCTCACACGCTTTTTCACCGGGATAGAGATTCATCCCGGCGCGGTTATAGGCAGCGGCGTGTTTATCGACCACGGCGCAGGAGTCGTTATCGGCGAAACCGCAGTAGTCGGCAACAACGTAGTTATTTATCAGGGCGTTACGCTCGGCGGCACCGGAAAGGATAAGGGCAAGCGCCACCCCACCGTAGAGGACGACGTTACCGTTTGCTCGGGCGCAAAGGTTTTAGGCCCCTTCACCGTAGGAAAAGGCGCAATCATCGGCGCAGGCTCGATAGTACTTGCCGAGGTTCCGCCCAAAAGCACGGTCGTGGGCGTGCCCGGACGAATAGTAAAGCTGTCCGGTCGAAAGGTTAACAGTCTGTTCACGCCGCCTAACGACCAAAGTCTCAAAAAAATCGCCGAGCTCGAAGAGCGCGTACGCCGCCTCGAAGAGCTTTTACAAAAAAACAACCAAGACGACACAGACGTAACGGAGTAATGATGGAAAAAATAACGCTTTACAATACGCTGACGCGCACAAAGGAAACCCTGACGCCCATAGCCGCGCCCACGGTCGCCACCTATTCATGCGGTCCGACCGTGTATAACTACGCGCATATAGGCAACCTTCGCACATACGTTTTTATGGACGAATTGCGGCGCGTGCTGAAATACGCCGGCTATACGACCAAATCGGTAATGAACATAACCGACGTCGGACATCTTATGTCGGACGCCGACGACGGCGAGGACAAAATGCAGTCGGCGGCGCGAAAATCCAACAAAACGCCCGAAGAGATCGCTTCGTTCTATTCTGCGGTGTTTTTTAAGGACCTCGAAAGGCTGAATATTCTTTTGCCCGAGATTATCGCGAAGGCGACGGACAACATTCCCGAAATGATAGATTTCGTAAAAACGCTCGTGGATACCGGCTACGGCTACGAAACGGACGACGGAATTTACTTCGATATATCCAAGTTCGACGGCTACGGCAAGCTGTCAAGGTGCAACCTCGATGACGCGCTTGCCGGTGCGCGCGTTGCTGTTAACACGCAAAAGCGCCACCCTGCCGACTTTGCGCTTTGGAAAAAGGCAGAACCCAATCACATTATGCAATGGGATTCGCCCTGGGGCAAGGGTTATCCGGGCTGGCACATCGAATGCTCGGCAATGGGCAAAAAGTTTTTGGGCGAAAGGTTCGACATTCACACCGGCGGCGTCGACCATATTCCCATTCACCACGAAAACGAGATAGCGCAGTCCGAGGCGCTCGAAGGACACAAAGTTGTCAGCATGTGGCTGCACGGCGAGTTTATGCTTGTGGACGGCGGAAAAATGAGTAAATCGCTCGGCAACGTTTACACGATAGACGATTTAATCGAGCGCGGCTATTCCCCACTCGCGTTCAGATACTTCTGCATGAACACCCACTACCGCAACAAACTGAACTTTACGTTCGGCGGACTGGACGCGGCGCAAACCGCCTACGACAGACTGAGAAGCGCAATAAGCTCGTGCGAAAACGCGCCCAAAGCCGATAAAAACACCTTAGCCGACGCCGCAAAGATAAAAGGCAACGTAAATGCCGCGCTGTACGACGACCTCAACTTCCCTCTCGCACTCGGCGAGCTGTGGGGGCTTAGCAAGCTTAACTGCCGCGAGGTGTACGAAACCGCAAAGGATCTCGACGCCGTATTCGGACTCAAACTTCACCTTCCGCCCGAGGCAAAAAAACTCGACGTTCCGGAGGAAGTCAAAGCGCTTGCCGAAAAACGCTTCGAGGCGCGCAAAAACAAGGACTGGGCAACCTCCGACGCGCTTAGAGCACAGCTCGACGCAATGGGCTACACCGTTCTCGACAGCAAGGACGGCTACGAAATTAAAAAGCGCAACTGACGTTACCGATAAGTAATAGATAAAATCTAATAAGTAAGGATCGCGCCGCGGTCCTTTTTTATTGGCAAGCCGAAGGCTTGGCGAATTACGAAACATAAAAAAAATTATAAACCTTGCATATAATCCCGATTCCTACACATAATACAAGTGTAAAGCGATTCCTTCTTAATTGAATACGTAATTGCTTTACAATATGATTTCGCGATATGCGAAGAGAAAATTTCCTTAACAATAGTTGAGGATTTTTTCTTTTTATTACTTATTTCGCCCCAAAAGAAACCGCCCGTCCGATATTCGGACAGGCGGCTGAATTTTATTATTTAATATTACTTATTATTTCTTTTTTGCGGACGGCTTTTTTACGGGCGCCTTTTTGGCCGCCGGCTTTTTGGCAGCCGCTTTTTTCGCCGGCTTTTTAGCCGCAGGTGCAGACGCATCCTCTTCGGTCTTTGCCGCGGCTTGCTCTTTTACGGGCTTTTTGGCAGCCGCTTCAAGCTCTTTTTCCTTCTCGCGTGCGGCAAGAATCTCTTTGTAGCGAAGCTCGCCCTCTTCCTGCGCCTTTTCGATAACGGTTCCGATCTTTTCGTAGGTGCCGATAACAACCGCTTCGGGATTTACGGCAAGCTTAATTCTGTCGTGAATGTTGTAGCCTGCGAACTTATGGATAACCGCAGTTACGTCGCCGTTAAAGCCGGGCACCTCTACCGTAACGACCGCGTTCTTGCGGTACTCGTCGAGGTTCTTGATAACGCCGTTTATAACCATCTTGGGCGTTTTTGTTATGTCGTCTTTATCGATGGAGAAGCCGGTCGAAAGAATATGAATTGGCGTTTCCGCAATGGCGGTGGGAAGCGATTCGATAAGCTTTTTCGACACCTTCTCGCCGGTAGGACCTACCTCAACCGCGTAGTTGTTGTAGTTAAGCTTGCATTTGCCGCTTTCGGAAGCGAGCTTGTAGGTATAAACGCCGTTTTCCTCGGTAATGGTGCCGACCGTCTCGTTTCCGGTAACAACCTTTTCGGTAATGATACGCTCTTCCTTGTCGTTAAAGAGCTGAACGTCGGCAGGATTGATGTAAACTTTGAGTGTTTCGCCGCCGTTAAACTGCTCGTCGAGGCCGCGCGCTACGATAAGGTAGTTTTGCATACCGGGAACGGCAACATACACCGCTTTGAAGCGAGGATAGTTATCGAAGAATTCCGCAACGCCTTCTATCTCGATATCGTCGTCGGAGGTGCGCTCGGACTTAAACGCCTTAGGCGGAAGCGCGAGAGTAACGTCGTTATTGATTATGGACGGATCGGTAATGCGCTCGGTAACCGACGCAGGAAGCTTAATGCATGTATCGCCGAACACGACGGCAAGCGTTCCGTCGATGGCAACCGTCTTTGCCGGAATAAGGTTGTAGTCGGGAACACCCATAAGCGTAAACTCGGTCGTCGGGTCGAACAAGTGAGCGTGGTCGGTGGCAAGATACATCTTGACTTCCTCGCCCTGAGTAAACGAGTAGCGCGCGTTAACACGGGAAATGGTATAGTCCTCTTTGCCCTCTACGTTAAGGTAAAGAATGGTCTCGTTACCGAGGTTCTCTATAACGTCGACGGTGGCGTTGATTACGCAATCGGGATGCGCCTCGACGAGACTCTGCTCGTAATGCACGTCTTCGGGACGGATACCGAGGAGAACGTCCTTGCCGATAGTGTTAACGTCGATAAGGCGTTTTGCACGGGATTTGGGAATGAGCACCTTGTTGGTCTCGCCTATGAGCGCGTACACCTCGCCGTTTTCCTCAACGAGCTTGGCGTTGAAAATATTCATCTGCGGTGAGCCGAGGAAGCACGCGACGAAGAGGTTTGCCGGATTGTCGTAAAGGGTCGTAGGGGTATCGACCTGTTGAACGATACCGTCCTTCATAACGACGATACGGGTACCCATCGTCATAGCCTCGGTCTGGTCGTGAGTAACGTAAATAAACGTAGTCGCAAGGCGGTGGTGAATCTTGGTTATCTCGGTACGCATCTGAACGCGCAGCTTTGCGTCGAGGTTACTGAGCGGCTCGTCGAGAAGGAAAACCTTAGGTTCGCGAACGATAGCACGACCGAGCGCAACGCGCTGGCGCTGACCGCCGGACAAAGCCTTCGGACGACGGGACAGCAAGTGCTTAATGCCGAGTATGCTTGCCGCTTCCTGCACCTTCTCGTCGATTATGTCGGCAGGAACGTGTCTAAGGCGCAGACCGAACGCCATGTTGTCGTAAACGGTCATGTGCGGATAAAGCGCGTAGTTCTGGAAAACCATCGCTATATCGCGGTCCTTAGGTTCCCTGTCGTTAACGAGCTGATCGTCGATGTAAAGCTCGCCTTCCGAGATGTCCTCGAGACCTGCTATCATACGAAGCGTGGTCGACTTTCCGCAACCGGACGGTCCGACGAATACGATAAATTCCTTATCGTCGATGTCGAGGTTAAAATCGCTGACGGCGCGAACACCGCCGGCGTAGATTTTGTAGATGTGTCTAAGCGACAAACTTGCCATAATTTTCTCCTTATTTAATTGGTTTTTATACTGTTATTATACTACCTCGAAAAAATCTTTTCAATATAAAACTGCATAAAGATATACGAGAATTTTGTATAATTTGACCATAGTTTTTTCGTCCGACGAATTGTCCGCCGCGCCGAGCACCGAATGAAAAACTTATTGCACAAAAAAAACCGCAGAGCGTTCTGCCTGCGGTAGCCTTATAAACAAAGTATCATTTATTCGCTTCGTCGGTAAGAGCGTCGCGGCGCGAAGATTTCGACGGGCGGTCGAGCTTAACCGCCCTACTTATCGACGGGTACAGCATACATACAAGTCCGCACAAAACCGCGTCCTTTACCGCGAGTACGCCTATTGCCGGCACCGACGCGAAAGCGGCAGCCGCGGCGGTGTGCAAATAGTAGTACATAATAAGCACCTGATAAGTTATGCCCAAAACGTAAACGGGAATCATGCCGATAAGAGTTGCGACAAACGCCCTGCCCACCGTTTTCTTTTTGGTAAATCTGTTAATAACAACGCCGGAAAGAAAGGCGCCTATAATAAAGCCTATAAGGTACCCGAACGACGGTTGAAGCACGTATCCTATTCCGCCGCCTTTGGTAAACACGGGAAGCCCTATAAGCCCCATTATTATGTACACGATAACGGAAATCGCGCCGTCGCGCGCACCGAGGATAAGTCCTGCCATAAGCACAAAAACCGTTTGCAGTGAAACCTCGACCGACGTAAACGGAATGGGAATCGATATTAGCCCACCCACTATTATAAGCGCCGTAAAGACGGCTATGTAAACAAGTCGCTTAGTTGTCATATTATCCGTTGTGTAAAAAATCAAGCGTTATGCGACTTTTTGTATTCGATAAGCGCTTTTGCGAGCTGGTCGGGACAAGACGTACCGTTACGGCAGACTATTCCCGACAAAAGCTCTATCACCTCGTCGATGTCGCGCCCTACGGCAAGCCTCGAAACGCCCTGCGTGTTGCCGGCGCAGCCGTGAACGAACTTGACGGAAACGAGCTTGTTGCCCTCTACCTCGAAATCTATTTCGCGCGAGCATGTTCCTTGCGTAACGTATCTTTCCATAGTAACCTCACTCTATAAGCTGGTCGTGAAGAAGAAGGTAAATGTCCGCCGCCTTTTTCTCCCAGTTTTCGTGTATGCTTTTTGCCGTTTTGTTGTTTGCGACGACAAATTTAAGGTCCATAAGCGTGGACGACGGCTGAACAATCCTAAGCCAAACGGTATACGTGCCGTCGTTGTTTTTATAATATGTATGACGGTATTCCTGCTGCCGTTTAAACGACATGCGGTTTTCTTTTACATAGTCGCTTATCTCTTGGCGAAGCGATTCGGGAATACGCGAATAGAAATTGGCAAGGCAAATCCTGCCGTCGGGAGTCATTGTGTAAAGCTTTTCCTTACCGCGCGATTGCTGGTGAATAAAGTTGGCTTTTACAAGCTTCTGTATGGCGTCCATGCAATACAAAGGCATCATCCAACCGTTCTGCGTGTAGCAGATGTTGATGATGGTTTTCTCGTCGAGCGAAATATCCATTTTGTCGAATACAAACAAGACGATTAACTTATTAAGTAGTTCCTCTTCGGACTGGTCCAATGCGCCGACCTCTCAAATTGTATTGTGGGGCTAATGCGTGTTAAACTTAATATGTGTTTATTATACCGCAAACGAAGATTTATTATATGTAAAACGTTAACTAACCTATGCTTGCGATACAACGGGTATTATAGTATATCACGTTTCGCGATAAAAGTAAATATCTTTTGCTTAATATCCTCGCAGTAAAATTAAAGGATATTTACTTCCCCAATTTCTGCGTAATTGCGGCGATACGCTCGGTAAAAGACGCGACCTTTTCCTTTTCCGCGTCGACAAGCTTAGCCGGCGCGCGCGAAACGAAGCCCTGATTGTTAAGCTTGGACTGAGCGAGCGCAAGCTCTTTTTTGCAGAACTCAAGCTCTTTTTCGAGCCGCTCTTTTTCCTTGTTTGTGTCGGCGAGCGGAATGTAAAGCCTAACGCCGTCCTGAGTAATAAGCGCGTGGTCGGCGCTTGTCGAGCCGATTTCCGCATCGGCGGTTTTGGCAAGCGACGGCAGATAGTAAAGTATCGCCTCGCATAAATCCTCGTCGCCCTCGCAATACACCTTCGGCTGTTTTTCGACCGCGGCGTTTGTCTGTTTGAGATTTCTGACGGCGCGAATACACTCTTTAAGCTTTTCGGTCGTCTTTTCCGCCGCCGAGTAGTCGCCGCGCTTTTTTGTCGGATAATCGAGAAGCATAAGCTCGCCTTGACTTCCGGGAAGGTTATCGTAAATCTCTGTCGTTATAAACGGAATAATCGGATGAACAAGCTTTAACAGCGTTTCGAGCGCGTATTTTAAAAGCCCGGCGGTGTTTTTAGCGTCGCCTGTTTTAAGCTGAACCTTTGCAAGCTCGATATACCAGTCGCAGAACTCGTCCCAAATAAAATCGTACAACAGCGTTGCGGCGTGGCCGACGTCGTACTTGTTCATGGACGAGGTAACCGCGCCTATAAGCGTATTGAGTTTATTCGTAAGCCAGCCGTCGGCAACGGTAAGAGGCTTGGGCTTTTCCAAGTAACCGTACTGCTCGCACGCGCCGATAACAAACCGCGCCGCGTTATAGAGCTTATTCATAAAGTTGCGGTACGAGTTGAGCGAGGACGCCGAAAAACACACGTCGCCCCCTCGAGCTATGCCGTTAACGAGCGAAAACCTGA
The DNA here is from genome assembly GCA_022508485.1 of Clostridiales bacterium. Lineage (GTDB taxonomy): Bacteria > Bacillota > Clostridia > Christensenellales > Pumilibacteraceae > Anaerocaecibacter. The sequence goes on along the minus strand of JAFLVD010000004.1, from coordinate 89,391 downwards.
GCGCGTCCGCGCCGGTTGTAGATACTACTTCGAGCGGATCGACGCCGTTTCCGGACGACTTACTCATCTTTCTGCCCTGCCCGTCGCGCACAAGACCGTGGATATACACTTCCTTAAACGGAACCTCGCCGGTAAACTTTATTCCGGCAAAAATCATTCGCGACACCCAGAACGTTATTATATCGTACGCGGTTACGAGAAGATCGGTCGGATAGAACTTTTTAAGGTCGTCCGTTTCGTCCGGCCAACCGAGCGTGGAAAACGGCCAAAGCGCCGACGAGAACCAGGTATCGAGTACGTCCTCGTCCTGCCGCACCTTGCTTCCGCAATGCGGACAAACGGTAATATCCTCTTTGCTCGCTATTTCCTTGCCGCAGTCGTCGCAGTAGTAAACGGGTATGCGGTGTCCCCACCAAAGCTGACGGGATATGCACCAGTCGCGGATATTTTCCGTCCAGTTAAAATAATGCTTTTCGAAGCGTTTGGGAATAAACTTTATCTTTCCCGTCCTAACCGCGTCGATTGCCGGCGCGGTAAGCTCTTTCATTCGTACAAACCATTGCTTGGACACGATAGGCTCTACCGTTTCCTTGCAGCGGTAGCAATGCCCTACGTTGTGCGTGTAGTCCTCCGTCTTTTCGAGAAGGCCGAGCGCCTCGAGGTCTTTTACAATCGCCGCGCGCGCCTTGTCTCTGGGCATACCCTCGTACTTGCCTGCCTCGGCGTTCATCGTGCCGTCGTCGTTCATTACGCGAATGATTTTAAGCCCGTGGCGCGTCCCCACCTCAAAGTCGTTGGGGTCGTGCGCAGGCGTTATTTTAACGGCGCCGGTACCGAAGTCCTTTTCGACGTACTCGTCGAACACAATGGGAATTTCGCGGTCAACAAGCGGAACAATTACTTTTTTCCCTTCCATGCCGGCGTAGCGGCTGTCGGTGGGGTTTACGGCAACGGCGGTGTCGCCGAGAAGAGTCTCGGGACGGGTCGTTGCGACGGTAACGTAACCGCTGCCGTCTGCGTACGGATATTTTATATGCCATAGGTGGGACGGCTCGGACACATAATCAACCTCGGCGTCCGAAATAGCCGTTTTGCAGCACGGACACCAGTTTATAATCCTATCGCCGCGATAGATATAACCCTCGTTATACAGCGATACGAAAACCTCTTTTACGGCACGGCTTCGTTTTTCGTCCATGGTAAAAGACATTCTCGACCAGTCGAGCGAAAAGCCCATTGTCTGCATCTGCTCGACGATACGGCCGCCGTACTTGTTTTTCCATTCCCAAGCGCGCTTTAAAAACCCGTCGCGCCCGACGTCCGCCTTGCTTATACCCTCTTCCTTCATCGCCTCGACGACCTTCATCTCGGTGGCGATTGAAGCGTGGTCGTAGCCGGGCAGCCAGAGCGTTTCGTACCCCTTCATTCGCTTAAACCTGACTATCGAATCGGGAATTGTCATATTCATCGCATGCCCTACGTGAAGCTGACCGGTGATATTAGGCGGCGGCAAGCATATAGAAAACTTCTTTTTCCTCTTGCCGGGGCGCGGCGAAAAACAGCCGCTTTCAAGCCAGCGCTTGTTTATTCGAGACTCGAATTGTTTGGGATCGTAAGTTTTATCCATGATAACTCCTATGTGCGTATAATTTTATCACAACTAATCCCAAAACGCAAACAAATAGCAACCAAAAAGAGCGCTACGGAAGCGCTCTTTTTTATGCTTTAATATGTAAGTAAAATGTTTACGGTTTACTTAAAAGGCTTTAAAAGCGGAAGCGTGCCGCAAATGCCGCCGACAAGGCCACCCACAAAACCGAGCCATACGCCGATGCCGGGGGCATAGGTTATGCTCGCTTTTTCGAGCGTTTCCTTCGCGTCGCCGTAGCAAGCGTTAGCCATAGTGATGCCCGAAACAAGGATAAGCACCGCGCCTACGACAGTAAGCACAACGCCGATAATACGGACGATGTTAAGGATGGATCCGTCCTTTTTGAGAAGGGTCTGCAATACGCCGGTGCAGAGAAGAACCAAAAGTCCTACCGCCGCTACGATAAACGCAATTACGCCGAGCGTGTTGGAAGGATATGTTATCTTCATAACAACAAGGTCGATTACCTTACCCCAATCTTCATGGAAAAGACCGATATTCTCCGTTACGGTTTCTTTGAGACCTTCGAGGTGAGTGTACGCCACCTGTCCCACGAACATGCCGACGACGACAAGTACGAGTCCCACAAGGACGAGACAAAGGAAAACTATGCCGAGCAAGCTTCCTTTCTGCTTTTTTGCCATTTTTTTACCTCCTGAAAATGATATACTCTATTTTACCACTTGCCTTTTATTATGTCAATAGGAAAAAGCAAAAATGATACAAAATGTTACATTTTGTGTATTTTTTATACCTTAATAATTATTATTAACCGCGTCGGCACTTATGCAAGGTGCGGCGCATATACCGAAATATATTCTATTTCGGAGGAAGAAAATGAAAAAACTAACCGCAGTACTGTCTGCACTCATCATGGCGGTTTTACCGTTTGGGTTTGCCGCCTGCACGGACGACGGCTTGACTAAGGTAAGACTTAGCGAAGTTACCCACTCTATCTTTTACGCGCCGCTTTATATAGCCATAAACAAGGGCTATTTCGAGGAAGAAAACATCAAAATAGAGCTAAGCAACGGCGGCGGCGCCGACAAGGTAATGACCTCGGTCATTTCCGGCTCTGCCGACATCGGGCTAATGGGTCCCGAGGCCACCATTTACTGCCACGTCGAAGGTCAGCGCGACTACCCCGTTATTTTCGGTCAGCTTACTCAGCGCGACGGATCCTTCCTCGTAGGGCGTGTGGAAGAGCCCGACTTTAAATGGAGTTCGCTTACCGGCAAGCATATCCTCGCAGGACGGCCCGGCGGCGTTCCTGCGATGACGCTTCAGTATATCCTTAACACCAACGGCGTATCGACCGACAATCCCGACCTATTCGACACGAAGGTTGCGTTCGACGCGATGGTAGGCACGTTCGACACCGACAAGTCCATCGACTATACGACTATGTTCGAGCCGACCGCCTCGGAATACGTACGCGCCGGCAAGGGATATATCGTAGCCTCGGTCGGAGAGGCTTCGGGCGACGTTCCGTACACCGCGTTCTCGGCGCAAAAGTCGTACCTGAAGAAAAACGCCGACACCGCCAAACGGTTCCTGCGCGCCGTACTGAAAGGATACAAATATATGACCGAAAACACGCCCGAGGTTGTTGCAAAAGCGCTTGCACCCTCCTTTGTGGGAACGAGCGAAACGTCTATTGCCGACTCGGTAAAAAGCTATCTCGGCATAGAAGCATGGGCGCCCACTCCCGTTATGAGCCGCGAAAGCTTCGATAGGCTTCAAGACATTATGGAAAACGCGGGCACCTTGTCCTCTCGCGCCGACTACACGCTCGCGGTAGATAACACCATAGCAACCGAGCTTGTCGGCGAGCTTAAAATATAACCGAAGGTGGAATTATGGCGCTTCTCGCTCTCGATAACGTAGATCTCATTTACCAAACACCCGAGGGGCAGACCGAAGCGGTAAGACAGCTGTCCATGACGGTCGACGAAGGCGAGTTTATCGCCCTCGTCGGTCCGTCTGGCTGCGGCAAAACGACCATACTCTCGCTTATCGCAGGGCTTATTTCGCCGACGTCCGGCTCGGTTACAATCGACGGCGTAAACGTTTCGGCTAACGGCGACGTCGGGTACATGCTGCAACGCGACAATCTTTTCGAGTGGCGCACGATAGAGAGTAACGTTACGCTCGGACTGTCTATCCAAAAAAAGCTGACGCCGGAAAGCCGCGAGTACGCAAGAATGATGCTCGACAAGTACGGTCTCGGCGAATTTAAAAAGCACTACCCCACTCAGCTTTCGGGCGGCATGCGCCAGCGCGCCGCGCTTATAAGGACGCTTGCCTTTAAGCCGCGCCTGTTGCTTCTCGACGAGCCGTTTTCCGCAATAGATTTTCAAACGCGAATGACGGTGTGCGACGACGTGTATACGATTATAAAAGGCGAGAAAAAAACCGCCCTGCTCGTAACCCACGACATTTCGGAAGCGGTATCGATGGCGGACAGAATAGTTGTGCTCTCTTCCCGTCCGGCTACCGTTAAAAAAATATTCACGCTTGACGTACCAGGCGAAACGCCGCTCAGAAGGCGCGAAAGTCCGCTGTTTTCGAAGTGGTTCGACATAGTATGGAAGGAGGTTTCCAATGACTGAAGAGATTGGAGGAATGACGGTATTACGCGATGCCGCCACGCTGTTTAAGCATCTCGGCATTTACATATTCGGTCTCGGAAAAAGAGCGTACTTTGCCGTAAAATCGGCGATATGCGAAGGTCGCGAGGAGAAAAACGAGTAACCGATATTAAACAAAGGAGGTTAGTTATGAAAGGTTTACCGCGTCTTATAACCGAAAAAAAATCGCCGCGCGATATTTATCTCAGCAAAAGACGCACCGAAAAAATCGTTACGCTTGTTTTGAGGATAGGCGTTTTGGCGGCGTTTATCGGGCTGTGGGAACTGTCCGCAAAGCTGGAGATTATCGACCCGTTCATCTTTTCCTGCCCTTCGCGGATTGTTTCCACGCTCGGAAGCATCGACCCTACCGAGCTGTTTAAACACATAGGCTATACGCTAATAGAATGTATCGTGGGCTTTTTGGCGGCAAGCCTTATAGGCGTTGCGATTGCGGTTATTCTGTGGCGGTTTATAAAGCTTCGCGAGGTGCTCGAACCGTACATTATCGTGCTTAACGCCCTGCCCAAAATCGCGCTCGGCCCCATTATAATTATCTGGGTCGGCGCAGGCGTTCAAGCGATTGTAGTTATGACCATACTGATATGCGTTATAGTAACCGTTATAAGCGTGCTTAACGGATTTATGTCGGTGGATGCAGGAAAGATACTTTTGCTTAGGTCGATGGGCGCGAGCAAGTTTCAAATACTCACCAAGCTCATTTTTCCGGCGAACATTCCGGCGCTTGTCAACATGCTGAAAATAAACGTGGGGCTTGCCTGGGTAGGAACGATTATGGGCGAATATCTCGTATCGAGCGCCGGACTCGGCTATCTTATTATCTACGGCAGCCAAGTGTTTAAAATGGACCTTGTTATGTCGAGCACCGTAATACTCTGCTTGCTCGCAACCGTCATGTACCTTGCCGTCGCCGGCATAGAGCGGCTTACCAAAAAGAAGTTCAATATCGACTGATTTTTACGCCGTGCGCCGCGTGCGCCTGAGGTTAAGTCTTTTTTTAACCTTTTTGACGCCGCGGCGCACTTTGCGTTTAACGCGCGTTTTTATAAGGTACGCAAGGTTAAACGCAAGATACACCAATCCGATTGCGCCTGTTATGGGATAAATCTTACCGACTACGACGGAAAAACCGAAAAGCCCCACCGCAAGCCCTGCGATAAGGACAAGCCCTGCCGCAATCCATTTGTATTTTATAAATCCGATTATATAATCGTAAAGCGCCTTAAACGCGGAAAGCATTGTCGTAAAAATGGAAAGCGCGATAACGGGAAGCGCGATAAAGTACATGGGCTTTCCGCTCTTTAACGCTATAAGCAGCATCGGCATGTCGGACAGCGCGGCGGACGTAGAGCGCAGTGCGCCCATAATAACCGTTAGCAGAACCGCGATAATCACGGCCGCCACCGCGGAAGAAAGAATAATCTCTCGCGGCGAAAGGTGGTGGACGGTAGTAAGCACTCCGCCGCCGAGAATCATATTCATGGAAACGTACAGAATTATAGAGTACGGCTTAATGGGCGACGACGACGGCGAAAACGGATAATCTATTGCAAGCAGGCAGCTTATCGCGATAAATGCAATCATAACGGGCACGAGCACAGCGTTCGCCTTAATTACGCCTTTCAGCCCGGTTACGGCGACCACCGCGCAAATTACGCCGAGAACAATAGACGCGAGCGGTCTTACGTCCAAAAACTCTGCGGCGAGGCTGTCGGTGCCTGCGAGCATCGCGCCGAGCACGGTTATCGAGTTAAACAGCACAAAGATATCGGCAATCGGTCTTATCTTCCCGAATACGGCGCCGTTCACCTCGCCTATGTCGTCTTTTTTGACCCGTCGCCCCACGAACAGAAAAAGCACCGAACAGCCGAATACAAGCACTCCTGCGATAAGCGCCGCAAGCAAGCTCGGCTCTGCGCCGAAAAACGCAACGACTTCCCTTCCCGACGCAAAGCCCGCGCCGATTACAGTCCCCACCACAAGCATAGATACGGACATTGCGCGCAAAAACGACTTAAACATGCTTTATGTATATGCAATTAAAAATCGAATAAGACAAAGAAAGCAATGTATACGCCGCGCAGAGCGGCAAACACATAATATAAAAAAGCTCGACCGAAGCCGAGCATTGATATTATTTATTCTTCCCTTTTAAAAGCGCGTAGAGTGGGTCGTCCGAAAAGTCTCTGTACTTGTCGTCCACCGTGCCGCCAAGCTCTTCTATCGAGTTACGAACCTCTATAAACGTTGCGTAGTCGCACGAATCGAGAAGCGGATACAGATACTTCGTCGCGCGGTCGTCGCCGTAACGCCCGATAAGCCCCGCGACGTAGGCGGTGTTGGGGTCGAGATGAAGAAGCGTTACGAGAAGGTTAAGTATCTTGTCGTCGCCTGACGCGCAGTACGAGAGGACCTCGGCGTACAATTCTATCATGCCGACGTCGTCCGTTTTTTCGGCGCGGCAAAGAAGAACGCTTTTAACCTCTTCCGCCCTTGTGCAAAGCATTTCTATACACATATCCTTAACGCACGAATCGACGTCGGTACGGTCGAGCATGTCGAGATAAAACTCATTCTCGCCGCCGCCAAGCTCTGCGATAAGGCTGAGCGTTACAGTTAAAAGCTTTTCGTCGGAAGACTCTCGCGCAAGCATGCAAAGCTCGCCGAGCAGACTATGCTCTTCCGCAATCCTATCGAACAAAAGCGACGAGGGGTTTCCGTCGCCGGCGCACGAGCCTTTAAGTATATCTATAAGCTCGTCTTTCGGGATATTGTCGAAAAACGCCGCCGGCGCAATGCCGCCGAGCGCTTCTTGCGGCGAGGTCGCCCAAATCGAATATACCAAGTCGAGATCGCGCGCGAAATCGTCTGGCGACTCGTATTCGGACTCGTGTTCGGAGTAGTATTTATCCGCAAAGTTCTCGAAAAGCTTGTCGAAGTCTAAATAGTACATTTCTTTTTCGTCCATGTCATTTCCCCTCTTTTTTGCTCTCTTTTTCGGTCGACTTTAAAAGTTTTTTTATCTTCTTACAGCCGAGAGTCAAAGAATTTTTTGTTTTATAGCCGAGCGCTTGGACATACCGCTCGTCAGGCTCGACGCCGTATTTTTCGAGCGAAGTTTTTATCAGAAAATACGTAAGCGCGTCGCCGAGCTCGTCGGTAACGGGTTCGCGTTTACACTTCTCCGCAAGCGCGATAAAGTCGTCCACCGCGTCGCTATTTAGCATTGCGACGTACGCGTAAGCGGTGTAATATCTTTCGGAATACCCGTTGCCAAGCCGAGCGATACACTCGCTCGAAATAGGCTTATACATCACTTCGGCAAGAAACTCGGTATTACGATCGCGCTTTAACAGCTCTGAAAGTATCGCGCCTTTTACAATCGGCTCTACGTACGGCGATACGAGCGCGTCGCGCGATTTTTGCTCGAAGCTTTTCATCCCGGCGAGTTTTTTAACGGTGTCGAACATTTTAACGAGCATCTTTTTGTCGTTGCGGAATTCGAGCGATATGAAAAACTCGAGCATTGTCGAAAACATATCGTTATTCTCTTCCTGATTAGTAACGCCGCCGGACAGAACCAACTGCATAAACTCGTCAACCATAAAGGACAGCATGGACTGCGGCGCTTCCTCCTCGAGCGGCATACGCTCTATGCCGAGCTTTGCGCTCGCGTAAAAAAACGCGATGTTGATATCGTCGTAAAAAATGCGCGTAAGAAGATACAATTCCTCAATAGCCTGCGCCTTTTCGCCGCGGTTATAAAGCATTTGCGCGTAGATTAAGCGCATGTTCATGAGGTTGTATTCTTCGATATATTCCTCTATTAAATCGAGCGCCTTATCCTCGTCGTAGTATTTTACGATAAAATCGAACGCTCTGTAAACGTGCTCGCCGCTCATAAAGGTGGTAATATCTATATTGTCGAGCACGTCGGGGATTTTTTCGATCCTTCCCTGCGCTTCGTACAAATCGCAAAGCATGGTGCCGACAAGCGCATGATTGGGTCTTATGGATTTAGCTTTATTAAGCGCGTTTTCAGCGTTATCAAGCTCGCCGGACGACAAATACACAAGCGCACGCATAATGAGCGCAAAGTAGTATTTTTTATCGAATACCGTTATATCGGCGACCGCCTCGAGCGCGGCGGCATAATCGCCCGACGAACACAGCTTTTCGGCTAAAGCAAGCTTTCGGGAGGTGGGATCCTCCGCTTCGTACGACTCCGTTCTCTCGCCGCTTCTCGAATCGAACAAATCGTCCTCGAAGTCTACGTCGTAATCGTCGTCGTAATCCTCGTCGTCGTAAAACTCAAACCCTGCCTCGTCGACGTCCAGATAGCTGCTTATAATGCGGTGAAGCTCTGCCTCGGGACTGTCTATTTCGGTTGTAGAGCTATGAAAAACCGGCTCGGATTTTGCCGAGCACTTCGTTAAATCAAACTGAATTATCTTGTTTTCCGCCTTAACCTCGGAAGGTCTGTCGGATTCGCTCTCGCCGTCCTTAGAAACGCCGAGCATTTCGTCTACGTCGCACTCGTCGCGCGAGTCTATTTCGCCGTAGTCGCCGCGCCTAAACAAAAGCTCGAGCGGAAACGGACCGCCACCCCCGTCAAGACAGCTTTTCATTATCGCCATAGCGACGGTGCCGAGGTCGATACCGCGCTTTTCGAGCCACACGGCGTATTCGGTCGCGAGCTTAGAAGAACGCATATATTCTGTTATTATAAGATAACGGTACGCCGCTTCGCAGTCGGGGTAACGTAAAATATGTAGCATAAATTCGCGGTAAGCAAGATACACGAGTTCGGCGTCGTCGCTTTCTCGCGTCAAATTCAAGTATAACATACCGCACGTCAAATGGAATTCCGGGTAGCCCGTTTCGTCCCTATACTTTATAAGATAATCAAGCGCACGCTCGTAATCCTCGTCGTCGATACACTCGCAAAAGCGCCGTTTGTAATACGACGCGATATTGTCTTTATCGAAGCTTATAACCAACGCATTCCCTCTTCTTCTTCGAAATCGGGCTCTTCGTTTTCGTCTTCGCCGCCTTGCTCGGACTCGACTGACTCTTCGGAATCTACCGGTAAAATATCGTCGGGAGAATTCGGCTCTACCTCGTCCTCGTCCTCGTCGTAATCGTCCGCGTCGTCGCCGTCGCTTAACACAGCCTCATGCTCGCGTTGAAGCCGCTCTAAGTCCTCTCTTCGGAAGGTTGGCATAAGCGGCGTTATGCTCGCGCCCTCGTCGATTGACTTTTTGCGCTTTTTGGGGTTTTTATACGGCATGGGCGAGGTTTTCTTTTTTTGGTTTTCCTCGCGAAGCTCTTCTATATCGGTCTTGCGTTTGGAATACACCGTGGGCGCGCCGTCCACCTTGCTGTACAAAAACTTTTCGTAGCAGTGGTGAGTAAAAAGCGAAATAACAAGAGTCGTAAACGAAAACGCGATAAAAAAGTAAAGTATCGAAAAGAACGGAATTATTCCGGGTATAAGCGCGAGAAACGCCGGTGCAACCGCAACCGCCACAAAAAATATCGCCTGAATGTTCGTGCCTGCTATAAACAGCACGGAGTTTCTTATAAGTACGCCCGGCTTCATTTTAAACGCGACGTTCTGCGTCATGAAAAACGCGGTAAACAGCGACATAAACACGGCGAGCGCCGAGGACAGAATCACGCTTATTACCTTGTAGGTAACGGGAAGCCCGTACACGTCGAAATATCCGAGCGAAAACGCAAACAGCAGCGCGGTAAGCCCGTCGACAAGCCCTATTACGAGCGCGCCCAGCCAGCTTTTTTTGATACCGCGGAAAAAGTCCTTAATGGTGGAAGTCGGCTCGCCCCAAATAAGCTTTCGTATAACGTACATATTGCCGGAAAGCCCGAGGGATAAAATCATTATTCCGGGTATGAGCAAAATGAATTCGAAAAGCCTATACATAAACTCGGTCATCTCGCCCTGCGCTATTGCGTCCGTAACGACGGGATATCCGAAGCCGAGATTAGAGGAATACGGGATCATTGCGCCGCTTAGCGCGTTGTTCATGTAAACGATTACGATAACCGCAACCGCAGGAACGGCAAAAAGCACAACCAGTATGTTAAGCGCGACCATTGTGCCGAATCTGTGAAGGAACAGTTCTTTGAACATTCCCCACTTGCTTAGATTTGTTTGTTCGGGTGTAACGTCCGGCTTATTCTCGTCGCCGAACATCATTCGATGAACGAATCCGACTTTTTTCTTTTCCGGTTTTTCGGTCTTATCGGAGCCAACTTTATTTTTTGCCATGTCCTCTCCCATGCGCAGCGGCGTGCGCGTCGATGAGTTTTAAAAACAGCTCGGTGCCCAGGTTAAGCGCGCTTTCGTCAAAACCGAACTTTTCGCTGTGAAGCGGAACGGAATATCTTCCGTCGCTCTTTTTGGTACCCAGCCAGAAGATTGCGCCGGGTACGACGTTAATGTAATTGGAAAAATCCTCGGCGGTATATCTCGGCTCGGTAGGCACCGCAATATCGCCCATTAGATAACGCACCTTATCTACGCAAAGTGCGTGATTGATAAGCGGCGGATAAACCGCGCTTGTAATAAGATTGTGTTCTGTACCGAAGGTTTCGTCCGCTTCTATAAGCGCGCGCTCGAGTTCCATTATAAACGCCTCGCTCTTTGCCATATCGTAAAAGCGCAGAGTGTACGCGGAAAGGCACCTGTCGGCGATGATATTTCGCGCCGCGCCGCCGCCGATTTTACCGAGGTTTATAAGAAGGTTATGCTTTTTGGCGGCGTCGAACGCCTTGTTTGCGGCGTAAATCGACGCTCTGATGGCGTCCGCGCCCTTTTCGGGCGTAGCGCAGTGAGCGGAAACACCCTTAAACTCGACGTCGAATTCGACGCAGCCGGCGAACATTGCGCCGTAGGTATAGCCGATTTTTCCCTCGTCCAGCTCAGGACACATGTGAATGGCGTAAATCTCCTCGACATCCTCGAGAACACCGCCCTCGATCATCGCCTCGCTTCCGCCTATACCTTCCTCGCCGAACTGGAAAATGAACCTAAGCGGAATATCCGACTTGGGACCGATTATACGCGCAACGTTTAAAAGGTTTGCGGTATGTCCGTCATGGCCGCACGCGTGCATTACACACCCTTCCGCCGCAAAGTCGACGCCCGTAAAAGCGACGTCCTCTTTAATGGGCAGCGCGTCGATATCGGCGCGGAGTGCAAGGCGCGGACCTTTTCCGACGTCGCAATATACGCCTGTACCCACCGTCTTGGGCTTAAAGCCGAACGATTTAAGCTCGTCGACGATAAAGGCGGAGGTTTTATGTTCCTCACCCGAAAGCTCGGCAAGAGCGTGAAGCTTTCGGCGCGTTACGGTAAGATACTCTTTATCGGTCTGATTCATAAAGCCATTATACACCATTTATCCCCTTTTTTCAAGTAATTTAATGTCTTTTTAAAAATACGCTCTTTCGCCCGAAATGCGAAGCCGCTTGACACATTCGGCGCATATATAATATAATACGGAGGGCATTATGGAAAAGGCGAATATTGCCGTCGTCGGCGCAACCGGCGTCGTAGGCAGAACGATACTTAAAGTACTCGGCGAGCGTTCGTTCCCCATAGATAAGCTTTATTTATTCGCCTCGAAGCGCAGCGAGGGAAAATCAATCGACTTTTGCAAAAAGGCGTACACGGTGCAACGGCTTACCGAGCAAAACGTAATAAACGCAAACGTAAAGTACGCGATATTTTCCGCCGGAAGCGACGTAGCCGAAAGCTTTGCGCACGTCTTTAATAAATGCGGCGGAATAGTAATCGACAATTCAAGCTGCTTCCGCATGGAAAATAACGTTCCGCTCATCGTGCCCGAAGTCAATCCCGAAAGCGCGTTTAACCATAACGGAATAATATCCAACCCCAACTGTTCGACCATTCAGGCGGTTGTGGCGTTAAAACCGCTTCACGATGCGTTTAAAATAAAGCGCATAGTTTACTCCACCTATCAATCGGTGTCGGGCGCCGGGTTTCGCGGCATAGAGGATTTACGGCAGGGTTTAACCGGCAAGCCGCCGCAAAAGTTTCCGCATCCCATCGCAAACAACGTTCTTCCGCACATAGACGCGTTTTCGGACGACGGCTACACAAAGGAAGAGCATAAAATGATAAACGAAACCAAAAAAATCCTCGGCGACGATTCTATCCGAATAACCGCGACAACGGTGAGAGTCCCCGTCTACTACGGCCACAGCGAAAGCATAAACGTAGAGTTTTATAAAAAAGCAACGCGAGAGTCGGCATTAAAGATCCTGTCCGCCGCGCCGGGCGTAAAGGTGTGCGACGACGCGGAAACCCTATCCTACCCTATGCCCATTACTTCCGAAGGTTGCGACGATGTATTCGTGGGACGGGTGCGAGAGGATAAGTCTGTGGAAAGCGGTCTTAACCTTTGGGTGGTAGCCGACAATATCCGCAAAGGCGCGGCGACAAACTCCGTTCAGATAGCCGAGCTTCTTCACCGCGGCAGACCGTAGCACAAATATTTTTACACACATTACCGTCCGATATCATAAATTTAACCGTAATGAAAAAACATTCGGTTTTCAGCGGCGTCGGCGCGGCGATGGCAACGCCGTTCGACAGGAACGGCAATATCGATTACTCCGTACTCGAAATGTATATCGAGCATCTTATAAGCGGCGGAGTAAACGCTCTTATCCCTTTCGGCACCACCGGCGAATCCTCGACGGTTACGGATAGCGAGTTCGAGGACGCGGTGCGCTTTATAACGGAAAAAACGCGGCGGCGCGTACCCGTTATCGTAGGTGCCGGAAGCAACAACACCGTTCGCGCCGCGTACAAATGCGCTGCGGCAAGGCGGCTCGGCGCAGACGCCGTGCTTGTAGTTACACCGTACTACAATAAATGCACGCAGCAAGGCATTGTCGAGCACTACAAAGCGGTCGCAAAGGAAGCCAAAATCCCCGTCGTGCTGTATAACGTTCCGTACAGAACGTGCGTAAACATCGAGCCTGAAACGCTTGCAAAGCTGAAAAAAATCGACGGCGTAATAGGGATAAAGGAAGCGAGCGGAAATATAGAGAGCATTACGAAAACCGCCGAAGCGTGCTGTGAAATAGGTCTCGACCTCTACTGCGGCGACGACGCGCATACGGTAACGACAATGGCGCTCGGCGGAATAGGCGCTATATCGGTGGCGGCAAACCTTGTGCCCGAACGCATGAATAAAATGTGCTCGCTGTGCCGTAGCGGCGACTACGCTTCGGCACGAAAAATACAGTTTGATTTGTCCGAGCTTATATCAGCTCTGTTTTGCGAGGTCAATCCCATACCGATAAAAAAAGCGTTGCAGCTATACGGAATAGACGTAGGACTTCCCCGTCTCCCCCTTACCGAGCTTGAAAAAGCGCACACAAAGCGGCTATGGTCCGCAATGTTAAGCATGGGACTGATAAAATGATAAACGCTTTTATTATCGGCATACGCGGCAAAATGGGAAGCAACCTTATCTCCTGCGCCGAAAGCTGCGGTTTTACGGTTACCGGCGGTCTCGACCTAACCGAATGCGAAAACCCAAAAACCTTTACCGACCCACAAAAAGCGGACGTACCATACGACGTAATTATAGATTTTTCAAGCCCGTCCGTGAACACTTTGGAAGCTATAAAATTCCTTTGCTTAAAAAACGACTGCCCTGCCGTTATCGCGACGACCGGCTACGGCGAGAAATACCGTAACGCGATAACGGACCTATCAAAATCGGTGCCGGTTTTTATGTCCGCCAACTTCAGTCTCGGCGTTGCCGCGGCAAAGGAAGCGATAAAGGCTGTTAAAAAAGTACTTGGGAACGACTTCGACATCGAGATTGTCGAAAAGCACCATAAGTCGAAGACGGACAGTCCGTCGGGCACCGCACTGTCGCTGATAAACGCAATTAGCGACGGAAAGACGGTGGTTTATAACCGAAACGGAAAGCGCGGAAGTAACGAAATAGGCGTCTCATCGGTGCGAGGCGGCGGCGTTATCGGCGAGCACGAGGTGGGCTTTTACGGCGAAAACGAGGTTATCACCGTTACGCACACCGCGCTTTCGAGAAAGCTGTTTGCGCTCGGTGCGTTTAAGGCGGCGGCGTTCGTTATTGGAAAGCCGCCCGGACTTTACGGCATGGACGACCTGACAGCCGAGCTTATACAAACAAAAATACTATAATAACACTTTTCGAGGTGAATATGAAAAACACAAACGAAAAAGAGATTCTCGACGTAGCGCTCATGACGCCGCTCGGAAAATTCAATTACCGCGTGGGCGCAATCATTATCGACGACGGAAAAATCCTCATGGTAAAAACGGACAAGACCTCGTACCATTACTCGGTGGGCGGACGAGTTCACTTCGGCGAAACGGCAAACGACGCCGTTTTACGCGAAGTGTACGAGGAAACGGGTATTCGTCTCGAAATAGAGCGGCCTGTATTTATCCACGAAAACTTTTTTACGCTTCAAGGCACTTCCACGCGCTACCACGAGCTTTCCATATTCTTCTTAATGAAAAAATCGAGCGAGATTAAAAATATCCGATCAGGCTCGACTACCGATCGGGGCGACAAAGAGCAGCTTGTGTGGCTGCCTATCGACTCTCTTTCCGATTACGAGGTGTATCCCGACTTTTTCGCAAAAGAGCTCTCCTCTCTTCCCGACTCGGTTAAATTCATGCTGACAAAGAACTAACCGAGTTTTCCGCATAAAAAAACGCAGATACTAAATCAGCTTTTTAATAGAGAAAACCAAGCAAAAACTTTATTTTATTAAACCTTCAAGCATGATAAAAGCAAAAAGACAAGCGGCGCGTTAGGCATATCTCGCTTGGGTTCGAAAAACGCGGTTTTTTCGCCGGGAAACGGCAAAAATAAAAGCGCGGTTTTTAGGCGCGCCTATTTTTAATTAAATTGTATCTTACCGAAACTGCGGTTATCAGAATTTAACTTCGACCGTAACCGGCTTGTTGGCGGCAAGTTTAAGCCCCATAAGCAGGCCTCGCGTGTCGTCGAACTTTTCGGCGTCCACCTTTTTGGGCGCTTTTGCCGTTTTGGGGAACTGAACGTCGATCTTTGTTGCGCGCTTTGCTTTAAGCTTAACGACAAGCGTGCCGCGCGAAACGTCCCACTCGAGCGAGGAAACTTCCACCTTTGCGCGAGTCTGGAAGCCGGTAAGCATACCCTTGCCCATTCCTGCGCAAAGTGCAGGAAGAAGCGATATCGTGTCGGGCGTGGACTGAACGAGCGATTCTTGTATCGCGCCGGTTACTATAAGGTTAACGTACGGCACGGGCTGCGCCCAGGTCGATTTTTTTCCGCTACCCATACCGCGCCAGTCGGCGTCGGCAAAGATGAGGTTGTTCATTGCCATGCCGCGTACGAGCGCGTTAATGCAGTCGTAAACGTTGTCGCCGTCGCCAAGCCTTGCAAACACCTGCGCATACCTTGCGAGCGCGTCCGCGTTCATATTACTTCTCGCGGTCTGCGACTTTTTGCGCGCCGTGTTGATAAGCGCTTTATTCAGTTCGAGGTTGTCGCGGCTGCGGTAGTCGGGATAGACCGGATAATAAAGCGCGAGCGACGGTGATTCGGGATTGTCGGTGCACTTGTCGTCTATATACTCGCTTAGCGTGCCGTCGGGGTTGTATTTAAACGGAGGAAGCTTTTTAAGCATATCCTTCCATTTCATAACCTCGGACTTGTTCATATTGGCGCTTTCCGAGCCTTCGATAAGGTTTTTGAGAAGGTTTCTGGCTATTGCAAAGTCGACGGTCGCGTTTCTCGCAATAGCATGTTCCTCACCCGACCCTGTAAGATTGCCGGGCGTGGAGAACGGCGAGTACGACGGAGACGACTCGTAGTACTTGTTTTCGTAGTCCTGTTTGGCGTTCTCGCCGAGAACGAGCTTAAAGAACTCCTCGTAGAACGTCGCCGCCTCTTTCATAAACGGCAAAGCGCGGTTTTTAAGGAATTTTTGGTCGTCGGTGTAAAGCGCATAATCGTAGAACAGATTTCCGAGCCAGCCGGCGACGCCGGTAAAGTGAATCATCGACTCGTAAACCTCGCCGGGATAGCCGGTCGAGGGCGAGGTGGTGTACGGAACAAATATACCGCGGCAGCCGTAAAGACGGGACGCGTTGTATTTAAGCATCTGCATAACGCCTTCGTAAAGGCTGAACACGCTCTCGGTAAACTCGCCGAGGTTGCCGGTCTGCGTCATGTCGTAAGCCGCCTGCAAGCTTCCTGCGGCATTAATCTGCGCGAGCACCGCTTTATAGTCGCCGCACCACAGTCCGTAAGGCGCAAAGGGGCGCGCGTCGGGACGGGAACCCGTTATCATAAGGTATCTGCCGTACGCCCAAAGCTTTTCGAGAAGCGCAGGGTCGGTCTCACCCGATTTAACCGTTTTGACAACCGAATCGTCCACAAAGTCTTCCCTGCCGCCGCAGTTAAAATCAAGCTCGGCGGTAAAGAACAGTTTTTGGTGAAGCGTCTGATGCTCTTTTAAAAGCTTGTCGTACGGAAGCTTAATGTCGGCAATGGCGGCCTTTCCTTCCTTCCACGCCTTTTCGTGCGGCGTTTCGATAAACGGCTTTATGATAACGATAATCCTATCCGCGCCGGTTACTTTAAGTCCGCCGTCTACCGGCTCTTGATTGCCGGACATAAACTTAACCTGGGCGACCGCGCCGAAGTCCGAGCCGGACGACGAGCGGGCGGAATAGTAAAGCCAGTACTTTTCGCTCTTTACGTTTACGTTTTCGGGCATTGCGCTTATGGCAACCGGGGTACGCGCGTTAAACTTGTCGTGCGTTTCCAGTTTAAGGAAGCAGTTTATATTCTTCTGTCCGGTACGGGTTATTTCGTAAACGATAATATCGCGAGCGCGCGACACAAACGTATTGCGCGTAAAACGCGTCGCGCCGTCCTTAAACGTAACGGACGCCTCCGCGCTTTCCATATCAAGCTCGCGCGAATATTCTTTAACGGTATGGTCGAGCTGCATCTTAACGACAAAATCGAGTAGCGGCAACGGATAGGACAGCTGCGGACGGTACCCTTTTTTGATAAGCTCGGTGGAAAGTATTTTTTCCGCGCCGAGGAAATCTCCGTCGTCTATCTTTTTGCGAACGTCTTTAACCTTGTCGGAAACGTCCTGCAAAACGGAATCCTTGCCCTGCCACCACAGATCGCCGTGCGTAAGCATAATGACGTCCTCGGCGGCGCCGCCGTATACAGCCGCGCCGAGTACGCCGTTACCGAGCGGAATCGCCTCGCGCCACTGACTTCCCCACCAGGAAGAGGGCTGCGAAAACTTGAGAACATTCTTCGGTTTGCGTGCTGATGCCATTTATTTCGACCTCTGTTTTATAGGTATATATCGATAGAATTATAGCACATAATTTTTGTTTTTGTCCAGTATTCGCGACAAATTTATACGACAAAAATGCGAATTTATGTAAAAAATCTCTATTTTTTGCCCATATTTTTCGTTTTAAGGGGTTTTGGGGCCTCGACGAGCGTTTTGCCAAACCGAAAAACACCGTTTTTTTTCGAACGTGCGCACCGCCCTGCCGCCAATAAAAAACGGCGCCGGTTATGGTAATCGGCGCCGTTTATCATTTAAAATTTCGGGTTTTACACAGAGAACGTGGCTTTAAGAATTATGCCGCCGCGGAGGTTGTTCCAAAGCTCGGTGTCTTTATAATACTGTTCCATATACGTGCGGTCGGTAAGGTTTTCGAGCGCTCTGTTTCCGCTGCCTTCGATAAGGAAAGACTTCCTTTCCTCGTATTGGATAGTGGACGGTGTAGAGCCTTCGAACCTGATATTAAATCTGTCCGTGCCATACGGCAGGCGCAGTACTATGGTATTTACCTTGCTGTAAAAATACTCGTACTCCTTGCCTCGGCTGTCGGTGATTATGGCCTTTGTTACCCCACGCGCCGAAGGAATGGTGAGCGTTACGACCGAGCGCGGACCGTCGAAAGTGGTTATGTCGTAGCCGGTAGAAGCTCTGGTAAGGTTGGGTTCGGTGCCGATTATGTCGGTGGAAGGCTGGTTAACCTTCTTGGTATACATGCCAAGCTCGGAATCCCATTCAAGGTCGTCTATCGCGTAGCGCGCGTACTTATAGGTGATAAGGTCGCCGATAATAAGCCGCTGCGATACGGCGCCGCCCGACGACTTGGTCCATTCGTAAACGAGCGAGTCGTTGTAAATGGAAGAGCCGTACGCGTTGGGCGCGGTTACGGTTTGACCGAAGGTCGCGCCGAAGCCGCCCGAAAGCAGAGCGATAACAACCGCCAAAACGGTTACGAGCGAAATGCCGAAGTAGTTTTTGTAGTTTACCGGCACCTTTTCGTTTTCCACGCGGCGCACGGTCTGTTCAGTAAACTTGCCCTTTTTGGCGCGGTCCTCTACCCTTTCGATTACGGTGCGCTCGACGCGGCGAGTGCGCATGGGAAGCTTTTTGGCAAGCTTGTCGAAGAATACGACCGAGCGGTCGAGGTACGGCACAGCCGAGCCGAGCATAGCCACAAAGATGAGCATAACGATGGGCAGCAGGTACAGCGGCCACAACGCGGAAAGCGCCGTTACCGTCGACATGGTTAAAGGCAGAGTGATAAGCACGGGAAGTACAAACAGGAACAGCTTATCGAGACCGTAGCCGAACTTGTCCTTAAACTTCTTGTTGAACAAGACTGTTACAAGCAGAACCGCGGCCATTAAAAGACCGAGCCAGGAAACCGCGTACGAGTACGCAGGTGCGGCAAAGCCGAGCACCGCGCCGATAAGCGCAACGAGAATTGCGTTGCCTCTTACGGTATCGGACGAGGTAACCTTAAACAGCTTTTTGTACACGCTCGAAAAACCGAACGCCGAAGCAAAAGCGATAAGCATGGAAGCGATGAGTATTCCCACGTTAAAGTATCTTACCTGCACTATCGCGTGTATAGGCAATACACCGAAGCCGGTAAGCATAAGCGTTACGAGGAAGTACGCCGCGAACATGGCGACGATAGAGCTGACAAACACGAGGAACATAACGCCGACGGCAACGAGCATACGGTACAGCGAGAACGTCTTTTTCTTTGCGGTAAGCGCAATCGCCGCTATAAGGATTACAAGCGTTATTGCCGCAATAACGTACGCGGCGATATTGTCGTAAGCGACCGTGCCCCAATCGAAGTACGAGAAGAACACGAGCTTGTTGTCGTTAAGTTCAAACGTTTTTTCAGTCTCGCCGGCAAACTCGAAGTAGTTTTTAATGAAGTCGCTCATCGTGCGGACGGCGGACTCGGAAAGCGCGGCGTAGTTATCCGCAGGCGACTGCGCGTTATTGAGATTGCCCAAAAGCGCGACCTGCACAACAGGTATTTCCGCGTACTTAAACGCGTCTACGGCATAAGTGTTTTTAATCTCGCCGGGGATTGCCGCGGCGGCGATCGAGGAATTAAACGCCGTGCCGGAAACGGAGGTATATTCGTTAAAGTAGCTAAGCCCCGCGCCCGATGCGTCGGTTAAGGCAAGCGTGCCGCCATTGCCGTACGCTTCGAGGTTTACCGCCGCCTTAGCGCGCGACACAACGTTATCGAGGCCGGTAAATGCGTCTACAAACGTATACGTGCCGTAGGCATAGTCCATATCCTCGGTAAATACTACAACTATATCGTTTTTGGGTATTGCGCCCGATTTTACATATTCTACAAGCGTTTCGAGCGCGGCGCCCACAAAGCCGGCGAGCGCGGCCTCGTTGGAGTCGGCGCGGCTGTCGTAGCGCACGGTAATGATAACTGATTTCGACGATTTTCCCATTCTCGTCGCACGGGACGGAATCGCGGCGACGATATCGGTAATTTCCTTTGCCGCGGTGTAGACGGGAATGTTATGCCGTGCTTGAAGCATGGACGACGGCGCTTCGGTAAGCCTTGTAACCGTGGGAACGGGTGCGCCGCTTACGCGCGACCAATCGGTGGTAATAAAAAGCTCTTGCTCTTCTTTAAGGTCGGGCTCTGCCTCGTCCTTTTCCTGTTCGGACAGAGTAAACGAACCGTCCTCGAGCGCGCCCACTATATAGTCGGCAACGGTCGCCGCGCCGTTAGACGACAAATCGGACCTGTCTCTGTTGACGCTTATCTCCTTAGCATGCTCGAACACGTTGGCGTAGTAACCGTCGTCATACGCTTTGGGGCTGTAACCGAAAAGCGCGTCGATAACCGAAAACACCGTCATTACGACGATTAAAACGATAACGAGCGGAAAGTATATCCGCTTGAACGACGCGTTCATCTCGACCTTTTTGGACGGAGTCTTACCTGCCGGCTGTTTTTGAGGTTTAGACGGCGAAACGGGCTTTACCTCTTCCGCTGCCGGTTTCTCTTCCGCCGTGGGCTTTACCTCTTCCGCGGTTTCTTCCGCTTCGGTCGACTCGTTGATTTTTTCTTCCTCGTTAATCATTGTAACTCCAACAAGCTATAATTATAGGTATACGGATATTTTACCATATTTAAAAGATTATTACAATCATTTTGCGCCGTTTTCGAAAATTTTATCTTGACAAACTTTTTCGGCGATTATATACTTATTTCATTACACGACGGAAATTGTTTTGTTATGCCCCAAAGCACGATTTTTTCGATACTTATGATACTGCTTGCTAAGCGCAAGGTTTCTCGCGACTATCTTGCCGAGCGTTTTTCGGTGAGTAAGCGCACCGTGTCAAGATACCTAACTACCCTCGCCGACGCCGGCATACCGATAGAATCAATCCCCGGCGTAAACGGCGGCGTGTGTATCGCGGACGACTTTACTCTCGATAAAACCGTTCTGTCGGACGCCGAGTCGGTGCGGATACGCGACGCGCTCAAAAAGACCTCGGCTTCCTACGGCGACAAGGTAAACGCTGCGATAATCGAAAAGCTCGACTGTCTCGACAAGTCGAAGGAAGCGGACAGCTTTGCGATAAAGCAAGACGATCTTTACATAGACTGCGACTACAACCAGTCGGAAAAGCTCAAACCGAGAATACGGCTGCTTTCCCAAGCGATAGAACAGTGTCGGGTATGCGAGATAAAATACACCGACGCGCGCGGCAGCGTGTCGTTCAGAAGAATAGAGCCGCACACTTTGGTGTTTAAAAACGGCGCGTGGTATATATACGCGCTTTGCGACCTTCGCGGCGATTTTCGGCTGTTTAAGCTTTTAAGAATAAGCGACATTCGCCTTACAAGCCAAAGCTTTATAAGGCGCACAGGATCGCTGACCGAAAAGCTCGAGCTTGAGTATTACAACGAGGTGTACACCGATATAGAATTCGAATTCTTCCCCACCGTAACGGAAAGCGTTGTCGACTGGCTGGGAGAAGGCGCCGTGTCGGAACGCGGCACAAAGCTTGTGGCTTCCGCAGAGGTTCCGCTAAACTCCTCGCTTTACAAGCGGCTTTTGTCATACGGCTCGTCCGTAAAAGTTCTCGCCCCCGCGGAAATACAGGACCGACTTAAAGAGGAAGCAAAGCTAATGCTCGACAAATACGGCGATTAGCCTTCCGACATCAGCTATTTGCTTTTACATATTCGTTTGCCTATTGCGGCGACAAGGCGCATAAAAACCGCCGTTCATTCCATACTAACGGTATGGAAAAGAAGCACGATTACCGCGACACGATAGAAGAAGCTAAGGATTTAACGGACGCGCACGAGGAAGAGGCAAAAAAGCGCGACAGCGAGCTTGCCTTCGAGGCGATTGCCGCCGCCACGTCTATGGGGCTGTTTGGGACGGACGAGCAGGTAGCCGCACTTATTGACCTTCAGCTTGCAAAACAGCTTTCGCGCCGCCTCACTCTTAACGAAACCGACTTCGACGGAAATAAAGCCGAATAAAAAATTTTTTAATTCGGCCATTATACCCTATCGATTTTCTTGACAAATCGGTAAAAAGTGTTTTATATTTAAATTAAGCGTGGGGAGGAAGAGCGGAAGTTTCCTCTTTGTGCTTGCTTCGACCGTCCTCACCGGGCGGTTTTTTTTGCGCCTAACCGCTATTCTATTATCTTTTATTTTATCTTTAATTCGATTTTGTAATCGAAGTCGACCGTAGTTTTCTTGCCGTCAAGCACGACGGTTAATTTTTTATAATCGGTGTCGTACTCGCGGATAAGCGCGGAAAGAGTGAATATCTTTCCGTCGAATGTCATCTTATATTCGTTGTGCATGCCTCCGACCGACTTCCCATCGTCCTCGTAGTTGATATATTCGGCGCTCTTGCCGCCGAGGAAAACAATCAGCTCGTTTGGCTTTTTGCTCAAATTATTAAGTCCCGAGTACATGGGGATAATGCAATGACGGTTATAGAAAAGTCCCGTGGAATCGAGCGGAATTTTAATCGCCGCATAACCGCGCTTATACTTTTCCGTATCCGCGTTTACGCCCGGAAAGCCCTTCCACCTGCCTTCCGGGAAATAGACGGCGCGAGCCTCCGCACCGCAATCGAGTATGGGCGCCAAAAGAAGACTGTCGCCTATCATTACCTCGTCGCTTATCCTCGCGCAGTTTTTATCGTCGGGGTACGAGTAAAACATGGGTCTTACAATCGGCTCGCCGAACAAGTGCGCACGGTAAGCGAGGTCGTAAAGGTACGGAATCAAATCGTAGCGAAGGCGCAGGAATTTTTTGTATATGTTAAGAGTCTCGCCGTCGAACGCGTAAGGCTCTTGCCGTCTTGACCCTATCGCGGAATGGTTTCTGATTAGCGGCGAAAAGATATTCGCCTCTATCCAGCGCACGGCAAGCTCTTTGGTGCAGTCGCCGCCGAAACCGCCTATATCCACCCCGTCGAGCGGAAAGCCGCATAGGTTCATGGTAGCTATCTGCGGCAGCGACGAACGAAGGTGCGCCCACAGCGACTGATTGTCGCCATTCCACACGGTGGTGTAGCGTGCCGTAGTAGCAAAGCACGCGCGCGTTATTATATACGGTCTGATATTCTTTTGCTCAAACGCGCGGAAAACGGCGCGAACCATGTAATCGCCGTAAAGGTTATGCACTCTTCGGTGCGGATATTCGCCGAACATGACGTCGTCCCGAAGCGGACCTTTAAACGACGCCGGTTCGTTCATGTCGCACCAAATGCCGGTAACGCCCGTCTCGTCCATAAAGGCGGAGGTAAACTCGGCTACCACTTCGGAAACGCCCATATCGAAATAATCGGGATAAACGGAATCGCCCGGCCACACCTCGTTATGGTAAATCTCGCCGTTATACGTCGCCAGTCCGCCCTCTTGTTCCAGACGCTTATACACGAAGTACTCGGTATCGTACTTAACGCCGGGGTCGAGAATGGAAACAAGCTCTATGCCCATGCCCCCGAGCTTTTCGGTTAAACCCTTTATGTCGGGGAACCTGTTTTTGTCGACGGTGTACACTCTGTACCCGTCCATGTAGTCAATATCGATATGAATATAGTCGAGCGGAAGATCGTTTGAAACGAACTTTTCCGCAACCTCTTCCACTTCCGCCTGCGATCCGTAACTCCAGCGCGACTGCTGAAACCCGAGCATTTTAAGCCGCGGAAGAAGGGGCCTTCCGACGAGCGCGGTGTACGCGCTTACTATCTCTTTGGGAGTGTCGCCGAGGATAATGTAATAATCGAGCTTTCCGCCCTCTTGCGCGATATACAATAGGTCGGGCTTGTATTTACCGATATTGAACACCGTTCTGTACGTGCATGGACAGAACAGCCCGAACATGCCGTTCTTTCCCGAAACGACGACAAAGTTAATCGACTTATAAAGGCTTTTGTAGTTTTCGTTGTGTTGAGATGGGTCGTCCGTGTTCCACTGAACGTACTCGTACCCGCGCCTATCGACCGCCGCCGCCTTATCGCCGAGGCCGTAAACGGCGGCGCCGTCGTCGAGGCGTATATCGATTTTGGCTGAAAATTCGGCGATTTTCTTTTCGACCTTATGCCCTTCGAGCTCGGCTATCGAATTGTCGCCGTCATCGGCGTTAACCACGGAATCGCCGGCGTAATCGCTGTAAACGACAGCGCCGTCGCCGTTTCGTACGGTTAGCCGCTTTTTTTCGTCGGCGCATAGAGTATAACCGCCGATAACAAGCTTATCACCCTCTATATCGGGCGGAACGGGGTTAAAATCGAGCTTTACGAGCGGATCGAGTTCAACCGCGCAGTCGAAAACCCGAACGATTTTTCCGTCCGTCTGAACGCCGCGCATATTCTTTCCGGCGCCGAAAACCGCCGTATCCCCACGCAATGTAAACTTCATAACACCACCTCTTTCCGATTAAAGTCTCGGGTCCACCGGCTCGCTCTCGAAAGCGAGCACCCCGAATACGCATTCGTGAACTCTGTAAAGCGGCTCGCCCTTCACAAACCGACATAGCGCTTCCACACCGAGCGAAAATTCCCGTAAAGCGAGCGCGCGTTTACGGTTAAGCGAGCGCACCTTCAGCCTGTCCAAATGCTGCTTTTCGAGATACTCCGCGCCGTAAATAATCCTGAGATATTCCCTGCCTCTACACTTTACAGCAGGCTGCAAAAGCTTTGCGCCCTGCTTTGCGGTGTACGTTTCGGGTTTAACGACCATTCCCTCGCCGCCGCTTGCGGTTAGGTTAAGCCACCAGTCAACGCCGGCCTTAACGCTTTCCTCGTCCTCCGTATTTACGCAGATATACGGCGTTTCCATAAAAATAGGGTCGACGCCGGTCATGTACCTTTTTATTGTTTCCATGTGCCAAACGTGCTTTTCGGACGTGAAAACCTTACCCTCTGTCGCAAGAATATGGAACGGCGCAATGCGGTAATCGTCTATGCCGTTAACTGTCCAGCAATACTCGCGGTATGCCTTAACGTATTTTTCAATGTCGGAAAGCTTGCCGGTGTAGCGCTTTAAAATATCGCTCGGGTCGACGCTTCTGTCAGATCCGTCAGTTGCATTAGGGACGGACTTTCCGCTTCCGCACGTTTTTTCGAGAAGCTCGACCGCGACGGAAATGCTTCCCGTTGCCGCGTTTCCAGTAGGCGCGTACTGACTGCGGATAAGCGCAATCGCCTTTTCCGACCAGGGCATAAGCTCTGTATCCAGGCAAACCCAATCCGTATCGAAATCAGTCCAAAACCCGGTCGAGTCGAGGACGCGGTTAAGCCTTTCGAGCACCGCTTGTTCGGTTGCCGAGTCGTCGAAAAACCGCCTGCCCGTTCGTGTGTAAACTATACCCGTCGTTCCGTCCGAAACGCCGAAACGGTTTTTGGCAACTCCGCCGTTTTTGCACAGCACAATCACGGCGCGCGAGCCCATGTGTTTCTTTTCGCAGACCACCTGCGTTATGCCGCTTTTGGCATAGTAGTCGAACGCCTGAACGGGGTGTTCGAGATACTCGTCGAGGTTACTCGTTTCGCACGGCGACATTGTAGGCGGAAGGTAAATAAGCCAATGCGGATCGGCGGCATAGCGCGACATTATTTCCAAAGCCGCCGCGGCGTTGTTTTCGTGAACGTCTATGGACGGCATCAGCTCGGTGGCAATATGCATTTTACGGTTAAAATCACCAACGGTAAGCATATCGCCCATGCTCTCGTCAATTTGTTCGTCGAGCGGCTTAGTCGGCTCGCAGTACACTTTAAGCGCATTAACGCTTTCGATCGTCCTTTCGGGATAGCGGTATGCCGTCAGCTTTCCGCCGAAAACACAGCCCGTGTCTATGCAGTACGTTCCGTTTTGCGCTCGCACCTCTCTCGACGCTATGTGCCCGTACACCACCGTAGCGTGGCCGCGGTAGTCCGCCGCCCAATCGAGCCTGCACGGAAGGCCGTAGGTATCGAGCTCGCCCGTCGTCTCGCCGTAAAGACAGAACTCTCTGACCTTTGCGGATCCGCGACCTATGTATTCCTGTTTGAGTCCGGCGTGAGCGATAACAAGCTTACCGCCGTCCAGAACGTAATGACTGATGAGCCCGTCGATAAATAAAGCGACCTCGTTTTTAAACTCTTCCCCTTTTTCGTTAAGCTCGGCAATGGTAAGATCTATGCCGTGAGTCAATGCGATATCTTTGCCTTTAAGATATTTCAGTAGCTTGACGTCGTGGTTTCCGGGCACGGCTATGGCATTACCCGATTTTACCATGTCCATTACGAGACGAAGCACGTCGGCGTTTCTCGGTCCTCTGTCGCAAAAATCGCCGAGAAAGGCGACTTTTCTGCCTTGCGAATGAGAATACACGCCGTCTTTCTTTTCGTAACCGAGCTTACCGAGTAAAAGTTCAAGCTCGTCGTAGCAGCCGTGAATATCGCCTATCACATCAAAAGGCCCGTGTTCGTCGCGCTTATCATTCCAAAGCTTGGTGCGGACAATCTCTACGGACTCAAGCTGCTCGAGCGAATTGATTACGTATACGAAACGAAACCCTTCTTTTTTAAGAGATTTTATGCTCTGCTTTACCTCGCGGCAGTGCTGTTTAATAACTCGTTCGGGAAAATTCCTGTCGGGACGGGCTTTGTTCCGCTCTTGCATAATCGCTTCGGGAAGGTTTAAAACTATCGCCGCCGCGTGAACGTTTTGTTCTTTTGCAAGGTCGATTATTTGTTTTCTTGCGTTTTGCTGAATGTTTGTAGCGTCTATTACGGTAAGCTTCATGTTTTTAAGCCGCTTTTCCGCCGCAAAATGAAGCAACGAAAAAGCGTCGGCGGAAATGCTCTGGTCGTTTTCGTCATCGCACACCATTCCTCTGAAAAAGTCTGACGACAGTATCTCCGTCGGCTTAAAATGCTTTTTCGCAAAGCTGCTTTTGCCCGAGGACGTGGAACCGACCAAAGCAACAAGGCAAAACTCGGGAAGCTCTAATATATATTTATCTTTATCCATTTTTTGTAAACACCCCCATCTGCGTAGGCGTTCCGTACCTTTCGTCGCTCTCGCCTATTCCGCTTATCTCGCACGAATATCCAAACACACTGCAAACGTGTTCCGTCCATTTCTTAAACTCCGCTCTCGTCCACTCGAAACGGTGGTCGCCGTGACGCATGGCATCCTCTTGCATCTTCTCGTAAACCGTGTTATATTCCTTGTTAGGCGTCGTAACAATAACAGTCCGAGGCGCGGCGAACTCGAACACCGAGCGCTCGAACGCCGGTATGCGCGCGGGCTCTATGTGCTCAATAACCTCTATAACGCACGCGCAGTCGAAGCCCTCGAACCTTTTGTCCCTATACGTAAGCGAAGCTTGCATAAGCGTCAATTTATCCTGCTTGTACTTCGGCATTCGGTCGATATTTAGCCTTTGCGCGCCCTTTTCGAGCACGCTTACCGACACATCGCAAGCGGTAATCTTTTTTATTTGCGGCTCGTTAAGAAGTAGCGCCGTAAGCCGACATTCCCCACACCCGAGGTCTATTACGCTTGTCGCGCCGCTTAAAAGAACGGCAGACTTTACGCTTTCCATTCTTAACGCGTTTAGCGGCGAACGGACAACCTTTTCCTCGGCCGTTTCCTCTTCCGCCTTGTCCGATTCGTCCGCCTCGTCGGCAAGCAAAACGTCGAGCGCCTTTTTTGCATAGCTTCTTTTCGCGTTAAAATATCTGTGCGCTATTTTCTCTCTTTGAGGGTGGGCGCTAAGCCAGCCCTCGCCGTGATCGATAAGCTTATGGATTTCGTCCTCGGACATGTAGTAATGCTTTTGCCTGTCGAATACGGGAATAAGCACGTAAAGCTGGTTTAACAGCACGGACAGCTTTACCGTGCCGCTTACCGTTAGGTTAACGTACGGCGACCTTCCCCATTCTGGAAATCTTTCGTCAAGCACGGTCCTCTCCGTTCGGACAGTATATCCGAGCGGTTCGAAAAGCTGTGCCGCAAGGTCGTCCTCGCCGCCGTCCCGAATCGAGTAAATGCGCGCCGTAAGCTTTAACGGCGCGTCGGCAAGGGCTTGTCTGCCTTCGCACTTTCCGCTCATGGCCGTGCCGAAAACGCGCGAAATTGCGGTACTCAAAAACGAGGTCGAAGCGTACGGTCTGTCGTTGACGTAATCGAAAAGTCCGCCGACGGAAGATCCGAGCTTACCTCTTGCAAGGTCGATTGGGTCGATATCAATAAGAAGCGCCGCGGTCGTACGGGTATCGCTTACTTCCGGATAAAAAACGTACGCTTTTCCGTAGCTTAATTCAAACTGCTGCGTCTTGTTCGGATTTTTATACAACAAAAATCCGAGTTCCTGTGTATTTTTTCCTTCGTAGGTTATTGTAAGTAACATATTTTCTCTCTCTATTTACATGTAATTAAAGCGCTTATTTTGCGCCAAAAGCATATAACTTTACCGAGGTTGTTACAGCTTTATTAAGGCGTCGCGGACGGTAGAGGCGACCTTTTTTGCGCCCTCTACCGAAAAATGCACACCGTCGCCCGGACGGTAAAGCGGCCCCAAATCGTCGAGCGCTTCGAGTACTTCCCTAAGGTCGACGAGCGGAGTGCCGAGCGACTCCGAAAGCTGTCGCTGTCTCGGACACACCTCGGTTTTTAAAACGTCGTCCGAAATATTAAACGCGTTGTTTTCGAGCGTGGGCGGCGCGGTAAGCAAAACCACCCGATCGGCGCCGTTTGTAAAGTACGACTCGACAAGCTTTTCGTATTCGGCGTCGAAGGTGGGTTCGGCCCCATTCCAGTTGTAGCCGTCGTTAGACCCAAGCATAATAACCGCAATATCGGGCTTAAACGCAATACTGTCTGAATACTCCTTTAACGTGTCGTATTTAAGCTTGTAACCGCTCTCGTTGCGGTTAGTAACCGCGGAACCATTAACGCCGAAGTTTTTTACCTCGACACCGCCGCCCAGTAGCTCTTGCAGGTACACGGGGTAAGACTCGTTATGCCAGGCGTGGCCGTACGTAAGACTATCGCCTATGCACGCGACGCGTTCGCATTTAAATACGGAAACCGAAAACGACATAGTAAAAGCCTTCTTTCCGTCGGAATTGACGTTTACCGTAACGGTGGCGACGCCCTCGCCGCCGTTAAGCGTAACCGTAAGCTCGCTGCCGTTCACCGTCAAACCCACTATTTCGTCGTTATCGCCGGACGCGGTATAGGAAACCGAGGTTCCGTTCTTTTGTACGTAGTCGTCGAGATTAACCGTAACCGAGTTTGCGGCGGCAAGTCCCGAAAAGTATCCTTTCGTAATAGGCGAAACGTCGCCCGACTGAGTCGCCGTTTTTTGCGAGCAAGCCGCCGTCGGCACGAGAAGCGCGGCCGCCGCCGCTACAAACAAAAGCTTTTTCATTATATTCCCCTTTACGCCTCGTCGTTGTAGCGCGCGTTGACGTCGTCCAAAAACTCGCTCGTAAGCGAAGAAACGCCGTCCTTAATAACCTTAGTAAACACCTCGGCAAGCATGGTGTACCCCTTCGAGTTAGGGTGAATTCCGTCCGGGAAAAGCGCCGACTTGTTTTTTGTTATCTCGTGAATATCGATTATCGGATATCCGCGCTCTTCCGCCACCTGCTTTTGCACCGGAACGATTATGCTTTCTATGTTGCCGTTGTTTATGGCATAGGCGGAAGAATACGCATAGGCGGACGTACAAAGGTATATTTTTGTTTTGGGATTTACTTTAAGCACCTCGTCGATAATGCGCTCGTACGCTTCCTTAAAGTTTTCCGCCGTTGTTTTGGGATTGAGCGACGTTTTCGAATCGTTGGTGCCTATGTTGATTATGGCAATGTCGGGCACGATAGCCTTTACGCCCTGCCACTGCAAGTTGTCGAGCCAGCCCACTGGGGCGCTTCCGTCCGAAGGCAGGTCCGTGCGCGCGGTGCGGCCGCTCTTTCCGAAGTTGATAACGTTGTAGTCCTTTCCGAGCATTTTTTGCATTTGCGACGGATAACTGTCGGTATATGCGTTTGTTGCGCCCGACCCTTCGGTAATCGAGTCGCCTATCACCGCGACGATAGGCACGTCTACTTCGACGGCAAGCTCTACCGGCTTAAGTTGAACGTAGTCGCAAGCGTCCCAAACCTTGACGGCAAACCAGCCGCCGGTTTTAAAGCTTTCGGGCGCGTAATGGAACAGTATGTCGTTTTCCACTTTGACTTCGGATATGTTTTTGCCCGGCGAAAGCGCCGCCGGCTCGTCGTTTACGTTAACGACAATGCGCGTTACGTTGTTTTCGGTGATAAAATCTATATCGAACCTGTTCCACTGCCCCGACTCGTATGTAGAGGAAACAACCGCCGCCTCGTTCGGCTTATCCGAAACGACGAGGGAAAGCTCGTTATTCGCATGAACAAGACGGTAGCTGTTATTTACGCCGTTGTCCTTAGAGCTTGAATTAAGCCAAATCGAAAAATCGTGCGTCGCTTTTAATAAAAACGAAACGGTATCGTTAGACTTATCGCCAAGCTCGTACGCTTGGTTCGCGCGGAAAAACCTTATAGAGCCGTCGTACAGCGACACCGGCTTCTCGCCCGTATCGAGCGACGCGCCCGAGTTATTCGTCATGGTTTCCCAGTTATCGGCGTCGTAAAACGCGTTATACGGAATTTCGTGCGGCGGATTCTTTTCGTCGCCGCGCTCTCCGCACGATACGGTGGCTGCGCAAAACAGCGTCGCCGTTATAAGCGCAGTAATAACAGCCGTACAACATTTTTTGATTTTCACAATTTCCCTCGCAATAATATGTTTACACGATTATAGCATAAGCGGCATTGCGTTTGCAAGAGGTATTTGCAAAAAGCGGCGCACAAAAAACACTCCATATCTTGATTTTTCCGTGCGGCTGTGCTAAAATAGATGCGCCGTAAAAATAACTACGCGATTACGACGTCTGACAACGGAGGAAAAACGCTGATGAACGAACTGACTTTTCTCGGGAACGGGTCTGCCTTTCACTACGGCGCGTACAACACTGCCGCATACTTCTTTTCGGAAGAAACGCTCATTATTTTCGACTGCGGCGAGAGCATTTGCAACCGCCTTATAAAGCTTGGCGTACTGACAAAGGCGGATAAAATCTGCGTCTTTATTACCCACACGCACAGCGACCACATCGGCTCGCTCGAAGCGCTTATTTACTATAACGAAAAATTTTTACATAAAGAGTTTCACATCTTCTATCCGAGGGCGGCACGGCTTAAACAGCTGTTAAAGCTTACCGGCGTCGACTTTCCGTTCGAAATAGAACAAGTGCCCAATGAGCTTGCCGGCTATAAAATAGACTGCGTGCCTCAAAAGCACATACCTTTCAGCTACGGATTTTTCTTTTACGGCGAGTTTTCCTTTTTTTACAGCGGCGACACGTGCAAAATAAATCCTCGCGCGGTAAACGAGCTTAACAGCGGCAAAATAGACCGCATTTACCACGAAGCAACCTGCTCGTCCTCGCCCATTCATACGCATATAAGCGAGCTTAAACGCGCGTTCCCCACGCCCATAAGGGATAAGGTCTGCCTAATGCACTTTGACAGCGACGAGTTTATGAAAGAGTGCGAGGCGGACGGATTTCTTGTTGCCGAGGTGAACGAATGAACGCAAAGCACGTCTTTATAAGCTACGGCCACGGACACCACGACGACGCGGTTAAAAAGTTTGCGGAAGATTTGCGCGGCGCCGGTTTTCAGGTTTTCCTCGACGTAGACTATCTTAAAACGGGCGATTGGGAAAGAATAATCGACGAGCATATTCTATCCTGCAAGTACTTTATTTTTCTCGTCTCCGCCCGTTCGACTTCGAGCGACGGGTACTGTTTAAACGAGCTTTGCCGCGCAGGCGAAAACAACGCGGTAATAATCCCCGTCAAGCTCGACGATTCTCTTATTCCGCTCAGCATAAACAAGTTTCAACGGCTTTCGCTTATGGATTGTCTCGACCCGTCGGGCGAGCTTATTACCGCAAAATACGACGACTTTTTCAAAAGCCTCACCGATATTTTAAACGGAAACGTTCAGCTCGGGTTTTCGGACAGAGAGCTTCGGCTCAGAACACTTTTAAAGCCGATATTTTCTCGCGAAAACGCGTTTAAGTATTACGGCACGTTTTGCGGCAGACGAAGCGCGTTTGCGGCGTTCGACGGCTTTTTAAAATCGAATAAACGCTTTTTCTGGATAAACGCACGGCCGGGAATAGGCAAAACGGCGTTTACGAGCATGCTCGTTTGGAAATATCCGGAATACGTCAGCGCCGTGCACTTTTGTAAATTCAACAACTCCGACAGAGTAAATCCCAAAAATATCCTGTCCTCTATCGCCTACCAGCTCGCAAGCGCAATCCCGGCGTACAAGGAAAAGCTTTTAAGCCTTATCGACCTCGACTCTATTTTCGAAAAGAGCGCGGCGCGAATTTTCGAGTATTTGCTTGTCGAGCCGATGCAGGACATTACGATGGATCGACCGGTCGTAATAGTAATCGACGCGCTCGACGAATGTTCCTGGCGCGGCGAAAACGAGCTGTGCTCGGTGCTCGCACGCATGAAGGACAGCGTTCCGCCCTGGTTGAAGTTTGTGCTTTCGAGCCGCAACGAGGCGGAAATCCGCCGCACCATCTACCCCATTTCGGTGGAATGCGTTCTCTCCGCGGACGAGACCGAGGACGATTTGCGCGAGTATTATAAATCGCAATTCCCCGACGCCGTCGAGGATAAAATCGAAGCGCTGTTAAAAAAGTCGGAGGGCTCGTTCCTCTACGCAAGCGAGATAACAAAAGAGATTAAAGAGGACAACCGCAGTCTCGAGGACATCGACTTTTTCCCGGTCGGCATTTACGGGTTTTTTAACGACTGCTTTTCCCGAATCTTCGGGCGCGACAGCGGACTTACCTACGAGGACGTCAAGCCCCTTCTCGAATTTCTCTGTATCGCGCAGGAACCGACCAACATTAAATTCTTAGAGGACTACCTCGAGTGGTCGGAGTACGAGCTTAAAGGCATTCTCGCGCGGATAAGCGGACTTTTCCCCGTGCGCGACAACTTTATCGAGCCGCTTCACAAATCGCTTATAGACTGGCTCACTCTCGACGACATTACGCAGATTTTCTTTATCAGTAAAAAGAGCGGATTCAAGCGCCTTCGCACCTTTATCGAAAAGGACTACTCGGCTGGCAACTACTCCAATCTTTACGTTTTGCGTTACTACGGCGCTACCCTTATCGAGCTTGAACTATACGAAGAGCTGGCGCAAAGCCTCGACAACTACGAATATCAGCGCTGCGTTATAGAAAAACTCGACTTCGATTTCGGACTGGGCAGGTATTTGGAGGAACTCAAAGAGCTTAACAATCATATACCTGAAAAGTGCATAGAGCTTCTCACTCGCCCTACGTTTATACGCATTTTCTCTGAAAACCGCAGGCTTCTTTACAACTCGGGTATGTTCTTTACTCTTAAACGTATCGGTCTTACAGTCGCACTAAGAAGCGACAATTCCGACTGGGGAATAGAGGGCGAAATCGGCAAGGTGTTCTACTATTACATCGTCGAGGATTTTAACCGCGCCATTAAAAAGGCGAAGCAGCTTTTATCAAGCCATGCCGAGCTGAACGGAAACGACCTTTTGCTTTCCGAGCTGTACAACGTTAAAGGTCTTTCGGAACGCAAGCTCGTTCTTTTCGACGAGGCTATGGAAAGCTTCGATAAGAGCATAGAGCACGTGGAAAAGGTGCTCGACAGCGAAATCGATCCGAAAAACAGCGATCCCGAGTTCGAAAAGAGTATGGCGTACCTCATAAGAGGAAAAATATATCTGCACATGCTCGAGTTTTCGAGCGGCAACAAGAGTATTCGCACCGCCATAAAAACGCTTAAACGCAGGATTGAGGATATGCCCAACACCGACAAGCGCATTTCCAACACCCTGTTTCTTGCCGAGGACTACCGCGTTCTTGCCGACGCATATATCTGGCAGGCGGACTACGAGGCGGCGGAGGAATGTCTTATGTCGTGCAAAGAGATTTACGACAAAAACAATTCGTGCGTCGACCGCTATTACGTTCGCTATAAATACACCTCGCTCTTTTTACGCATAATGCGCGGCGACGCCGCCGGCATAAGAGAGGACCTCGAAAACATCTTAAACAACGAGGCGGTAAGCTCGTACGACAAAGGCCAGGTGGAATTCTACCTCGCGCTTAACGCGTACATGAACTGTAAAAACGACGCAAACGAGCTGGCGTCGGGATTAAAATACGCGCGCGCCGGCGCGGAGGCCTACGACGCAATCGACGCCTATCTCGAAACGGCGGAATGCGATTTACTCATAGGGCTTATCTCTTCCCTAACCGGCGACAAGCACCGCTCGGAAACGGAAGATAACGAGTACATAGATAAGTGGGTCGAATATATCGGCAAGCTCATTCAAAACGGAGGTAAAAGCCTTGACTGAACGGATTAAACAGATTGAGACCATTGTGCGCGAGGCCGGCAAAAAGCTGCTTGCCCAGGAAGTTGTCGTATCGCGCCACAAAACGAAAAACGATCTACTCACCGAAAACGATATTCTGATAGAGAATTTTATAGTAGAAAAAATTAAACGGTTCGACCCGTCCGCTTCGGTTATAAGCGAGGAAAACTATTCGAGAGGAAGTCTTTCGGGCCGCTGCTACGTCGTCGACCCTATCGACGGAACGTGCAACTTTGCCGCAGGTCTTACCCTCTACGGAATTCAAATCGCGTACTTCGAGGACGAGGTTTGCCGCGCGTCCGTGCTGTACTTTCCCAAGCACGACGACGTTTTAACCGCAATCGACGGCAACGGTGCGTACTTTAACGGCGTGCGCCTGCGCGTAGACCATTCACAAAAAGCGGCGGACGGCATGCTTATTATAAGCGACTACTACGGCGATGTTTCCGTACCTATGCAAAAGCAGTTTTCGCTCGTGGAAAAATTACAGCCCTCATTTTTAAAAACGCGGCATTTCGGCGCGGCGTGTATCGATTTTTCGCTAATCGTTTGCGGTCATGCGCTCGCGTATATAACGTACTACTCTAAGGTATGGGACATTTCCCCGGGACTGCTCGCCGCTAAGGAAGCAGGCTGTGTGTACGCCGCAATAGACGGCTCGCCCTACCGCTACGGCGAATCGGGCCTCGTCGTCGCAAACAGCGAGGAAAACCTAAAACTCATCCTTAACGCGGCGAAAGACTGTAAAATTGAGATGTGAATTATTTAGAACAACAATAAAAGTGTTTTTATTATATTTATGCCTTGGAAGTTTTTAACGAGGAAACAAGTATCCGCTTTATTTCCATACAATCTTCGATAAGCGATTCACTTTCCGAAGCAGTTAAATATTCAGTAAGAGTAAGCAGCCTTAACCAATATTCGGTTTCGGCTGTTTCCTTTAAGGCTATATGCAATTTAGCAACAAAGTCGGCCTTGCTTGCCCCGTAAGTAGCTTCGTTAATGTTTGCACCGATGCTGGTTCCGCTTCGGATTATTTGTTTGGAAATTATCGTTTCGTGTTTTTCTTTGCAAAGATAATTATGCAGCTTTACGATTCTTGCGGCAAACAACAGCGACTTTTCTTGCAACACGTTATCTTGCGACATAGTAACCTCGTTTAGATAAAAAATAAAAGATAAGAGATAAGAGATAAAAATACAAAGCGGCGACGATAGTTTTCGCTTTATTAATTCTTATCTATTATCTCTTATCTATTCATTTAGGCGCGGATAGCGCCGCTTTGGTGCCGGTGATCGGGGTCGAACCGATACGGATTATTAGTCCACCGGATTTTGAGTCCGGCGCGTCTGCCAATTCCACCACACCGGCATGGCTAAGGTTGATTATACTTTATTGTACATTCTTTGTCAAGTGTTTTTAGCTCGCACGGCATCGTCTACTGTTTATGTCATAAGCTACTGTTTATAAAATATAGTTATATTTGTTGCTTTTTTTATCGAATTTGTATATAATCAATGTATAATAAATATTTCGATTGGGTTGATATGAAGAAAGCTAAAATCAAGGTAGGAATAATCGGCGCCAACGGCTATGCCGGTATGGAAGTTTTGCGGCTTATATCCTCTCACCCGTACGCCGAGCTTAACGCGGTAACAAGCCGCGCGCAGTTAGGTAAAAAGGTGTGCGAGGCTTTCCCTGCGCTCTCGTGTGCTCTCACTTTTACCGAGCCGGACTCCGCCGACATTTACGCATGCGACGTCGTGTTCGTCGCTCTTCCGCAGACCGCCGGCGCGGAGATTTGCGGAAACCTTATCGACAAAGGAATACGCGTTATCGACCTGTCCGCCGACTACCGCTTCGACGATATTTCGGTCTACGAAAAAACGTACGGCGTAACCCACCCCCGACCCGACCTTAACAAAAAAGCGGTGTACGGACTGTGCGAGGTTAACCGCGATAAAATAAAGACCGCCGCACTCGTATCCAATCCCGGCTGCTACGTAACGAGCGCTGTGCTTCCTCTTATTCCGCTTACAAAAAACAAGCTTATAGATAACGTCGTTATCGACAGCAAGAGCGGAGTGAGCGGCGCCGGCAGAAAAAGCGACGAGGCGTACTCGTTTACAACGCTCGACGAAAACTTTAAAGCGTACGGTGTTTTTACCCACCGCCACGCACCCGAGATAGAGGAAAAAATCGGGCACAAAATTATATTCACACCTCACCTTCTGCCCATAAAACGCGGAATACTTTCCACCGTCTACTTTACGGTTAAGGACGAGGAAGCGGCTAAATCGGCTTTAAAGGGCGCGTACGAGGGCGAAACGTTCGTATCTTATTCGGATTCGCTTCCCGAAATAGCGCACGTTGCACACACCAACAAATGCGTTTTTTCGGCAAGGTTCGACGGCGTGGGACACGGAATTATAGTGTCCGTACTCGACAATCTTTTAAAGGGCGCCGCAGGTCAGGCCGTGCAAAACATGAACATCATGTTCGGCTTCGAGGAAACGAGCGGACTTCCCGTAAACGCACCGATATAACAATCGCGGATTCGGTTCTCGGATTTACCTGCTTACAGTTAAGAGCGACTGCCGTTTACCTAACCTAACTAACAAGGCCACATTACAATCACGACATCAAGACAAGAGGAATATATATAATGAAGGAATCATTCAAATCGACAATCGAGCGCGCAAAGATAATCTGCGAAGCGTTACCCTACATACACCAGTACTCGGGCAAAACGATAGTCATTAAATACGGCGGAAACGCAATGGGCGACGAGGAAATAACGGCGACTATACTTCAAGATATCGCCGCGTTAAAGATCGTGGGCGTAAACCCCATACTCGTCCACGGCGGCGGACCCGAGATAAACAAGATGCTCTCCCGTCTCGGCATTAAGCCGCAGTTTTGCAACGGACTCAGAGTAACCGACGAGGATACTATGGAAGTCGCGCAAATGATTCTTTGCGGCAAGCTTAACAAGAACATCGCCGGCACGTTGAACACGCTCGGCGTAAAGGCAATCGGGCTTTGCGGCAAGGATTCCCAGCTGATAAAGGCGGAAAAGCTCGACGACAACCTCGGCTACGTCGGAAAAATCACAGAAATCAACGCAAAGCTTCTCGAAGTGCTTGCAAAGGACGAGTTTATCCCCGTTATAGCTTCCATAGCGACCGATGAGGAAGGCAACAGCTACAACGTAAACGCGGATACTGCCGCGGCGGCAATAGGCGCGGCAATGCACGCCGAAAAGCTGCTGTTCCTGTCCGACATCGACGGCATTATGGCAAACAAGAACGACAAAGAAACGCTTATCGACAGAATTTCGGTCGCCGAGCTTAGAAAGATGATAGACAGCGGCGCAATCTCGGGAGGCATGGTGCCTAAGGCCAACAGCTGTATCGACGCAATCGAGCGCGGAATAGGCAGCGTCCTCGTTCTAAACGGCACGCTTCCCCACTCGATACTCTTAGAGCTGTTCACCGACGACGGCGTAGGCACAATGATAGAACGGTAAAGTTCGCGCATTACACAACACGCAAAAAATAAATATAGGTGGGCAAAAGCCTGCTTGTTAAACTAACAGATAAATACAAACAGACTGCATACGCTTGACAACAATAAAATGATTGGTGGGCAAAAAAATGAATTTAAATAAAATCAAGGAAATCGAGGCGGAGAACTACATGCCGGTATTTTCGCGGCATAATCTTTGCATCGATCACGGCGAAGGCAACTGTCTTTACGACATAAACGGCAACAAGTACGTCGATTTTGTCGCAGGCATCGCCACGAATATCCTCGGCTACAACCACCCCGAATACACCGCGGCGGTGTGCGAGCAGGTGCATAAACTGATGCACGTGTCCAACCACTACTATACGCAGGTGCAGTCGGAGTATCTCGCCCTTCTCGCCGAAAAATCGGGCTTTAAACGCATATTTTTATGCAACAGCGGCGCGGAGGCCAACGAGTGCGCCATAAAGCTTATGCGTAGATACGCGGCAAACAGCGGCAAGCCGTGCAAAATCCTCGCGTCGGAGGGCGCGTTCCACGGCAGAACGCTCGCAACGCTCACCGCAACCGACAACGCCTCGCAGCACGAGGCGTATGCACCGCTTCCCGAGGGCTTCGAGCACTTTAAGTATAACGACTTCGAGGACTTTAAAAGTAAGCTCGACGACTCGGTGTGCGGCGTGCTTATCGAAACGATTCAGGGCGAGCGCGGCGTGCGCCCTTTTACCAACGATTTTATAGTCAACGCGTACGCGCTTTGCAAGTCGCGTGGAATACTTTTCGCGGTCGACGAGGTTCAGACCGGCATGGGCAGAACGGGCAAGCTTTTCTCGTTCGAGCACTTCGGCATACAGCCCGACATTATCACAATGGCAAAGGGTATTGCAGGCGGAATCCCGATGGGCGCCTGCCTTGCGAGCGAGGAAGTCGGCACCGCATTCAGGCTCGGCGACCACGGCTCTACATTCGGCGGCAACTCGCTTGCCTGCGCGGCGGCAAAAAAGACGCTCGAAATTTTAACGAGCGGACTTCTCGAAAGCTCGGCGGCCGTAGGCGAATATTTAGGCGAACGGCTCGCCCACTTCTCTAAATATAACTTTATATCGGACATTCGAGGCAAAGGACTTATGCGCGGAATTCAGCTTATCGACAAGCTTCCGGCGGCGGTGTTCGACAACAAATTAAGAGAGCGCGGATACCTTGTAAACGTGGCAGGCAACAACACGATAAGGCTCATTCCGCCCCTTACTATTACGAAAGAGGAAATCGACGGACTTATATCTGCGCTCGACGAAATTTGCGCCTCGACAAACATTTAGTTTAAATCGTTTCATCGATACTGAAAAAAGCGGCATAATCTGCCGCTTTTTTCATAAAACGCGGTTTTTCGCCCTTAAAAAAGCAACTAAAAATCAAAAGCCGTTACTTTTACTTGCTTTAAAATAACAAAACTGTTATAATATATACATAATTATACAGCCGCGGCTTTATGCCGAGAATAAGGCGTATAAACGCAAAGGAGAAACATGGACATATCGTCTTACAAGCCGAAGGGCCGGATAGAACATAAACACCTTCTCAACCTACTCGATTATTCCTCTTCGGACATATACGAAATATTACATCTTGCGGCGTCGCTCAAATCGGCGTTCCGTCGCGGCAAAAAGCACGAGCTGTTAAAGGGCAAAACCCTTGCGATGATTTTTTCCAAGTCGTCGACGCGCACTCGCGTATCGTTCGAAATGGGTATGCACCAGCTCGGCGGACACTCGCTCTTTCTTTCGAGCAACGACATTCAGCTCGGCAGGGGCGAAACGATAGAGGACACCGCACGCGTGCTTTCCAGGTACGGGATTGACGGCGTAATGATAAGAACCTTTAAGCAGTCGGACGTGGACATGCTCGCGCAGTACGGCACCTTTTCGGTTATAAACGGACTTACCGACGACTTTCACCCCTGCCAGGCTCTTGCCGACATATTCACGCTTTGGGAAACGTACGGCAGGCTCGAGGGCGTTAAGCTTTCCTACTTCGGCGACGGAAACAACATGGCGCACTCGCTTATGCTTGCAGGCGCCAAAACCGGCATGAAGGTGTGCGTCTGCTCGCCCAAAGGTTTTGAGCCCAACCCCGATATCGTCGCCGCAGCAAAAAAGATAGGCGACGTAACGGTAACGAACAGCGTCGAGGAAGCCGCAAAGGACGCCGACGCGCTGTACACCGACGTATTCTTCTCTATGGGACAAGCCAAAGACCCGGCAAAGGAAAAGGCGCTTATGCCCTACCAGGTTAACGGCGACGTGCTCGCGCTCGCAAACAAAAACGCGGTGTTTATGCACTGCCTGCCCGCCCACCGCGGCGAGGAAGTTACCGTGGACGTAATCGACTCGTCGCGCTCGATAATTTTCGAGGAAGCGGAAAACCGTCTGCACGCGCAAAAAGCGGTCATGTGCCTACTTATGGGTAAAAAATAATGTATCTTGCAATAAGACAAGCCGTTGCCGAGGACGCGCCCGACGTCCTTAGGATTACAAAAGAATCGTTTTCGCTCTATCAAGACGAGCTTAACGTAAAGTACGAGGTAAAGGCGCTTAGCGAAACAATCGAGACGACGCTCAGCGACATAGTAAACCACGCCGTGTTCGTCGTAGAACGCTTCGGCGAGATGTGCGGCTCGATAAGGGTTAAAAAGCTGTCCGACGACCTTTGGTATATCTACCGTTTCGGCGTAAGCCCCAAGATAACCAACTCCGGCCTCGGTTCCGCCCTGCTTGACGCGGCGGTAACGTTTGCGCAGAATAACGGCGCAAAGAGCATCGCTCTTCATTCAAATTCCAAGTATTACAGGCTCGCGCGCTATTACTACGGCAAACAGTTTTACGTTCACTCCACCTCGTTCGACCGCGGATACGTAAGAGCGCTTTTCGTACTCGACTTAACCGACGGCGGCGTCGATTTGTCCCCTGCCTTTTTACAGTAAACAAACACATAGAAGCACCCCACGAAAAAGTACATAATTTATAGAGGTGTTTACTAATGGAATTTATTCTCGCAACCGATTCCACCTGCGACCTTACGACGGATATGCTTAACGAAAAGGATATCCGTTGTATTTCTTTGTCGTTTTTTGTAAACGACAAAGAGTACTCGGACCAAAGCTCGCTTTCCGCCAAGGACTTTTACGATATGATGCGCAGCGGCGCGAAAACGTCCACCTCGATGGCGAACGAGCAAGCCGCAACCGAGTTTTTAAAAGAACTTCTCTCTCACGGAAAGGACGTGCTGTTTTTGTCGTTTGCAAGCGTGCTTTCGGGTACGTACGAGTGCTTTAAAGCCGCCGCAAAAACGTTAAACGAAAGTAGCGCAAACAAGGTGTACGTCGTGGACAGCAAGTGCGCGTCGGGCGGCGAAGGCTTATTCGTAACGCTTGTAAACGAAAAGCGGAACGAAGGTCTGTCCGCAGAACAAGCATACGATTACGCCCTATCGCTTCGCGGCCACATTCTTCACTACTTTGTTGTCGACGACCTTAAATACCTTGCTCGTGGCGGAAGATTAAGCCGCGGTTCGGCGATACTCGGAAAGATTTTAAACATTAAGCCGTTACTCCACGTCGACGAGGAAGGCAGGCTTATCGCAATAAAAAAGACTATGGGCAGGCGCAAATCGCTTAAATGTCTTGTGGACAAAATCGAAGAACGCTATAACGGCGCAAGCAAAACCGTATACATTACGCACGGCGACTGCTACGACGACGCTAAATACGTTGCCGACGAGATACAGTCTAAGCTCGGTCTTTCCCCTCTCATTCTGCCGCTCGGCTTTGTTATAGGCAGTCATTCCGGCCCCGGCACCGTCGCCCTATTCTTTACCGGCGACACAAGAAAGGAAGATTAGCACGCCGCAAAACTTAATCAATTATACAACAATAATCTCGACCCCAAAAAAACGCACTGCATTAGGCAATTTATATATCAAAGTAAATTAGGCGTGGTATAAAGCTGCGTATTATATAAAGCCTCCCCTGTGTAAGGGGAGTCATATATACTCTAATCTTACAGCTAAAAAAGCTTGACAATAAATATATCATTATAATATACTTTATTGTAATAAGCGAGGTTTTTATGGCAAAAGAAACAAAGACTGTACAGTGTAATCCTGATGAATACAGTGTCAATGAAATATCTAAAACACATGAGTCTTTTGGGTGGGAAATGACTGACAATCGCCCCCTTTATACTCTTGCCAATTTAACATTTGTACGTGAAAAAAATTCACCTTGGTATCAAGAGGTTGCGGAATTAGAAAAACAATTCTACGAAATCACTGAGACTAAACCGGAATGGACAGAAGACAAACCGAGCAAGGCATTGCTAACTTGGGGCATTATCGCCCTTGTTTTTGCAACTATTTTTCTGATAGTTGCTATTATTGAAACCACAATTGACAACGATATGTTTTATTTATTTTTTCCGGCAATTTTTGCCTTTTTAGGAGGATCAACGCTTTTAACGCTCTTTATTGTAAAATGGCATATCTACAGGGGCAAATTCAGCGAATTCTTAAATGCATTATCTAAATGGAAACTCACTAAGGGTAAGGAATCCGACGAGCTTCGGGAAAAAGCGGAAGAAATTATTAAGGAAAACAATAATAATACCAAAGTATACGAAAACGCAAAAAACTAACTCGAATATCCAATCGAAAAACCCACCGCGATTTTAACGGTGGGTTGT
Source organism: Clostridiales bacterium (assembly GCA_022508485.1). Taxonomy (GTDB): domain Bacteria; phylum Bacillota; class Clostridia; order Christensenellales; family Pumilibacteraceae; genus Anaerocaecibacter. Next base: position 46,376 of record JAFLVD010000004.1, on the reverse strand, counting down.
TTTTTACAAAATACTTTTTTATTCTACTCGTCCAAAAGATAGTCGAGGCTCTCGGAATAAGCAGGAAGAAATACGTCGATAAAGTATTTTACCGATTTTTCGGGCGCGATAGAAAGGATTTTAAGCGTGGAGTCGTAGGCGGACTTAAACTCGTTGTTGTTTGCGGCAAGCTCTTCCGCGCATTTAATAAGAGCGCTAAGCTTATCCGCACGTTTAACCATGACGTACTCTTGCGAGGTCTTGTCGGGCTGAACGCACGGCGCAAAGCATTCTTTAAGCTCGTCGGGAAGCGTTTCGATAAGCTTCTTTTCCGCTCTTTCCTCGATGTTTTTGTACGCTCTGTTTATATCCGCGTCGTAGTACTTTACGGGTGTGGGAAGATCGCCGGTAACGACCTCCGCCGACTCGTGATAAAGCGCGAGCACCGCCGCCTTTTCCGCGTCGAGCTTTCCGCCGTACAGCTTGTTTTCTATAACGCAAAGCGCGTGCGCAATCAGCGCGACCTGCATTGTGTGCTGGGCGACGTCCTCTTTTGCGGTGTTACGCATAAGCGCCCATCTGTCGATGAGCTTCATTCTATCCAAAAAACCGAAAAACTTACTCGTCATCGCTCGCTTCCGTTCCGACAAATGCGGCCGATTTTGCGCACGTCTTAATTGTCTTTTTGGCGAGCTTAACAACGTTATCCACGTTAAAGCCGCAGATTTCAAACATTATATCGGCAGGTGCGGACATACCGAAGGTGTCGATACAGCAGCACTCGCCGTCAAGCCCGACGTACTTATACCAGCTTTGGGATCTTCCGGCCTCTATCGCAACACGAGCGCGCACTCTGGTCGGAAGCACCGATTCGCGGTACTTTTGGGTCTGTATATCGAACAGTTCCATGCACGGCATACTGACGACCCTTGCGTCGATTCCCTCTTTTTTAAGTTGCTTTTTGGCGGCGAGAGCGAGCGACAGCTCGGACCCGTTGGAAATAAGAATAGTGTCCGGCGTTTCCTTTTCGCTGTCCGCTACGATATAACCGCCGTAAAGCGCGTCGGTTGTCGTGCAGTCGAGCTGAGGAAGGCTTTGACGGGATAGCACGATTACGGTAGGACTTTTGCCCGTCCACGCCGATTCGTACGCCGCCGCGGTTTCCTTGCTGTCCGCCGGGCGGAAAACCTTTATGTTGGGAATGGTGCGAAGCATTGCAAGCTGCTCAATCGGCTGGTGGGTAGGACCGTCCTCGCCCACGCCTATCGAGTCGTGAGAGAAAACGTACACCACGGGAATATTCATAAGCGCGCTCATACGGATAGCCGCTTTCATGTAGTCGGAAAACACTGTAAACGTAGCGCAGAACGGCAACAGTCCGCCGTGCAAATACATTCCGTTGCAGATCGCTCCCATTGCGTGCTCGCGTATTCCGAAGTGAATGTTTCTGCCAAGCTCGGTTGCGGACAGGTCGCCGCCGTTCGCTATAACGACCATGTTGGACGTAGCAAGGTCGGCGGATCCGCCTATGATAAACGGATTTTGCTCGGCTATTTTGTTAAGTATGCGCTGCGACGAAGCGCGCGTCGCCTCACTCTTTTCGGGCATGTCGTAAATGCTGTCAAGCGCCTCGAAATCGATTTCGCCCTTGCGCCATACCTGGAATTCCTCGTACTTTTCGGGATACTTGGTTTTATACGCCTTGACGATTTTATTCCATTCCGACTCGTACTTATTAAATGTGGGCGCGAGAGAGGCAATGTGATCCGTTACCTGCGGCGCTACCTCAAACGGCTTCGCCTTGTAGGAAAGGTTTGCGCGAAGCTGCTTGACGTTATCCGCGCCGAGCGGCGCGCCGTGGCACTTGCTGGTACCGGCAAGCGGCGAGCCGTAGCCTATCGTCGTGTTTACTATAACGAGCGACGGTTTTTCGGTCTCGTCCTTTGCAAGCTTTAACGCCGCCTCGATGCTGTCGATGTTTTCGCCGTCGTTTACTTTAAGAACCTGCCAGCCGAGCGCCTCGTGCCGTTTTCCGACGTCCTCGGTAAACGCAAGGTCTGTACTGCCCTCTATCGTGATGCGGTTGCTGTCGTAAATTACAATCAGCTTCCCGAGTTTGAGCGTGCCGGCTAAGGACGCCGCCTCGTTCTCTATGCCTTCCATCATGCAGCCGTCGCCGCAAAGTGCGTAAGTGTAGTGGTCTACAAGTTTAAGGTCCGGCTCGTTGAACTTGTCGGCGAGAACCTTTTCGGCAAGAGCGAAGCCAACTGCGTTAGCTATGCCCTGACCGAGCGGACCGGTAGAAACCTCGACGCCGGCGGTAACGCCGTACTCGGGGTGGCCGGGGGTTTTTGACGTGTGCTGACGAAACCGCATCAAATCCTCTTTGGATAAGCCGTAGCCGAAGATGTGAAGCAGCGAGTACAGTAGCGCCGAACCGTGTCCGGCGGAAAGCACGAACCTGTCCCTGTCGAAAAAGTTGGGGTTTTTGGGATTGTGCTTTAACACCCTCGAAAACAGCGTGTACGCCGCAGGCGCCGCGCCGAGACAAATTCCGGGGTGTCCGCTCTTCGCCTTTTCGATAGCTTCGGCGGAGAGAACGCGGATTGTGGATATCGTCAGTTCATCGTTTGTCATATTTATCTCCTCGGGTTTTTTACCCTAAAAAATGATATCGATCCTTTGTGCAATAATGTTATACGTTTGTTTTTCGCAATAACCGTGATTTTACCGATTAAAACTCGTCGGGCGTACCATCGACCGCGCCGAAGTCGGACTGAACGTACTCTCCGCTCTCGTCGTAAACGGCATTCTCGTCATAAACGCCGCCCTCGTCGTAAACGGCGTTCTCGTCGTACTCGCCTTCTACCGTCGAAGCGTCCTCAGAATATTCGTCTGCGGCGGAAACGCCTTCCCCTTGCTCGGGAGTATCGAGAACCTCGTCTGTTTGCTCGGAGGCGTATTCTTCCTCCTCGTACTCTTCCTCGTTAAACTCGCCGCGCGCCACGCGCTCGCTATACTCTTTTTCCGCTTTGGCGATAAACGTTTCGAGCGGAGTTACGTCCACGCCGCGGAAGCCGCGCATAAACGAGTACAAAAATCTCGCTACGGAAAGCGCACCGCCGGGCTTGTCCGATTCGATATAAATGGGTATCACGGGGTCGTGAACGCTTGCACGGACTATAAAATAGCCCTTTGCGTGTACGATATACGCCCTAACGCCTTCGTACGATTCGTCGTTGATTTTAAGTAGGCGCTCGGAAACGGATTTTAAGCGAGATATTATCTTAGCGACGGTGTCGCGCCAATCTATCCCGACAAGGTTGAGCCTTATGTCCGCTTCCTCGAGCGGAGTGTGAAGGTCGGCGATTAAATCGGTAAGCGACAGCCCTTCCGCGCGAAGCTTACTTAGCGCGACGAGAACCTTTGCTATAAAGTACGCGCCGTCGTCGAGGAAGTAGTTGTCGGCAAACGCGGCGTGTCCGCTGCTCTCGATGGCAAGCGGCGCGTCGACGCCCTCTTCTATAAGACGCTTGGCCTCGTCTATTACGTTGCGGTAACCGCGGCGGAACCTTTTTTGATGTCCGCCCTTGCTCTCGATAAACTGTCTTAATCCCTCGGTCGTAACGGAATCGGTTACGATTGTCGCGCCCGGGTGATCGGGAAGAGTAAGCGCCGCGGCAAGCGCGATAAGCGCGCATCTGTTAATCTCCGTACCGTCGTCGGCTACAAGTCCGCAACGGTCTACGTCCGCGTCGAAAATAATACCGAGGTCGGCGCCCGTTTCCAAAACTCTGTTTTTAAGCGATTCCATCGCTTCGGGGTCCTCGGGATTGGGGACATGCGCAGGGAAATTGCCGTCCGGTTCAAGGAACTGCGAGCCGGAAATATCGGCGCCGAGCGGCATAAGAACGCGGTTGGCAAAGAATCCGCCGGCGCCGTGTCCGGCGTCGACAACGATTTTCATGTCTTTAAGCGGCTTAAAAAGCCCTGTTCCTTTACGAATGGTCTCGCAAAGCATATCGCAGTAAAGGCGCAATCCGTCCTTACGAAGCACCGTGGAGTGAACGTTGGTATTGGGTCGTACGCCCTGATCGGCAAGCGCGATAATCTCGTCGAGCTGCGCGGAGTTTACTCCCCCCTCCGCGGTAAAAAATTTAAGTCCGTTTATATCGTACGGGTGGTGGCTTGCCGTTATCATAATGGCGCCGTCCACCTTCATCGAGGGAAACTGAGTGAGCATAAACGCCGAGGGAGTGGAAATAAGTCCGCAATCGAAAAAGTCCAGTTGACTGAATCTAAGCGTTTTTACGATTACTCTCGAAAAACGCTCGCCGGTAATGCGGCTGTCTCTGCCCATCGCGATTTTAAGATTTGTTTTTCCGAGCGACTCGCTCAGCCAGCAAACAAACGCCGCAGCAAGATCCCCTACCGCCTTGTCGGTGAGAATGGCAAGCTTGCCGTTATTTTCTATCGCGCGGCCGCGAATATCTGTTCCGCTTTTAAGTACTGCGTAGTTTCCCATACACCCTCCTTTGTTATTATACCTCGATCTCGCAATTATCTTTTGTTTCGTTACGGCTTCCACTCGTTTCCACACAATTCAGCCGATATATATTATAACAGTTATTGCGTTTTTTGACAAATGCTTTTAGGCGTTTTTCGCCATAATATACTATATTTATCAAACGAGCGACAATAACTCGTCGTAGCTTGTAACGGTAAAGTCCGCGGCGGTTTCTCTTTGTCCGCTCGGCGCATACAGAACTGTGTCCAGTCCGTAATTCAATCCGCCGGCAATATCGGACGACTCACTGTCGCCGAAAACCGCAACCCTGTTTTTATCTGGATTATCGAGCCTGCCGAAAACGACGTCGAAGTAACGTTTATCCGGCTTGGCGAACCCTACCTCCTCCGAGATAAACGCGCCGTCTACGTACGGCAAAACGGGAACAAGTCTGTTGCTTGCGCAGTAAACGTCGGCGTTTGTGATTATGTAAACCGCTATTCCGCGCGAGCGAACGCTTTTTAAAAAATCGATTGCGCCGTCTCGGACAAACTGCGTTTCTCTGAGGTTTTTTCTGTACTCGGCGGTAAACCGACCCACCTCGAAGTTAACGCCAATAGCTTTTCCGAAATTACTTTCCCGAAGAGTAAACAGCTCGTCGCGAGTTATCTCGCCGCGCTCGAGCCGCGCCCACACGTCCTTAACTATCGGGCGAAACAATTCCACCGCGCGGTCGCCGTCGAACGAAACGTTAAGGCTTTTAAGCGTCTTTTTAAGCGCGTACGCGCTCGCAAAATGAAAGTCGAGTATTGTGTCGTCCGAATCGACAAGAAGGATATCGTAACGGTTTCTGCGAGGAAGAGCGAGCTTTTTTTCAAGCTCGGCGAGCGAGTCGACCGAAGAATCCACCACATAGTCCGCGTACTTATTATACAGCGGCGCGCGCACTTCCATTATGCGCTCTATGTCGTTTTTAAGCGGTCTGTCGCTGCGCTCTATCCGCGTCTTTAATACCTCTATCGGCGCGGTAAGATACGCTATATCGCAGTTTTTTCTAAGCGCGTTCATTCCCTGCTTGTTAAGCACCGCGCCGCCGCCCGTCGCGATAATATCGACGCCGGAAGCCGCCGCTTCTTTAAGAAGCTCGCACTCGATCGACCTGAATTCAGCCTCGCCGTGTGCTGAAAAAAATTCGGGAATCGGTCCGTAGCGCGCAACGAATTCCTTGTCGGTGTCAAACGACTTATAACCGAAAAACTTAGTAAGGCGGCGACAAAGATTGCTCTTTCCGCTACCCATCGGCCCGATGAGGGCAAGCTTTCGTTTAAGGGTTATATTCCCCATGTCAAATACTCCAACGCGAGCAAGTACACGTCGGCGCCGAGCCCCATTACCGCGCCGTCGCAGTTTTTGGATATGACGCTTGTCTTTCTAAACTCCTCGCGCGCGAGAATGTTGGTCATGTGCACCTCTATCTTTTTCGCCTTTACGGAATAGAGCGCGTCCGAAATGGCGTACGAATAGTGGGTGTACGCGCCGGCGTTTATAATAAGCCCGTCGAAGCCGCCGGCTTGAAGCTTATCTATTATCGCGCCCTCGCCGTTCGACTGAAAAAACTCTACCTCGACGCACTTCTTTTTAGCCGCTTTTGCTATGCGCGCGTTAATCTCGTCGAGCGTTTCCGCGCCGTATATCGCCTCGCGCTTTCCCGTCATGTTGAGATTAGGTCCGTTTAAAACAAGAATCTTCATAATGCTTTCCTCTTTTTAACCTTCGTTTAAAATTTTATTAACACTCTTAAAAACCTTTTCGGTATCGATTGAATCGTCGCCCAAAAGGATTTTATCGCCTGCTATCGCCTGGTACACGAGCATGTCCATGCCGTCCTTCACCTTGCCGCCAGCTTCTCTCAGCCGGCGCAGAAACGGAGTTTCGCCGCCCGAATATACAAGGTCGAAGCCGTATTTAAAGCCGGGCATAACGCACAGAGTGTACAGCGCGTCCTCGCCGTGAAGCCCGAGACTCGTACAGTTAACAATAAGTTCCGCAGGCTGGTTTAAGTATATTTCCGCACCGAGATGAGAACAAAGCTTTGCCGCGTTCATAAGCGTGCGGTTTAATACGTACACCTTTTTTCCGGCGTTTATTAGCGCTTCGGTAACTGCGTACGCCGAGCCGCCGGCGCCGAGAACAAGCGCGCTTTCCACTTCGCCGCGCCAGGACGGATAAGTCCCGTCGAGCGAAGATATAAACCCTACGCCGTCGGTGTTGTACCCCGATTTTTCGCGGCACAAAACAAAATTAACGCCGCACTTGGTGTTTATCTTCGACAAGTATTTTTTTACGTCGTTTTTATACGGCTTTGTTATAAAAAACGCGTCCTTGCTTTCCATAAGCGAATTAACCGCGCCGTCGAGCTTATCGAGCGTAACGTCGCACACCTCGAAATCCACCTCGACTCCGAACGCTCTCGCTATCGCCTTATGAACGGCAGGCGACTTTGTGTAGCCTATATCCCTGCCGAGTAACGCCAACTTATACACCTATCACCTCGCCGAAAAAGTTGGGGTAGCTTACCGACGCGCATTCCGCGTCCACTATCTTAACGCCGTCGCCTGCGGCGCCGGCAATCGCCGCCGACATTGCTATACGGTGGTCGAGCTTGCTGTCAGCCACGCCGAATTTGAGCGGCCTTCCTCCCCTTATTATCATGCCGTCGTCGGTTCCTTCTATATCCGCGCCCAGACTTTTAAGCGCGGCGACCGTCGTCGATATTCTGTCCGTCTCTTTTACTTTAAGCTCGCGCGCGCCGCTCACCCTGCTTACCCCGTCTATAAAGCAAGCGAGCGCGCAGAGCGCCGGAATTTCGTCTACAAGGCGCGGAATAAGCTCGCCGCCTATATTAAACGGTTTCAGTTTTCCCTGCTTTACCGTTACGTCCGCAGTCGGCTCGGCGCCCTCTTTTACGTTGGATAAAGTAAAATCCGCGCCGATTTCTTTAAACACGTCGAGAAGCCCGGTGCGCGTTTTGTTTATGCCGACGTTTTTAACGGTACACCTTCCGCCTTTTACCATAAGCGCAAGGCACAGCGGATAAGTCGCGGAAGAAATGTCGCCACCCACCGTAAAATCCTTAGAGTAAATCACGCTGCGCTCAACAGAGACGGCGGCGCCGTTTACGCTTAGCTTGGCGTTCATTTCGGAAAGCATGTTTTCGGTATGGTTGCGGCTTACCGTTTTTTCGCGGACGGTCGTTTTTCCCTCCGCGTTAAGCCCGGCGAGAAGTATCGCGCTTTTTACCTGAGCGGACGCTACCGGCATATCGTAATCTATTCCGTGAAGGGGCGAGCCTACCACCTTAACGGGCAGGTGTCCGTCGGTATCGGTTATTCTCGCGCCCATCGCTTTAAGCGGATCGGTAACTCGTTTCATGGGACGAGATGACAGCGACTCGTCGCCGATTAACGTAAACACGCCGTTAAGCCCCGAGAGTAGCCCTATTAAAAGCCGCGCCGTCGTTCCCGAATTGCCGCAGTCGAGCGTTCCGCCGACAAATGGCGCGCCCTTAATATGCGCGGTTGTTCCGTCAAGCTCGACGGAAGCGCCGAGTCGGCGCACGCAGTCTATACACGACAGAACGTCGTCGCTTAAAAGAAGGTTTTTAACCGTCGCGCTTCCTATCGAGTACGCGTTAAAAAGCACCGATCTAATCGACATGCTTTTATCGGGCATGCAGTCGATTACCTTGTCGTAACGCTCAAGCTTTTTTACGGTCGTAACGCTCATAAAGCATTCAACTCCTTTAACGCCGAAGCATAGCGCGATTTATAATCGTCTTGCCGCATTTTGACCTCTGTTACCTTTCCCGGCGACGTCGGAACCATGACCGAAATCGTATTCGCGTCGTTTTTCTTGTCGGAAAGCGAACGGCGGCACACCGCGCTTGCCGCGGCGGTAGGCGGATTCGTAAACGAGCGAAGGATAGGCAAAATCTCGCGGTAAAAGCTATTATCGACAATATCCTTGCACATTGTAAGCTCGGTCATCATGCCCTTTAAAACGTACTCGCCGTGGCTTAGCTTGTACTTTTCGATACTCTCGAGCGCGTGTCCGACCGTATGTCCCACGTTGAGAATTTTTCTAAGTCCGCCCTCTTTGGGGTCGGCTTTTACGACGGCGTTTTTAATGTCGACGCAAAGCGATATAAGCGGATACACCTTGTCAATATCCTTTGCTTTCAGTCCGTCGAGGTTAGCGTTTAGCGCCTTATACGCGTCCTCGGTAAGAAGGCACGTTTTAATCAGTTCGCCGGCGCCGTCAAGCCACTCGCGATCGGGAAGAGTTTTTAAAAAGATTGCGGAAATAACTATTCTTTCGGGCAGGTGGAACGCCCCGACGAGGTTTTTTACGCCGTTAAAATTGATAGCGGTTTTTCCGCCGATACCTGCGTCCACCATTGCAAGAAGAGAGGTTGGGATATTGACCCATTCCACGCCGCGCATATACATTGCCGCGGCAAGCCCCGTTATGTCGCTCACTACGCCGCCGCCGACAGAGCACACTCTGTCCGACCGTTTAATCCCCTTTTTTTGCATTGCGGAAAGAATGTTAAACAGCACGCTTTGACGCTTACTGTTTTCCCCTGCCGGGATAACGAACGCGCCCGAAGTAAGCTCGGGATAAAGCGACGCGAGATTGCTGTCCGTTACGACAAATCTACATTCTTTTATCGCCGCCGCCGCGTCCTCGGTTAAATCCTTTCCGCAAAGAATATTGCTTACCTTATCCATTAAACGACCTCTTTAACTCGTACCGAGCTTTTACCTCGTCCATAGTGTCGCCGCCGAGCATGTCGCTAAGCGCTTTCGTAAGCGCAAGCGCCGCGGCGGCCTCGCACACGACGCCTGCCGCTGGAACTGCGCAAACGTCGCTTCGCTCAGGCGTGGCTTTTACCGCCTTTCCGCTCTCGATATCCACGGTATTAAGTCCGCATTTAAGAGTGGGAATGGGCTTACAGTAAGCGCGGATAACGATAGACTCGCCGTTACTCATTCCGCCCTCGAGTCCGCCGGCGCGGTTGGTTTTGCGGTAAAGCTTTTTGTTTTTCGTAAACAGCTCGTCGTGAACGGAAGAGCCTAAAAGCGACGCGTTTACTATCCCGTCGCCTATTTCCACCGCCTTAACGGACTGGACCGATCCCACCTCGCTCATAATAATCCCGTCGAGCTTTCTGTCGCTCGAAACGTAACTGCCTATTCCCGACTTACAGCCTATAATTACAATCTCGGTAACGCCGCCCACGGTGTCGCCCTTTTCGCCTGCCGCGGAAATCGCATCTTGCATCAGTACGCTTGCCTTTTCGTCGAGACAGCGCACGGGATTGCCGTCCGCGCGTTCGTTAATGTTTTTAAAGTCGGCTGTTTGTTCCGCAGTAACGCCGCCGATAGAAACCGTGTGGCTGTAAATCTCGATACCCAGTTCGCGCAAGTACAGTTTGGCGACCGCGCCCAGGCATACGCGCATTGCGCTCTCGCGTGCGGACGCCCGTTCCAAGACGTTACGCGCGTCGTTAAAGCCGTATTTAACCGAACCGGATAGATCCGCATGTCCCGGCCGAACGGCTGTAACTCGCCTACTCGCCATGCCGTCGTCCGTTGCGGCAAAGCCCATAACGTCCTTCCAGTTTTCGTGATCGCGGTTATAAATAATCGCGGTCAGCGGACTTCCGAGCGTTTTTCCGCCGCGAACGCCGGTAACAAATTCCGCGGCGTCGCGCTCTATCTTCATTCTGCCGCCGCGCCCGAAGCCGAGCATACGGCGCGCCAGCTCGCCGTCTATAAACGTTTTGTCAATCGCAAGCCCTGCCGGTAGATTTTTGATAATCCCGACGAGCATAGGTCCGTGCGATTCGCCTGCCGTAATGTATTCTATCATTTCTTCTCCTTATCTTCCGTAATGCCCAGCGCCGCTTTTGCGAGAAGAGCGTCCGCGCCGCTTTCGAATTCGAGCCTGAGCGCGCCGCCGGCGCCCTCTCGTCCCGGCATAAGCGCGATTGATTTAACGTTAATCCCGGCGGAAGCAAGCTTTCCGGTAATGCGCTCGAACTCGCCGATTCTGTCGACGAGATCGACGTAGATCGCTTCGCCCGACGCCTCGCCGTAAAATATCGCCTCGCGTTTAAGCTTTGCGGCGTTCATGTAAGAGGCAAGCTCGTCGTACCTGTCCGCGCCGAGCAAAGCCTTGATTTTATCAAGCTCTTTTTCTATGCGGCCGAGCGCAAACAAAACGTTGTCCTTGTTTTGCTTAAAAACCTCCGACCAAAACTCGCCCGAGGACGCCGCAATGCGCGTCGTGTCGAAAAAGCCGCTGCCGGCTATAGGCGAGGCTTCCCCCACGGAAGCCGAAACGAGCGAATAAGAAACGGCGTGCGGCGCGTGCGAAAAAAAAGCAACCGCCTTGTCGTGCTCGCTCGCCGTCATTTTAACCGGCCTTGCGCCGGTGTGCTTAATTATACTTTCTACGACTTCGGCGTCGCCGCCGCATGCCGTTATAATCCAGTACGCGTTTTCGAATAGGTGCGCTTTTGCGGCGCAAACTCCGCCCTTTTCGGTCCCTGCCATAGGGTGAGTACCCACATACCTGCCGCCCACTGAATCGAACGGCTCTTTAACCGACGCCACGTCGGCTACAATCACGTCGGGCAAAAGCTTTACCGTACTTTCCAAAACGGACTTAGTTACGGCAAGAGGCACGCAAACAAACACGGCCTCGCATTCTTTCATGTCCTCGACGGGCGTAAAGCGACCCAAGCCGTTGTTTTCCGCATACTCGCGCGTAAAAGTATCGGTATCGTAAAACACGATATCGAACACGTTGCGCAGCGCGTACGCTATAGAGCCGCCGATAAGCCCCAATCCGATTATGCCGACCTTTTTTTTCATCGATACTCTTAGGCGAAAGATTTAGCGCGCAAAGCGCACACTTCACCGATTAGAGTATATCACACGGCGGCAAATTTTGCAAGTTATTTTTTAAATTACGCGGATAGAGCAAACCCTCTATGCCTTGTCGTAAAAAACCGAATTGACCGCCGAAAAAATCGTGTAAGCGACCTTTTCCTGATAGGACGCCGTAATTAAATTTTTTTCGTCCTCGCGGTTGGACAAAAAGCCGCATTCGCAAAGTATAGACGGGTACTCCGTACAGTTAAGTATGTAATAGTCGCCCACCGCGGCGCTGCGCGCCTTTTTGTTCAGCACCTCGTTAAAGTAGCCCTGAACGGTGTCCGCAAACTGCTTTCCGAGCGTTGCGCTTTTAGAATAAAAAACCTGCGCACCTGACACCGATTCCATAGGATAGGAATTGCAGTGTACGCTGATAACAAGGTCGGGCGAGCACTTTTCAACAATTTGCCGCCGCGCCTTCATATCGCCGCGTTTGCTGTATTTTACCGCGCCCTCTACGGAACCCATATCGTTTCTCGTAAGCACGGCGTTGTAACCGCTCTTTTTAAAGTAGTCGGCAAGATACTTGGCGACGGAAAGGTTAATATCGCTCTCCTTAGTGCCCGTCGATCTTCCAACCACGCCACCGTCCGCGCCGCCGTGTCCGGGGTCGATTACTATCGTAACGCCGTTTTCGGCGCGCGTAGAGGTAATGACGGACGCCGCCGTAGCCGCAACGGCTACGACGGCGAGAACAAGAACAAGTATAACTGCAACAGTCTTTCTTTTTATCGTGATAAACGGCATACGATCCCCATACTATGAAATGTGCATAACTATGTGCAAAAGTGCATAACTTGCTGTTAAATTATGTCGAAAAGTGTAGAAAACGATATTTACTGTTTCGCTCAGTTTTTGGAATACAGCTTTACGTTACCTTTAAGCCACGAGTCGAACAGCTCGCCCACCTTTTTTCTCGACGTTTTTTCGATTGCGCCTATAAGATGCTCGGGGCGCGCGATTTTGTACTTATTATCGCGGTAGTAGTTTTTTATTCCCTTAAAGAACGCCGCGTCGCCCACCGCGTTTCTTACGTCGTCGAGCATAAGCGCGCCCTTTACGTACGTCATGTACGAATACTCGATATCGCCCTCGTACTCGTTGATTGCGCGGTTCATGGAAGTGTCGCCGAGTCCGTTGTTTTTATACGTTTCGCAGTACAACATGTAAGCCGCGAGCGCGTCCGCACGCTTTGCGTCGAAGGTGTAATTATACCCGTCCGCCTTTTCGTAAAAGAGCATGGTCGAATACTCGGTAAGCCCTTCGTCGAGCCAGGCGCACCTAACCTCGTCGTTGCCTACGACGCCGTACCACCATTGGTGCGCCGTTTCGTGAACGATTATGTCGTTGTATGCGTCCGATACATACGCGTCGGAAATCATGGAAAGGTTGGGATATTCCATTCCGCCGTGAGTAAACGAGGTCTGCACCACCGAATATTCGGGATACGGGTACGCGCCGAACATATCGGAAAACACGTTAATGGCGTCTATCGCGGTGTTAAGCGCTTTTTCCGGCGCGGTATCCGAATAGTAGTAATAGTTTACGACGGTGGTTCCGGCAAGTCCGCTCGCCTTTTCGTACTCGCCGATTACGGCCGCAAAGTCGCGAACGTTGTTTGCCTTTATCACGAAGATTTTGCCGTCCTCGGCTTCGTTTACGCTTTTCACCTCGCCGGTAAACGCGCCGGTAAACTTGCTCGGTACGGAAAGAGTAACGTTGTAGTCGGCGCACTCGCTGTAAAACGGATCGCCCACCGAATAGTACGGGTCGGCTATAAACTCGCCGCCGCTGTATACGCACGCTATCGGATAAAAGTTGGCAAGGTTAACCGACTTATTAGTATAGCCGAGTCGATGCTTTACGTTTGGAAGTTTAAGCGTGTATTCTACGTCCACGTTAACTCTGTCGGTAGGCTCGAGCGAAGAATCGAGCGGTACAATCAGCACGTTTTCGTCCTCGCCGCCTACCCTATACTCTACCTGCTTTCCACCTACCGCAACCGATTCGATATCGAGCTTTGCGTAACTCCGCCCGTTAGGGTACGCCGAGATTATTTTGTCCGCCGGAATGGGACAGAACTTAGCGCCCTCGCGGTATGCGTTTGGATAAAGGTTAAACCACAGCTCGTTCTGCGAAACGTCGGTATTGTTAAGATAATCGACGCTCACCTGAGCGGTAAGCACGTTGTCCGCGGAAAGCGTCGCGTTTATAGAGTAAACCGTCCGTCCTTCCTCTTGTGCCGGCGAGCATGCGGCAAGCGGCAGCGACACTGCGGCGGCAAGAATAATAGCTGTGATTTTCTTTCTCATAACAGTCTCCTTTCCTTCAATGCTAAAATTGTATGAGGAAAGAATTGTCAATATGACAAAAAACGCCGACATACTCGGCGTTTTGACTTTACTGTATTTTTACTTTCCTATTATCGGCTCGGGCGGAGTGTACATGCGCCTTAGCCTATCCGACCGCTTTTTGCGTTTTTCGGCTATTTCTATAAGCCTTTCGATAAGCGTGGAAAAGTTCATATCGCCGCGGAACAGCGCGCACGACAAAGAGCCGGGGATTGTGTTTATCTCGTTTATGTAAATATCGTCGTCCTTAATAAGAAAATCTATCCTCGCAACCCCGGAACACCCCACCGCCTTAAACGCGGCTACGGCAAGCTCTTTAACCTCTTCGTTTTTCTCTATTCCTATATCCGCAGGGATTTTGTGCCGGGATGACTTCACGTCGCCCGAGTACTTATCCGAAAAAGTCAAAAAGCTTTTCCAGCCGACGGGCTGTTCGGTTTCGGACGGGGTGCAGTCCTCGTCGCCGAGTACGGCGCAGTTAACCTCGGTAAAACCGACGAGCGCCTTTTCGACGACGGCAACGTCGTCCCACTCGAACGCGATACGAAGCGCCGAATACAAGTCGTTTAGATTATCAGCCATACTTATTCCGATCGAGCTTCCGAGGTTGCACGGCTTGACTATCATGGGGAACGGAATTTTATCGAGTATCGGTTTTACCGCGGCGAGAGGGTCGGACAAATAGCTGTCGCGAGTAACGGCCTCGTACGGCAAAACTTTAAGCCCGGCCGCCTCGAAAACGCGCTTGCTGTAAAGCTTGTTCATGCCGATTGCGGACGGCAGAATTCCGCTTCCAGTGTACGGAATTCCGCTTAGCTCGAGAAGGCCTTGAAGGCTTCCGTCCTCGCCGAACATTCCGTGCATACATAACAGCGCGGCGCTTATTTTATACAGCCTGCGGTTCTTACAGTACAAGTACGGTTCGCCCGGACGGATATGCACTGTCTTTGCTTTAAACCTGCCGTTTCTGACCGCGTTAACGCTGTCGAACGAATCGCTCGCGTGCCAAATACCGTCGCCGTCTATGTACACGCCGACGGCCGCTCTTTTACACGCGGACAGCGCTTGAAGTCCCGTTATTATACTGATGTCGTGCTCGCACGATCTTCCACCGAAAAAAACAGCAATCATACACCGATTGTATATGATTGCCGTTACCTTGTTGTGAAGAGTTTTTAAAGCGAAGGCACGAAACAGAACGAAAAAGTAAGTACGGAAACGATAAACAGATAGAGCGAAAACCACTTAAAATTGGCTTTTTCTATCAGTTTAAGCATTACGCGCACCGAAAAATATCCCGAAGCGAACGCCGTTAACATACCGACGACAATATTAAACCAGTCCGCCGAGCCGAGCGCACCGCTGCCCCCTATCGAGATAACGTCCAAAAGCAAAGAACCGAGAATAACAGGTATGCTCATTAAAAACGAAAACGTTGCAACCTGCTTGGTGTCCGTGCCGGTAACCGTTCCGCCGAATATGGTAGAACCCGATCTCGAAACGCCGGGGAACACTCCTATCCCCTGCATTACGCCCATAGCGACGGCACCGCCCCACGATAAATCTTTTTTCTTTTTTGTGCGCTTAGCGACAATTTCGCTTACGAGCATTATAACCGCGGTAAACAGGAAGAAAAAGCATAGATACCGCGCCGAGGAAAAATACTCGTCGATAACGCCCGTTTTTTCCAAAGAGAAGCCGACGACGACCGCAGGAACGGTCGCGACTATAAGCATTAAAAGGCGCTTAAACGGCTTACGGAAAAGCCCCAATATATCTTTATACAGCACGATAGCGACGGCAACAAGCGTACCGACGTGCACCGCTATGTCGAAAAAACGGTTATACGCGGAATTTACGGTCGAGTTAAGCCCCATCAATTCTCGAACGAGAATAAGATGTCCGCTCGACGAAACCGGTAAAAATTCGGTAAATCCTTGAACAAGCCCCAAAACCATGGCTTGCCACCATACCATACTCAACTTACGACCTCCGAAGGCCAGTATATTTTGCCACCTAATGTTTATTAAAAAATACGGCGATTTATTCCGCTATGCGGAAACTTTTGCCACAGACTGCTCGAGATTTTCGCTCGGCTGTTCGGCAACGTCATTATGTTCGTCCGTCATGCCAGCCTCCGCCATTGCGGCGCGGAGAGAAGATTCCCTTTCCCTTATGGCCTGCTCTCTCGCGCCGGACGGAACGATTGAAAACACCTTTTTCTCGACGCCTTCCTCGTCCTCGGCAAACGCGAGCTTTTTAAGCTCTTCGATATTCTTATCGAATTTTTTGCGGTCGATTTTTTCGAGCTTGGTAACGAAAATGCCGTCGTGAAGCGTTTTGTCCACGTCCTCTTTATCGTAGCGCAGCTCTTCGAAAAGCTTTTCGCCCGGCCTAAGCCCGGAAATGACGATTTGTATATCCTCGTTTGGAACGTAGCCGTTAAGGCGGATAAGACTGCACGCAAGGTCGTAGATATACACCGGCTCGCCCATATCGAGTACGAAAACCTCGCCGCTGGACGCAAGCGCGCCCGTTTGAAGAACAAGCCTTACCGCTTCCGGAATGGTCATAAAGTAGCGCTTTATGTTTCTGTCGGTAACCGTTACAGGTCCGCCGTCGTGAATCTGCTGCAAGAACGTGGGAATAACCGAGCCGCTCGAACCGAGAACGTTTCCGAACCGCACCGCCGCCATCTGCATAGAGCTGTCCGCCGCCCTCGTCTGAACGAGCATTTCCGCAAGGCGTTTGGACGCACCCATAACGTTTGCCGGGTTAACCGCCTTGTCCGTAGAAATCAAAACGAACCGCTTTACTCCTGCCTTTTGGCACTGCTCTATTACGTTTTTGGTGCCGAACACGTTGTTTTTAATCGCCTCGGTGGGCGCAATTTCCATCATGGGAACGTGCTTGTACGCCGCGGCGTGGAACACCGTTTCGGGCTTGAATTTATTAAGCGTTTCACGCAGCTTGTCCGCCTCGCGAACCGTGCCCACCACGAGAGTGTACCGCGACTTGTCGTAAACTTTGGAAAACTCCTGATCGATATTGAACATTCCGTTTTCGTGCTGGTCGAAAATAATAAGGTGTTTGCAGCCGAAGTTAAGCGACTGACGGCAAAGCTCGGAGCCTATTGACCCGGCGCCGCCCGTTACCATAACTATTTTGTCCTTAACGCACATATTGACAAGCTCGGTTTTTACCTTAAACTCGTCCCTGCCGAGAAGCGATTCTATCTTTATGTCCCTAAGCTCGAGCGACGAGCCGGCTTCCGCTTGCGCGTCGCTTATGCGCGGCAGCATTTTAATGGGAATGTTAAACTTGCTGAGCCGCTCGTAAATGCTTTTTAACTGCGACTTGGTAAGCTCTGTAATAGCTATAACAAAGGTGTCGGGCGCGTACGTTTCGACAATGGAGTCTATTTGGTCGAGACCGCCTGCGACTATAACGCCGCTTATCGTTCTGTTCTGCTTTTCCTCGTCGTCGTCGACGAGCGCAACGGGGAGATATCCTTCCTGAATGTTGCCCAAAAACCTGTTAAGAAGCGCCGTACCGATATTGCCCGCCCCTATAATAATAGTGCGGATCATTTTTTGCTCGTCGTCTTCCGTAACGACGCCTTTTCTTATATACTCTGCGTACCTTATGCCGATATGGAAAAACCTTATCGCGCCCGTCGTCATAAAGCAGAAAAACACAAACAAAAGTATCTGCGTCATCCAAAGCTCTGCCCTAAACGACTCGTTAACGATAATTCTTACGACAACGAAAACAATAAACGAGGTTACGTACGAGGCGATGAATTTTAATACCTCGACCCTGCCGGCGTACTTCCAAACGACGTTGTAGCAGTCGAAAAGCGCAAGCATACAGATAGGCACCGCCACCATGATAAGCATGAGCGGAATCTCGAAATCCAAGTACCCCGGGGGCGGATTGACGTCCGGGCTGTAATACATAACAAACCGAGCAAACCAAAAACAGCCGACGACAAGCGCCACGTCAAGCAAAAACGTTAAAATAACGTTACGGTAACGCGGAGAAAAAACAGCTTGTAAGTCGGGCATTTTGTTCTTGTTCTTTTTCTCGACGTTATTTTTATTGTCCTTGTTTTGCTCTTTCGACATAATACTCCGTAAATGCTTTACAAAACCGACTAATATTATACAGTATCCCTAAAGGTGTTGTCAATGTTATTTGCCACTTTAGTCATTTTTTGTAGCTATTTGCCGCTTTTTCGTTCGACGTTTGGTTCAAGTCTAAAACAAAAAAGAGCCTTTTCGGCTCTTTTTTAAACGCAGACCGAGGGTTAAAAACAAGCTCGGAATGATGAGTAGTCGCAAGCCGTCCCGAGCGGAAACAAAAATCTATTTACTGGTTAACCCTTCTCGAATTGATGTACTTACGGAAAACGGAAAGCACCTCGTCTATTTTGCGCGCGTCCTCGCACTCGCACATAACCCGTACCTTCGGCTCGGTGCCCGACATTCTCACAATAAGCCTGCCTATTCCCGAAAGCCTTGACGTGTACTCTTCTATTAAGCCCACCATTTCCTTTTCGTACATAATGGACTGCTCGGCGTATTCCGCAATCGCTTTTTGCGGAAACAGATTAAGTTCCAAAAACTCGCCGAGCTTGCCGCCGCTATAAAGCGTTTTGGTTATAATCATACTCGAAAGTATTCCGTCGCCCGTCGTGGCGTGCGGATACACGATATAGTGTCCGCTCTGCTCGCCGCCGAGGTTGTACCCCTTTTTGAACATGAGGTCGCAAATATACTTGTCGCCGACGGGGGTGCGGATAAGCCTGCGCCCGTCCTTTTCGAGCCTGCGCTCGAGCGCGGTATTTGTAAGAACGGTGCCTACGACCACGTTGTCTTTAAGCGTAAGGTCGCGCCCGATGTTATAAAGCACAGAGTCGCCGTCCATAACCTTTCCGTCAAAGACGAACGACAATCTGTCGGCGTCGCCGTCGTACGCAAAGCCGAGCTTATAGTCGGTGCCTACCATTGAGTGAAGCACGTAATCGGGGTGAAGCGCGCCGCAGCCGCAGTTTATCTTTTCGCCGCGGAGTGAGCAGTTTTCCATCATTACCGAGGCGCCCAGCTTTTCAAACGCCTGCTTCGCGACGACGCCTGCCGCGCCGTATCCGCAGTCCAGCCAAACCTTTGCGCCCGTCATATCGGTATCGACAACGTCTACGAGGTAGTCGATGTACTTTTGCGCCGCGTCGGGGATTTTTCTTACCGAACCGACCGCACGCATCTCGGTGGGATTTTCGATATAGTACTCGATACTGCCCTCTTGCTCTTCTGACAGTTTAACGCCGCTGCCGTCGAATATTTTAATGCCGTTGTATTCGGGCGGATTGTGCGAGGCGGAAATAACTATGCCGCAAAGCGCGTTGTTCATCATAGCAAGGCGCGCGATACCGGGCGTGGGAAGAACGCCCACCTGCAATACCTCCGCGCCGCCGCGTTTAAGTCCGCTTATAAGCGATTCCTCTATCTCCGGCCCGGACACGCGAGTATCGCGGCCGACAACGCACACGCCCTTACCGAAGTACGCCACTATCGCAAGCCCCACCTTGTACGCAAGCGCGGCGTCGAGATTGTCGCCGTACTTTCCTCTTATTCCGTCTGTACCGAAGTACTTACCCATTCTATCCTCCAATCGGGTGATGTATATAATATCTTATGCGGAAATTATAATATATTAAACACTTTGTGTCAACAAATAATCGCGTAGTCGCCTATTTCCTCAATTCGATTGACATATTCGGCGTGTAACTACTATAATATAACGGTATGGAAGAATTGGCTTTACAAATGGCGGAAGCCATACAAAATTCGATCGGTGCACCGCTTACGGTCATGCTTATTGCCATGATACCGATTTTCGAAGCGCGCGGCGCTATACTCGTCGGAATGACGATAGGGCTAACCCCCGGCGAGGCGTTCGGATATGCGTTTTTAGGCTCGTCGCTTATGGCGCCCATACTTTTGCTTGTGCTTATACCCATTATAAAAGCCCTTTCTAAAACCAAATTCTTTTCCAAGATAGGCAAATTTCTTTACGACAAGTTCGAAAAGAAATCGCGTTCGCTCGGCATTACCGCAGACGAAGGCAAACCGAGCGGTGAAAAAAGAAAATTTAAAATAACAAAATCGGACATGAAAAAAATCGGCGGCACCGCCGGATTCGTAGCAATACCCATACCGCTCACCGGCGTGTGGACGGGCAGCGCGGTCGCGTCCATTTTAGATATAGGTTTTGTAAAGGGACTTATAGGTGTAATCGTGGGAAACGCCGTAGCTTGCGGAATAATAACCCTAATCGGCGTTTTGTTCAAAAATTACCTGATATGGATTACGATAGGCTTTGCCGCAATCGCGCTTATTATCGTCATAGTGCTTATAATTAAGCTTATCGTGTATAAACCTAAAACAGACGACGACCGACCGGTCGCGGCGGAAAAAACCGAAAACTTAAATCACAGTGAGACGGCGGTCCCCTCTTCGGAATATAATATAACTAACGAAAAAAACCGAAATCGAGACGGCGATTCGGCAAAGGAGAAGTAACATGTGCGGAATTATTGGCTATATAGGGAATAAAAAGGCCGGTCCTATACTTCTCGACGGGCTTAAAAAGCTCGAATACCGCGGCTACGATTCGAGCGGCATTGCCGTTATCGACGGCGGCGTCATTTCGGTTATCAAATCGGTCGGAATGATTGAAGCGCTCGACGAAAAATGCAGTGGCGGCGAGCTTCTTAACGGCACGGTGGGCATCGGGCACACCAGGTGGGCGACTCACGGCGCGCCGAGCGACGTCAACTCCCACCCTCACCTTTCCTCCGACAAACGCTTTGCGATAGTTCATAACGGCATAATAGAAAATTTCGAGTCGCTTCGCACCGAGCTTAAAAGCCTCGGATATAAGTTCGTCGGAGAGACGGACAGCGAGGTTATAGCAAAACTCATTCAGCACCTTTATAACGGTAACATTATTTCGGCGCTTCGAGCGGTTATCGACAGGCTCGAAGGCTCGTATGCCGTAGGGATTATATCCGCCGACAAGCCCGATACGCTGTATGCCATAAGAAAGGACAATCCGCTCGTCGTGGGGCTTGGAAACGGCGAAAACTTTATAGCCTCCGACTACACCGCCGCGCTCGAACACACCAAACGGTTCGTTCTTCTCGACGACAAAGAGATAGCCGAAATAACGGCGACCTCAACCAAGTTCTACGATATAAACGGAAAGCTTGTCAAAAAAACGCCGTACACTATTGAGTGGAATATAGAGGAAGCGCAAAAAGGCGGATACAATCACTTTATGCTTAAAGAGATTTACGAGCAGCCCAAAGCGCTTACGAGGACTCTCCGTCCGCGCATATCAGGCGACGAAATTAAGCTCGATAAAATCGAATTCGACGCCGAACACCTGTCCTCTGTCGAACGCATCGACATAATCGGCTGCGGTTCCGCGTACCACGCCGGAATCGTCGGAAGGTCGTTTATAGAAAAGCATTGCAGAATTCCGGTAAACAACTTCCTCGCAAGCGAGTACATTTACTCCGACCCGATAACGGGACCCAAAACGCTTACGATAATCATTTCGCAGAGCGGCGAAACGGCGGACACGCTCGCCGCGCTTAAACTTGCCCACTCGCGCGGGTCCAAAACGCTCGCCGTCGTAAACGTCGTACAAAGCGCAATAGCGCGCGCGGCGGACGACGTGCTGTACACCCACGCCGGGCCGGAAATAGCGGTGGCTACCACTAAGGGTTACACCACGCAGATAGTGGCATTGTACCTTATAGGGCTTAAAATGGCGCTTAAAAAAGGCACAATCACAACCAAGCGTTACAAAGAGCTTATACGAGGACTTACAAAGCTTCCCGACAAAGTGGAAGATATGCTGCTCGAAACCGAGGTCGAAAAAATAAAAGAATACGCCGAAAAGTTTTACAATCACAAATGTGTGTTTTTTATGGGGCGCGGCACCGATTACGCCGCCTCGCTCGAAGGCGCATTAAAGCTAAAAGAAATATCTTATATCCACGCCGAGGCGTACGCCGCCGGCGAGCTTAAACACGGCACGATATCGCTTATAGAGGACGACACGCTGACGCTCGCCCTCGTAACGCAGGAAAAGCTGTACCACAAAATGGAATCGAACATAAAGGCGGTAAAGGCGCGCGGCGGCACGGTTATTGCGCTCGCTTCGAGAGCAAATTCCAAAATAAAATCGTGCTCGGACCTGCTTCTTACGATACCCGAATGCGACGACGACATCTCCCCCGTTCTTACCGCCGTTCAGCTTCAGCTTTTTGCGTACTACGTCGCGTTAAAGCGCGGCTGCGAGATCGACAAGCCGAGGAACCTCGCAAAATCGGTAACGGTCGAATAAACATAAATCCCAAATAAAAAATACGCTTTTTAAGAGCGAATTTTTTTTGTCGAGTAAAAGCGAATCGTCCGCTCGTCGGCGGCGGAAATAAGGTTTTCCCAATCGAGCCGCCGCTTTAAGTTTAGCGCGAGCGCCCTCGCGCCGTCGTAAATATTTACCCTGCCGCCGTAATAATCCTTAATCATGTTAGATATGTACGAGTAATGCGAACAGCCGAGTACGACCGCCGACGCGCCGCGGTAGTCGCTTAAAATGTCGTATACGTCGGCACGAATATTTTCGAGATTAAAGATATTTTCCTCTATGCTTTTCGCAAGGCCCGAACACCTTACCGCAACGATATTATCGCCGTAAAGGTTCATAAGCTCGTTAAACCGTTTACTCTTTGCGGTGGCCGGCGTAACGAGCGCGACCGCATATCCGCCGTCATGCTCGACGGCGCACGGCTTTATTGCCGGCTCTAACCCGAGCGAAATTACGCTCGGATACAGCCGCCTTATGTCCTCTAATCCTATTGCCGTTGCGGTATTGCACGCGACGACGATTGCCTTACAGTTCATTTCGACAAGCCGTTCGGCGTTGTTTACTGCAATCCGCCTAACCTCGTCCTCGCCCTTTTCGCCGAACGGCATAGCCGCGTAATCGGCAAGGTAGATAAAGCTTTCGTTTTTTAAAAGCGCGGCGCACTCGTGAAGAACGTTAAGTCCCCCTATTCCGCTATCAAATACACCAATCGGTCGATCCATACATAGTGTATATGCACGAAGTTGTTTTTTTGTTATCGCCTATTTATGGGAAAACGCGCCGTTTATCCCGTCCGCAATGATTTTTGCGCAGTCCTCTACGAGAACGTCAACGTCCTTCGGCGTAACGATCATGTCGTTGCGTCCGCTTTTTTCCTCGCCGCAATAGTCGCGTGCTATGGTGGAAGCGTACACGACAAGCGGAACTCCCACCGACACCACCTTTACGCCGAGCGAATCTCTGTCTATCCGCTGTCTGTGATTGTCGACGCCGCTTCCGGGCGTTATTCCGCTGTCCGTTACCTGAAACGCGGAAGCTATTCGCTCGGACGCCGCCGCAGTAAGCGCGTCCACAACAATCACCGCGTCCGGCTTTATGCGCCCTGCTACGGCGGCTATTATATCGTAGCTTTCTATCCCCGTCATACCGAGAACGTTTGGAGTAAGCGCGCAAAGATACCTTTCCTCGTCCGATAAATGTCTGTTAACGTTAAGCCGCTTAAAAACCCTGTCGCCGAGCGCGTCGGCGGTAAGATCGGGATTGCCAAGCCCCACCGCCATTATTTTTTTGCACCCTTTAAGATAGCTTTTAAGGCACCTGCTTAACGCTTCGGACAGCCGTTGAAAACAGTCCGACTCGCCGTTTACCACGCAGGACGTTTCGAGCGTCGAGTACTTTCCTATCGGGCGGCGAAGCTTACGGGAAAGCGCGTCGTCTATATCGACCTCGTAATACTTAATCGTCCCGTCGTCGCGCTTGGGACTGCTCTTACAAAACTCGACCGCCATGTCGGTTAAAAGGCTTACTTTTTTCATGCCGTTATTGTCTGTAAAAGGGGTTTTGTTTATGCGAGAGCGCACGATTTGGCTTTTATGCGGCGCAGTTGCCGTTTTTTATCGACAAAAACCTCGCCCTGATAAAAAAATTACTTAATAAATAGTTACATTTAGTTGCAAAAACCTTTTTTATATGTTATAATTTTGTGGTTAAACTAAAAAGTAGATAAAAGGAGTATTACCGTGCCCAACATCAAATCCGCCAAAAAGCGCGTACTCATTACCAAAAAGAGGAATGCACGCAACAAGAGCGACCGTTCCAAAATGAACAACGCGATTAAGGCGTTCAATAAAGCAATCGATTCCGCCAACATCGAGGAGGCGGAAAGACTTCTCCCTCTTACCATTTCCATAATCGATAAGAGCGTTTCCGCAGGCATTATTCACAAGAATGCCGCCGCCAACAGGAAGTCTGCCCTTTCCAAGCACCTCAGCGACATTAAGAGCGGCAAGATAACCGTTACCGTCAAAAAGGACAACAAGACCATCGCCGCCGAAAAGGCTCGCGCCGCAAAGGAAGCGCGCGAAGCGGCACGCGCCGAGTTCCGCGCCAAGCAGCTTGAAAAGGAAGCGGAAAAGACCGCGCAGAAAAAGAAGAAGACGGAAAAGGAAAAGGTAGAAGAGGAAAAGCCCAAAAAGGAAAAGAAAGAGAAAAAGGTAGAAAAAGTCGAAAAGCCCGAAAAGGCGGAAAAGCCCAAGAAGGCTAAGAAGGAAAAAGAGGAAGAAAAGCCCGAGGAAAAGGCCGAGTAATCCCCTTCCCGTTAATCCATAAAAAATCGCCCTTAAAGGAAATTCCTTAGGGCGTTTTTGTTTGCGGTTTTTATTCGTCCATTATTACGCCAAGCTCGCGCATAATGTCTCTTAGGTCCTCCGTAGGGTGGAGTGCTTCCTGGAAAGAGAATCCGGCGGGCGACCTATCCGCAGAATACTCATCGCGTTCCTGCCGAGCGGACGCGACGTCCTCGTCCTCGAGCGACTCGATAAGCTTTTCCCTTTCCCGTTCGTACTGCTCGGAAAGGTCGGGCGTCGCCCCGAGCACCTCGGCTATTTTACCGTTAACCCTACCGGCGGCGACAAGCTCGTCGTTAAGCGGATAGCGCTCGATAATTCTGTTAAAGTAGCCCACCCACTTGCTGTGAAAGCTTTTAAGCTGAGCAATCTCTTGGTTGTACTTAATAAGAGCGACGCGCTCGATTTCGTCCGCTTTTTTAAGCGCGGCGGTAATCGCTCTGTACGTCAGCGCCTTTTGCTTTTCAAGCTCGGCGACCTTTTTTTCGGCAAGGTCGAGCGCCGACTTTAATTCCTCTATGCGCTCGCGCTGGCGAAGTATCGTAGAGGAAAACTCGTTTTTTACCGCCTCGGTATATGTTTCGAAGTCGGACTTTGTATAGATTTTCTTTTTATCGTCCATTTTTCACCGTTTTACTTTTATTATTTATCAGCGGCTCTTGCGTTTTTTCAGTATCGATTGTTTAAGCTCGTACAGCTTGTCCGAAAGATTAACCTTGTAAATATGCGGATTGTCAATGCGCTTGTACTCGTCCCAGAACTTGGCCTTTTCCGCGGTTGCGAACTTGACTATATCCTCGAGCGCCGGTGCGACGTACAGATTTTTGCCCTTTTCGAATATCTTATACAACATGCAACGAATGTCGTAGTCCTCGAGCGTGGTGGTTT
The DNA here is from genome assembly GCA_022508485.1 of Clostridiales bacterium. Taxonomy (GTDB): domain Bacteria; phylum Bacillota; class Clostridia; order Christensenellales; family Pumilibacteraceae; genus Anaerocaecibacter. The sequence continues at coordinate 20,860 of JAFLVD010000004.1, read as the reverse complement.
TCCAGCGTTCGGTTTCGTGAGTGAGAACGAGCGGCTTACCTATCTTTTCGCCGTTTAGCGCGATTAAATCGGCAAAAGCCATGCCGCTGCCCTTTTCGTAAAGTCTGTAAAGCGTTTTAAATCCGGGGTTGGTAACCTTTACAATGGAATCGGATATTTTCATTCTCGGTTCCATTACTCCGTTACGCTCGATTGCGGACAGCTTGTACACGCCGCCGAGCGACGGAGTATCCTCGCTTGTAATAAGCTTGGTGCCAACGCCGAAAACGTCTATCATGGCGCCCTGGTTTCTGAGCGACTCGAGCAGGTACTCGTCTATGTCGCCCGACGCCATAACGATTGCGTCTTTAAATCCCGCCTCGTCCAGCATTCGCCTTGCAAGCTTTGAAAGGTATGCAAGGTCGCCGCTGTCAAGCCTTATGCCAACCGGCTTATGCCCTTTCGCTTTAAGCTCTTTAAATACGGTTATCGCGTTTTTTATGCCCTGAACGGAATCGTAGGTGTCGACAAGCAGTAGGCACGAGTCGGGATAAATCTCGGCAAAAGCGCGAAAAGCTTCAAGCTCGCTGTCGAAGCTCATAACCCAGCTGTGCGCATGAGTGCCCTTTACCGGTATGTTAAACATCTGACCTGTAAGCACGTTGCTTGTTCCGTTGCAGCCGCCGATAACCGCCGCCCTCGCGCCGTAAATACCTGCGTCGGGGCCTTGCGCGCGGCGCAGTCCGAATTCCACCACGCTCTTACCGTTGGCGGCGTGAACAATCCTCGACGACTTGGTTGCGATAAGCGTTTGGTGGCTTATGATATTAAGAAGCGCCGTTTCTATGAGCTGCGCTTCGATTAAAGGCGCTTTTATTACGACGATAGGCTCTTGCGGATAGACAATATCCCCTTCGCGCACCGAATACATATCGCCGGTAAACTTAAACCCCTCGAGATATTTTAAAAAGTCTTCGTGGAAGGTGCCGAGCGAACGCAGATACTCGATATCGTCCTTAGTAAAATGCAGATTTTGGATATAGTCGACAGCCTGATCGAGCCCTGCGAACACGGCATAGTTAATGGTGCTTTTCTGGCGGAAGAACAAATCGAAAACGCATTCTTCTTTTGCCTTCCCCTTTAAAAAATAACCGTTCATCATCGTAAGCTGATAAAGATCGGTCATCATGGTTAAATTACGCATTGTTTTTATTCCTGCCTAAATAAGCGTTTATAGCAATCGCTATTATTACCAAACCTATATACGCGGCGAGAACTCCGCCGGTTATGCCCCAGCCGCACGCACCCGAGCTGTTAAGCGAAAACACCGCGGCAAGTCCGCCGAAAAATATCATCGGCTTTATAACGAACGGTTTATCCTCGGCGAGCCATAACGAAAACGCGCACCCAACTCCGGGCGCGGCTATGTACATCGGGTAAAGATTGCCGTACGTAGCCGAAGTAACCACTTCTATAAGCGAAGCGCTCGCGCAAGTAAGCATTACGCCGGCAATCCACAGACTGATTGAGTTTTTGGTTATTACCGCGCTTATGAGAATCGAAACGCCGAGTGCGTAAAGCACCGTCGGCGCGGCGACGTCGCCGACGCTCGCACTTATAACGCCGACGCCCGAAAGCACGAGGATAAGTCCTGCGGCAAGCAAAAACGCGCCCGTTACAATATAGCAGGCGTACTTTTGCTTTTTGGTGAGCGGAAGCACCTCGCTCGACCCGACTTCGTTCATGAACTCCTCCGTTTACTTGCGGCTTAAATTTCGAGAAAATATCGTTTTTCGCCGTTTACGCGCGCACTAAGCGCCGCTTTATTTACGGATAAACATAAAAATCCACGCTTGATTATAGCCTAAGAATAGCAAATTGTCAAGTATTACGGCGCTATCGCAATTATTTGCGGCGACGACTTATAGCTATTTGTGCGAATTCTGTCGCGCTTTGTCAATACGCCGCCCACGTAGTAGCACAAGTATGTTTCGCTCTTAAAACCGTTTCTTCCGGGCGCGACGAGAAGCCTGTCGCCGCTCGGCGTATCGGGAGAAAAAAACTTGCGCTCGTAGTCTACGGTTTCCACCTCTTGAAATCTTTCGGTTGATACCACCTCGCTTTCGGGCACTATCCTATCGTACTCGTTTTTCACGCCGAAAAACCTAACGGTTGAGCTTCGATTATTCGACCTTGCAGAAATATAAATCGGGCTGTCCGTATTGTTGTAAATAACAAGGTCGCTTACGCTGCTTATCATTGCGTCAAGCCCCGGGTCGCAATACGCCGGACAAATGGAATGCGCGTTTGCAACGCATCTAAGTCCTGAGCGAAGCGCCGCGTTGTACACGGCCGTAGAAGCCTGACAAACGCCGCCGCCCACTCCGTCGACGTATTTACCGTCCGAGATTATTTTGGCGGTTTTAAAGCCATTTTCGGCCGTTCTTTCGCCCACAGCGGCGTTAAACGACATAACTCCGCCGGCTTCGATACACATTCCGTCTATCTTCGAGAGCGCAAGAACTATATTGTCAGCGCGCATAGACGTCGACGAGGAATAGTTTGTGGTATACTGTCCGCGAAGCACGAGCTTTTCTTTAAGCTCACTCTTTTTTATATTCGGAAAAAGTTTAACCGTGCTTGCTTTTATCTTTTCGTCCGAACCGTATCTCAAAGTGTAGTACACGGATAAGTAAAGCGCGTTTTCGTCGAGCTTGCGGCCCGAAAAATCGTTACTCGCAAAAAACTCGCCGTCTTTATAAACCACCTCAGAATCGCGCGCAGGGATATTCACCCTATCCGCTATACTGTCGATAAACTTTATAAGCCGCGGAAAGCATACCGAAAGCGCGGTTTTGTAGTCGGCGCCGCCGCGTAAGTATTCGTCGACGAGGACAAGCTTGCCGTCGAGGCTTAGGTTGATTCCTCGCTTTTCTATTTCCTCTCCGACCGAAAAATCGCTCGGGACGATAATATCGTCGTCGTAGGTAAATGTTTTGCCGTCCGCTTCTATCTCTATATGCGCTCGGCGCTCGGCGTCGTACGCATAAACGACTCTCCTTTCGGAATAGCAAAAGACGGCGCATACAAGCGCCGCCGATATTACCGATAAAATTGTTAAAAAGCGCTTAATCATTTCGCATATATTATGTCGAAATATAGCGGAAAGTATGCGCTTAATTTTTTTCCGATTTGTTTTTGGGTAAGTCCTCCGGCTTTTTGGGAAGGCGTTCCGCCATTTTTTTAAGCCAGTCGGGGTTGTTGTTTTTCGGATCGATTATGCACTCGCGCCACAAAACATCGAGCGCGCTCGAAATCGCCTCGCTCTCGAAGCCCATTTCCGCAAGGTCTTTGCCCGAAATGCGAAGAGAGCGTTTTAAAATAGGCGCCGACTCGGCAATCATTTTTTGAAGAGTTACCTCGAATCTGTGCGGCTTTCCCACCTCTTCCGAAGACGCAAGCCCCGTCGCGAGCCTGTCCGCGCGGATAAGCGCCACAAGCTTGTCTATAAGATTGTAATTTTTCGCGACGAACACTCTGACCTTTGCCTCGCGCATATCGCCGCGCATATCGTACATGTGAAGTCCGCAAAGCTTACTCACCTGGTCTATTACGTCGTTTGGATAGCGAAGCCTCGTAAGTATCGACCTTGCCTGCATTTCCGAGCTTTTCTCGTGGCCGTGGAAGGAATCGAAGTGCTTTTTGCAGTACGCTTTTCCCACGTCGTGTAATAGCGCCGCCAACCTGAGGTTGACCATAGGCGGCGCGTAAAGCACGCATCTGAACGAGTGTTCCATTACGTCGAATCTATGGTACTCGGGCGGCTGCATAAGCCCGTCGCATTCGGCTACTTCGGGAATAAGGTATTGCCATAACCCGAGCTGCTTTAAAAGCCTAAGTCCGCGGTAGTGCGCGTTTTGTATGCCGTTAACTCCGTCGGCGCAAAGTATTTTATCCAGCTCGACGCGCTTTCTTTCGGAAGTTATATCGCTTAGGTTTTGGGCGTGAGCCTTAGCGGAAGCGGCGGTCTCGCCCTCTATCTTAAATCCCAGCTCGCTCGCAAGCCGGACAAGCCGCAAAAGCCTAAGCCCGTCCGAATCGAACACACGCTTGTTGCAACCTCTAAGTATTTGAAGCTCAGTATCCCGTACTCCGCCGAGCGGATCGACTATTTCGTCGCGGACCACGCTGTAATATATCGCGTTGCAGCAAAAGTCGCGGCGCGCGGCGTCCGCGTTAATATCGTCGGTAAAAAACACCTGACTGGGCGTGTGCGCGCCACCCTCGTCGTAAACCTCGGTGCGGAAAGGCGTATACTCGTACTTAACTCCGTCGTAAGTAATCTGCGCCGTCCCCATTCGGTGATTGACCATGACAAGCGTCGCGCCGCGCGGAAGCGTGAGAAGCTGCGCCGGCGTAGGCCCGGCAAGGTCGATATCGGTCGGACGAAAACCGCATAGGCAGTTACGCACATAGCCGCCTACCACATACACGTTGTCTCCAAGCCCTTTTATAAACTCTGCGGATCTTTCGTCTAATTGTATTTTCATACGAAAAGTATACCATGCCGCCGACATAAAATCAACTGTTTTCGTCGGCGCTTTACGTATATACGCAATTTCGATATTGACAATACGTATGATTTGGTGTAGAATACGGTAAGGAGAAAAGGTATATGAAACGTAAATACGAGATAGCGGTTTTATCGATGGGCGACTATGCGCGAACTCTCAGAATATACGCGCCGAAAAGCGCCGACCGCGCAATCATTATGCACGACGGTCAAAACGTTTTTTACGACGAGGACGCCGCTTACAAAAAAAGCTGGCGCACTCTCGACCTTATCAAAGAGTGCGGCGCAAAAAACACGGCGATTATCGGCATCGACTGCACCGAAACTCGGCTTGACGACTACCTGCCGTTTCCTATCGAGTTAGAGCAGTTCGGGAAAAAAGCAGGCGGAAATACCGACGTATACTGCGACTACATTTCCTCGACCGTTTTTCCGTATTTGGAAAAACGCTTTAACTTTAAGCATTACGCAATGCTCGGCTCGTCGGCAGGCTCGACCGCCACCCTTTATTACGCGGCAAAAAAGGACCCTAAGATAAAAGCGTACGGGCTGTTTTCCCCACCGCTGTTTTTATGCCCCTCCGCCTTCGACAAGTTTTTAAACGAAACTAAATTCGACTCCGCGGCTTCGTACTACGTGTACGTCGGAGGAAAAGAAACGGCGGACGCAGGGGAATATTCCAAGCTTATCCCCGACCTTTACGTAGACGCCGCGCACATTCTCGTTAAAGGACTAAGGCGCGGCGGCGCGACTTCTATTCGCGCAAGGCTGGAAAACGACGCCGTTCACGACGAAGTATACTGGCGAAAACCGGCGCTCGAATTTATAAGCGATTTTTCAAAAGCTAAGTTTTAAACTCACACACAACAAAAGCCTTGCAAATGCGCAAGGCTTTTTTATTATCAATTATCGATAAGGATTATTACGGTATTGCCGTAGGCAAGCACTCTGACGTCAGCACGAGGCAGCAACGTCCGTATCGCGCTCGTTACCGTAGAGGAAATGCTCGAAGTCGAAAGAGTTACTCCGCTTCGGAAGTGCACCTCTATCCCTTCGTAAGTAAGCGTATAAACGCCGTTGCCGTAACCGGGAACCTTTATGCTCGAACGCGAGGTGTATGCTCTTGCAAAGCTTTTTGCGATTGTGCTAAGGCGCGATTTGGCGTCCTCGAAGTCCAATATTTCGCAGTTTATCGGAACGCCGTTATAGACGTATTCCGAATACACAGGATAGGGATTTGCCGCGGTCGACGGCGTATACACTATGTTCGTTTCGCCGCTCTGGTACGGTTCGAAGTGGTTGCCCTCCACCATCTCGTCGGTAATAAACAGGTGGTCGTGTATGCCAAGCTCGTAGTCGCCGGTTTTGTTGCCGATCGTAAGCGTGCCGGTAACGTCGCCCCAGGTGCAGTCCACTATATACCACTGCCCGTCTATAAACACCTTATTCCAGGCATGACCGCCTGCCGAGCCGAGGCTGCTTCCGGCAAGACCGGGAACGCGAACGCACGGTATTCCTTCCATATTGCACAAGAGCGAATACGCCTTACTCATGCCGTCGCACACTGCGTACGGCTTGTAAACAACGCCGCCGATAGGCGTTTTCCCGTCGCCGAACACTCCTTCGAGGTAGTATGCGGAAAGAGTTTCGGACGTACCGCGGTACGTTGTCGCCGGCGTATCGTACGTTACCTGCCACATAATCCAGTCGTAGATAGCGTGCGCCTTTTGCGCGTCGGTCATATCGTCGGTGCAAATCTTGCGAAGAACGTCTCGCGCCAAATTGTAAACGGTTTCCGCCGCCGAGCCGGACGTGGGAATCGGACGGGTGTTATTCTGCGCCGCAAGGTACAGTTCGTCGGTATAGGTTACAGACTGCGTTTTTTCGAGCGCGTCGATATGGAAAACGTACGAACTCGGACGGTATTTATCCTCGTCGAAGTTAATATGCGGAACAATGGCGTGAAGCTGTGTCGAGTACGCCGTATCTCTGTTGGAGTCGCGAGTCTGGCGCGTCGGAGAGTTAACGGTGTCTACCTTAAACGAGGTGGACATAACCTTGTTGGTCATATTGACGGAAATGCTCGTATAGCTGCCGCTGGTTGCCGCTATGGGGAACGCCTCGTTCCACAAATCCTTTGCGCTTCCCGACAGATTATATCCGATATACACGTCGAACGAAACGCGAGCGTTGACCGTTTTGGTGCGCGATATTATCTTATATTCGAGAATGTTTACATATTCCTCGTCGGAGGTGATGTAATAGTCTCTGTCGTAGTACAACGAGGAGATATATGCGGCGGCTTCCTTAGCGAGCTGTGTAAAGCTGAGCGTATCGGAATAAGCGCTTTCGCGCAGCGCGCCGCCGTCGCCGAGCGACTTTACCCTAAAACCGTATACCTTTCGCGTAGTGCCGGACGCGCATAGACTGATAAGCTCGCCGACATCCACTCTTCCGTCCTCAAACAGCCTTGCGTATCTCGAATCGGTTTGGCTGTATTCTTGAGCCGACTCGCCCTGCGGCGTTATTTCCACGCAGACCGCGCCTTGCGCGTCGTGGTTAAGATAAACGTGCGGATAAAGATTGTCGAATTCTATGGTCGGCGTGCTCGGCACAATCGACCCGTAGCAGACAATCGTCAAGTATTCGCGGTTTTCTATGTCTACCGTCATTCCGTTTACTTTAAGCGTAACGGTATGAGTGCCTGCGGTCGGCATGTAGGTAAACGCGCTTTCGTTAACCGTATTGACCTTAACGCCGTCCACAAACCACTCGAAAACGTTTTCGGGATTGAGCGGATTTTCTTCCGCGGTCGCGGTAAAGCTGACGGGCGTGTACGGCGCGTCCTGATTTGTCTCGCCCGAGTACGAGCACGACGCGGCGACGGGATAGAATACCGACACCGTTTCGCTTGCGCTGAGGTTATCCATGCTTGCCGTGATAACGTAGGAACCCACCGCGCTCGGCGTAAACGTGTACGGAGTGGACGCGGAAAGCGTGTCCTTTTTCGTGCCGTTAACCGCCCATTCGATACCGCCGGAAGTTTCCCCGGTAGCCTTAGGAATAAACACTACGTCGCTTATACTGTCTATGCTTTGAAGAAGCTTCCCGTCCGTCTCTATGGAAAGCGTACTCGGCATGCGTTCTTTTACGGTAAGAGCGAGCGTGTCGTAATCGGTTTGCGATTCGACGGTAACAGTGCCGCTTCCGGCTTTAAGCGCGGTTATGTTAGTGCCGCTGAGCGACGCCAAAGACGACGGCGAAACGGATAGCTCGTAGCTGCCGTAATCGGACTCTATAATCTCGGCAAGGTCGTATGTATCGCCCACGTACAGCGTGAGCGACGAACGCGTAAAGCCGACGTAGTCCGTCGAGAACAAAAATGCAAGCAGCGAACACCCCGTCAGCGCAAAAAGCTGAAAACACAGCGCCGATACAGCAAGTATCGCGGTCAAAGCTTTTACAAGTTTTTTAATCGGTTTTTTCAAGGTAACCTCCTTTAACCTTCGGACGAAACGACAGGCTTTGACGCAATAGCGTGGATATACCTGCCTATCTTGTGGATTTTATACACCGTGCCGTCCTCGCTCGCGCCCAAAGCGGCGAGATACTCTTTAACGGCTTTTTCTATACTTAGGACGACGGCGTTATACTTGTCCTCATCCTCGAAAAGAGACGAATCGAGCGAAATTTCGGCGCCGTAGGTAGACACGGCGACGGTAACGGTAGAGCCTACGAGCGGAATTGTAACCTCGCCTATACGCGAACAATCGAACGCGCCGAAAACAACTGCTTTTATATCGGAGTAGTTCGTTTCCTCGGTCGCTATATACCTATCGAACAGCTTTCCGCCGTAAACGCTCTTTTGCGTGTAGTACGTTTTACTTAAATCGAACACTCCGTACTCTTCATCCGTATTTTCGTCGCCGGCGGTAAAAAGTCCGAAGTGCGAGGTCAGTTCGACCCCATCGACAACCGCCTTTCCGCCGTAGACGTCTACATTATAGTATGCGCCGTCTATGTTAACGACGTTACGGTAAAAAGTCTTTACTCCGTCGCTGTATAAAACGATATCGCACGGAATTCCTTCCATTGCGCAAAGCAGCGCAAACGCTTTGGCGGCGCCCTTACTCGACGCCGCGCCTATATCGTACCCCTCGGGAAGAGTCATGGACCCAGGAAAGTACGCCTCGACGTAATCGCACGTTTTTGCCGCGCCGCCTTCCGTTCTGCGCGTAACCCATTGCAGCCAGTCGTAAATAGCGTGAACCTTTTTAAAGTCGTCGTAGCCGTAACCGATAATCGAAAGAAGTATATCCTTCGCCTGCGAGAAAATCGAAGAGACGGCGCTTTCCGCCGTAAAGCTCGGCTTATATCCGCTCATAGCGGCCAAAAGCAGCTGTTCGGAATTGTTGACGGTAACCGAGGAAGAAATCCGCTCGATATTAAGCTTGTACGAGCTTTTGTCGGTTACGTACCGCAAGTTGTTTTTGTCGTATTCTATATGCGGAAGCTCGATGTACATGTATCTTTTTTCTGCGGAAACAGGCTCGGTCGGCGTGTTAACGTATTCGCCGAGATTGACCGAAACCGTATTGCCGTCTAACGCGACGGTAACTCCGAGTCCCACTTCCTCGGAAGCCTTTTTGACAGCCGCCTTTAACATTTCTTCGGTCAGCCCGAAAATATACCCGACGGCAGAGCTTTCGCCGAGCGAATACAATTCTTTTATCCACATTTCAGCGTCGTATTCGCTCGAAATAAACGCGTTGCGACAAAGCAGCTTCGTATCCAAAAAATGCTTGGCGTTTGTCGAGATCTGGGTGAATGTGAATTCCTCGCCTGCGCCCTCCGCCGTCAGTCTTACCGTGTAGTCCCGAGGATTGTCGGCGCACACCTCTATCAGTCCGTCCGCGTCAAAGTACTCGGTATGAAACCTGTACGAGTGCGCGAGATCTGCGCGGTTAAACGTACGCCTAACGCCGTCCGGCGAAGTAATAGATACCGAAGTAACGCTTTGCTTATCGCGCCACGTAACAATAACGCCGTTAACGTCGTCAAACTCGACCGTGCCGACTGGCGCACGTTCGCCGGTTACGGAAACGAGCGCAAAATCGCTCTCGCCGTACTTAACGGGCGCGCCGTTAACCGACAACGCTATTTTGTATTCCCCGGCGGAGTGAGGAATAAACTCGTAAATCATGGCGGACGAGACAACCTCGCCGTTAACCGTCCACTCGTATACCGAATTCGGATTGCGAGTATCAATATCCTCGCGCGCGATAAAGGTTACGGGCGTATAGTTTTTGTTTTGGGTAAGCTCGCCCTTCGCCTCGATATGCGCCGAGGTTGACCTGTACACCGAAGCGTTAACGGTATAAAAGACTTCGCCGACGACCGCCGAAACCTCGTACAGCCCGAAATCGGGCGGATTAAACGTAAACGTCATTCCGCTCGCCTCTTCCGTACCGTCGACGTACCATACGGGGCTTACTTCCGGGGAAACGTAGTCGTCAAGCTCTGCGGTAAACACCACCGGCGAAATGTCGGTTTGTCTTGTCGCGCTCTGAACCTTTTTGTCGACGGAAACGGTAATGCGCCCTGCTGGGCGGTACACGCACGTTACGTCGATATAAGCCGAGCCGACGCCGTTGGTAGCGGTAACTCTTGCGCTTCCTTCCTTTACGGCAAAAACGGTCGTGCCGTTCACTTTCACGCAGTCGCCGTCAGAGCTAACCTTAACGGACTTGTCGACCGCGACCGCCGGAGTAAACGAAATATACGGAAAAATGTCTCGGCTGTCGCCTATAAACAGAGTGAGCTTTTCCACGGTAAAGGAAAGCGTTACGTTTTCCGAGCAGCCGAGCAAAAAAGAAAAAGCGAAAAAAAGCGCGAACACAATCGGCAGTAATAACCATTTATATACCGGCTTTTTTGCGCATACTTCCATATAATACATTATAGCACCTTACGCGCGATTTATCAAGAAAACAATCGAATTATAAGACAATTATAATCAAATTATAATGTTAGAGCGCATAGGCAAGGCATTATTCCGCGCGGCCGTTCATATCATAAAACGATGAAACCTATCGCAAAAGCGGTCCTGACAATAACGATATTCAACGTGGTAGAGCGCGCGCTCGGCTTTCTGTTTAAGATATACCTATCACGCGAGATAGGCGCGGTCGGCATGGGAATTTACTCGGTGGCGACCTCGTTTTTCTTCGTTCTTCTTACGCTGATCGTTTCGGGCGTTCCTCTTGTCGTATCAAAGCTTACCGCAAAAAACGGCGCCGAGTCTGGCGGCGTGTGCTCGGCGGCGTTAATAGTAGAGCTTATCGCGGCGATAGCTATATGCCTGTTCGCCCTCGCGTTAAATAAGCCGATAGGCTCGCTGTTTGCCGAGCGCGAGTCGATGACGCTCGTGCTTATCATGCTTCCTGCGCTGCTCTTTTCGGGCATATACTCGTCGTTTAGAGGCGTGCTTTGGGGCGAAAAGAAATTCGTCGCGGTAAGCGCGGTGGAGTTAATCGAGCAGGTGGCGCGTATCGCCGTTTGCATAGTGCTTTTCCTCGTCGCAGGAAACAAAATTCACTCGGTCGCCCTATCTATGGTTATAGCGTGCGCGGTGAGTGCAGGCGCGTGCGCAATATTCTACTTTGCAGGACGCCGCCGTCTTAAAAGCCCTCGCGGCCATTTTAAGCCGCTTTTGTCCTCGTCCGTTCCGATAACGCTTTCCCGAACCACATCGAGCGTAAACGGCTACATAACGGCCGTGGCGATACCTTTTTTGTTGATGTCGACAGGTCTTAACTCCGAGCAGTCGATGTACGTTTTCGGTTCGTGCGTGGGCATGGCTATGCCGCTGCTGTACATGCCGATAACCGTCGTCGGCTCGCTCGCGTTTGTAATGATTCCCACGCTGTCCCAGTCTTACGCCGATAACGATAAAAAGAGCGTATGCTCTCAAGTGCAAAACGCTCTCACCTTTTCGGTAATCGTCGCCGCCATTGCCCTTCCCGTAATCGCTTCGCTCGGCGACGAAATAGGAATACTGCTTTACGACAACGTCGACGCCGGCATATTCTTAAAAAAATCGGCGTGGCTTCTTATTCCGCTGTCGTTTGAAAACATCGCCTCGTCAATGCTTAACTCGCTCGACCTCGAAAAAAAGTCGCTTATAAACTACCTTATCGGCGCCGGGGTTATGTACGTCGTTTGCTTCTGTTTCTACTCGCGGTTTAACATGGATATATACATGATAGCGTTCGGCGGAAGCCTTGTGGTGTCGTCCGTACTCGATATAATAGACATCAAACGGCGCACCGGCTTTAAGCTCACCTTTCTTCGACCGCTTATTATTTGTCTTGTGTCCGCCTATCCGTCGTGGCTATTAACGGAGTTTATAAGCGGTTTGATAGAAAACGGAATTTTGTCGATGATAGTATCCGCAATCGGCGGCGCGGCGAGCATGGCGCTTCTCGCCGTCATATTCGGCGCGGTCGACTTCGAGATACATATAGGAAAGCGCAAGAAAAAATCGCCCAAAAAACTACTGAAACCAAAGTCCAAACTTGCTCGGTAAACTTTTTAGGACGATTGTATCAAAACGCCTTTTTTTACTTTACATACAGACGCTTTTAATGTATAATGAGTACGGTGATAGTCGAGACTATTGCCGTACATTTTCTATAAAAGGAGAAGCCCGACATTGAGCAACACTCAACAGGAAATTGCGACTCCGGACGATCAAGAGAAAAAAGTAGTCCGTTCGCAAAGCACGCTATCGGAAACAAGAAAAATGACTTACACTGCCGCGTTTGCGGCGCTCGCGGTCGTCATGAAGATTATCGGCCAATACTTAACGCTGACGCCCAGCTTTAAGATAACGTTTATATATCTTATTTGGCTTATGGCGGCGGCATGTCTCGGAATAGTTCGCGGCGGACTCGTGTGTTTTATATCGGACATACTCGGCGCGTTTATACTGCCCAAAGGCGACATAAACCCCTTCGTCGTACTCGGCAACACAATGTACGGAGTAATAGCCGGGGCGACGTTTAGACTTGTACCTATTAAAAACCACTACGTTAAGTTTTTGATAATGGGCATAGTCTGTACGGGTCTTTGCACATGCCTTATAAATTCGGCGGCAATATGGTACGGCTACGGATACTATAAAACACTGTCATTCCCTGCCTACTTCGTCGCATTCCGCACGATGCAGCCGGTAGTAGCCGCAATCAATATAGCGCTTACGATACCGATGATACCCCTTCTCAAAAAGCTTAAAATGCTTCCCGAACTAAAACCAAACGTAAAGGACGGTGGATAATTATGCCCAATATCTCTATTAAAATGCTGGAAGGCAGAACACAAGCCCAAAAGGAAAAGCTTGCTAAGGACCTTGTGGAGGTGCTCTCGCGCGACCTCGGTGCGGATAAGCATTGGATAACCTGCACCATAGAGGACTACACCGCGGAAGAGTGGCAAGAGGTTTTTAAAACCGAAATTGCCGACAAGCCCGACGAAGTGGTTTTTAAAAAGCCCGAATACGACCCCAAAATTTTATTATAATTTCACTTTAAAATCCCTCGATACCGAGGGATTTATTTTTGTCAATCCGAGAAAAAGCGAGGAATCTTTACCTCAGCGCCGCGAAGCATTTTCATTCTTAAATCTCACCGCGAAGCGGTCCCCACCTATTCACTTTTCACTATTACCTATTCACTTACAATAGGCGGCGCGCTTCCCACTCTCGACTCGTAGATATAAAAGAACATTTTTTGCACGGTGGAATACACGGGGATTATAACCGGCTCTTGCGTTTCGGGATCGCGTTCAGGCTCGCCGGTATCGGGGTCGACGGGCGTTACAGTGTCGGTCTTATTGCCGTCGGTGTAGCTGCCGGTGCCGTTGTCCGCGCCGTTGAAAATTAGGTAAATATTGTTGAAAAACTCACCGAGGTCGCGCATAAAAGTCGGCTGACTCGCCCAGTAGCTGTTTTCGTACCGCCGTTCCGCAAACACAAGCGGATTGATTTTTTTATACAGCTCGAGCCACCCTTCGTTGTCGCCGGCAAGAGACACCGCGCCCACAAGGTCGAAAAAAGCTTTATAGTAGCCGCAGTACCTTAGATAATCGTCGTCGGCGTTAAGCAAAATGTACTGCGCAATTATGTTGGCGTCGCCCTCACGCTGAATGCCCTTTGTGTGCGCAATCTCGTGCGCGAGCGTAAACGTTGCGTACGACGGCGGCGTAAGCGTGTTGAGGTTTGCCTCGCCGGTCGGCAGGAACGTTATGCCTGTAATGTTCACCGCCGAAAGGAACCAGCTGTTAACAATGGGCTTACCGCTCGGCGTGTACGAAAAAAAGTAGTCGTCGTCGAGCTTACCGTACTCTTTTTTAAGCCTTTTCGCAAGCTCGCCGAACGAGTACGGCGGAATTACACAGCCGTTTTCGTCGCGCTCAAACTTATCGGCAAGCGCGTTGTAATCGGGCAAAAAGTACTCGACAACCGCCCTTGCCTGCTCGGCCTTATAATCGGCGCCCGACACGTACAGCGGCATAGGCGCGCGGTAGTACCCGAACCCCATCGACATCATATAAAAATCGAAAACGGCAATCGCGCCGACCGCGACGGCAAGAAGCCCGGTAAGAATTCTTTTAAAACGCGCGCGGCAAAGGTTAATTACAAGCCGAACGAAAAGATACGCACCGACGAGAACAAGTACGCACACAAAAAACTCGAAAACGGAAAACGGAAAAACGGAAGTTACCGTCCCTGCCGCTTGTTCCCAACCGCGCGCGATATTGCTTGTCCAAAACTCGGCAATCGCACTGTCGGTGCGGTAATGGTTCATAAGAATAAGCGGAATAAGAAGCGCGCACAAAACGGCGGCGAGAATGAACCGCTTCAATTTAAGCGGTCTGCTTATCGGGATTCCGGCGTAGCGCCAAAACTTAACCTCTTTAAGCGCACGCTCGAATTTGTTTTTCGCGCAGAAAAATCCCATACGGCGATTATACCAAAAAATGCCGACGCATGTCAATACGCCGCGCCAAAACTCATAAGATTATAAAACGATTAAAAAAATTATATTTTGATTAAATCGATACAAAAATTCATATACCGCATTGACAGCGTTTTTTTAAATGTGCTATAATCAATTTCGTAATCAAGATTGCATAAAGGCGATCTTGCCGGCAACAAACCTAAAAGGAGGTGCAGGTTATGTGGTGGGAAGGAATGGATATCACACAGCGCACGGCGTTTATTATTGCCTGTGCCGCTACTCTTATTCTTATTATACAGATTATAATTATGCTCGTCGGCGGCGAAATAGATGCGGACGTATCGACTGACGTAACCGATATTTCGGGCGCGAGCGACGTCGACCTCGACGGCGACGGTATTGCCGACAGTTTTTCCGGCGGCGTTTCGGACGGCGAAGTCTCCGGCTCGGGCGGAGGCGGTGCGGCGCACTTTGGATTCAGACTGCTTTCGCTTCGATCTATCCTCGCCCTTTTGGCTGTCGGCGGCTGGGTTACGTACACGGTAGGCTACGTGCTCAATTGGTACTTTGCGCTTATAATAGGCGTCGTCGCAGGGCTTGCCGCGGCGTGTTTAATGGCCGCCGCAATAATCGGTATAGAAAAGCTTCAGGCAAACGGCACAATCAACCCGGTCGCCGCAATAAGTAAATCGGGCACCGCGTATCTTGCCATTCCGCCCAAAAGAAGCGGCAAAGGCAAGGTCAGCGTGCTCGTGTCCGAGCGCTATAAGGAGTACGACGCCGTAACAGACAGCGAGGAAGCTATCCCCACCGGCGCAAACATTACCGTAATAGCCCATCTCGGCGACAATCTTCTTCTCGTCAAAAAAAGTAAATAACTAACATTTTGGAGGTAAACATTATGCAACTACTATCGAGTGCCGAAGGCGGCATGATTGGCGGAATCGTTGCGCTTATCGTTACAGCCGTTATACTTGTACTCATCATCATCATACTGCTCGCGACGCGGTTTAAAAAGTGCCCGTCCGACAAAGTAATGGTCATTTACGGTGCGCACCTCGGCAAGACCGAGGACGGCACGCCGCGCTCATCTAAATGTATTCACGGCGGTGCGGCGTTTATCATACCGTTCATTCAGTCGTACAGCTTTTTGGACCTCACGCCCATTTCCATTCAGGTCGACCTTAAAAACGCGCTGTCGCGCCAGAACATTCGTATCGACGTCCCCTCGCGCTTTACGGTAGGAATTTCCACCGAGCCGGGCGTAATGCAGAACGCGGCGGAAAGGCTTCGTTCCCTTCCCCTCAACGAGATACAGCGCCTTGCCGAGGACATTATCTTCGGTCAGTTAAGGCTTATAATCGCGACGATGGACATCGAGGAAATAAACACCAACCGCGACAAATTCCTCGAAGCGGTTTCCATCAACGTCGAGGGCGAGCTTAAAAAGATAGGTCTCCGCCTTATAAACGTTAACGTAACGGACATAAACGACGAGTCTGGATATATCGAGGCGCTCGGTAAAGAGGCCGCCGCAAAGGCTATAAACGACGCCAAAAAGTCGGTTGCGGAAAAGAACCGCGACGGCTCTATCGGCGAAGCCAACGCCAACAAGGACGAGAGAATTCAGGTCGCCGCGGCAAATTCCGAAGCTATCGAGGGCGAAAACAGATCGAAGGTGCTTATAAGCCAGTCCAACGCGAAGCTTCGCGAAGCGGAAGCCGAAGCGAACAGACTCGCCGAAGCCGCCGAATCGGTCGCGCAGGCTCGCGCCAACGAGGAAGCGTATAAGGCGGAACGCCAGGCCGAAGCGGAAAGAGCAAAGCGCGAGCGCGCAACGCTCGAAGCGGACGTAATCGTCAACGCCGAAATCGAAAAGCAAAAAGCGGAAATCGAAGCGGAAGCCGAAGCGGAACGTATCCGCCGCCGTGCAAAGGGCGAAGCGGACGCCGCATACGCAATGCGAGTTGCGGAAGCTAACGGTCAGCTCGAGATCCTCTCTAAGCAAGCGGAAGGCTTCGGCAAGATTATTACCGCCGCAGGCGGATCGAGCGACGACGCGGTAAAGCTTATGCTCGCCGACAAGATGGAAGAGCTTGTCGCAATGCAGGTCGAGGCGATAAAGAACATCAAGATAGACAAGGTTACCGTTTGGGACAGCATGAAAGACGGCAAATCGACTACCGCAGGCTTCCTTTCGGGAATGCTCGGCTCCGTTCCCCCGCTTCAAGAGCTGTTTAAAATGAGCGGCATGCAGCTTCCGGCATACCTCGGAACGGTATCCGAAAACGGCGAAGCCGTTAAGCCGACCGAAGCGGAAAAGCCCGAAAAGAAGGAAAGTAAAAAATCTTCCGCAGGTTCCAAAACCGAAAAGTAAATAACTTAAAAACAAATCCCACCGCTACGCACTTAGCGGTGGGATTTATTATTTATATATTTTTGAGCCTAACGCTTATCGGGTTTAAGCAGCATTACTTTGTCGTATTTGGGCGAATATGCAATCCTTACTATCTTACCTACAAATTTGTTATATGTATGTAATGCTCGACCTCTTCCCTTGTACTCGCTGTACCTTACGCGTTTATGCCCGTCGTATGTAAACCTTACTTTTATAGCTGTCGCCCCTATTACAATCAAAACACCGGGGTGAGACATTTGCGTCTCGGAAAAAACTTTTTCTACCTTCGCGTTTAATATAACGGCGTCTTGAAGCCACCGTTTAAGCTTCTTTTTTTGCACGGCATAAAAAAGCACAACAACACTATAACCAAGCAAAGGGGCCTGTAAAACAGCGAGATAAATTAAAGTATCTTTGTAATCCGGATTGCTTTCCATTGAGGCTGAAATTAACATAGCAATAAAACTTACAAAACACAACCCTATCAAAACGGATAATACTATTATAAGAACTAACCAACCCTTACCGACAAACATTTTGCCGTCGGTAAGGGTTGAGTCTATATCGCGAAATGAAATGCCGTTTTTGTCTTTTTCCATAAATAATAAAAACGTTTAACCGAAGAATAAGCCGAAAAACAAAAACTCGCCTGTTTAATAATGCTCTTTTAATACGTTTATAAATGCCTGGGCGGCTTTTATATCCTTTTTGTGTCCTTTGCCGAACGAGAAAAGCTTGTTCCAGTTATACACACTGTTAAGCTTGCGCGTGCGAAGCACACCGTTATCCATATAATTGTTAAAATCAAGCCCTTCCGCCGTTTCGAGCGTAATGCGGTTTAACTGCGCGGTAAGCGCTTTATCTTCGAGCGGCGCGAAAACGAACTCCGGCGCGTCGACAAAGAATTTTTTAAGCTGGGGGTGGATATCCACGGTCTCTTCAAATATATGCCCGACCGCACTTTTTACCTGCTGCCCGATAAGCGGCCACTCGTCGTAATTCAGGTTAAAAAGAAATACGGTAAGCCCCGACGCGGCGTGCACGACTTGAAGACCGCGCTTTCCGAGAAAGTAGAACATCTCGCATCCCCATTCAAGTACGGGGTTGCCGTTTTCCTTGTCGTAGTGATACTTGGCAAGGAGGCTTTGCGCCCCCTCTATCTTGTCGTAGGTTTTAATATTCAGGCCGGATATCGCTTTTTCAGAGGCGTATACAATCATGTCGTACTCCTTAATCGTATTCGGTGCGGATTAGTCTTTTTAAATAATCTCTTCACAAAATAGATAATTTTACTATTATATATAATACCATATTCCACAACACTTGTCAATATCTTTCCTACAAACGGCGCGCTTCCCCACCGAACGCTTTCCGCAATAAAAAAGCGCCCACGTAACCGTGAACGCATTATTTATATCGGAAAGTATCAAAACGCCGAGTCGTTGTTTTCTAACTTTGTGCCTGTGATAGCGTGGGATATATCTTCGTCATAGGTGTAATAATTTTCACTGTCTGAAAGATTAGAAATCAATACGCTATTGTCGCTCGAATAAGTAATAGCAATAGATTTTTGTTTAATGCCGCTTCCCGTAACTTCGATTACAGTAAAATATTTAGCATAACCTAATTTACTATCAAGATCATTCCACATCTGGTCAATAATATATCTTGTCGCACCTACTTTTGCGCCAAATAGCAAATCGCAGATTGCATTTGTCAGCTCGGCATGCTCGTCTTGAATGGTGGGGTTGATTGCTTGTCTATATATTCTCGAATAAGTAGGCGATCCTATTTCACCATCTTTAATATTCTGCGGTGTTAAAGGCGTAACAAAATCAACTTTACATAAGGTTAAATAATAAAAAGTATCTTCAATTATTCCGATAAATACAAGATTAGCGCTTTTTACATTATCGCCTTCTTTCGTTAGATACCAAGTAGCATTCTTTATTGTACTCTCATTAACCGTTGCTGTGCTTGGAAGAGCACTTTTAGCGGCTTCAATCAAGACATTCTCATTCAAAAACTCTAAAACCTCTGCGTTGGTGAGCGGTTTGGTTACTGTAACGTTGCAGGTTGCGGTTTTGCCGTTAGATGTCGTAGCCGTGATAACCGCCGTGCCGTCCGATATGGCGATTACGTTGCCGCCCTCGTCTACGCTTACAACTCCGGCAGGCGCGACCGAATACGTTACTGTTTTATCCGTGGCGTTTTCGGGCAAAACGGTTGCGGTCAGCTTTGTTCCTGCGCCGCCTACTTCAAGCTCTATATCCGTTTTATCGAGAGAAACGCTTTCGGCGGGAACGTCTGTTTCGGGCTTTGTTTTGCCGCAAACGCACGTACCGCTTGTGCCGTAGTCGTGGTCGCCGTACTGCTTTTCGTCGCATCCGTCGCAGG
>JAFLVD010000004.1:0-1394 GCA_022508485.1 Clostridiales bacterium | reverse complement strand
CGCTTGTGCCGTAGTCGTGGTCGCCGTACTGCTTTTCGTCGCATCCGTCGCAGGTTTGATAGTGTTGGTCGCGCGTGTCGTCCGGCGTGTATGTAGCTGACCAGTTATGCTTGGTATGCGTATTATCGCCGCCGTTATCGCCTTGCTCTGCGCAACCGATAAAAGAGAACGTACAAGCAAACACCGTAAGCGCGGAAATAATAATCGATATAAGCTTTTTCATTATAATCCCTCTAAATAAAAGTATAAAACAATTATATAGATTAACAAGAAAATTGTCAAGAATTTATTCTTATCATAGTCGTATTTCTGCCACCACCCCATCATTTCGACCGAAGCGAGCTTGCGAGCGTAGCGGAGGTCAGGCGTTATCCGCACAATACGTTAATATTTACCACTTTGCGGCGGTTCGCCTAGACCCCTCGGCAAGCTCGGGGTGATGTACGGCATGAAAAAGCGTTAATGTTTGAATTAAACATAAACGCTATTATTACCACCGCCCCATCATTTCGACCGAAGCGAGCTTGCGAGCGCAGCGGAGAAATCTAGGCGTTAGCCGCACAATACGTTAATATTTACCACTTTGCGTCCGCCTAGACCCCTCGACAAGCTCGTGGTGATGTTGGAAGAACTATCACGTTCTGCTTAAACCTAATCTTCGGTCAATAAATCGTTCCATTCGGGATTTATTGACTCTATTAGTGCAACCTTTTTCTCGCGGCGCCATTTTTTAATCTGTTTTTCTCGAGTTATGGCGTCGGTATGTCGTGTACAAGATTCCACATAAACTAACTTGTACGCATTATAGCGCTCTGCAAAACCAAAATTTATTTTCTGTCTATGCTCAAACGTTCGGCGCTGAATACTATTCGTAACACCCGTATATAACACTGTATTTGTATAGTTAGTTAAAATATATACGTAGTACTTCTGCATAAATGTATTTTACATTCTTTAAATGGTTTTGTCAATTATGGTGATAAAGGCGTTTCCACCACCCCATCATTTCGACCGAAGCGAAGCGTAGCGGAGAAATCTAGGCGTCAGCCGCACATTATGTTAATAGTTACCACTTTGCGGCGGTTCGCCTAGACCCCTCGACTTCGCTCGGGGTGATGTATGGCGTAAAAAAAAGTCCAATGTGTAAAGGGGATGTCTGCAACGCAGACTGAGGGGTTTATTAGCCGTTATGATGCAATAAAAAATTACACACTTCACCAAAAAAAACGCATAAAAAAACCTCGCTGACAGCGAGGAATTTTTCTTACACAGATTAAGTGAACGATTTTAGCAAACTAATCGATTGAGAACTAAATTGTTGACCGACTCTATTTGTCGGTTCCTTAAAGGAGGTGATCCAGCCCCACGTTCTCGTAGGGCTACCTTGTTACGAC
>JAFLVD010000039.1 GCA_022508485.1 Clostridiales bacterium | reverse complement strand
TTGCGAGCACGGCGGTTTTGTTTACAAAACCGCACGAGTCCCTCATTGCCCACCATAAAGGACCGGGGCGAACACCTTAATCGGTTGTTCGCTCTTTTTTATTGCATCTGTTATCCTCCGAATTTTGAATTTTAGGTTCTTTATTGTCGGCATAGTTAAAAGCAGTACTGTTACCTCTTGCTTAGCATGTGGTTTAATTAACAAACAAAATGAGTTCGGCACAATACCGAACTCATTCACAAACAATATTGTTGTTTTCTGCTCAATTTTCGGGGTCAATAGCAAATCGAAGCCGTAGGTAGTGTTGTATTTATTTTTGGGTTGTTTCGGCGTTCTGCCCTTCCGCAGGCTTAGCCTCTTCCGTGGCTTCGGCGTTTTCGTCCTTGCTCTTCTTTTTAAACAAGCCCTTTATTTTTTCGACGAGGCGAGCGAAGAAGCCTTTCTTTTGTTCGACTATAACGACGTTATCCTCGTCTTGAAGCTGTTTGTTCTCGATTTCCTCGTATTCTTTATAATCTTCGTTTATCGCTTTCAGCGTCGACTCGTTAAAGAATCTCGTATGCGACGGGTCGACGGCGACTGTAACGACGTCGCCTACCTTTACCGAAAACTCACTGCTCGTTTTGGAAATGACCTTCGACTCGCCGATAGTGCCGTGCATATTGATAATGTCGCCGAGCATTTCGATATGCTGTACGTCGTACGCAAACGAATAATTCTTAAAGCGGTCGAACTTTTCGTCCTTTTCGTAGATAAGGTTTTCGGGACGAATACCGTAAATAATACGCTTACCCTCGTAGTTTTCGAGAAGCTTCTGCTGTTCTTTTGTAAGCTTGATTTTTACGCAGTTATCGGTTATATCCTCGCCGTTTACCTTGACCGACTTAATAACGTACCCGAAGTCGGGCGTTACGGTAAGCTGAACCTTTGTATCCGCCGCCGCGTAAGCGACGCTCGAGGTAACCTTGCCGTGCGCGGACGGAACGATATTTATAGGATACTCGTATGGACTATTCGGGGGCGGGGCTTTAAACTCCTCCGCAGCCTGTTGTTCGGATTCGACAGCGGTTTCCGCGTCGACGGGTACGGATCTTACGAATTCCGCTTCGACCTTTACTCCCTCGTTGGGCATAGTAAAGACCTTAGCGTCGGTTACAAACTCGTCGCCGTGCTTTTCGCCGTGGAAGAGGTTCATGGCAGGCGTACCGATAAAGCCGGCTACAAACACGTTGGCGGGGTGCTTATAAAGCTCGTCGGGCGTTGCAATCTGCTGAATGATACCGTCCTTCATAATGACGATCCTGTCAGCCATGGTCATAGCCTCGATTTGATCGTGAGTAACGTAAATGGTGGTAGCGTTTACCGCCTTATGTATACGCACTATCTCAGAACGCATCGCAACGCGCAGTTTAGCGTCGAGGTTACTGAGCGGTTCGTCCATAAGGAAGACCTTAGGCTCGCGGACGATAGCTCTGCCGAGCGCGACGCGCTGGCGCTGTCCGCCCGAAAGCGCTCGCGGCTTTCTGTCGAGGTAGGGAGTAAGTTTAAGAATGTTAGCCGCACCGCGAACACGACGGTCGATAACATCCTTAGGCACCTTGTGCAGTTTAAGCGAATACGCCATGTTATTGTAAACAGTCATTTGCGGATAGAGCGCGTACGATTGGAAAACCATCGCTATTCCCCTATCCTTAGGCGCCACGTTGTTTACGAGCTGACCGTCGATATACATCTCGCCGGTGGATATTTCCTCAAGACCCGCAATCATACGGAGCGTTGTGGACTTTCCGCAGCCGGACGGACCGACGAACGCGATAAACTCGTTTTCGGCTATGTCTATCGAAAAGTCGTGAACGGCATGCACGCCGCCGTCGTAAATCTTATTGATATGTTTTAACTGAATAGTAGCCATATTATTCCCCTACCTTTAGTATTTTATTTCTGTCGCCCATTGCGGCGATTGCTCCAAAATTTGTCGTCGTGTAGCTTCCGCACTTACAGGCGAACTCAACTATTACGCCGTAATCGTAAGAGCCTACGATATTTTCCTTGCTTATTCCGAGTCGCATTATTTCGGCAATCAGTCCGCCGAAGAAAGAATCGCCCGCACCCGTGGTATCCACAGCCTTTACGCCGAAGCCTTTGCAGTCAAAGCTTCTTCCGTCGCTAAGATACAGCTTTGCGCCGTGCGCGCCTCTTGTTACCGCAACCATCCTGACGCCGTAACCGAAGAACACCTTGACCGCTTTATCCGTATCGTCTATTTCGGTTAAAAATGCAAGCTCGTCGTCGCCCACCTTAATAACGTCAGCCTTTTTGGCATATTCGTGAACAACTCTTTTCAGCTCGTCGCGGTCGCCCCACAGATTAAACCTGAGATTTGGATCGAAACATACTACCGCGCCCGAATCGTGAGCTTTTTGTATTATGTAGTCGTGTGCACGCCTTGCCTCTTTGGTGCTTAGCGCCACGCTTCCAAACTCGAGGACGTCGCCTTTTTCAAGCGTTACGCCGTAAAATTGATCGGGGGTAAAGTAAAGGTCCGCCGCTGTTCTGCGGTAAAACGAGAATTGCCGCTCCCCACCGTCCCCGAAAGAAACAAACGCAAGCGAGGTGTCGTAGTCGCTGTTTTTGCAAATAAACCGAGTATCAATCCCCTCGCTTTTAAGAGTGTCGATAAGGAACTCGCCGAAAGCGTCGTTACCGACCTGGGAAAGATACATTCCTTCGCACCCCAGCTTTTTGGCTTGAACGCAAACGTTTGCCGGTGCGCCCCCGGCTTTTTTAACAAATTCGTCCGTGTTCTTGAGCGTACCGCTTCCCTTAGACTGAAAGTCTATTAAAAGCTCGCCCATACACACAAGCTTACTCATAGAAAGCAATCCCCTTTACCGAAGCTTTCGCTCCGTTCGAATAGAAAGCAAGACCTTTCTGTTGGATGCCTACAAGCCGCGTGGAAAGCGCAACTTCGCTGTTAAAGTACAGGACCGCAATCTCACCGTCAATCATAATGTCGACGTCGTACTCTTTTCCCGCCTCGAACTTGTAATTGACAGAGGTAAGCTCTTTGCCGTAACGCAAGATATTAGCAACGTCGTTATAGCAAACAATTCGGTTTTCCGTCGCTTTAAACGACAATACCTTTGTACCCAGTCTGTTGTCGTAAGCGCCGCCGTCTATACCGAACGTAACGCCGCACTCGCCGTTAAGCTCATCGAGCTTAAGAGTAAAGTGCATTCTCGTTATGTTATTGCTTAATTCGTCTAAGCCGTATGCGGTAAACTTATCGCCTTTAAATGTAAACGATGACGCCTTTTCGCCTTTTACCGTGTAGTAGTCGACAGATGTTTTGAACGCGTTCTTAACGCCGTCGATAAGCACGGCGCGAAGCTCGCCGTCCTCGCTTTGTTTAATCTCGTGCACGACAAGGTTTCCGCCCCAGTCGAACTCGCCGACGTCGCCGCCGGTAAGCTTAGCGCACCAGGCAAAGGCATACAGCTTATCGCCCGCTTTTTCAAGTCGTCCCGCATAGAAGCCGGTGCTGTCTATCTTGTCGAGATCGAACTTTTTCCATTCGCCGTCGCGCTCGGTTTTATATCTGTAATGCGTAACGCGGTCCGAACCCTGTTCGCTGTAAGCAAGGTACCAGTATCCGTTGTACTCGATGTACGACGGACATTCCATATTGTACGAACCCGCGTCGTTTTCGAAGAACACGCCGTTATCCGTCCACTCGTCGGCGTTCGCGTCAAGCGACGAAGCTTGATACTGCTTAATAACGCCCTTGCCGTTGTCGTTGGTCGTAACAAGCATATAGTAGCACTCGTCGACCGAATCGAAATAAACGTACGGATCGCGGAAGTCGTCGCTGTTGCCGAAAAGATGGAAGTCTTCTACCTTAGTCCAGGTCTTTTGTCCGTCCGTGCTTACTGCATGACGAATAGCCTCGGTATGCGGCTTACCCGTTGCGTCCCTGTCGGAGTTGTGTCCGGTGTAAAAGCAATGGTACTTTCCGTCCGCACTCTTAATGAACGAGCCTGTTCCGAGCGCGGCGTCCATCGATTTGAGGTCTTCCTCGAAATTAATCGCAACGCCCTCGTCCTTGTACGTCACATAGTCGGTTGTAGTAAGCCTTGCAAACGGATGATAGAACATATACTGCGAACCTACCCTGTCCTGCAATTGATATATGTTCATAACTCCGTCGTCGTAGAACGGCATTACGTCGCCCATGTAGAGCGTAGAGCCGCCCGCATGAGACGAAATGGGATATATGTTTTTATCGCCCTGATCGACCTTACCCTTATTACTCTCCGGGTTATCGGTTGAGCATGCAGCCAAAGGCAAACACACAACAGCCATTGCCGCCATTAAAACTGACTTAATCTTTTTCATACGGGTACTCCTATTTCCTTTATTGTTATATCTTTTACGTTTCCGTCGACGGAAATAGTAAAATCTCCGTCGATGTACATTCTGCTGCTAATTACTTCCCTACCGTCGTCCACAAAAATTTCCACGCCCGACACGTCAAGTAAAATTCTGACGCTTGTGCTTGCGTAATGTCCGTTTGTGCGGCGAATACAGCCGTTGCCGTTATTTGAGTTTACCGTGTCGAGATACACGCCGCCGTCGTTACCTATAACGATTTGTCCGTTACTACCTAGCAAAACCAACGAACCTTTGCCGTCGAACGACGCGCGGATGTCCGCACATTTGGGAATTACGTCTTTTATGTCGCGGTCCGACTTTAGGTAGTTATCAAGCTCGGATATCGGGGTTTGAATAATGTCGCCGTCGCAAAGCTTTAGCTCGCGCGGGATTGTAAACGAGCCTACCCAGCCGTGTTCCATATCGCGAGTGGGATAGGATTTGTTCCACATTTCCTGCCAGCTCACTATTATGGGTCTTTCGATGTTGCTTATTACCTGCGGGGCATAAAACGCGTCGCCCTTGTCGATTTCCTTTACGTAATCTACGCTCATGCGACCGTTTTCAAAGTCAAGCTCGCCCACTATAAACACGCTTGCGTGCGTATTTTTGTAATCGTTGCCTTGCTCTTTGACGTGACAGCCTGAAACGATAAGCACGTCTTTTCCGTCGACCTTGCAGTAGCACGGACACTCTGCCATATCGCCGAGACAGTCATACGGTCCGATTGTAAAGGCATATTCCAGCTTTTCGAGAGAATTGCCTTTTAGGACAACCACAACTCCCTTTTTCAGTTCCCTATCCGTACCGCCGACAAAAACGTAAAACTTATCGTTTAGCATTATCGGGAACGGATCGCGAAAATCCGCGCGGCTGATGTTTTCGGGAAGCGTCTCGTTGTTAAAGACCGGGTGGTGCTTTTTGACGAACGTTTTTCCGTCGGTGCTTCGCACCATACACACCTGTTCTTTCTTTTCGTCCTTTATCTCGTAATGCCTTGTATAAAGAATGTTAAGTGCGCCGCCTGCGACAACCGCGCCGCCCGAATAACAGCTTGTTTCGTCTTTTTCGGTGGGGGCGAGAGCAACGCTTTCGTCGGTATACGTTATCAAATCGGTCGACACAAAGTGTCCCCAGTGCATAACGCTCGGCTCCTCACCGTACGGATTGTACTGGTAAAACAGATGATATGCGCCGTGGTAATACACCGACCCGTTTGGATCGTTCATCCAGCCTATCGGCGCCGTCATGTGGTACTTCGGTCTGAACTTGCCTTTTACCGACTTGACGTTAGCCGCGATATATTCGTTTGCTTGTTTTACACTGTAAGCCATTTAAAGTTTCCTGATAGAATATCGAACCGTCTTTTTCCGTACTAATCGATAATCGATTTGTAGTAAATTGTAATCTCGCTGATTTCGATAGTGACGTTTTCGTAAGAGAGGTTTGCGGACGAGCCGAACTGCCACTCGAACTGATGGATACCGGGCGTGCCTAATTCGTTACCCTTAAACGTGTACAAAGTTTCGGTATCGGTAAGATTAAACCTTGCCCATACGATATTAGGGTCCCAGCCGCCCGATACGGGTCCTACCCAGGTGACTTCTACGGGTGCGCTCGCCTTCGCCTTGAACGAAACGAAATACTGTCCCGCCCCTATATCGAATTGCGGACTTTCTATCTTGTTATGGTAGTCGCGATCGCTGAAATGCTCTACCTTAAAGATAAGCTTGCCGTCCTTCCACTCCACGTAGTTGGGCGCGCCCTCGTACGCGAACATCTTAAACACGTTGTTGCAGCCGTAGGTTTCGGTGCGGGTTACAGATCCGCCGCTTTCGCCGCCGCCTACGTCTACCGAAATTTTAAGGTTGGAAATGGTTATTGTGTTAACGTTGGTGCCGGAGCGAACATACAGCCACAGCGTGCCGCCCATTCCCTCTGTAACGGTAAGTTCCCTTTCGGTAGTGCCGTTCTTTACGAGACCGGGTATAACCTCGATAAACTCGTCCGGACCCCACTGCTGTTTAAGAATACAAACCTCGAAGTCGCCCTCGTTGGCGCTCGTAAGGTCAAACGAAATGTTGTACGTGGTACCCTCGACAAGAGCTACGCCGGTGTTTATGAACATGCCGCCGCGCCACATATCGCCGGCACCCGAGGCAGGAGAGGTTATGGTAAGCGTTGCGGAGGAATTATCCTCGGCTACGGACACCGAACCCTCGAGCGTAGCGCCGCCTTCGCCGTGGTCAAAGCGATCGTGCACGTTACCGTCGGTAAACGACACAACGGTTTCGTTAGACGCGTTGGAATTATCAATATCCACCAAAAGGTTGGAAATGGTTATTGTATTAATGTTGGTGCCGGAACGGACGTACAGCCACAGCGTGCCGCCCTTTCCCTCTGCAACGGTAAGCTCCCTTTCTGTCGTGCCGTTCTTTACGAGATCGGGGATAGTCTCTATAAACTCGTCCGGACCCCATTGCTGTTTAAGAATACAAACCTCGAAGTCGCACTCGTTTTCGCTTTCGAGATCGAACGAGATGTTGTATACGCCGCCTACCGTAAGGGGAATTTCGGTGTTTATGAACATGCCGCCGCGCCACATATCGTCGGCGCCCGAGGCGGTGGAAGTTATGGTAAGCGTAGCGGACGAACCGTCCTCGGCAATCGCAACCGAACCCTCCGTTCCGTCAAAACGACCGGATACGTTACTGTTTGTAAATGTGATAGCCGTGCCGCCCGATTCCTGTTCGACCTCGTAGCTTACCGAAGCTTTGTCGAACTCGACCTCCATATCGTCGCCGAGCTCGCCGAGAAGCAGCTGAACCTTTACGTCGACGGGATCCTCGCCGTCGGGAACCGAGTACTCGAAAGTCACATTGCTATACTCGCCTTCCGCTACCTCGAGGTTATCGATTTCGGTTTCGCCGACTTTGACCTTAGCGGTACCGGCTACGCTCGACTTAACCTTGTAGGTAATCGTATAATCTACACCGCCGTTAAGGGTGTATGTGCGCGTAAGCGCGACGTCCTCGGCGTTTTGCGCGCCCGTTACCTTAAATCCGAGCTTACTGTTACCGCCGTCGCCGACAACGCTTTTTGTAACAAGCGTTGCGCCGCCGGATACGTCGACGGAGAATCCGTTCATATCCACCGACTCGAACTCTTTTAAAACAGGACGCTTATACGCCGAAACGTACGACGTAGCGCTCGTCTTATGCCCGGCGCTGTCCTTAACGGTGTACGTAATCTCGTACTCGTCGTCCGTGGGGAATATCGCTATACCGTCCTTAAGCTGTGCCTCGGGAACGATGTCGATAGTCATTTTAGGCGTTATGTCGCCGTCCTCTTTGTCGAGAGCGGCAACCCTGCTCAAAAGATCGACAGGTTCGTTGACGATGCAATCGAAATCGCCTACGCCGGTAATTACAGGACTTTCGTCCTCAGCGCTTGTTTCGCAGCCCGCAATAGGCGCCGCGGCAAGTACGCAGACGGTTGATAATGCGATAATTTTTCCTATTCTTTTAAGAATCTTCATGGTTGATTTCTCCGTTTTCATTTAGGTAATCGTCTTTCCCGATATCTTGCTTTAACCGGTAAACACTCGTCTTAAGCGCTTTTGCCTTTAGATGGTAAAAGTTTTCGGTCAAAAGCTTAGAGAGAATAAACGGAACTGCATACAGCGTAAGCGGAAGAACGTACGGGTAAAAGATTATAAGCGCCACAATTCCGCCGGCAAGTATAAGCGCAAGAAGACTGCGCAAAAGTCCGCCGAAAATAAGCATAAACCCGTTGTACAGCAGCTGTCCGAATTTCACCTTCATATTGACGATTATTATAGGTCCGTTTATAAAGTAAACGATACCTACGATAAGCGCTATGCAGCATACCGCCAACACAAAGTAGTTTGTCTCTTCCGGGTGAGTATTAAAGAAGTAAATGTTCAGAACCGGGAAAATAATTATTACAAGCTCAAATAGCGTGAACAAGATGATAATTACGATATTCGTGCCGATGGTCGTAAAGATGTCTTTAAACCTTCGCGTGTTTTTATCGGTCTTAAAAAACCCGATCACACCCACAACCATCGGTATAAAAGGCAGAATAAGAACTGCGGATAAAGCGAGAAGCAGCGATACCACTAAAAATTCCAGAACGTATTCGCCGAAAATCAATAATCCGCGCATATCCTACCCTGTTTATTTTAACGCTTCGAGATATCTGTCGTAAGCGTTTTGGTTAATTTCCTTAATCTTATTTATCGACGCCTGATTTTGCGAAAGGAAGTTCGTCCACTCCGACTTTTGCGGGGTGGAGGTTGCCTGCAACCACTTCATCATCTGCGTTCTGATATTTCCGCCGAGCGACATCTCGTAGGTGCTGAGTTCCTTAAGCTCGTTCTCGGTGTAGTTAAGGTTGGGGATGTTCGTGGCGCCCGCGTAGGAGTACGGCTTAACGTATGCTTCGAGACGGTCGAGCCTGGTCCTTGCACGCGATTCCATTTTAACGGTCTTGTCCCAAACCTCGTCGGTAAGATACACAACACCGTACGGCGCGTTTTGCATACGGAAGTCGTCCGCGCTCTGATTGCCGTGTTCGTCGTTGGGGATAAGCATGCCGTTTTCCTTTTCCGCCTTAAACGCGCCCGACTCGATAGAGCCGTAGTTAAGCTGAGCGGAGTAGTCCGGCTCGAAGAACTTGTCGAAGTAAGAAAGAAGTCCGTTTACGTCCTTGCAGGTGGAAAGAATGACGCACTCGGATTTTTCCACTTCAAGCTCGTTGCTGACGCCTACGTAACGGTTTCCGTCGTCGTCTTTAAGCGGCAGAACGATAATGTAGTTGTCCTGCAAGTCCTTTTTGACAACCGTTTCCTTTTCCCACCAGTAGAACGCGCCGTAGCGGCCGTCCTGTCCGTAAGCCAAAAACTCGTCCTGGTCTCTCGTGTAGTTGGTCGCTCTTATAAGACCATCTTTGTACCAGCCGTTAAGCTCCTGGAAGGCGTTAAACCACTTTTCGTCCTCTACGGTAAACTTTACCTGACCGTTAACTATGGTTTTGTGCTCGATGTTTTCGGGTACGCCGAAGGATGCGATAAGGTCGGACTCGTTGCCCTGCCAGTTGCCGCTTACGTACGCGAGAGGAATCTCGTTACCCGCAGCGCCGACCTTGCCGTCGCCGTCCATATCGACGGTATTGAACTTTTGAAGTAGCGCTTTAAACTCTGCTCTCGAAAGATCCAAGCCGTCGACTAGGTCAGCCTTTTCGAGAGACACGTTTGCCGGCAGATTGTTTGTATCGATAAGCTTTTCTATCCACGTTTTGTTAATGAACAAAATGTTGGGATACTGCTTAAGCCCCATTTCCTCTACGCGCGGCAGAGAGTAGATGTGTCCGTCCGGGGACTTTAACGCCTCTTTAATGTCGGGGCGACTGTCGAGTATGCGCTTAAAATTAGGCATGCTGTCAAGATGCTCGTCGATTGCGACAATTCTTTTGCGCTTGCCGTAGTTGCTGAGCTGCAGGTTGGAAAATCCCGCATGATATATCGCGTCGATACCCCTTGTGGATACGGGGTCGGAATTTTGCGAGTACTGCGAGGAGGTTTTAAACGTCCAGTGGACGTCCTTGCCCGTCTCCTCGTTAAGCTTTTTGAATACAGGCATCTCGTTGTAGTCCTTTACGGTCGATTCCTTAACCGCAAGAACGTTAAACTGGTGATCGCCGGCTCCGCCGTCGCATGCCGCAGTAAAGGCAAGCGTGGGTACGGTGCAAGTCACCGCAGTGAGTAATGCAATAAGCTTCTTTCTGATTTTCATTATATTTTCCTCCAATTATTATTTATTTGAACGAGCCGACCAATACGCCTTGCCCGAAGTGTTTTTCTATCATAGGATACAGAATAAGTATCGGGACGGTCGCCACTATAATCGACGTGAACTTGATTTGGGTTGCCGCGCGCATCTGTTCGAGAACGACCTCGCCCTCACCGCCTTTCGTAACCGAAAGTAACTCGTTAAGTACAGTCTGCAGCGGATAGAAATCTTCGTGTATGTTAAAGATGTAAGCATCGATGTAGTTGTTCCAGTGTCCTACCGCATAGAACAAAATCATAACGCTGATTATCGATTTTGCAATGGGAAGAATCAAATCGAAGAACGTGCGTATCTCGCCCGCTCCGTCTATCTCGGCCGCTTCGAGCACCTCTTGAGGCACGTTAGACTGGAAGAACGACTTACACATAAACACGTTGTACACGCTTACGCCGCCGCCTATAATAAGGATTAACGGGTTTTCGTACAGACCGAGAGTGCGGCAAAGCATTATGTAAGGAACAAGTCCGCCGCCGAAGAACATCGTTATAATGAGAAGAGCCATTATAACCTTTCTGAACGGCAGATAGTCTCTCGACAGCGCCCAACCCGCGGGGATTGTAAGAACTACGTTAAATATCGTTCCGGCAACTGTGTACAGCAATGTAAAGCCGTAACCCTTCCATATCTCGGACTGCTTAAACAGTTGTGCGTAGCCCGAAAAAGTAAGCTTTATCGGATACAGCCAGACCTCGCCGGTCATAACGGCGTCCGGGTCGGAAATGGAAGCTATTATTATGTAGTACAGCGGGTAAATTATTATTACCGCAAGCAGGAACAAAATGATTCCGCAGATTACGTAATAAACGATATCGCTCTTTGGATCCTTTATTTTGTTCGCTTTTTTCAGTTCTTTTAAATCCAGTGCTTCTTGATTTTCCATATTCATCACCACATGCTATTGCCAGATATTTTTTTGGAAACGGTATTTGCTATAACAAGCAATACGACGTTAATAACCGAGTTAAACAGACCTGCCGCAGTACCTACTCCGTACTGACCGCCCATCAAGCCGAACTTGTAAACGTATGTAGAAAGTATTTCGCTCGTCTCGAGGTTGCCGTCCGTCTGCATAAGAAGTACCTTTTCGTAGCCGCAGCTCATAAGGTTGCCGACGGAAAGTATCATTAACATTATTATCGTAGGCGCTATCGCGGGAAGGTCCACGCTGAATATCCGCTTAAAGCGCGACGCTCCGTCCACTTTAGCCGCTTCGTGAAGCGACGGGTCTACGCCGGCAAGCGCCGCAAGGTATATAATCGCCGACCAGCCGAAGTCCTGCCAGTTGCCCGAGAAAATAAACAGCGGTCTAAACGATTCCGGCTTTAGGAAAAGCTGCAGTCCGTTTGCGTCCCCACCCATCTTGACTGACAACGAGTCTAACAGACCGTCCGAGCCGAATATCATCTTAAGCATACCGACCATAACGACAAGCGATATAAAGTGCGGCGCATAGTATAAAATTTGCAGACCTTTTTTAATCTTAGGTCTCGGCAATGAGTTAAGAAGAAGCGCTACTATAATAGGCAGCGGGAAACCGACGATAAACCCAAATATACACAGTAGGAACGTGTTTAGGAAAAAGTCCACAAAGTTCGGGTTTGCGAAAAAGGTTTGGAAGTTTTCCCACCCTACCCAAAATGTGTTGGGTCCTAAAATCTGATCGCCCGGCATGTAGTCCTGAAAGGCAATAAGTATGCCGTACATAGGACCGTAGCAGAAAATGAGTACATAAATAAGCGCAGGCAGAATAAACAGCAGTATCCAGCCCCTGCGCTTAAAATTCATCTTCCACCGCTCGAACTTTGTCAGCGGTCTGTTTGCCGCAAAGCTCGCTGTAGCGACGCCCGACGCACCGCTTCTCTGTTCGGCGGCGGCGTCATACATAAGCTCGTACTCTTCGTCCGTCATTTTCTCGATAGACTCGGAGTCGATTTTTACCTTTTCATCGCCCATACTTTTTCCTGCCTTTATTAAAATCGACTTTTTCGCATTCAATATAAACCTTATAAATGTGCTTGTCTATATACCCGCAAGTTATTGTGCATCTGCACACCGACTCACTTTATAAATTTGTGCATTTGCGAAAAATCTCTTGCAATATTACAGTTATAGGTGTATAATAAAATCAAGGGAGAAAAAGCTATGAGAACTGCCGTAACAATAAAGGACATAGCCGAACAGCTCGGTCTTTCGAGAAACACCGTCGCAAAGGCGCTTAACGGGAAATACGTTCCGGAAGAAACGCGGGACTTGATTCTTAACAAGGCTCGGGAGCTTAACTACAAGTCATTCGGCGCGACAGGCGTTAACGTTGAGCCACCCAGAAAAAGCAAGCGCATTTTATTGCTTTCCGGCAAACCGCTTAATAACATAAGCTTTTTCGTACCGATAATCAAGAGCATAGAAAACTACTGCTACACCGACAAACATGAGCTTTTTCAGTACACTTTTAATACGGAAATAATGACTTTTACAAGCTTTGCCGAGCATGTAAAAACGTTAAACGCGGACGGGATAATCGCGATAGAAACGTTCGATAAGGATTTTATAATAAAGCTTATTAACCTTAAGTTACCCATCT
The DNA here is from genome assembly GCA_022508485.1 of Clostridiales bacterium. Taxonomy (GTDB): domain Bacteria; phylum Bacillota; class Clostridia; order Christensenellales; family Pumilibacteraceae; genus Anaerocaecibacter. The sequence goes on along the minus strand of JAFLVD010000039.1, from coordinate 821 downwards.
GCTTTATCGACTTTGCGCCTACCAACAGCATACCTATGTCGGGCAACTTCGATATAGTAAAAACCAACGATATAAAATCGGTGTACGGCATCACGCGCCAGCTTCACAAAAAATACGGCATAAAGAACTTTTGCTTTGTCGGCGACATAACGCATTGTATGAGCTTTCAGGACAGATACTTCGGCATGATTCAAGCGCTTACGATAGACAACATCCCCCACACCAAACGCGACGACATACTTAGAAGCGACAAGTTTAACTACGGCAACACCGCCGCCATTAAAAGCGAATTATACAAGCTCAGAAACCGCCCGGAATGTTTTATCTGCGCCAACGATTTTATCGCACGCTCGGTGTGCGACGCCCTGGAACAGCTTAAAATTAAAGTCCCCGACAACTGCCTTGTGGTGGGCTACGACAACGTTACGGAAGCAAGCTCTCACTCCCCTTCGATAACCTCGTTCGGGTGCGATAAGGAAAACTTAGGGATAGAAGCCGCCTCCGCGCTTCTTAACCGAATCAACCAACAGCACTACACCTACACTCGATCGGTAACAATACATACAAAAGCGGTTTACCGAACCTCAACCGATCGAGAATCTGCGATATAGTTCGACTTTGAATACTATCCGTTCACCAAACGAAATGCCGCCACAAGGCGGCTTTTCGTTTGGTGATTTTTAGGGACGAGAACCCGCGAGGGCGCGAGGCGTTAATAAAATATGCCTGTGGCATATTTTTAGCCGAGCGGTGCGAGCAATCTGCGATTGCGAGCACGGCGGTTTTGTTTACAAAACCGCACGAGTCCCTCATTGCCCACC
>JAFLVD010000038.1 GCA_022508485.1 Clostridiales bacterium | reverse complement strand
AAAGGCTTGGCGAATTTGTGGTGTTACGGCTTAATATCATTCGCCTTCCCCGTGGTGGGCACGCGTAAACGCGTGATGTCCTCGGTCTCTCGGACAGCGCTCGCTAAAAAATGTCCACAGGACATTTTTATTAACGCTCACGGGTGGCGGCGAGGTACGAGCCGACGGATGAGGGGCGACCTTATTTTATCTCTTTTTCGGACTGCGAATTAGGCGCCGAGCAGGCGTTTATATTATATACGAAATACACTTGCCTTTTGTAACGAAGTGTGGTATAATACTCGTATTATGAAGTCGTACAAAATATATTCGCTTCACACAATAAAGGCCGAGGAGAGCGAAGCTCAACCGGTGGGGGAAAACTGCGTTAAGCTTAAAAACCTTATTTGCGGCATTTCGTCCGCCGATATAGGCGTGTATACCGGCAAGATTCCCGTTCAGTTTCCCATTATTCCCGTAAGGCAGTGCGTGGGATTCGTTTCCGAGGTCGGTTCGGCGGTAACGGGACTTTCACGCGGCGACAGGGTCGTTACGTATCCGCAGGCAAGCTGCCACAGCTGCAAGAGCTGCAAGGAAGGGAAGTACTACGACTGCGAAAAGCCGAATATGTTCGGATTGAAGGAAAACGGGTTCCTTTCCGATTTTTCGGTCGTTTCCGCGGACGACGTGTACGCTATCCCCGATCGGCTTAAAAACGAGGAAGCAATCTACACCGAGCACACCGCCATGGCGATGAAGGTTATGGCCGGACTGGGCGTAGACAAGGGCGATCACTTAATCATAGTTGGTGCAACGTCGGTGGGCATTATCCTTGCGCAGGTTGCAATGTACTACCAGGCGGTGCCTATCGTAGTTGACATGCACGAGGAAATGCTTGGTAAGGCTCGCGCCGCAGGCGTTTACTACACGATAAACGCGGTAAGCGAGGACGTAGGCAAAAAGATTCTCGCGCTTACCGGCGGACACATGGGCGACGCGTGCGCGTACTTTATTTCGTCCAAAATGCCGCTTAAAAACATTATCGATTATACCGCGCGGCGCGGAAAGATTGCGCTTGTGGGTACGAGTAACGGCTACGATCTAAACTGCAATCTGGCAGGGTTCATCGAGAAAAACCTCGACATAGTAACCGTATCCGACTGCGGCAAAAATTACCCTTCCGCGATAAACATGCTCGCAAACCACACCGTAAAGGTGGATATGCTCAACCAGTATACCATTTCGTTTAACGACGTAGCCGCCGAGTTCGAAAAGCTCGGTGCGTCCGAAGGCGACGGCGGCAACGAAAAAATTCTGGTCAAAATATAAACTCGAAACGTAAAAGCCGTCCGAAGGCGGCGGCTAAGCCGTAATTATTGCGGCGGCACTCACGATATTTGCCGATAAAACGCTTGACATTAGTTTATTATCGGTGTATAATTTTTAAGCTATTAAGATAAGAAGCGAGGTAGTTATGAAAAAAGATTTGCATCCCGATTATCATGAAGTAACCGTCGTATGCGCGTGCGGTGCGGAGTTTGTTACAGGCTCTACGCACAAGGGCGACGTTGTTCATGTCGATATTTGCTCTAAGTGCCACCCTTTCTACACAGGCAAGCAGAAGCAGACCGAAACGGGCGGACGCATTAAGATCTTTAACGATCGTGCCGGAAAGACCGCAAAATAGTTTTGTTGTTTAGGCGAGCGTTTTTGCTCGCCTTTTTTTTCGAAGCCGAGGCTTCGATTTTTTATTAGCGGAAATAATTTCGCTTTTATCCGGTAAGACCAAATGGAAGAAGAAAAAACTGTCAAAGAAAAAAAGGTAAAAGAGAAGAAACCCTCTCTTCGCCGCACGATGATAGGCGGACAGGCGCTGCTTGAAGGCGTTATGATGCGTGGAAAGTCGTCTATCGCCATGGCGGTGCGCGCGCCCGACGGCGAGATAGAGATTTCCTCGTCGAGGCTTAAACCGGGCGGCAAAGCAAGGCGCGTTCCTATCGTGCGCGGCGTTATTGCGTTTGTGGACTCGCTCGTTACCGGCATGCGGACGATGTTAAAGTCCGCCGAGGTCAGTACGCCCGAGGAAGAAACGCCGAGTAAGGGCGCGACCTCGTTTGCCGTTTTTCTCGGCGTGGTGCTCGCGCTGGGGCTTTTTATAGGTCTGCCGTTTGCGATATATTGGGCGCTCGATACTTTTACGCCGCTGCACGGCAACGTGCTTGCGCTTTCCGCAATAGAGGGCGGAGTACGGCTTTTGATATTTATTCTGTACCTTTCGCTTATAAGGCTTATGCGCGACATTAAGCGCACGTTTATGTATCACGGCGCGGAACACCGCACGATAAACTGCTACGAAAAGGGTTTGCCGCTCACCGTCGAAAACGTTCAGTCGTGCTCGACCAAGCACAACCGCTGCGGCACTACGTTTTTGTTTTTCGTGGTGGTGTTTTCCATAATAGTTTTCGCGCTTACAAACTGGGGCTTTGCCGAGCTTTCGGTGTATAGCGACGTTTTCGGAAAGGGGTACATGAAGCTTATTATACGGCTTGCGCTTCTTCCCATCGTCGCAGGACTCTCGTACGAGCTATTACGCCTTCTCGCGCTTCTTCCCGACAACTGGTTTACAAACGCGCTTCGCGCGCCGGGACTCGCTTTACAAAAGCTTTCCACGATAAAGCCTGACGACGAGATGGCGGAGTGCGCAATCGCAGCGTTTAACACCGTCCTCGAGCTTGACGAAAACCCCAATGCAAAGACGATCGATTTTTACGAGCGCGATTTTAAAAAAGAGCTTAAAGCGCTTCGGGAAAAACTTTCGGAGTATCCGCACGAAGCCGATTTTATCTATTGCGAACTGCTCGATAAAAAGCGCGGCGAGTTGGATACCGTTTCCGTTGTTAAAATAGGCGTTGTGAAAAAGGCGAGGGAATACGCCGAGCGCAGACTTTCGGGCGAGCCGCTCGACTACATTTTGGGTAACTCCGACTTTTGCGGCGTTAAAATAAAGGTGGATAAGCGCGTTCTTATTCCGCGCTTCGAGACCGAGGTTTTGGCGGAAAAAACGCTCGAATATATAGGCGGCGAGAGTAAGCGCGTTCTCGACCTTTGCACGGGATCGGGCTGTATCGCGGCGTACCTTGCCAAGTCTTCGCACGCGGAAATAGTGGCGGCGGATATATCGGACGACGCGCTTAGCGTTGCCAAAACAAACCTCGACGGGCTTGGCGTTAATGTTGTCAAGTCGGACATGTTCGAGAACATAGACGGTAAATTCGATATTATAGTAACCAATCCGCCGTACGTGCGCACGTTCGAGATAGACTCGCTTGCGCCCGAGGTTACCTGCCAGCCGAGGCTTGCGCTCGACGGCGGCGAGGACGGATTGCATTTCTACAAGATTATCGCGGAAAAGGCCGGGGACGTGCTGAACGACGGCGGCGTTATTTTAGCCGAGGTCGGCTACGATCAGGCGCAGGACGTGTCCAAGCTCTTTTCGGCGATAGGCAAGACAAAAATAATAAAGGACTTAGACGGAGTTGACAGAATAGTCGTATGCGAGAAATAAAAACGGACAAGCTTGACGCTATTTGCGAAAGATTTAAAATTATAGACGAACGCGTTCAGGACCCGGCGGTTATCGCCGACAACAAGGCGTGGGCAGAGCTTTGCCGCGAGCGAAGCGAGCTTATGCCCATTGTCGAAAAATACGCCGAGCTAAAAAAGGCGCAGCGCGATTATGCCGACGCCGTGGACATGTTAAAGTCGGACGATCCCGAGTTTGTTCTTCTTGCAAAGGAAGAGTGCGAAAAGCAGACCGAGCTAATCGACGGGATAATAGACGAGCTTAAAATTATGCTTCTTCCAAAAGACCCCAACGACGGCAAAAGCGCGGTTCTTGAGGTCAGACCGGCGGCAGGCGGCGAGGAAGCGGCGCTTTTTGCGGCGGAAATATGCAGAATGTACAAAATGTACGCCGAGCGCAAGCGTTGGAGTGTGGAGGACATATCGATTAACGAAACCGAGCTCGGCGGAATAAAAGAGGCAGTTTTCGGCATAGGCGGAAAGGACGTCTTTTCGTTTTTAAAATACGAGAGCGGCGTTCACAGAGTTCAGCGCGTGCCGGTTACCGAAACGCAAGGCCGCGTCCACACGTCTACCGTTACCGTGGCGGTGCTTCCCGAGGCGGAAACCGTTGATGTCGAGATACTCGAAAAGGATATTAAAATCGACACCTTCCGCTCGAGCGGCGCAGGCGGTCAGCACATAAACAAGACCGACTCGGCGATACGCATAACACACTTCCCGACGGGGATTGTGGTAACATGCCAGGACCAGCGCAGCCAGACCAAAAACAAAGAGCGCGCCATGCAGGTGCTTGCAACCAAGCTGTACGACTACTACCAGGGCAAAAAGGACGACGAGTACGCGTCGCTTCGCAAGGGGCAGGTGGGTACCGGCGACAGGTCCGAGCGCATACGCACCTACAATTTTCCGCAGGGTCGCGTTACCGACCACAGGATAGGCTTTACCCTTTACAGTATCGACGAGTTTATGAACGGCGACCTCGACAAAATGACGGAGGCGCTTCGCCTTGCCGACCAAACGCGAAAGCTCGAGGGTGCGGAATAAGCTCGCTTTTTAAGCGCGTTTAATAACTTTGGCGCGCTTTTTTCGCTTCGGCGGCGCGTGCGCGTTTTGACTAAGGCCGGTAAAACAAAAGATTTTCTCAGCAAATTTTAATGTTTGCGGCGGCAATTAAAAACTCTTATTTATTGACAAGCCCCGTGTGTTCGTGATAGAATACATACGGGGTTTTATCCGCTTTTTTCGGCGTTGAAAAAATCGGAAAACCCGAGAGGATACCGCATGGAATGGGCTGTAGTACTTATAATAGTTACCGTGTTGTTAACCGCGATAATCATAGGCGTTTTGCCGCGGGTGCTTCTCCGCACGCATTACACCGTGCCGCGGATAACCGATAACGGAGTGAAAAGGATTAAGGATAAAAGAGGGCGTTCTATCGTTTACCGTCCCGATTTTCGCAACCGTAAATTTATCGAACAGTACATTCTTACCAACCGCGACGACGTTAACAAGCTCGTTATTAAGATTGCGCCCGATATTTACAGGTTTGAGTACGACGTCGTAATTTACGACTGCCTCGATACCATTCTCGACGTTATTCACGTCGACGAGTCCATAAAGACGGAGGGCATTACGAGCGAATTGACCCTTCCCGAAGGAACGGCGTACGTTGCGGTGCTTCCTTATGCCGTAAATTTCGTCAAGCAAAAAATTACGTGCGGCGCGAGAATTCCGAGGCGGAATATCGTGCTTTTCGCGCTTTTAACTTGCGCCATAACATTCGGCGAGATTATATTCGGCAAGTACTGTTTAAGCCACATGCTTGCAGGCATCTACTACGAGAGCGTCGTTACGTCCCAATCGGACATGATTGTGCTTTTTATCGTTGCCGGAGTAATTTGCGTTATAAACTTTTTATCGACGCTTGTTATACTCCGCAGAAAGAATAAACCTATACGGAGGTAGGCGCGGTGAAGGTAAATAACATCAATTCATGCGCTATCGTTAAAAAGTACTCCGTAATAGAAAAGGACGGAAAAAAGTACGTCGCGCTGAGGATTAAAAACGCATTGACCGAGCCTATTACCGGCTTTGATATAAAGGTCAGGCAGTACGACAAAAACGGTCGGCCGGTAGGCACGGTCGTCCTTTCCACAACTACGCTAAAAGAAGAGGACGCGGACTTCGTGTGGGTGAGCAAAACGCCCATGAGCGACAAGTGCGACCACATTGAAACGGAAATCAAGCGCGTCTGCTACGGCGACTATACCTACACGCGAAAGGGCGACGGCGTAACGCTGTCCTATACCGACAGAGCGGAAAGGGCCAAAGCGGCGCGAGCGTTCTATCTTAAAAGCGGCGACGGAAAGAGCCAAGTGCTTACTCACAACTACGTTAAACACGCGGTAGGGGTGGGCGTTCTTTCGATCGTGCTTATTTTAATCGCGCTCGCAGTGTGCGTATTACAGATTATCGTGTTTAGGAACACGGCGGAAGAGTTTGCGTTTCAGGGCGTAATCTACCGCTTTGCGGACGAGGAAAAAAAGGACGATACCGATATAATAGTAACCGGCTTTAACGGACGGTACAAGGACGTAACCATTCCCGAAAAGATAGAAGGACACAGGGTTGCGGAAATATCGGCTAAGGCGTTTACCGGCTCGCCGTATATTCACACCCTTACAATAGAATCGAGTACGCTCGAAGTGCCGAGCGGCGCTTTTAAGGACTGCAATAATCTTAAATCGGTTAAGCTTATCGGCATAGCTAACGTCGGCGCAAACGCGTTTTACAACTGCAAAAGCCTAAAATCGGTCGAGCTTAAAGGCGTTAAGGCGGTGGGCGAAAGCGCGTTTATGCGCACCGGCATTACTTCCGTGGATTTAAGCGCGAGCGAAAACGTTAAGATAGGCGAGCACGCTTTTTCGTACTGCGTGGACCTCGCCTCGGTCAAGCTGTCCGATACGGTCGAGTTCGACGGCGCCGGAAATGCGTTTACCGATTCCAACGTAAAGACCGTCGAGTTTGACACGCTGTCTACCGATATATCGTTCGTATCCGTTTTCGGAAGGGAAAACGTCGTGGAAAGCATTTCGGCGGCTAAGCTCGAAAGGGTGCCGGCTCTGTTCTGCGAAGGCATGAACAGCTTAAAGTCATTTAAGATTGCAGAGCTTACCGATAAAAACATAGGCGCCGGCGCCTTCCGCGACCTCGCGTCGCTCGAGGAATTCGACGTCGGCGGCGCGGTTACTTCCATAGGTGCCGGCGCGTTTTACGGCTGCGGTATAAAGTACATAGATTTATCCAATATCAAGGAAATCGACGAATACTCTTTTTATAATTGCCGCGGTCTTACCGACGTAACTTTTTCGACCGAGCTTGAGTCGATAGGCGACTACGCGTTTTACGGCTGCGTTTCGCTTAAAAAAGCGGTTCTTCCGCACGCTACCAAAACGGTGGGCGCACACGCGTTTGAAAAATGCTTGGCGCTCGTCGATATAAGCTTAAACGATTCCATCGAGTCGGTGGGCGAAAGCGCGTTCGAGGAAAGCGGCATTACCAAAATCGCTTTCCCCGATTCCATACGCATTATCTCGCGCGGCGCGCTTAAAAATACAAAGTCGCTCGTCGAGCTTAAAACTCCGCACTTTTTTACTCGCGACAATCCGGGCACGCTGAGCGACATGTTCGGCGGATTTGTTCCGTCGGCGCTTGCGAGAGTGCAGGTAACGATGTCGTCGAGTGTAAGCGGTCAAGAGCTGAGAGGGCTTAACAGAGTTAAGGAATTTATTCTGCCCGACGATCTTACCGTAATCGCAGAATATGCGTTTGCCGGCTGTACCGCGCTTGAAAAAATCAATTTGCCTACGGCGCTGACAGGAATAAGCGCTTACGCGTTTTCGGGCTGCTCGTCGCTTAAAAACATATCCTTTCCGTCGCTTCTTACATGGATAGGCGAATATGCGTTTGCCGGCTGCTCGTCGGTGCAGGAAATTATCGTAAATAAAGGCATAGAAGTTGCGCCCTGCGCGTTTTCGGGAATGTCTGGACTCAGAAGCTTAACGACGTACACCTTTGAAGTGTCGACGGGCGAAACGGGATTGTTTAGGCTGTTTACCACAGAAAACGGCGACGTCCCCACCTCGCTCGAGGCGGTTACCGTTTTAGAAGTTGACGAAATTCCCGAGTACGCATTTTCAAGGCTCACTTCGGTTAAGAGCATCGTATTTCCGCTCAATATCCCCGAAATAAGCGATTATGCGTTTGCGTACTGCAATTCCCTCGAACGGCTCGTTTTGCCCAATACGCTTACCCGTATCGGAACGAAAGCGTTCCTCGATTGCAGCTCGCTCGAAATGCTCAACTTCCCCACGGGGCTTGAAACAATAGAACACGCCGCGTTTGAAAACAGCGGCATAACAAAGCTGACCGTTCCGCAAAGCACAAACCTAAAAAGCGGCGCGCTTCTCGGCATGAACAGATTAAGCTCGCTTACGCTTAACGACATCGTGTCGGAAGGAAATACCGTTTCGCTCGTTTCGCTGTTCGGCGGAAGGGCGGTGGCGTCGCTTAAAACGTTGGAAGTATCGAACCTTTCCGCAATCCTTCCTTCGTCGTTCTTCGGCTTTTCGGGACTGGAAACTCTGCGCTTCGAGGGCACGCCGTCCTCGATAGGCGAAAGCGCGTTCGAAGGGTGCAGCTCGCTGAAAAGCGTATCGATACCCTATACCGTAACTTTTATCGGCGCGCGCGCGTTTTTCGATTGCAGCTCGCTTACCTCGATTGCTATTCCGAGCGGCGTTACCGAGATAGCCGCGCACACATTTGACGGGTGCGGATCGCTTGCTACGGTATCGCTCTCGTCCGAGATTACGGCGATAGGCGCTTACGCGTTCGGCGGCTGCGTTTCGCTCGAAACTATCACTCTTCCTTCTTCTCTTACGTCGCTCGGCGAGTATGCGTTTTCGGAATGTAAATTCGAAAAGCTCGTTATTCCCGACAATACGAAGTTTGCTTTCTCCGCACTTTCGGGACTTAACCGTCTTAAAGAGGTGTCGGTGCCGTCTACTCGCACGACTGCCGGAACGGAGAAGTTTATATACCTCTTCGGCGGCAGCGTGCCGATTTCGCTCGAAACCGTTACGCTCACCAACGCCGATTCGGTCCCCGACAATGCGTTTGAATTTAGTAATTATATTAAAACCGTAAAAATTTACGAAGGCGCCGCGTTTGTAGGAAACAATGCGTTTAACTCCTGCTCGTCGCTCGCTTCGGTCGAGATCCCGGACAGCGTTACGCGTATAGGCAACGGCGCGTTTTCGTTCTGCGGCGAGCTTAGCTCGATTAAGCTTCCCCCGGCGCTCACCGCCATAGGAGACTCCGCGTTTTTGGGCTGCTACAAGCTGTACACCGTGTACAATTTCAGCAGGTTAACGCTTACGCGCGGCTCTACCGGCTACGGATACGTAGCGTACTACGCGCTTAAAATATCAAGCAACCTAAGCGATAAGCTTACGCTCATTAAAAAGGACGACCTCGGATTTGCACGCGACGACGGCGGAAGCTGGCATTTAATAGAGTATTACGGGGACGGCGGCACGCTTACTCTTCCCGACACGTTTACCGTGGGCGAGTTTACGGTTTCGTCGTACTCTATTGCGCCGCGGCTGTTCAGAGGAATCGGAATAACCGAGCTTACCGTATCCAAAGCGGTACGAAAGATAGGCGAGTACGCTTTTGCAAACTGCATTTATTTACAGACCGTCAGCTTTGAATCGGGCGGCGACGTAACGCTTTCCGACGGCGTGTTTTACGGCAACGAAAACCTCGGCGAGGTTACCTTCGGCGCTAACGTTAAGCTTGACGCAGGTTTTGCGGAAATATTCTATAATTGCCGCGCTCTTACCTCGATAAAGCTTCCCGACGAAATGAGGACGATAGGCGAAAGCATGTTTGCCGGCTGTCTGTCGCTCGAAGAGGTTAAACTGCCTTCAAAGCTCGAAGCTATCCGCATGAACGCGTTTTTGAATTGCGATCTCATTACAGAAATAATACTTCCTTCCACGCTGAATTCCATAGAGAGCAACGCGTTTTTAGGTTGCTATAAGCTGTATTCGGTGTGCAACCTTTCGAGGTCGCTTTCTATTACCGTAGGCGGCTCTAACTACGGCGCCGTGGCGCAGTACGCGATAAAGGTTTCTTCCGACGAGCAGGAACACTCTCGGTCGGTAACGGTTGTGGACGGATACAAGTTTATACTTTCCGATTCCGGCTACTATCTCGTGGACGCGGATAAAGCGGACCTCGTTCTCGACGCAAAGCCGGGCGTAAGCTCGTACTCGATTGCGCACCACGCGTTTATGAATTCGTCGGTCGTTTCGGTTATTATGAGCGGCGCGGTAAAGAGCGTGGGCGAGTACGCGTTTTACTATTCGTCGCTTCGCACGCTCTCGATAGGCGAAAACGTTACGTCGATCGGCGAAAAAGCGTTTTACGGCTTCGGTATCGACACGCTTGTTATACGCGCTGTAAGGTTTACGAGCGCAAACGCGTTTACGAGCGCAAACGCGGTATACTACAAGGGCACGCACGACGATTGGCGCAATCTTTCGCTTAATCTTTCGTACGGAAGACTGCGAGTGTATGCCGAGTGCGTTCACAACAGCGACGAGTGGACGGAAATCGACGGCGTTATTTCGATAGAGGTTCCGCCCACCGTTACAGAGGTTACAAAGGAAGCGACGTGCACCGAGACGGGCACGCGCACCACAAAGTGCTCGCGCTGCGACGAAACTATTAAATCCGAGACCATTCCCCAAAAGGACCACGAGTTCGGTTCTGACGGGAAATGCACCGAGTGCGGCGCGATTAAGACTGTTCAAAACGTTACGAGCGAAAACTTGCACACGCTGTTTGCCGTAAAGTATTTCGAGTGGGAAGGCGACTCTATCGTATCGACCGCCGAGTACAGCGAAACCGCAACGCTTACCTTTACGGCGGACAAGGATATGATTATAAGCCTAAACGTAGCGCTTACCGTTTCGAGCGGCGCGCGGTTCAGAGTGTCGATAGGCGGAGTCGTGGCGCTCGAAATGACTTCCGGTTCGAGGAAATTCGAGCACGCGATAAGCAAGGGCGCGGAAGTGATAATATCTTTTTACAACAACAACCCGAACGAAGCGAGCTGCTCTATCGACGGTCTATCGCTTAGCTATATTACCCCGAGCGAGGTGAGTAAGTAAATGAAGTACGAAAAAATAATACAAGGACTTACCGAAAAGCAAAAGCTTTCTCTGCTTACCGACGGCAAGGCGCTGTCCGCGCCGTGGCTCGATACGGTGGGCGTGCCGAGGCTTTCGGTTGCGCAATACTCCGCCGTTACAAAGGACACGGCCGTGCCTTCGCTCGACGTACTCGCATCATCGTTCGACTTTTCGCTCGTTAGGGAAATAGGCAAGCTCGCCGCCGAATCCGCGGCGGCAAAGGGCGCTAACTTTATCGTGTCGCCCGACATATCGGTCGATCTTTCCGCGGACGGCACCGGCTTTTCGGAAGACCCGTACCTTTGCGGACTGCTGGGATCCGCGTTACTGTCCGGCTTTAAGGGCGCCGGCTGTTCCGCCGCTATCGGCGACCTTGCGATAAGAGAAACCGACTTCGACTTTACCGACGCCAATCTTTCCGACTCGGTTATTCACGACTTTTATCTGCGCCCGTTCGAGTTTGCTTCCTCTACCGCCGATTGCGACGCGGTGGTATCCTCCGACGCGGTTACGGACGAAAAGAGCGAGACGGGCAGAATGGAAAAGCTGTTCTTTAAGCTTATAAATCCCGACGTTCCGCATTTAATAGATTCCGCTACGGCGGAAGGTACGGTCGCATCCGTAAACGGCGGCGCGGTGCTTTGTCTTAACGGTTCTGCCGTGGCTATTTCCGCGGCGCTCGAAAATTACAGAAAGATGCGCCAGGGCGTAGACGACGGCTCTGTTACCGTTACCGAGCTTGAAAAAGCGGTTAGGGCCGGTTCCGCCATTTCCGAAAAAACGGTTAACGAAGCGGTCGATAACGTTATAAACTTTTTGTTCGAGTGCGCTAAGCGCCGTCGTCCCCCCGAGGAAAAAACGCGCGCGGATCTTCTCGAATACGTATACTCACGCACTGCGGTGCTTCTCAAAAACGCGAACGGACTTCCGCTTACTAAGGGTCAGCGCGTCGCGACGGTGGGACCGCTTCCAAAAAGCAGCAACTTTACAACAGTGTTTTCGGACGCGTGCAAAAAGAGCGGCGTCGTGTATATCGGTCATGCGGAAGGGTACGATTTCGACTCGGAAATAGGCACAGGGCTTGTTCAGGGCGCCGCCAGCTTGGCGCACCTTGCAGACGTTACCATTGTGTTTTTGGACGAGCCGGAAGGCCGCACGAGCGTTTCCGCAAACAGAATGGAAATACTCAATACCGTTAACAAAAAGAAGAGCAAAACGATTGCCGTATGCTTAAACCGCGCAATCGACCTCGATATAGAAGCTCAGTGCGACGCGATTATGCTCGCCTCGCTAAACGGCAGAGAGAGCGAGGAAGCGTTGAGCAAGCTTCTCCTCGGTAAAATCTCGCCGTCCGGCAGGCTCGCAAAAACAATCTACCGCGACAGAAGCGGATACTATAACGAGGTGATAAGGAAAGACCGCTCGTCCGACAAGATAGGCAGGTACCTCGGTTACAGAATGTACGACACTGCCGGGATTGCCGAAATGTATCCGTTCGGGCACGGTCTTACGTACTCCCAGGTTAAGTACTCGGGGCTTAAACTTAAAGGCAACGAGCTGTCGTTTACCGTTCAGAACAAGGGCAAATACTTTATCACCGAAACGATAGAGGTGTTTATCGGCAAAAAATCGTCGGCGCTCGCCGTGCCGCAAAAGGAGTTAAAGTGCGTCATAAACAGACTGCTTAAACCCCACGAGAGCGCGCGTATTTCCGTCCGTCTCGACTACATTGAAAAATCGCTTTTTGCTTACAACAGTATCGAGGGTAATTCCTCGCTCGAGTCGGGCGAATACAACGTTTATATCGGGCGGTCGCTGTTCGATATACGACTGAACACCACTTTCACCAAAAACGGAAAAACGTTCGTGCCGGAGACAAGGCAGACGCCGACGATTTTCAAATCGTCCACCAATATTCACAGCGGCGCGTACAAGCTTAACGACAATAGGGAAGTATCGACCAAAAACCCGGCGCAAACGATATTTATTCTTACCACGATTGTGGCGGCGCTCGCCGGTATCGCGCTGCCGCTGATAGCGCACTACCAGCCGGAAATGGCGATGATGTCATACATAATTCTCGGCGCGATAGGCGGACTGTGGCTGATTGCGCTTATATCGTTTATAGTGATTACCGTAAATCGGCGCAACAAAGCGAGACTTAGAGCGGCGCGCACCACGTACGACGAAGAACAGTGGGATTTGGAATCGCTAAGCGACGTTCTGCCGCTTACAGAGCTTTTTGCCGACATCGAGCAGTTAAGCGGCGAAAAGCGCGTTCGTTCGGTCAAAAAGAGCGTAAAAGAGGATTACGACAAGGCGCAGTACATAGATCAAACGCTCACCTTTGACGCTATTTGCGGCAGGTACATTAAACACCTTGCGGTATACGGCATAAAAATTTCGACGCAAAAGGCAAAGGCGCTGCTTTCCGCTTTGGCTTCGTCGCGGCTGCTTATAATAAGAAACTCGGACAAAAATCTTATACGCACGTTCTCGGCAGCGACGAGCAAGTTTTTCGGCACGCCCGAATTTTTTGCCGACGCGCGCGGCTACAAGAAGGCGTACGACCTTTTTTCCGACGGCAACGGGATTAAGCCCGCGGTGGATTACGCCGTTCGCGAGCCGCACAAAATGACGTTCGTTACAATGGACGGCGTGGATATGAAGTCTATTCGCTCGTACTTTACGCCGCTTATCGCCGGCTTTGCAAACATAAATCAGCCGCACACCGTCGATATCAAAAACTCGATAGGCGAAAAGGTAACGTACGTAATTCCGCCCAATATGTGGTTTTTGCTTACCGAATCGTCGCCGGTGGAGATGCCGCTTCCTGCGTTTGTTACCGACCTCGGCTCGGTTATCGACCTTATGCTTTCCCCGACAACGTCGGGCGGCAAGTCGGACGAGACGGACGGAATTCCTTACGAGCAATATTCCTGGATGACGGACGCGACAAGAAGCGTGCTTCAATTCGACGAGGCGCACTGGAAGAAGATAGACAAGCTGGAAGAGTACGTTAAATCCATTTCGAGCGAATACGCCATAAGCAATAAAAAGTGGGGCAAGTTAGAGCGGTTCGTTTCGGTCTACTGTGCGTGCGGCGACGAAAATACCGACGTTGTCGACGCAATGCGTGAGGCGCTCGACCACGCCATTTCCGTCAACCTTATTCACGGCATGGTAGCCGCTATCATCGGTAAGAATAACGGTGAAAGCCCGTCCCTTATCGACACGGTGGACCACGCGCTCGGTCAGGACTACGACAACGAGACGGAGGGCGTAATAAGAGTATACAATGCGGAGGGGATTTCGAGATGAGTTTTTTGAGCGAAAACAGATTCCTCGCCGACTTGTGGAACGCGCTCTCGTCCTGGTACGCGATGATTGTCTATGCGGCAGTTCTCGTCGTGCTTATAATCTTTCTTATAATCACCGCGATGAATTTCGAGCTTCGCTCTACGCGTAAAGTTATAGAAAAGAAAATCGACACCGAGCACACGACAATCGAGACCATTCAGGCAAATGCCGCCGAGATAGAAGGAGGGGGCGTAGGGATAATCGCCGGCAGTGTAAGCGGCGCGAGCGCGAGCGCGGAGAGCGGAGAGAAGGTGCGCTTCGACAAGCTATGCAG
>JAFLVD010000037.1 GCA_022508485.1 Clostridiales bacterium | reverse complement strand
CTGTTGCACTTTCCTTGAAGTCGCCTTCACCGGTAGTTAGCCGGCGTTCTGTCCTATGGTGTTCGGACTTTCCTCGTACCTTACGGCACGCAACCGTCCGGTCATCTCGATAGTATTATAGCACTCGGTTAAAGATAAATCAATCGTTTTAAAACTTATTTAATAAATTCAAAACTTTTCTGCGGTCTGCGCAGCATGGAAAGCGGCGGAAGCGTAATTCCGGAAAGCGTAACAAGCTGCCTTGTTACTTTGGCGTCGGTCAGCTCGTTCCCCTCTTCGTCCAGCATGACGGGCACGATAATTTCCGAGTTATGATAGTTATCGTCGGGCGACAACACCTCGAGCTTGTCGCCCGTCTTAAAGCGATTGCGCATTTCGACGACGCAGCCGGACTTTGTACTCTTACGCACAAGTCCGCAAAAATCATAGAACGGAACGGTCGTCGCCGAGCGCACCGGCTGACCGTAATAAAAGCCGGTATTAAAGCCGCGATTGGGCGCTTTTTGCACTTCGCGTATTATATCGTCCGACACCGTTTCGCCCGTGTAGAGGGCATTTAACGCCCTTCTGTACGCATTAACGACGCAACCTACGTAATATTCCGATTTTACACGCCCTTCAATTTTAAGCGAAGTAACGCCGGCATCAGTAACGTCTTTAAGGTGATTTACCATGTTAAGATCGTTACCGCCGAAAATGTACGTTCCGTCGTCCTCAATAAACTCGAACGGCTCGCCGTTGTTTTCGGGCGTAAAGTACATTCTGCACGCTTGGTTGCACTCGCCGCGGTTTGCCGAGCGGCCGGACATGTACGCGGAAAGCAAACACCTGCCCGAGTACGATATGCACATCGCGCCGTGAACAAACGCTTCGAGTTCGACTTTGTCCGACAGCGAGTCGCGAATTCGGCGAATCTGTTTAAGCGAAAGCTCGCGCGCAAGCACTATTCGCTTTACGCCCATATCCGCATAAAAGCGTGCGGTGTCGCTGTTAAGCACGTTTGCCTGCGTGGAAACGTGAACGTTTAGCGACGGTTGAAGGGTTAACGCCTTTTTGATAAGCCCGATGTCGGATACTATAATCCCATCGGTATGAATGCTGTTTAAGTAATCGAGATACTCGGCGACAACCGACAAGTCGTCGTCGTTCGGAAAAATGTTAAGAGTAACGTAAAACTTAGCGCCGCGAAGATGCGCCGCAAGGGACGCGGCTTTAAGCTCTTCGTAGTCGAAGTTCTTACACGCGGCGCGCATACCGAGGCTTTTACCCGAAAGATACACCGCGTCCGCGCCGTATTCGAGCGCAACGTCCAGCTTCCCGATATCTCCGGCAGGCGCCAGCAGTTCGATTTTTTTGTTGTTTAGCAATCTATCACCAACGGCAGTATCATAGGACTGCGCCGAGTCTTTTTAAAGATGTAGTTTTTAAGTTCCTTGCGGATAGTGTTGTTAAGGACGTTCCTGTCGCACTCTCTGAGGTCGTAATCGGAAAGAACGCGCAGTACGTCCTCGCGGCAGTCGTCTATAAAGTCGCCGTTGTCCTTGTCGTAGGCAAACCCACGCGAAGTGATGTCTACCGCGGATACGGTGCCGGACAACTCGTCGATACATATAACCGCAAGAAGCAACCCTTCCTCGGCAAGAATTTTTCTGTCGCGCAGTACCGAGCTGTCGGTATCGCCGACGCCAAGCCCGTCGATAAGCAGACTTCCTGCCGCAACCTGCTCGCCTATCGTAAACTTACGCGGCGAGACGTACACGCAGTCGCCTATATCGGTAATAATGATATGCGACGGCATTTCGCCCATTGCGACGGCAAGCTCAGCGTGTTTTTGAAGATGTCTGTGTTCGCCGTGGACGGGAATAAAATACTGCGGTTTAAGCAGCGCGTGGATAAGCGAAAGCTCGTCGCGGCAAGCGTGGCCGGAAACGTGGATTTCCGCAAGGCTCTCGTAGATAACCCTCGCGCCGTGGCGGTAAACGTTGTTAATAACGGTGTACACCATGCGTTCGTTGCCGGGTATAGGGTGTGCGGAGATTATAACGGTGTCGTTATAGCCGAGCTTCACCTTAGAAAACTCGTCGCTCGCCATGCGTGTAAGCGCGCTCATCGGCTCGCCCTGACTGCCGGTGGTAAGAATTACAAGGTCCTTGTCGTCAACGTTTTTGACCTTTTCGATATCTACAATCTGCTCTCTGTCAAGGTGCAGTTCACCGATTTTGGCGGCGCTTTCCGCAACGTTTATCATCGACCTGCCCGAAAACGCCACCTTGCGCTTAAACTCGGCGGCAAGGTCTATTATCTGCTGGAGTCTGTGGATATTCGACGCGAACGTGGCAATAATAAGCCGTCTGTCCTTGTTCTCGTTAAAGATAGTTCGCATGGACCGTCCGACAGTCGCTTCGCTCATGGACGAACCGGGCCGCTCTACGTTGGTGCTTTCGCAAAGCAACAACAGTACGCCCTGCTTGCCTATTTCCGCAATGCGTTGAAGGTCTATCATATTGCCGTCAATCGGCGTAAAGTCAACCTTAAAGTCGCCGGTGTGGAAAACAACTCCGACGGGGGTCGAAATAGCGAGTGCGCACGAGCCGGCAATCGAATGGGAAACCTTGATAAATTCCACTTTAAACGCCCTGCCGAGCGACACGGTATTGCCTGCCTGAACAACGTTTAGCTTGGCATTATCAATGTGCATTTCGCGCAACTTGTTCTCTATTAAGGTAAGAGTCAGTCTCGTGCCGAAAACAGGAACGTTGCATTCCTTTAAAAAGTACGGGATAGCGCCGATATGGTCCTCGTGTCCGTGCGTAACCACAATACCGCGAATCTTATCCTTGTTAAGCACAAGATACGTAGGATCGGGTATAATAAGATCGACCCCGGGCGTGTCCGCCGTAGGGAAAGTCGATCCGCAGTCGATAATAATAATGTCCTCGCCAAACTCGAGAGCGGTCATGTTTTTACCGATCTCGCCTACTCCGCCCAAAAAAATAACCTTTAATATAGGCTCAACAATCTTTTTCTGCAAAAATCTTTGCCTCCGTTATATATTAAACCGACTTTTTTCGTAAGAAAAAACGGCAAAAAATACGATATATATAAATTATATATAAAAATATACAAAACGGCATAAACCGTCGGTTACAATATGTAATATCCAATCATTCTAACGCACCGACAATCATATAACTCTATATCGCTTTTGTAAACTAAACATAGATCGGTACGAATATTTATTTCCGTAAAAATTATATCACAACATTTATAAAATTACAACGGTTTTGTAACAATTTTTATAAAATATCTTGTCGCAATAGCAAAAAAGCGCGTTACTTCTGTTTTTCGCACACAAAAAGCGCCGCAATATGCGACGCTTAGTGTTAGGTTTGATTAGAAGTCGAGGTCGTTGGATCCGCCGTCAAAGTAGTTTTGCGTGGGTGCGCCGGGCTGTTGTTGGCCGGCATTAAGGCTTAGCGTTCCCGGAGGATTCTGCTGCGGTCCGCCGCCGAGCATAAGTCCCGGGTCGACGGGCGCGGCGCCCATTGTGGGAGGCAGATACCCGTAAGCATCGCCCATCATACCCATAGAACCGGCTTGCAAGCGCATCATTTGTTCCTCAAGCTCAAGCTCGGACATAAGTATGGCTTCCATCTCCTCCATCTTGCGTTTGCGATGCTTGACCGCAATTAATATGATAATGAGGATTATTATAAGAAGTCCTACCGCACCGAGGGCGATTATCCAAATCATCTTATTGGACTCGAAGCTTATCATTATGTTCGCCCAAAGGCTGGGATCTTCGAGGTCAATGTTGATAATCTTAAAGGTGAACGTTACAACCTCGTCCGTAGCGTCCTTAACGCCGACGGTAAGCTCGGTCTCGCCCTTGTAGTTAAAGTGGATACGGAGTGTATCATCGGATACGACTTCCGCGGTCGCAAGCGACGGCGAGAGCGTAGAGGCCGAGTGGAACCTGAGCTTATCGCCGTAAGCAATCGCTTTGTCGGTGAACATGTGCTCGGGTCTGAGATTGACCGTACCTTCGACGAGAATATAGCCATTGCCGGAGGTGTAGAATGTGTAGCCGTTGGCAAACGCGTCGATAAGCACCGGTTTAGGGTTATCGGCAATGCTTACCTCGAACGATGCGCTGTAAGTCCTGGCGTTTTCTTTACCGACTTCGGAACCGAGCATAAACTCTGCGTTGAGTGTTACGTTGCCGTTGGTGGTAACGCGCATCGGGCGGAAGCGCCACTGATCGTCCTCGTCCTTGTCTACTCTTACGTAGTCGACAAAGGTGTTGGGTACGGACAGCTTGGTAATAACGTACTCGGCGCCGGGGTTAAACATGTTGTTGGGCCGTTCGTCGTCGCCTTCCGCATAAGTAGCGATGCCGGAGTTACGACGAGGCGAGCTCTTACCCGTAGCGGTATTCTCAACCTCGCCGACGAGATCATCTACGGTAACGGTCTTATAAATACCGCGGATTGCATTTACCGTATTGAACGAGGTAATCTCGTCAAAGTTGTAAACGACCGTTACACGGACGGAGAACGTTGTCGTCCTCGTCTCGATATCGTTTGCGGTACCGTCGGAAACGGTTACGCGAATCGCCTGCGTTCCGAACACGCCCTTTCTCGGCGTAACGATACAGCTTTGATTATATCTGTCGTCGGTATTGAGTCGAACGGATAAGACGCCGTCGCCGCCGTCGTCCTCGGCTGCTTCGGTTGCAAACATAACCTCGGGCATATCCGGCGAGAAGGACGTGATACGAACGTACGAGTCGGTCTTGCCTGCCTGGTCGGGAAGATCCGTCGGGTTGGGATCGGTTACAAAGTCGGCAATGTTAATCGTAATAGGCGTAACGGTGCCGCTCTGCGTTCCGATAACCGAGTAGTTAACCTGGCTCATGCCTTCCTTCAACGACGGTGCGGAGTTGATAATTATAACCTTAAGCGTAATAGTTACACCCTCGCCGGCGTTGGTAAAGTCGCCGCTTCGGTCGATAATACGCATTGTTGCGGTACCGGAATAGCCGCGCATGTACGAGTTGGCGGTTACCACAATACCTGTAAACTTGTACGGATCGTTACCGATAAACCGAGGCGTTACCGTAGCGAGGTTAATTCTGTCCTCGGCCTCTTCGGCCACCGAGTAAATATTTGTGGTAGACGTAAGGTAGTTGCCGCGGTCGTCCGGCGCAACCAGCCTAAACGAGTCGGTATCCGCCGGGTTGTCAACGTTGTCGTATACCGGGTTGCGGTAGTCGGGGTCGTTGAACATTTCGAGCATTCTTACTTCGACCGACGGGCAATCTATCGAAACGAGAACTTCGAGCGTAAACGAGTAATCGTTATCGCCTTTTAAGAGACGGTAGCCGGTCATGTCGTTGTTCGTCTGCTCGGTAATATTGTTCTCCGCCATCTGAAGCGCGTCGAAGTCGATTGACATTTCGGAGTTGACAATTGTTACAAGCAACGTAACGGTAGCCGTCTTGTCGCCGTGGTCTACGCCCGTAATTGTAACGGGAAGCACTACCTTCGGCTTATAATTGCCGTTGACGTCCTTTTCGTCGATACGGCGCTTAATGGTAACGGTGAGCGTATGCTCTTCGTTGTCTACCGAAATATCGATTGCGCGGTCCTTGTTGCTGCCTGCCGCCCAGTCGAGAGTCGTGCCGGAAAGCGCAAGGTCATAATCGAAGTCGTTAGCCGCAACGTGCGTGTGATCCTGAAGTCTCGAGCGGCCCTTTACGATAACCTCGTCGCCCACGTCGGAATCGCTGAACAGCGAGCCGTACGGGTCGTCGTTATCGAATATGGTAAACGTGGCGGAATCGCCGCGCTGACCCTCGAAGCGCATAATCGTTTCGTCGTCGTTGGCAATCGGCCTGGAATCGTTGATATCGACGTAGAACAGCGAGCCTGCGGACAGCTGCGCGTTTTTGGGCGCAACAGTTCTGCTTGCGTCGACCGTCTTTTGTATGTCGACGTACAAGAGTATCTTCTTGTCAAAGTTGGAGGTTATAGGTCTGAACGAAATCGACACGCCGTCTCTACCTATCGAGAATACAAAGTAATCTCTAAGGTACATGAGAAGCTGTCTGTTAATAAGCGAGTCGTACGACGCGCCCGTCGACCTTCTGCCGCCGATAAGGTACTGGATGTCGAACGTTGAGTCGGACCGGTTTTTGAGCGCAAACGTGCCGTTAGAAACGTTGGCGTCAAACAACGTTGTAAGCGTGCTTGGCTCTAAGCTGTTAAAGCCGTCCGTTCCGTTACCTTCCATAAACGCGTAAATCTTGATATCGTAGTTGAGGTTATAGGTATTCAAGCTTACGTCGGGGTCTATGATATACGCGCCGCTCTTGGTGGAATCCTGGTCGATGGACCCGGGAACGCCGCCGTATTTAAGGAACTGGTATGTGCTCTCCTCACCGATATGCGCGTATGCTTCGGTTCCTTCGTCGATGCCTATACCCATAAACTCGTCGTACGACTTGACGTAGACGTTGTCTACGGTAAGGCGCGTAATCTGCGAGGTCGAGGTGGAAATGGCGTGAGCGTTGCTCATGCTCGCATACAGCGTGTATATCCTTATCGAAATGGTAACGGCATTTTCGGCGATGTTGTTGCCGACGTCCTTTATCCTAAACGACAGCGTCTCGTAGTTCTTGGAAGAGTTGTAGCTTAGGCACCTAATCGAGAACCTGCTGAGGTTGCCGTCGAGAGGCGTAATAAGGAACTTGCCGGGCACCTCGTAATTGCCGTCTAAGGACATTTCGATATCGGTATTGTTAAAGGTGAATACTGAGTTGCCTTCGGAAGCGGTCGGTGTGTAAAGACCGATAGAAAGGTTGTCGTTGTAGTCGGGGTCGTACGCAACGTTGGCGGCGTTAATGATAAGCTCGTTGTAAGCCTTTACCACGGTGTTCGCGTTGTCGTTAAGCGTAATGTTCTGCGAACGGGCCGTGCCGTCGTATACCGTCATGTACAGTGCGTATTCCGCAAGAACTTCGTTTCCGTTTACGTCCGTGATAAATTCGAGACCTTCGTTAAGGCCGTGAGACGAGGTGTCTTTACGGGCAATCGCGTTAGGCTTAGAGCTTTCTACGGAAACGTAAACCGTAAACGTTACGTCCGCGCCCTCGCCGTCGGTTACAACCACGGAAATAGGTATGCGCATAGGCGTTGTTCTAAGCGCGGTTATAACGATATTAAGCGCGCCGTTCTCGTCGGTATTGCTCTCGTAAGCAAGGTTGTCGTACCTGCGGATTTGGAAGTACATTTCATTGTAAACAACCTGCTTAATACGCAGCGTCCACGGCGTATCGTCTGTTACTATGGCCGCAGTACCGAGGTCGGCTTTGGCGCCGTCGTTAACAGTGGCGTTTCTTACCTTTGTTGCGGGATCTGCAAGGACGGATCTGGTAAAGTGCGAGAAGTTAAAGCTTTGGTCCCTGCTCTCGATGTTTTCGCCGCGGTTGTACCAGTTGACCGAGTTGGAGGCTGCGCCGCTCATAAAGTCGTCGTACGGCGTAGTCATTAAGCGGAAGTGGTCCTCGACTCGCATCGTAACCTCGGTCGGAATAAGTCCGGTACGAAGCTCGGGGGTCTTGTTGGTAACGGTTATCTTAATGGTAAGCGTTCCCGTACCCTCGTTAAATATCGAGCCTTGAGTGTAGTGGCCGCTGTCGTAGAATACGAGGTTAATCTCGAATTCGGACTGCGTATGACTCGTGTTGCCCTGCTGGTAAATGGTACGACGGTTAACGTGTATTTTAATGTCGTTCGTGATAGGAACAGACCTATTGGTAAGCGAGGGCGTATCGTACACCATTCCGATTGTAATGTCCGGCTGATCGTCAGTCGCAAGCGTCGTCGTATCGGTAAACGTCGCGTCGCCTCTCCTCAGCGCATTATTGGCCGCTTCCTTACTTATCGAAGTCCAGCTGACAAACGGCGATACTATGTAGTTAGCCGTTTCGTAAGTAAACTTGTCGTCGATTTCGGTCGCGTTTCTGAGGTTGTCGTAGTCCGTCTTCCACCACCTGCGCTGACCGGTAACCGGCATAATGTCGTTACCTGTGATGATAGACGAAAGGTTAAGAATGTAGTCCGATCCGACGGCGAGCGAAAGCTCCATCGTCTTATTGCCGTCGACAATGTCGTTGCCTTCCGCGTCCTTATTGGTGTTGTTAAGACCGGACGCAAGCTTAATAACCGAATCGGTTACGTAAACTCTTATCTCGAGCGCAACGTACGATGCTCTATCCCAGCCGTCGCCGCAGTCGTCGTAAAGAATTACGTTAAGCGGATAGTACGCGTCGACTACGTTGTTAATCTGCGGACTTTCGAACACGGGAACAAGTCCGCGCTCGGCGTAGAAGTTGATGTATTTTTCGCGAATATTCGAACCGCTTGCGCTGCTGTAACCGGCTTCGAGCGCGTCTTTGTTTATAAGCGTTTTCGCAACGGGGGTTATCGTCAGTTCCTCGTTGTCGTTCATAAACGCAGCCGAGAAGTAACGGCTGTAACCCTCGTTACCGTTGGCGGTGGCAAGCGACGCCGCGCGGTTGGTACCGTAAATACCGTCGTTGGCGGCATACCTAAAGTTATTTTCCTCAATCTTGGCAAGATTGGCTTCCCTATCTCTGTCGTATGCTACGCCGTAGTAGTTGAACATCGACCTTTGCGCATTGTCGCTCGTGGCGGTATACTTCAATTTATAATTGCTGCCGGAGCTTGCAGTCTCCGCCGAGTACGACGTAAGCGTACGGCGGTAAGCGGCGCCCGTCCACTTGTTAAGACGGTTCAGCGACTCGGGATAGAAATGCGCCGTATCGGAAGAATCCGCATCGGTAAACTTGATAAGCCTCTCGCCGCTGACGAGCGTGTCGGGATTGACGTGGTTATCAATCTTAAACGTGGCGGCCGCCCCACCGTTTTGCAAACGCACTTCGGTATAGTAGCCTTTTGCGGCGTCTATCTTGATATTGTCGTCTGCGACAAGGTCCATAGGCGCGTTGCCGAGGTCGATATGGAATGTGATTTCCGCCGTGTCGGTATCTTTAGTGTCTTCGGTGTAAGCGGTGTAAGTGCGACCGGTCATCGTAGTGTCTTCGGCGTTGGAAGGCGTATCGGTCTTGCAAACCGCAAGCTTAATCGATACCGTCAGGTTTTCGACGCTTGCGCGCTTTGTGCCGGAACCGGTCTTTTTGGCGATACCGATACCGAACATGTTTTCCTGAATACCGGCATCGCTGTCCTGTCCGTCGAGGTACATTAAGTGTCCGTTACCTACGTAGTTAACGTAGTTTTCGGAGTTGTTTATGTACTTTTTGGCCTCGTACTCACCTTGCAAGTTTTTGGTTACGGTGCTGACGTGGAGAGCCTTGTTAAAGTACGGACCGTCTTTCGTGTCAATGAACGTGTTGTAATCGGCAACACTTCTCTTTTCTTCAATGTTCGGCTTATTATACGTTTTGATGTACGCGTCGTACGCGGTAAACGAGAGGTACGGGTTTTCAAAGAGTCGAGTACCCGACCAGACGCCGTCTTCCGTTCCGTCTCGTACCGTTATTGCGTTAACGATATCGCCGATAGTGCCGCGACTGTAACCTTGCGCGGCGTCGACGTCGTACGCGACGTAGTCGTACTTTTTGTAGTTAACGACGCCGTCGTCGTCTACCGTTTCGAGAAGCGCTTTCATAAGTCCCATATAGCTCATAGGTATATAGGTAAACTGAGCGCCATTAGCGGTGTCGCCCGATACTTCGATGATGTTAGTGTACTTGAAAGGCGCCTCGCCGTTCGAGAACGTCGTTCTGCCCGGTTCGAAGTCGGAGTAAAGCATGCCGGAGTTGACGCCGCCGAACGTGCCGTTTACAGCGGTCGTGGACGAACGCTCTTTAATGAGCGTGGAACCGCCGGGCTGGGAAGCATAAGCGTTAATTACGCCCTCGTCCTTAGAGCCGGGAACATAATAAAGGTTGTCTTGAGGTGTCGGGAAGGTTTTAAGAGCGTTGGAATCGTACGTAGGCAGATACACAATCTGAGGATTTGCGTCGTCGGATACCGTGTAATAGCCGTTGAAGTTGTCGTAGTAGTCGTACGTTACGAGACCGGTACCCTTAATGGTAAGGTGATACTTAAAGAACACGTAGCCGTCGACGTTGGACTTTCCGCCCGTAGCGTATGCCGGATCGCGGTAGTCGTAGCTCGTCTTTACGGCCGCAGTGTCGCCGCCGAAAGTGGGATCGTCGCGAAGCATGACGTTAATCTGCAAATACAGACCGGCGTCGAATTGCGTTCTGGTTTGAATTTTAATCGCCCAGTCTTTTATGTTCCAGCGTCCCTCGGAGTCGAACGCGCCGGAAAGATTGACGGTGTCCGTTCCTGCGCGGATTGCGGACGCACTGTGGAACCCGGACTCCTCGCCACTGTCGATTAAGTAAATAATATCTTGAGCCGAAATAAGCCGTTCGCCCTTCATACCGTTATCGATACTTGCGTTAAACGACTCGGGATCGCTGCTTGTTTCTCTCGTTACCCAGTTAAGGTAAACGCCTACCGTGGTTTCTCCGTCGAACCCTCTCGCCGTTGTCGAAAGGTACGGGACGTAATCCTTTATGGTCTTTCCTTCGGGTAAGGTTGCCGGCTTATTGATGTAAGCCATAGGCTGGTCGGACGCTACGTTTGCAGGATCCGGGACTTCGACCGGGGCAAGTATAGCGCCTTGCAGTCTGTCGGCGTCGCTGACAAGATATTTAATCTGACCGTCGGCAATACCCTGCTCTTTAAGCGCGTTTGCCGCGGCTTCGCTCGAAACAAGGTATCTTTCCATCGTCATATCGGTTTCGGTAACCGAGTTGACGCTCCAAATATTGAGGTTGGCCGTGTTATCGTGAGTAAAGCCGGACTCTGTGGTGTTAACCGTCATCTTCGCATTGGATATCTGAATTTGTATCCTCAGCGTAGAGCTTTCCGTTGCCGAGTAATCGTCGACCGCACGGAACTCGATATACAGCTTTTGAATCGCCTGCGACGAGTTAAGCGCGGTAATTGTAAGAGTTTGAGCGTTAATAGTAACGGAAACGTAATTACCGGCGAAGTTGTTGCCGTAAGCGTCGGTAGAGGAAACAACGTTATCTGCGGATACGGTGATAACCGAAGCTGAATTGGCGATAAACGCCATGAAAAGGTCCTCGGTATCGGTAAGTATTCCGTCGTCGCCGCTAGCCGCAAGCGTAATCATTCCCCTGCTTACGTCGCCTGCTACAAGCTCGTAAATCTTGTTGGGATCTTTAAGGTGAGGCGTGCTGTTTAAAACCTCGACGTTAACGTTAATCTTGGCAATGCCCGAGCTTGAGCCGGAAGCGCCCCTGCCCGTCTTGTCGCGGACGTTAAGAGTAAACGTCGAAGTAACGCCGCTGGGCGTACGCTGTCTGCCGGATATTACGAGGAAGTCTATTCCGTACGTCGCGTTGTCCCAGCTGATGTTGCTGCCGAAACGAAGGTCGATATACGACGCGTTGATTATGGAAGGAATTGTAAATACGTTTCTTTGTGCGCTGTTCGAGTTGGGGTCGAAGGTATAGCCGTCGAGGTTATCCGCGTCGATTGTGCGTTCGAAATACAGCTTGTCGTAGGATACGTTAACACTGCCCGAAGGGGTCGCAAACGAATTGTTATCCGCCACTCTGCTTAAGCTGTGGGTAGCCGTAATCGCGGCAAGCGTTTCTTTGAGACTTGCCAAATAGTTGGAATGCGAGTAGTCTACGCCGTTGTTGTCGGAAGTCGCGAGTCCGTCGAATTTGAGCGAGTTCGTAGTCTGTGAGCCGTTAACCGAGAATACGCCGTCCGTTCCGACGTAGCCGGAAAGACCGTTAAGCGTAAAGCCGCCGGTCGGGTACGTAATGCCCGACAGACGCATATTAAGGTCGTTAAGCACGTCGTACGGCGTGATTATAACGCTGTCGCCGTAAGGGATTTTATAGGTGAGCGTGGGAACGTAAGAAACGCTGTTGCTGTCTTCATCTCTCTCTTCCGCAACGGTGTACGACGAATGTACAACCTTACCGTTGCTAACAATGTCGAGCGTCGCAACGGAATCGGAGAGCATTGTGGTATCGCCGTCCGGCTTAATGTAGGTAGGCGCGCTGTTGTTTACATACACCGCGATATAAACCGTCTGCGTTGCGGAAGCGGAGTCCTTAATGTTAACGGGCGCGTAAAGATATCTGCCCTGCGTCCAGTTTTTAAGCGTAACTTTAAGTCCGGCAATGACAACGTAATCGACTTCGCCTACTTTAACCAAAGTTCCGCCGTTCGAATAGTTCTCAGGCTGACCCAACCTGCCGCCGAAATATGCGGCCGGAATATAAATGTCGAGATTTTCGACGGTAAAGTAATGACCGGTGGAGTTACCTGCAACGCCTTCCATTACGGCGGTTGCCGTCGTATTAAGGCGAACCAGCTCGTTAAGGAAGTCTGTAGTGCCGCTTAACATGCTGCTTGTGGCGTAGTTGTCTATGTCGGTGGAAAGCGCATGGAGATTGGTGTTTACCAAAGTGCCTTCGGCGTTTTTATACTGGCCGAGCGGATAAGTAACGCGGTCTACGTTTATTCCCATCGGAGTAAAGTAGAACGACTCGCCTGCCGTGCCGTCCGCCGCCGTGCCGTTGCCGCTTGCCGTGGGCATGGTGCTAAGTACCGACGAACCGCGCTCGTACGAAATATTCGTAGGCGCGCTGTTGGTAACCTCTATGCCGAGCGGTAGCCAAATACCGAGGTCGTCGGTATCGTTCTTGTCCTGAACGTTAATAAGAATATAGAAGTGTCCGGGGTTGATTATCGAGCCCGAGCAGTTGGACGTTGTTACGCCTGCCGTGCTGCCAGAAATCAACGACGTGTACGAGGTACGCGCACTCTTGTACATCGAGTAAGTCGCGCGCAGTCCTTTAAGCGTTATGTCTATTCCGTCGAAGGAGTACGAAACGAACGCCGAGGAGTTGGTGTCCTCCGAAATAAACCAGCTCTCGAAGCCTGTCGCAAACGTGTTGTCGGCGGTCGTAAGCTCGCCCGTCGTAAGCGCGTTTGTAAGCGCGTCTCTGCTCGGCAACGACGCCAAAGGAACGGCGTTGTAGTACGACGTGCCGTTCGACATCGCCGTGGAAACTACCTTGCCGTATTTATCGAGCTGAACGAACTCTGCGGAAGGAACCTTAACGGCGGTAATCCTGTGCGTGTTGGTGTTCATCGTAGAGTTGTCTATATCTACATAAAAATCGTTAAGCGACTTTTTCGTAGGCGAAGCCGCGGACGCATTAAGCGTAACGACCGGGATAGTCGACGAAGTGTCTTTTACCGTAGGCCTCGTGTTATCTACCTTAAATACAATCTCGAGGTTTATCGCGGCAACCGCAGGCAGTCCGTAGTTCGTGCCCTTAGCCGAAGCTTTTTCGAGAATGTAAAGAGTAACCGGCAAAACCTGATATTCCTCTTTCGAGTTTACGCCGCAAAGCGTAAGCTGAGTGAAGATGTTGGAAATCTTTACACCGGCCTCCGTGTACGCCGTTATTCCGGCGTTGTTATCGTATTCGTTTACTTTAAAGATACGCGAAGAGTTAACCTTGTCGATAGCTGAAACGTCGCGTAGTGCAATCGCCGCCATATCGTACGTGGTGGCCACGTTATTCAACAGGTCGCCGGGATTGATTACCACCGTGGACTCCGCCTGCCCGGCTTTGCTCAGTTTAATCGGCTGAGTAATCATAGCGGTATAAATACCCGTGCCCTTAGGGTTATAAATGCTGCTTACAGTCGCGGATTCGGGCGCCGACGTTCTCGCCGAATTACCGACGTACATCGTACTCGGGCTCGTTCCGCCCGTCGTAAGCGTAACCGCGCTCTTTGCCGTAGGCGTAGTGAAAGAAACGGTTAAATAGAACACTATAGTGCCTACGCCGCGCGTCGTGCTTGTGTTATAAGCGTCTCGAACTTTACAGTACAGCGTCAGTCGGCCTGCCGAAGTACAGCCGTCCACGCCGTTCCGAGGAATCTTTTTAATATTGGTTATCGTTATTTGAGAGGTGTTGTTTACAGTATAATCAATATAGTTGGTCGCTTGAGTCGTGCAAGCAGAGTTAAGATAAAGCTTAAAGCCGCCCTGCGTGCAGGTATCGTAGTTGCTCGACACATTATCGGTAAAGTAAACCGCGGTCGCGGTACCGTCGGGATCCTTCGCGATTT
This sequence comes from Clostridiales bacterium, assembly GCA_022508485.1. Lineage (GTDB taxonomy): Bacteria > Bacillota > Clostridia > Christensenellales > Pumilibacteraceae > Anaerocaecibacter. The sequence continues at coordinate 341 of JAFLVD010000037.1, read as the reverse complement.
CGGAAGCCTTTACGACAACGGACTTACCGGTGCCGCGAGTGCCGCCCGAATAAGTCTTGCTAAGCGTTACCGGCTCTTGGTTTGCTCTTACTACGTAAATCTGGAAATATCCGTTGCCTGCGCGGTTGCCGTTGGTTACACCCGAGCTTGTTACGCCGCCGGTGTAGTTACCGCCGCCGCCACCGCCACCGCCGGCGCCGCAGTAGTATGCGTAGCCGTACGACGCGCCTGCGCCGCCCGATCCGCCCTGTCCGGACGAACCTGCACTACCCGACGAACCCGAACGGTTGGTGCTGCCGCCGTAAATACCGCCGCCGCCGCCACCGCCGCCGCCGTAGTAG
>JAFLVD010000036.1:5656-14956 GCA_022508485.1 Clostridiales bacterium | reverse complement strand
CGCCGTAAATACCGCCGCCGCCGCCACCGCCGCCGCCGTAGTAGCCGCCGCCACCGCCGCCGCCGCCGGCCGGATAGTATACACGGTCGGTGCTCGTGTTAGAAGTGGTAGAGCTGCCGCCGCCTGCGCCGCCGCCCGATGTGGTGCCTGCGCCGCCGCCATAACCCTCTGCGGAAGTACCTGCGCCGCCGGTTGCCCCTGCCGTACCGCTATTGCCGCCTGCGCCGCCGTTAGAGCTTATCGAAGAGCCGCCGCCCTGGCCGCCGCCGCCCGATCCGCCGCCGCCGCCTGCGACTATTACTCTGTTACCGAGAGCGGTGCCGCCCACGCGAATATCGCTCGCGCCGCCGCCGTTGCCGCCGCTGTTGCCGCTTCGACCTGTTCCGCCCGAGCTTCCGCCGTTATAGCCACCCTGGCCGCCTACGTAGATATAAAGCACCGCGCTTGCCGCGGTAATTGTGTACGTGCCGGTAGCCGTGCCGCCGAGACCTGCCGTCGTGCCGTAGCCGCCGACGTTACCCTGCGCGCCGTATACCGTAAAGGTGAACGTTCCTTTGGGAAGCGTTACCGATTTATACGTACCGCTGTAATTGTAGTTTAATACGTCGCCGGCATAAAGCCTGTTTGTGCCGTTTGCAAAGTTTAACGTTGAATCGGTGTAGGTTTGGGACTTGTGAGTCTCACCCTCCACTCCGTTTATAGCTATTCCCCTTTCGGGTGTAAAACACAATACGCACGTTACAATAAGTGCGAGAGCGACAAAAATACTCGCACACAGAATGAGAACGCGTTTGCTTTTAGAGCTTAATTTTTTAGATTCGTTTCCCATAAACAACTCCTTTCGGAATAGTCGAATTTGTTCACAATTTGTTCACAAATATATAGTTATACAGTTAAATGTTAACATATTGTTCACAATTTGTCAATAGATTTATCTTATATTTAAAACTTTTTTATTTATATCGGCGCAAGCGCCGTCTTTATTTTTCTTTTTAAATGTCGTCCGACACCGCAAGCGGCCCCCTTCCCCCCGTGGACAAGCCGTGCTTAGCGAATTTGTGGCGTGTCGGGATAAAATGCCTTCCCCGTGGGGGAAGGTGTCGGCGAGGTATGAGCCGACGGATGAGGGGCGACCTTAATGCCGCGAAGCGGCTACCTCTTCACTATTCACTATTACTTATTCACTCGCCGAAAGCGGTCAATCGTCCTCGTCGACACAAAAAGACACGACAATCCACGCCTCTACACATTTATTTATAGCTAAACCCCAAAAAATATTGACAGCGTATAAAATATGATATATACTGTATAGAGAGGTGAAAGATGGCTGAGAGCGATTTGATTCGCGGTAACGTGGATACCCTTATACTCAAAGTTTTGCATGAGGGCGACCGTTACGGCTACGACTTAATAAAACAAATCAACGCACGCAGCGGCGGTCAGTGGGAAATTAAGCAACCCACTCTTTACGCATGTCTCAAACGGCTCGAAAAGCAAGGATTTATCAAATCGTACTGGGACGGCTCGGAATCGGGCGGCGGAAGGCGCAAGTACTACTCGCTTACCGACAGCGGCCGCGAGGTCTTTATCAAGTACCGCGACGAAATCGAGCGCACGCGCGATCTTTTCGACGGGCTTATCTCGGACGACGACGCCATGCTTCCCGTCGACGATTTTTCGGACGTGGAGGAAGAAGGCTATTCTATACCCAAGCGCAGGCCGCGCCCCTCGAAACCGCGCAAAAAGCGCGAAGAAGTTCCCGACGAGGAACAGCCTGTAATTACCGAGGAACAATTCGATCCCTCGTATTTTGATTATTCTCAATCCATTACGGTGTCTGCGGACGATCCCGTTAGGACGGACACAACGCAGGACGGCGCCGAGCAGGATCCCCCCACCCCCGAAACCGAATCTGTTTCGGACGAGGACGAGGTAACTGACGTCGTTACCCAAACACAGACTCAAGACGATTTTGTTCAGCAAAGCTTTTTCGACAGTCTCGGCGGCGCTTCGCACACAGACGAGGTCGAAAGCGAGCAGGACAAGCCGGAAGAGGTCGAGCCACCGGTAACCGAAACGCCGAGAGAGGAAGCGCGCCCGAAACGGACCGTTATACCCGACACTTCCGATCCCCAAGAGATTATGGATAGGCTTGCGAGCACGTACTCTGGCAACGAGAGCTACTCCGCCGCCAGCGACCGCGCGCCGTTAGAGCTTAACGAATACACCGGCCGCGGCGTAAACGTTCCGGCGGCCGCGCCCACCACTTCGCCGGTCCCCGTCTCCCCTGCCGTCCCGGCGGAACGCGCCGAACGCCTGCCGTCCGACTCGGACGACGGCGAAAGCCTTGCAAGCCGCGCCTACCGCGACATTCTGTCCGACCTTGTCGAGCGCTGCGACAGCGAAGTTACAAACGCTTCCGCCGCACCCGAGCAAGCCGCGGCGGTCGCAGTAGCTGACGACGACGGAAGAGACCGCCGTCTCGGCTCGGTTATTCAGTCGGTTGCCGAGCTTGGCAACGACGTTCAAGTCCGCGACCACAACGACTCCGCAAGAGTTTATAACAGACGGTACTATTACTATTCCAACCGTCTTATGATAACGCATTATCTTACCATGTGCGCAATGATGTTTATACTCGGGCTTACGATGTTCTTTACGTTCTACATGGGGCTCGGTATGAAGATATCTCCTCCATCATCTACCGTCTACGACGCATGGCTTTACGTAATAACCGGACTGCTTCCGCTTATCATGCTTATCACGGCAATTATTATCTATCTTACCGACGCCGACAAAAGAAAACGCATTAACGTAAACTTCCGTTCGTCGATAATAATACGCGTCGTGATTATGATTCAAACGTTTGTCATTATCTATGCGGTAAACATTATGCTCGGAATGTCGGCGCGGTTCGACCTTAAATACCTCCCCTCGCTTGTCATTCCGGCAGTATACGCGCTGTTTATACCTTTAAGCGAAGTCATATTCATGACGCTGCTCAATTCGGGACGATACGCCGTAGAATAAAATGGGTTCCTACTTCGACGAAAGAAACGATAAAACGCTCGCGACGATTGACGAGCTTCTCGATATTCTTCCCCCGTTCGCAAGGGAATTCAACGTGGGAATATCGATGCGAACAATGCCGCTTACAAGACTCGGATATCTTAGGGATATTCGGGTCTTTTGCGACTACCTTATAAAGAAGCGTTTTAAAACGATAGATATTCCCGATCTTACGCTGAAACACCTTGCTATGCTCACCCCTACCGATATCGAGGCGTTTATCGACTATCTGTCGTCGTACACGCTCGACGGAAAAAAGCATTCGTGCAAGGACCATGCCAAAGAGCGCAAGGTGTCCTCACTCCGTGCGCTGTTTAAATACTTCTATAAAAAAGAAAAGCTCGAAAACGACATAATGACCAAAGTGGACACACCCAAGATCCACAGTAAGCCGATAATCCGCTTGGACGTAAACGAAGTGGTCGATATTCTCGACGAGGCGGAGTCCGGCGACGGGCTTTCGGGCAGACAAAAGAGCTTTCACGATTTGACCGCAGTCCGCGACGAGGCGATGCTGTCGCTGTTCCTCGGCACGGGTATACGTATAAGCGAGTGCGTCGGGCTAAACCGCAACGACGTAAGCTTTGAGGACAACAGCTTTGTCGTAACGAGAAAAGGCGGAAGCACGTCGATACTGTATTTTTCGGGCGAGGTTGCGGACGCGCTTAAACGTTATCTCGCCTGGCTCGACAACCAGGTGCTCGAAAAAACGCCGTTCGGCAAAAGAATAAAGGATACCGACGCCCTTTTCCTTTCCATAAAAGGCACGAGAATAACTCCGCGCGCCGTCGAGCTTATGGTAAAAAAGTACGCCAAGATTATAACGCCGTTCAAGCGCATTACTCCGCACAAGCTGAGAAGCACCTACGGCACAAATCTTTATCACGAAACGCACGACATATTTATTGTCGCCGACGTGCTCGGACACAAGGACGTTAACACTACGCGCAAGCACTACGCCGCAATGAGCGACGACATTCGCCGCGACGTTGTAAACAAGGTTAAGCTGCGCGACAAGCCGGAGTCCGACGAACAACCGGAAGAACCATGACAATCACAAAAGTCGATACACTTCTTAACGACCAGGAGATTAACCTGCTTGCCGATCTGTTTTTGGCTCGGTACGGCTTTGATAAAACCGCTTTGCCCTACCGACTGATACGCAACGCGGTTATTCTCATATCGCACGGCGCCTGGACCGAGCAAGAGGTGTACGAGCTTATTGCAAAGTGCGCCGATATCGAGACCGAACAAGCGATATCACTTATTTGTAAGGCGGTAAGCGCTCTGAAAACGCCCATGCACGAAACGTACAACGCGTACTACGCGCCGCCGCCTATCGAATACGAGCTTCGCGGCGAAAGCATTAAAATGCCCGAATTCGGAAAAGTCGGCGACATGCTAAACTTCCTCGGCACAACGTTTTTGTACCTTATCCTTACAAACTACAACAAATACGAATATATAGACTACCAACCCGAAAAATAAAAACCTCTCGCAGAGAGGTTTTTATTAGTGAATAAATAATAGTGAATAGTGAATAGTTAGAGACCGCTTCGCGGCCTTTTTATTTTTATTACTTATCTAATTTATCTTTTTGGTGTCGATTTCTTCGCGGATAAGGGCGTAGAAGTCATTGAAGCTCTTTTGACCGAGGTCGTCGTTGCGGTGGCGGACGGACACAACGCCATTTTCCGCTTCCTTATCGCCTATAATAAGCATGTACGGCACTTTTTCGAGCTGCGCTTCTCTGATCTTATAGCCGATTTTCTCGTTGCGGATATCAACGGTAGCGAGTATGCCGCGCGAACAAAGCTCGTTGCAGATTTCCTCGCACTTTTTCGCGGTGCGCTCGGTGAGCGACAGCACGCGGACCTGTTCGGGACTAAGCCACAACGGGAACGCGCCGCCGTACTTTTCAATCAAAAGCGCGAGAGTGCGCTCGTAGCAGCCGATAGAGCTGCGGTGGATAATGTACGGGCGCTGTTTTTCGCCGTTCTCGTCGACGTAGGTCATATCGAAGTTTTCGGCAAGGAACATATCGACCTGGATTGTAAGAAGGGTGTCCTCTTTGCCGTACACATTTTTTATTTGAATGTCGAGCTTAGGCCCGTAGAACGCCGCCTCGCCTGCCGCCTCTGTGTAGTAAAGGCCGATGTCGTCGAGAATCTTTTTCATTTGTTCCTCGGCGGCCTTCCACTTAGCCGGCTCGTAGATATACTTATCGCGGTCCTTAGGGTCCCAGCGCGAGAAGCGGTACGAAACGTCCTCGCGAAGCCCCAAAGTATCGAGCATAAAGTTGCAAAGCTCGACGCAGCCCTTAAACTCTTCCTCGAGCTGGGACGGCGTGCAGATAATATGCCCTTCGGCAAGCGTAAACTGGCTTATGCGGATAAGCCCGTGCATCTCGCCGCTCGACTCTTTGCGGAACAGCGTACTCGTCTCGTTGTAGCGGCAAGGAAGGTCGCGGTAGCTTTTAAGCCCGTTCTTGTAAATCATGTACTGGAACGGACAGGTCATGGGCCTAAGCGCCATAACGTTGTCGTCCATAACCTCGTCGCCTATTATAAACATTTTGTCGCGGTAGTGGTCCCAGTGTCCGCTTATCTTGTACAGATCGCTCTTTGCCATGTACGGCGTTTTGGTGAGCATATAGCCGCGGCGCGCTTCCTCGTCCTCGACGAAGCGCTGCATTGTCTGCATAATCTTTGCGCCCTTAGGCATGAGAAGCGGTAAGCCTTGACCGATATGTTCTTCGGTCATGAACAGACCCAAATCCCTGCCGAGCTTGTTGTGGTCGCGCTTTTTAGCTTCCTCCAGCTTGGTTAAATACTCGTCAAGCTCGGACTTTTTCTCGAACGCAACGCCGTAAATACGCGTGAGCATTTTGTTGTGCTCGTCGCCCTTCCAGTACGCACCTGCTATCTGGATAAGCTTAATATGCTTAACCTTGCCGGTGCTTGCAAGATGCGGTCCGCGGCAAAGATCGACGAAGTTGCCCTGACGGTAGAACGTAATGGGCGTGCGTTTGGGCAGCTCTTCTATAAGCTGCATTTTGTACACTTCGTTAAAGCCCTGCATCTGCGCCATGGCGGCCTTACGCGTAACTACGACGCGCTCGATGGGAAAGTCTGCGGCGATAATCTCTTTCATCTCGTTCTCGACGGCGACCAAATCGTCCATCGTTACCGAAAACGGCATGTCTATATCGTAGTAGAACCCTACGCTCGTCGCAGGGCCGATGGCAAGCTGCGCCGCCGGATACACGTTTTTAATCGCCTGCGCGAGTATGTGAGCGGCGGTATGACGGTACGCAAGCTTTCCCTCCTCGTCCTTGTAGGTGAGAATTTCAAGCGTGCAATCGCCCTCGATCGGCCTGTTAAGCTCGACAAGCTCGCCGTTAACGCGCGCAATAAGCGCGTTGCGGTAAAGCCCTTCGCTTATGCTTTTTGCGATGTCGCCGGCGGTCGATTTGTCCGCGGCTTCTATTACGCTTCCGTCTTTGAGTGTAACTTTCATAAATTCCTCCGAATTAAACCGTCTCTAAAATAAAAACCGTCCCTATAATATAAGGACGATTTGCTGTCGTGGTTCCACCTTACTTCGCGGAAAAATATTTCCGCCTTGTTAGACCGCTTCCTGCGGCGAGGTTCCTGTTGCGGTGGTTTCGCCGGGCGCTTATCATGCGAAAATCTCAGCTTACTTTCGCTCTCTGTAATGCTTACACGCCGCTACTTGTCCGCAAATCGGAAAATTAGGATAACGCAATTATACCACCGACCTTATTTTTAGTCAAGCAATTTCGCGCTCTATTTTATTCGTTTTTGCCTCACTACCGCCTTGCCGAACGGAATGCGGCGCGCTTTTCTATTTTGTGCTTAATGCCGGTTGCGAGCATGAACAAAAGAAACAGCACGCACGCTATTCCCACCCAAATCGCAATCCCCCTGCCCTCGAACGGAATAATACCGCTGCCGAGGTACGCCGTCAGTCCTATCATCACCGGTCGAGTGAGCGACACGACGAGCACAAAGTACCCGTAGCCCATATCGGTAATTCCGGCTATCATGCACAGCATATCGTCGGGGAACGCCGGAAACAGCAGCATTATTATAAACGGAAGCTTGCCCTTATCGCCGAGAAGCGCCGCGTACTTTTCGGTATTCTCTTTTCCGAATATCCAGTTACAAAGCCGCCGCCCGAACACCTTGCCGAGAAAAAACGCTATAACCGCGCCGATAACCGTCCCGATAACGGACAGAATAAAGCTCGCCGTCGGCCCGTATATCGCGACGCCGAGAAGTATCGTTACCGCCTCGGGAATGGGCAGCACCACCACTTGAAAAACGGTAAGCCCTATAAAAATCGCATAGCCCCAGCCGCCGCTTTTCAGAATGAACGAACGGATTACTTCAAAATCGCTAAACGTTTCGTTAAGTCCAGTCTCGAAGTACGTTATGTACAACGCCACGGCGGCAAAGCACAACGCGCCGCTAACCAAAAACGCGCGAGAAAGGTGCGGCGTACGCGTACCGTCCACCGCGCAGAATAAAACGGTAGCGAGCAAGCAAAGCGACACGATAATATAGAAAAACACCGCGCTCGTGGGATATATATAAATGCCGGACACAACGACCGCGCATATACATATCGCCCCGACAGTCATTTTAAGTAAAGCCTGCGCCGTCTGTAATCTCATAGGATTAGTATGCGCCGTGCTTGCCGATAATTTCGCCATTAAATAAATTTCTGCGGTAGGAACGAGCGAAATCGGAAACAGATTAGTTAAGCTTTTTTATTTCGCCGCGCGCGAGCGCGTCGCAGCGGTTGTTGTACTCGTTGTCGGCATGCCCTTTCACCTTGACGAATTCCACCTTGTGCCTAAGTAAAAGCTCGTCCAATTTTTCCCAAAGGTCGCGGTTTTTTACCGGCTTATTTGCGGCGTTAACGTAGCCGTTTTTCTTCCACGCGTTAAGCCAACCCTCGCGAATGGCGTTTACGAGGTACGCGGAATCGGAATACAGCGTAACGTCGCACCGCTCTTTTAGCGCGGATAGCCCGGCGATTGCGGCGTAAACCTCCATGCGGTTATTGGTCGTCATTTCCTCGCCGCCCGAAAGCTCTTTTTCGTTATTGCCGTATATAAGTATAACTCCCCAACCGCCCTTGCCGGGGTTGCCGCTGCACGCGCCGTCGGTATAAACTGAAACTGCCTTCATTTGCTTAATTCCTCCGCGCGTGCAATCGACTTGGATATAGCTGTGCGCACCGCGTCGACGTAACCGCCGTCGTTGAGATGTGATACGCCCACTATCGTCGTTCCGCCGGGACTGCACACTTCCGATATGAGCGAATCTATTTCGCCGCTATATTCATCGGCGGTAAGCGCCGTGCCTATAAAAACCTGCACGGCGATATCCTTTGCCTGCTTGGGCGTAAAACCGCGCGCGATTGCCTCGTCGCAGAACGCCTTAATCGTCATGAGTATAAACGCCGGTCCGCTTCCCGTAATGCCGGTCGCAGCGTTCATGAGCGACTCGTCTATTTCCTCGAACTGCCCAAACGAGCCGAGCACTTCGAGCGCGACGCGCTTATTCTCGTCGGACAGTCCGCTGCAATAATACACGCTCATGGCCTCGCCCACTCGCGCGTTGAGATTTGGCATTACGCGCATAACCTTTTCGCTTTTGGTAAGAGCTTTTATTTTATCGACGGTAACGCCTGCCATAATGGAAATTACCACCTTGCCGGACAGGTCGAGACCTAAAAGCGCACTCTCGGCGTCCTGCGGCTTGACCGCGATAAGCACGTAGTCGCTTAGTTTTGTCGCCGCGGCGTTATCTATGGAAACCTTGCATTTTTCGCGAAGCGGCAAGAGATTTTTTTCGTGCTTGTCGGTAACGGTAATATCGAAAACATCGCCGTTACGCCTAAGAACGGAACACGAAACGGGATCTGTAAGCCTATCGACAATAGCCTGCGCCATGTTTCCGCACCCGATTACGGTTAATCTTATCTTATTTTTCATAAAACCGTCCTTTTTTTATTGACTTTACGCGCAAAGTTTGTTAATATAATTAAGCCTTAGGGGCGTAGCTCAATGGTAGAGTTGCGGTCTCCAAAACCGTCGGTTGCGTGTTCGAGTCGCGTCGCCCCTGCCAAAACCCACACCTTGTGTGTGGGTTTTTCGTATGGGGCACACGACTCGATGCGCCGTAGTAACCCATGTAT
>JAFLVD010000036.1:0-5556 GCA_022508485.1 Clostridiales bacterium | reverse complement strand
GCGAAGCGCATAAGTCGCCCGCGGTTGCGGGCCGTCGCGTCGCCCCTGCCAAAACGACCTTGCGTGTGGGTTTTTTGTATGGGGCACAAGACCGCCGCACAATTCTTAATACCCACAATATCGAAAACTCGACATAAACAAAAGCAATGCAATAACGCATTGCTTTTTTATTGTAACATATAGCTTTTACATAGTCAATAAATAACTCAGTGATAGAAGATTTCGGCTTCGTCGAGTTTGGTGCCCGAGGCGATCAGTCGGCCGTTAGAGTCCGCGACGATATACTTGCACGCGGAACGCGAGATAAACGCCCACCCGTCGCCTACCGAAACGGGATAGAACCGCGCGTCGTTATCGTTCATACTCGGGCGCGATTTAAGAGTCAGATATTTTGCGCCCTCGATCGAAACCACGCTCATGTACTGACCGTTAAAGGTAAGATACACGCTGCCGTCGCCGTTTATATTGTAGGTAAGCTTTAACATGCTGCTCGAATAGAAGTCGTCCGTAAGAGCGAACACAGTCGTACTTCCGACGCTGCTCTGATAGCCGAGGTAGCCGTTATCCGAGTCGAAAACGTAGGTGTCCTCTTCAAGTTTCTGCGTCTGCGCCGGCTCTTGCGTATACCGCTTAAACACGCTTTTAAGCGTAGTCTTGCCGTTCGGGAAGGTGTATTCCTTAGCCTTTGCGCCGCCTGTTCGTAAAAGCTTGAACTTAGCGATAATGTCGTCGTACTCGTCGATATTGGCGTCCACCTTGTCGTCGTTATCGAGGCGGATATCCACAATACCCCACGGCGTACTGCCGCACACCTTGTACGTCCAGCTCGTCCAGTGCCAGTTAAGCCTATTAAGCTGACCGAGTACGTAATCCCACTTAGCTTCCGTAGTGTAGTTTGTAAACTCGCCCATATAGATAGGCACGCCGAAATTCTGCTTTGTTATTCCCTCGATTTTCTCGTTCCAGCTCTGACCGTGCGCGAGCGTATTTGCCTCGTTGTTGGTAGTCTCGTTCGTGTAGTGGTGGAAGGAATACATGCAGTTTTCCCAGCCGTATTTTACAACGGGCGGAAGGTCCTTGCCGTCCCAGCACGACTCGAATATTACGATATGCTCGTCGCCCGTCGCGCGTATGGCGTCGTACACCATGTCGTAGAACGCAAAATGCCGTTCCGAAGTAAGTCCTGCCTTTTCGCCCGGCTCGTTAAGAATATCGTAACCGGCAACGTATGGATTATCCTTATAATGCTCGGAAAGCGCGGTCCAAAGCTTTACGGTAAGGTTCATCATTTCGGGATTGGAAAAGAAGGTAACCTGCGAAGCGGTGTTAAAAATTTCGCCGCTGTGGTCCTGGCCGTTCTGCGAGCCGTACGCGCCGTGCAAGTCGAGTATCGTGTACATGCCGTACTCCGCCGCCTTAGTTACGAATGCGTCGAGGTCGGAAAAATCAAAGCTTTCGGCGGCGTGCTCGTAGCTTGTTATCGCACCGAAATCAACGTTCATGTACGAAAACGGCAGACGAATAACATTTATGCCCATTTCCGCGCAATTTTTAAAATCAACCTCACTCCACCAGTTTTCGTGGTATTCCTTCCAAAGCGCCTTTGTCTTTTCCTCGCCGAACCGCTCGATAAATGTTTTACTTAAAGACTTATAGTCGTCATCCGGCTTGGTGGTGTATTTAAAGCCGGTCATCCAGTGCTCTGTAACAAACAGTCCGCCGAGGTTGACGCCGCGAAGGTATACTTCCTCGCCCTTCTCGTTTTTAACCGACTCGCCCTCCGTCTTTAAAAACGTAAGCTCTACCGGCTCGGACGGCTTGGGGTCAGGTTCTTCGGTCCCGTGCGGTCTTTTTACGAGGCACGCTGCGTTCGACAGTAGCGCGCACGATAAAACCGCCGCAGTCAATATTCTTAAAAATCGGTGTTTCATCATTACTAAAATCCGCCTTATATACAATTCAGAGCCTACATAATAATTATACAACGAAATACACAATTTTTCAAGGTGGAAAGGCCTGCAAAGTACGATAAAAAAACGACTATTTAAGAAAAAGGCGCCGCTATACTTATAATATATGGTAAAATCTTATGTCAAAGGTTTATCATGCGGATAAATCGGCACTCGTTGCCGTTTGTTAAAAAATTAAAAATGGAGGAAAAAGACATGAAATCGAAGAACACGAAATCGAGAAAGTGGATACTTGCGATACATATTCCGATTGCCGCAGTGCTTCTTGCCATACTTATTGCGGTCTCGGTTGTAGTATCGGTATTCGACGCGTCTCTGACTTTCATCTTCGGAAGCTCTGTCATCGGCGAAGGCACCCGTGCCGCCGGTGAGGCGCTTGCAATGCAGATTGTAGAGGAAGGCGTCGTTCTCGTCGAAAACAACGACAAGGCGCTGCCTCTCAACATCGAAAAGGACAACAAGGTGGCCGTGCTCGGCTGGTCGTCCACCCAATGGGTACAGGGCGGATCAGGTTCGGGACGCTCTACCAACAATTACAGAAACGGTGCGCTTCTTCCCCACACGACCTTCCTCGGTGCTCTCGCCGCGGCCGGAATCGAGTACGACGACGCGATAACCAAATACTACACGTCGTTCTGCAGCAGCAGACCGTTCTATGACTCCGGTTCGGGCGGCGGCGCGCTTAACGTACACGACTACGAGTACTGCCGTCTTATAGAGCCGTCCGTAACTATCAGCCAGTACAAGAACCTTCTCGACTCGGCGAAGGAGAAGTACGATACGGCGATTGTGGTTATATCGAGAATTTCGGGCGAGAGTATCGACTGCCCTATGGTTCAGTACAAGAACTACACCGGCTCGGGCACCAACCCCAATAACAGCGCTCTTTCGGGCGCGGCGGTCGACAAGGATCGCACCTACCTCGACGTTTCGACGGAAGAGGAAGCGCTTTTAGACTACGCAACCGAAAACTTCGAAAAGGTCATCGTTCTCATCAACAACACCAACGCGATGAACCTCGGCTTCCTTAAAGATTACGACGTCGACGCCGCAATCATTGCAGGCGGCACCGGCAACAACTCGGTAGGCGGACTCATTAACGTAATGTACGGCAAAAAGCTGCTCGAGATTACGCCTAAGGAAGGCACCTCGGAAAGCATAACGACCAAGTACGAGGGCGACGAAGTTTTAATCTCCCCCTCCGGCAGAACGGTCGACACCTACGTTTACGACTTTGCTACCAATCCCTCGTTCGTTTATACCGCAATGGACGGCGTAACCCAGTACACCGGTCTTACCACGTCGAGCGGAAAATATCCCTTCGACGGAACCACAACCAACGGCAATGTTAACGCCACGGCGAGCAACGAAAAGTATCCGGGCGTAAGCTACCTCGACTATGTGGAAGGCATCTACGTCGGCTACAAGTGGTACGAGACGGCGGACAAGGAAGGCTTCTGGAAGAATGTAGACAACAAGTACGGCAAGGGATATGACGGCGTCGTTCAGTATCCGCTCGGCTACGGCCTTAGCTACACCGAGTTCGACTGGAAGGTCGGGTCCTGGTCTGTAAGCGACGGAAAGGTTACCGTCATAGTCGACGTTACCAACGTTGGCGACTATCCCGGACAGGACGTCGTTCAGCTCTACTACACTCCGCCCTACACCAACGGCGGACTCGAAAAAGCGGACGTCAACCTTGCCGCTTTCGCAAAGACGACTTTGGTTCTTCAACCGCAAAAGGTAGACCCCGAGCACTGCTCGCAGCGCCTTACCCTATCGTTCGACGTTCAGGACATGGCGTCATATTCCGAAAAGGAAGACGACGGCGCGTACGTTTTGGAATCCGGCGACTACGTGCTTTCGTTAAGGTCCAACGCTCACACCGTTGCTTCCGACAAGATTTCGACCGGCAGCGCGACCTACACCCACAAGGTAGCATCTAAACAGGTTTACAACACCTACACCGGCAGTAACGGCTACGAAGAGATCCGCAATCTCTTCCTCAACGGCGGATCCGACGGCGTGGCTATCGACGGAAGCGACAGCAACCAGGATATCGACTGGCTGTCCCGTAAGAACAAGTTTGCAAACTTCCCTTCGGAAAAAGCCGCGGCACGCGCTTGGCAGAACGAGCTTAACGAGTCCAACCTTTATAAATCTTCCACAGCCACCGAATGGGATAACCTCTGGCTGAAAGCCAACGGCAAGCAGGATTACGGCGAAAAGGGCAACTACACCCTCGCCAACATAGAGACGATCAACTCGCAGTCGAGCCGTCTTAAATACACCGAGGACAGAACGGAAGCGTTCACCGACGATATGTATTTCTTCGGCAATCCCGAAAACTACGACGATGATGACGCGTGGAACGCCCTTATCAACCAGATGTCCAAGTCCGAGATGACCAACCTTGTTCTTCACGGCTACATTCACGAAGAGCAGGTAGTATCCATCGGTAAGCCCTCTACCCGTTCGCTCGACGGTCCTTCCCAGATCGGCTCGTTTAACGCCAACGCGTACGCGCAGATCGGCTATCCCCAGACGACCGTGCTTGCGCAGACCTGGAACGCAGAGCTTGCTACGGCGTTCGGCTTGACCGCGGCGCAGCAGGCGCTCGGCGCAGGCGTCGACGGCTGGTACGCGCCCGGCGCCAACCTCCACCGTTCGGCGTTCGGCGGCAGAAACTACGAGTACTATTCCGAGGACCCTTACCTCTCCGGCGTAATGTGCGCCAACACCGTAAGAGGCGCTCTTAACGGCGGCGTTTACACCTACATTAAACACATGATCGGCTACGACCAAGAGAGTATGCGCGACGGTTGCTATTGCTGGATGACCGAGCAGGCACTCCGCGAAAACTACCTTAAACCCTTCAAGATGGCTGTCGACAAAGGCGCAAGCGGACTTATGTCCTCTTACGGCAGAATAGGCGCCGTTTGGGCAGGCGGAAGCCAAGCGCTTCTTACCGACCTTCTCCGCGCAGAGTGGGGCTTTAAAGGCACCGTCCTTACCGACTACGCCGACCACCGCGACTTCATGAACGGCGACCAAATGATTCGCGCAGGCGGCGACCTCTGGATGGACGGCTACGACGCGAACGCCGTTAAAGGCTACGGCGGTCCCGGCTCGTTCAGAGATAACAGGGGCTACAGCACCTCGTCCGACGCGTTTACCCACCAGCTCAGACAGGCTGTCAAGCACATCATTTACACCTGGGCTAACGCGGCTTACGAGGCCGACCAGTACGTAAAGAACGGCGGCGACAAACTGATTATCGAGCAAGCAAGCATCGACGTATTCAAGTGGTGGTGGCTTATCGTTGCCGGAGTTGACGTTCTGCTCGCCGCAGGCGCAGGCGTACTGATTTGGCTCGGTATCAAGAAGTATAAAGCAGCGCCTGCCACCGCGGCGGAATCAACCGAATCTACCGACGGCGGCGCGACCGATAACGCCGAACAGCCGGCTGTGGACGCAGATACCGCTCAAGCCGAAGCTTCCGCAGAACCCACGCCGAACGACAGCGCAGAAGTTCAGAAGGAGTCCGAAAAAAAGATTTGCAAGAACTGCGGAGCGGAAAATAAAG